>NZ_CAJXKQ010000060.1 GCF_913055835.1 uncultured Marinobacter sp. | reverse complement strand
TAGTTATCGGCCATGCGCCGGCGTATGCGACGATTGTTACCGGTTCCGGCTTTGGGGCGGCGAGCAGAAAACCTCCTGTGACAGGCGCAGAATGTTCATGGGAAGTCGTACCAGAGACGCATCGCTTGGTGGCGTCCAGTGGCGCTTATGGCAAAGTGTCATTGACGCCGGCTGCATGGCAAGCAGATGATTTTCTTTGTCGATGGGCCTGCGATTGCTTATGTCCCCGGGCTTGATGTCGGTGTAGGCGAGATAGAGTTGACGGATATTGCGCACGTATTCCACTGGCTCTGCGCCACGCACATACCCGTAGCGCGCCTTGTTGAAATAGCGCGGCTCGGACAGTTTGAGCATGGCTACTTCTACATTCCCAAACCAGATGTCGGGGTCGAGACCCAGTTGCTTTGCGAGTCTTCTGGCGTCGTACAGATGGCCGATGCCGGCATTGTAGGAGGCAAGGGAAAACCAGAGCTTGTTTTCCAGATTGTCTGTTTCAAACTTTTTTCGCACCCAGTCCAGATACTTGACGCCGGCGCCGATCGCACGTCGCGGCTCAAACAGCGGGGGCGAATAGCCCATATCCTGCGCCGTCCTCGGCATAACCTGAAGCAATCCCTGGGCGCCAACTGGAGATTCTGCCTTGGGATTAAAACTGCTTTCCTGCCACATTTGCGCAACAATCAGGCGCCAATCGAATGCGTACTCCCTGGCGGATTTTTTTACCAGACCGTCAAAAGGTGAAAGGTCATGACCGGGTTTGATGTGCTCGACAAGCTTCTTGTTGTAATTGGCATTCGGCTTGTAATAGATGTTGACCTTGCGTGCGTAGGCTTTGGAGTCCCTGAATTCCCGAAGGAACGCGTCTAGTTTTGTTCGCAGCGACCGATTGCCCTTCGTGACCATCCAACCCTGTGGTAACGGATCGGTTACCACTGGGCCGATGACCAGTTCATTGCGCAGCGCGGCGCCAGTTTCAGCGGTGTTGGCGTCAACAATGGTCGCATCGACACGGCCGTCCGCTACCATATTGACGATTCTCTCGTAACTGATCTCTGGATCCGCAGTGATGATTTTTACATTGATCCCCTCGCTTTGTAGTGCTTCGGCAGATTCCCGAAACGCAGAATTTGCGCGAAGCATCAGCGTGCGACCATTCAGATCCTGGATGTCGCGTATTTTCGCATCTCGACGGTTGCTGATTATTTGCTGCGGAATCTCGATGTAGGGAATCGTGAAATCCGCGCCTATTTTTTTTCGCTCTTCGGTAATCGTGGTCGCCGCTCCGGCGAAATCACCCTTGCCGGATTTCAGCCAGTCGATCAGGGAGTCGCTCTGTGGAACTACAATCACCTGCAGCGCCAGGTCGTGCTCTTCCGCAAATTGCTTGGCCAGGTCGAAGTCGAAACCCATCAGGACGCCTTTCCACATGAAATAGCTGGTGGCACTGTTGTAGGTTAAAAAGCGGATGACACCGCACTGCTGTCCCACAGTTTGGGATAACTGAAAAAGCCTGAACCAATCTGGTTACAATGATTCTGCGAAGAAAACAACGTAATCAGGGAGGTTCAGGCTTTGTCACATCATAACACCGCTTTTCACCAACTGCTTAAGCCACTTTCGAGACATGACTTTGAGTCTCTGGCCAAGCAGCACCATGTTGGCCAAAAACTGCGCTCTGCCAGTCGCTGGGATCAGTTTATCGGCATGGCGATGTCCCAGCTCTCTGGACGACAAAGCCTGCGGGATATCCAATCCAACCTTGAGGCCCAGCAGCACAAGCTGTATCACCTGGGGGCCCAACCCATTGCTCGAACGACATTGGCTCGGTTAAACGAAAAGCAGCCAGCTGAACTATATGAGGCCTTGTTCTATAAGCTTCTGGGGCGCTGTAAGAATCAGCCAGGAAAGCACAAGTTTCGCTTCAAAAACCCACTCTACTCACTGGATGCCAGCGCCTTGGAGCTGTCGTTGAAAGTCTTTCCCTGGGCTGCCCATCGCGATGATGCAGCCAACGTAAAGCTCAGCGTTGGCCTGAACCACTCGACCGATATTCCAGAGTTTGTTGCCCTGAGTGACGGCAATGAAAATGACATGGTTGAGGGGCGAAAGTTCTCTTTCCCCAAAGGAAGCATCGTCGCCTTTGATAAGGGCTATGTGGACTATCAGTGGTTCGGAAGCCTTACAAAACAACGGGTTAGCTTTGTAACCCGCCTCCGGGCCAAGGCCGTCTACCGTGTTCTTGAGCGCAAAACGGTTGATAAGCAGACCGGTGTCACCAGCGACCAGATTATCGAACTCAGTAGCGCACACGCCATCAAGCGTGGAGCGCCCCGACTACGCCGAATTGGTTATCGTGACCCCGAAACGAGCAAGCGATATGAATTCTTGACCAACAATCTAAGACTGTCAGCAGCCACTATTGCAGCCATTTATAAGGATCGCTGGAAGGTCGAGCTGTTCTTCAAGGCCATCAAGCAAAACCTCAAGATCAAAGCCTTTGTTGGCACATCAAGAAACGCTGTGCTGACGCAGATATGGATTGCACTGATTGTCTACCTGCTGGTCGCGTATGCACGCCATAGCGCCAAGCAAGGTTGGACAGTACAGAGGATGTTGAGGGTGCTGCAGCTAAACTTGTTTGAGAGACGAGCGCTGGCAGAAATATTGAACCCGAACCCTCCACCGAATCAAAAAGACCAGCCTCAAATGAGGCTGGTCTCATGACTGTCAAACTGTGGGACAGCAGTGAGCGAAAGCTGCCCTTTTTATTGGTTGACCCAGTGTTACTGACGAACCGTGACTTTGGTGCCCATAGGCGCGTTCTCATAGAAGATCTTTGCCATATGCCACGGTAGGCGAATACAGCCGTGGGATTCCGGGCGACCGGTCACCTTGCCCGCGTGCATGCCCACCGCGCCATTGATCCGCATAAAGAAATCCATGGAGGCGCCACGGAAGATGGTGCCCGGCGGGCGCTTGTCTTTACGCACATCGACGCTCGATTTGCGCACATAACCCGCTCGATCCACATAGTGCCCAAACAGATTCGATCGGTGATCAATATTTTTTTCCGATACCCGGAAGCTGCCGGTCGGTGTCCGGTAACCGGCAATGCCGGTGGCTACCGGAGAGATCCCGGCCAGGCGCCCGCCTTTGTAGAAGTATGCGCGTTGTTCGCTGATATCGATGATGATGTGCGGCGTTCCCCCGACCACATCCCGGCGCCACCAGGCGCTGCCATCGGTCATGGATCTGTGCTGCTGGTAGGGGTAGGGGTAGTCACCGGCCTGGGCCAGTGGCGCAAATACGGCAGAGGACGCCAGAACGACGCTGGCGCCCAGGGCGATCTTCTTGAAAGCGCGTTTGATGAACGTGGAAGAACCTTGCATGCGTACCTCATCTGCTCTCGCGAGCGAACTGCAGGGTGGCGTGCGGGTGCGGTGTCTCCACCGGGCGGAGTTGCCCCTGAAACGGGGGCGAACAAAACCCTGCACCGTGGTGCACAGACCAGACCTGTGAATTTCCCCAAAGCGGCGCGTCGGTGTTTCCCGATTTGGCCGCGGGATGAGCCTTGCCCTTTTGCCGCAGGCGGCATTG
>NZ_CAJXKQ010000059.1 GCF_913055835.1 uncultured Marinobacter sp. | reverse complement strand
TCCACCTTGATGTTGATGCGCGCCAGCATGGCGGCCACTGCCTGAGCGATCTTGTCGTCGTTCACGTAGCGGTTGTTCGGCGCCATCATGGTGATGGTGAAGCCATCCTCATAACCGGCTTCCTTCATCAGTTGCTGGGCCTTGGCCACATCGAAGCGCGGTTTCAGAGACTCGTTATAACCCTGGTAGCCTTCTGGGGACATCTGGGCGGCCGGGGTTGCGAAACCCTTCATGATCTTGGCTGCAATGCCTTCCTGATTGACCGCATAGGAGATTGCCTGGCGAACCTTCGGGTTCTTGAAAGCTTCCACACGCTCCTGGTTCATGTGGAACAGGATGATGCGGGTACCGCTCATGGTGACCAGGTTGGCGTTCTTGTCGTTGCGGATACGCTCCAGATCATTGGGCGGAACCGGCGCGATGAAGTCGACGCCACCAGACAGCAGGGCAGAAACGCGGGTGTTGTTCTCCTTGATCGGAGTGAGCACGATCTTGCCGACGTTACCCGGAGACTCGGTATCCCAGTAGTCGTCAAAGCGTTCGAACTCGACGCGCACACCCTGCTTGCGCTCAGTCACGGTATACGGACCGGTACCCGACAGATTCTCGGACGCGAAGGAGTTGCCATGCTTGAGGATGGCGCTCTTGTCCTTGCCGTCTTCGGTCTGGCCGCTGTAGAACTCGCTGTCGAACGGGAAAATATAGGTGGCGGTGTTCAGCAGCAGCGGATAGGGCTCGCTGGTGACCAGCTCGAACGTGTAATCATCAATGATGTTGATGCCGCTGAAGGGCTTGAAGATGGCCTTGAAATCCTGGCTCTGCTTCAGGCGATCGAAGGTGAACTTCACATCGGCGGTCGTCAGCTCGTTGCCGGAATGGAACTTAACGCCCTCACGCAGTTTGAAGCGCATGGTGTTTTCGTCAATCCGCTCCCAGCTCTCTGCCAGTCGCGGCTCAAAGCCAAGATCCTTGGTCCAGCGCAGCAGCGGATCGAAGGTCATATGGGACAGTTGAAGGATGCCGCCAGACAGCTGCTCATGAATATCGAGGGTCACGGGGTCGGCGTCGTACGCCATCTTCAGTTCCTTGGTCGCCTCGGCAGAGAGGGCTACCGGTGCCGATGCCAGGGCCATGGAACCGACAAATGCTGCAATCAGTTTTTTCATCGCGTTTTCCGTCGCTGTTTTAGGAATTTTCACGGAACATCGGCGCAGAACGGCGCCGAATGCCTGGCCAACAAGCTAGTCTCGGAAAACACTTAGGGCAATCGAAATTACGACAAGGGGCTATACGCCAGGTGAATGACCTGATTTGGCGCAGTCTTACAGCCGGAAAACCAGTGGCAGCATCAGCGCGGTGAACACGCCGGTAAGCCCCATGCCCAGAGACGCAAACGCACCGGCGGTGTGACTGATTTCAAACGCCCGGGCGGTGCCAATGGCATGGCCATTCAGACCCAGGGCAAAGCCCAGAATTCGCTCGTCTTTTATGGGCAAAAGCCGCGCAAGCAGGTCAACGAAGAGGGTTGCCACCACGCCGGTGATCAGAAGCCCGCCCATCATCAGGGGCACCGAACCACCCAACTGCTCGGTTATTCCGATGGCAATAGGTGCCGTCACCGACTTGGGTGCCAGCGAGGCCAGCACCTCCGGCGTCGCCCCCAACGCCCAACCAATCAACACGGCGTAAACCGCCGCCATGGTGGCGGCAATCGGCAGGGTGACCACAATCGGGCGCCACATGGCACGGATATGGTGCATCTGTTGGTACAAGGGAATCCCGAGGGCGACGGTTGCCGGCCCCAGCAATACCGTCAGCCAGCGCGCGCCTTGCTGGTAATCCTGGTAATCCACCGCCAACACTGCGATAACACCGGACAACAGGCACGCCGAGAGGACCACCGGCGGAAGCCACAGAGGGCGACCAATGCGGGAGAACAGCCAGTTGCCGGCGAAGAAAGCACCAAGCGTCAAACCGATCGCCAGGATTGGAGTGTCGGCAAGCGTGTCCGGTAACGCCTGGAAGCGGGCAAAAAATTCACTCACGATCGCTCACTCCACTGGCGGTCACAGCCTTCATTAACAGCAAAGTCGTCAGAACACTCAGGAAGGTGCCCACCAACAGCGCCGCCGCAACCGCCAGCCACTGGCCCGAGAACTGGTCCGCCGTGAAAAACACCCCCACAACCCCCGGCATGATCAGGAGTACAAGCACCGCAATCAGCCCCTGGCTGGCCCGGGCCAGATCATCACTGACACTGCCTTTAACCATCAGGGTAAACGTAATGACCACCATACCCAGCACGCCGCCACTCACCGGCAACGCCAGAAGCAGGCGCACAGACTCGCCAAGAATAAAAAACAGCACCAGAACCAGAAAACCACGCAACATCGGCATGCGCTTACACTCACCCGGGAAAGAATTGCATTACACTAGCCCAAACCACCACATAGATACCAATGCAGGAAGCCCATGGCGCTCAAAGCAACCATCCACAAGGCGACGCTCAACATTGCCGACATGGACCGTCACTACTACGCGGATCATCATCTGACTGTGGCCCAACATCCGTCAGAAACCGACCAGCGAATGATGATCCGGCTGCTCGCCTTTGCCCTGAACGCCAGCGAGACCCTGGAATTCACCAAGGGGCTGAGCACCGATGACGAACCCGAGCTTTGGCAGAAAGACCTGACCGGCGAGATTGAGGTATGGATAGAACTGGGCCTGCCGGAAGAGGATCGACTGAGAAAAGCCAGCAACCGGGCAGACAAAGTGATCCTGTACACCTATGGCGACCGCGCCTTCCCCGTCTGGTGGGACAAACATCATGGCAAGCTGGAACGTTTCGACAATCTCACCATTATTCACCTGCCGGGCGACAGCACTGAGGCCCTGGCCGCCCTCGCGAACCGGTCCATGACCTTCCAGGTAACCATCCAGGATGGCGAGGTAACCTTCAGCAACGACAACAACCTGGTAATGATTACTCTCGAGCAAGTACTGCCCCAGAACTGATGACAGTACTTGCCCTCAGGGGCTGGACAGCGACCTGCTTCGCACGTAAGATTGCGCACTCGAAATCGGCGAGCCATCGTCGAGCTCGAAGCGCCCGTAGCTCAGCTGGATAGAGCGTTGCCCTCCGGAGGCAAAGGTCATAGGTTCGAATCCTATCGGGCGCGCCATTATTTTCAAAGGCTTGCGTGAAAACGCAGGCCTTTTTTGTTTGGCTGTGGCCAAATTGTGTCCATGGTGTGTCCAAATGAATCTGGGAACAAATTGAGGTGGTTCCAAACTGACCTTTGCACCTAATAAGGCCGGAAGATATAAAGGACACGGAATCTAGCGATGGCGCTCGCTTTGGTCGCAAAGCGGACATTCAGATTGGGCGATAACGCCAGCCAGCATGCGAGGCTACGGAATAGAGTCGAAGCTGCAATGAAAAAGCCGTCGCCGTGCCTGCATTCGTTTGGCATCATCTCCCAACATCAACGAAAGATGAAGACCGCCAAGAGTTCGGCACACAACGAGTCAATGGTCTCCGAAGTGAGAAAAGCCCGACCTCAGGATTTCAACACATCGTCCAGCGCTTGGAGCTGCTGAGCATACTCATTCGGCCTGTTTTTTTTAAAGCGCTCCAGGTTAAGAAGCTTCCATTTCACCGCGGGAAACACCTGATAATCATAAATAGACCAGTCAGGCCGCAAACGGTTAAGACTTAACAAAAACGCCTTATCCTGATCATCAAAGCAAGATCTGACCTGCTCGATTAAAGCCCGCCTCGTCACCTCAAAGTCGTCATAACTGAACGCGATAGCGCTCATCCCTTCAAACTGGTATTCAAAAGCGGCGCGCTGATCCAACAAATTCGGATCCAGCATTTCATGGGTCGGTCTGTTCGAACAGATCAGCCCGTATAACAGACCTCGCTTGATCTCATCACTGAGGCCTTCGTTTTCCAGCAGCAATTTGACGTCAAATAGATCCCTAGGATGTTGGCGATCAAGTGCGGCGCATAATTTACCGCCATAAAGCTGCGCCAATGGCACCACTGGCATTGCGCAAAATGCATCGAATGCGTCTTGCGCCGCATCGCAGAGCGGCATTTTTTCAACGCGACCCAGCAGACCGCGGCCGACCATATTCACTTCGATCTTGATCGTCACCCCACCCTCTTCAAGTTGGAGCTTGCACACATCCTCCTTATGCTGAACATGGATCGACGGGCGCAGTGCCCCGATGCGCTGTTTGACACGAAGTAATCCGGCGTTTATCCCGGCCAGTGCTTCCGTCCGGGTATTCAGCTCTATATAGGTCAAATCAATATCCACCGAGAGCCGCGGCATATCACGGACAAACAAATTAATCGCCGTGCCGCCATGCATGGCAAAGCATTCTTCTTTGGCCACTTCTGGCAAGACCGCTAAGAGCAACTGGACCTGTTTTTTGTAAGTCTCGTTCATACGTGCTTTTCCAGCTCCCTTGGTACGGTAATCTGGTATTTGGAGACATAAACACCGTCGGACACGATGGCGCGCTTACCCGAGCCCAGATCCACCTTGTCTAATTTGAGATACGCCATCCAGTCATGACCGGCCTTATCGGCCAGATACAAAAACAGCCGCTTCACCTTGACCGAGTTACAGCCCTCTAAGAGCGCTTGCACAACGGCGGGGCGCAAATTATTGAGCCCTTCCATCAGCTCGAACACTTCAAGTATTGGCTGTGCCTTGGGTGCCAGATACAGGCATTCCATCACTGCCCGGGCGGGTGAGGATATCTTGACCTTAAAGCTCTTATGCGCGTATTCAACGAGCCCGAGTTCGGGCGGCAGAAACGAGCTCAGCTTGCAATCAAGGCTGAGTCCCCAATCATGTTTTTTGAACCACAACGGCAAAGCGTCATCGACCCCGCCAAAGAGTTGCGCTTTTTTTGCGGACAGCTCGAGATAATGAGACTTGCCCTGCATCGACAAGGCGGTTTTGCCCGCAGGATGCACTGTCAGACCCAGCTGAGTTTGCAGGGCATAAACTCCGCCCAAATAGTCTACCGGATCACCATGGCGCACCAATGCTCCGGTACCGATCGAGTCAAACCACTGGCTTTTTCGATACTGCTTTTGCAGTTCCAGGCTATAGCCTTGCCCGGCCAGCCATGAGGACGTCAGCACGATGCCTGCGGGCTGCGAGCTCAAAAGCGTGTTTAATTTTGCCTTTTTAACGGTATTCATAATACCAATATACACGATTTTTTAAACCGAAAAAGTAAAAGGTTTAATATTCACTAGATTTCGGCATTCTAAATACCAGAATTATTGTAATTTTAAACCACGAAACCGCAAGATTCGTGTAGTGGCATCTTTTGCAGCCTTTAGCCTCATAATCATCGAGAAAGGCTTGGAGGTATCGACTTATTTCCGGAAACGAATGGAAAACCTGACTCTCGCCTGCCTCCCCAACCACCAGGTAGGGAGTGACGAATTTCTGTGCCACACGATTACAACTGTAGGTTGAGAAGGCATCCATGAAATCATCGGAAAAGTCTCTGACAAATTGGTCGCTTTCCATGTCGATTCCTTGGTCATCCGCGGGTCACCGTAAATCTCGCCAGTATATCGGGTTCAATTCCTGGTAAGCCGCGACTACCGCCCGAAGCCATGGTCGCAAAGCGAACATTCAATCGGAGCGCAAAGCCTTAGTCACTTGTTAGTGATTCTCTAACCATTTTTTACTCTCTGACCGGTCTCAAGCATCTAATCAAACTGCTGACCTGTCCAAAATCGTTGAACCACTAGACCGGCCAAGCTCTAAGGAGACTCTGAATAAGTCTCAAAATCGGCGATAATACGGCCATTGCCAACCGCATAGGATTCGTTGCCACCATGGAT
>NZ_CAJXKQ010000058.1 GCF_913055835.1 uncultured Marinobacter sp. | reverse complement strand
CTCAGAAGTGAAACAGACCAGCGCCGATGGTAGTGTGGCGTTGCCCATGTGAGAGTAGGTCATCGTCAGGCTCCTAAATAAAACAGCCCCGACAGCATCCGCTGCCGGGGCTTTTTTATGCGCGGAATTTGAGAAATCTCAAAACCATGACGTCGCGCACAGTGACAATCCGTAACAAACGTTAATATTCCGCAAAAGAACTGGCCAACAATAAAAGCAAAATCAAGCCAGCCTCAGAGACGCTCATCAGTCATCTTTAATTCGCCGTGAATAAAAACAATACGGCGTCAGTGAGACATGGCTATGAGTAAACGATTATCTTTACTTGCCCTCCTGTCTGCGGTCATTACCGGAGTCCAGGCCGATTTACGCCCCATCACCGATGAACAGATGTCGGAAGTCACTGGTCAGGCCTTCGTATCCGTCGACCGCCAGTATCATCCCGACAGTGCCAATAATACTGCCTACACACGCGTGAACCTGGGCATGGATATTGACATCCAGACCAACGTGGACGTCCTGGAGCTGGGCCGTTACGACCGTGAAGGCGAGAAGCCCGGCACCTCCGATGTCTACATCGAGGATTTCGCCCTTGGCTACATAAACAATCAGGCCTATTTCGACGCTAATCCCAAAGCCCCAAAACAGCGCAAGTCTGACGGAAGCGCCTATGGGGAGGGGGAGATTGTTCCTTTCTCCATCCAGAATCCATTCCTGGAGTTCGCATTCGACGAACAGACTGACGAAGTGGTCGGTTTCCGGCTTGGATTTGGTGAATCCATGGGTGTTCTCTCGGGCAAGATTGAAACCCTGACCGGCAATGTCAACGTGGATATCATTGATCGGGGTGAGGGCCTCAGCCAAGCCAGTTCAAGCGGTAACTTCTTTGACCAGATCATCGTGCTTCTTACCCCCCTGCTCGAGGGCGGTAGTCCGTTATCCACAAAGGCTGAATTGGTATACGGTGCGGAGGGCGACCCGAACATCGGATCCCTTGATCCGGTAAGGGCGGAATACATCGGTATTCCTGATGGCGAACGGTTCATTCTCGAAGGCGCAAGCGGCTTCACCCGCTGGTCGGTAAAGAACCTAATCGGCTGGGGGTCGAGTTCCCGAATCGAGGTTCCGGATTGTTCCTTTTTCAGCTGTTCAGGCGGTGACATCTATGTTTACGCGGAGGACTGCCTCGTCCTTGGCATAGATTCCTGCTTCGACCTCGATATCTATAACAGCTTCCCGGTAGGAGAGGTCGGTGAGATCAATGGCGAGCGACGTATCACCGGGCCGGCCGACGGTGCTTTTATATCGTTCCAGACCAAAGACCTCGATTGGCTGAAGGATGTAAAGAAAGCAGACTTTACGCCCGAGGATTTCATCAGGGCAACCTCAGGTGCCTTTTTCAATATTCCTAATGGCGCTACTGAGGTGAATCTCAACGAAGCCCTTTATGGCACCCAGCGTTACCGCACCGAATACATTGACCGCGGCAAAGGTCTTTTCTGAGGAGCTTCTTATGAAATGGATCAGTTTCGGTCAGATACCCTTCTCCGGGCGCTTGCTTCTTATGATGGGGGCAGTTCTGGCGGTGCCCGTCCATGTTGGGGCAGAACTTCAGGGTCTCTCGGAGACTGAAATGTCGGCGATAGATGGAGCCGGCATAGGCCTGGTGCTGGAGAATTTCAAATTTTCCCATGGAACTGATGAGCCCGCTGCCTCCGGCGAGCAGGCGAGGATTTTTCGAATTGGCGGCATAAAGAGTACAGACGGTCGTGATGTCGATATTACGGTGAACCATCTCTACATTTCTGGGGCCAATAGTAATTTCGGCGAGAACCTTGGGCCGGTCAACCTGGGGAGGCTTCTCAATCCCTGGCGAATCGATGTGGTTGATGGCAATGACATCGGGGTCGCCAACAAGGCGGTCCTGGAGTTTGCCGCCAGTTCCAAAGTTGCTGCTGGACAGGGTTACGATTGCATGGATTCTGGCGCCGTTTTCGGTAGTGGGGCCTGTTCAAGTCGGCCGGCAACGGCTGGCTACATTGGGGAGCGTGCGGATATCGGTATGCAAATGAACGTGGCTGTTGGTGACGACCGGTCTGCGAACATCAATATTCACGCAAAGAGTGCTGTCATCGACGGTAGCTATCTGCGTCTCTGGGGCGACAACGATCGGCGCCAGATGGTTGGCCAGTTCAAGCTCAATTTTTATTCTCCGGAATTGTCGATAAACGCCTGTGAACAGGACGGCTCCAGTTGTGGCTCGCGTATTCTGATGAGCAATTTTGCGCTTGAGCTGGCGATTGGTAACCAGCTTCAGCCGATATTTTTCGATGTTGATGGCAGTGGCAACTTTGTGGTGGAGGTGGCTGCGATCCGGCGTCCCCAACCGGGCGAGATCGGAGCCGATGGCCTGAGAAGTAGCAGCGATGCCGAAGCCTGGGATTTCTACGAGTCCTATTACACCAATCCGGAGTTCCGCAGCAATCTAAGGATCGGGAACTTCAGTGTTGGCGACCGTGATTTTGGCTCTGCCCGTGTACAGGGAATGCTGATACAGCATTTGAATATTAAAACGAGGGATCTGAGCCAATGAAAGCCATCCTCCGCGCAATGTTACTCGCGTTCACGGTTTCGCTTCATTCTTTACCGGCTTTTGCGGAACTCGCCCGTCTCGGTGATGAAGCTCTTTCAGGAATCTCGGGCCAGGGGGGAATCTACCTGTCTGGTGACATCAGTATCAATGAAATGGGTGGTCCGGTTGAAAACAGCTATTTCGGCCGCTGTGACGATGGCGACAAAAAGTGCGGTGCCCGCTTCGCCTATCGCCTCAAAGAAAATGGCGGTTGGATGGTTCTTGATGATATTCGCGGCAATTTCGCGTTTGAGGGGCTGACACTGCGAGTACGCAAAGTTGATTCGGGGTTTGGCGGCGATGGAGAACAGTTCAATCGGGATGTATTGGAGCTGGGGTTGCCCAATACCGTCCGGTTCAACGACGTCCAATTCAAGATATCTGCCAGCAGTACAGCTCGCCCTACCGATCCGGGTTTTCAGCAGACAGACATTTTTTCTGTAGATATGCGGGGGGAAGTCGTAATGGAAGGCAACCTGCTCGTGTTCCCGGCAGGTAATCCGTAATCATGAAGGGGGTGAGGGCTGTGAGTGCTTCAAACAGAATCAAGCCAGTTGCTGTCATTGCCCGCGGGCTGGTCTGGATGATCATCGCCCCGTCAGTGGTTGCCGATATGAAAAGCCTGGACGATTCTGCGCTGGCCAGCATCAGTGGCCAGAGCGGGTTGACCATGGAGCTGGAACTTGGCCTGGCCGCAGATCGGTTATCGTACTTTGACGATGGCAACGGCATTCACCTTGAAGGTTTCCGCGTCGGTTCAGCGGTTGATTCTTCAGGTCAGGCATTTCATCTGGTTCGGATCGATATTGGGGAAGATGCGTCCCTCAACCTCGACTACCTGGTTGAGGACCGACGAATCGAGTTTGGAGATATTCGCCTCGCCGGTGCACCCGGAGTCAGTATGGGGGGCATGTTCTTCGATCACTCTCTGGCGGGTTATCTGACCATCAGCCAGGGTGGCTCCGTTGGCGGGGAGGGCTATACGTTTGACTCCGCCTACACCATGACCGGTGGTCGCCTGGGGTATCGCACCAACGGCAATGAAATTTTTCTGGATGATATCACTATGAACGTGGAGGCGCTGGGGGTAACGCTGGACGTGGTCGGCGATACGCTGGCCCTGAATGCGCCCAGGGTTACCGGTGATTGGGAGGTTGGCGCAATTCGCTACAGCGGCAACCCGCTCAACCACGGCGTATCTTATGATTCCGGCTCGGGCCAGCCGCTGCCCAGTTTTGGTAGCCTGGGCGGGAGCTATGATCTCTCATCCAGCGTGGGTATCACCGCCGGCGGGCGCTCCGGGGAGGGCCTTCGGATCGATAGCGAGACTATTATACATTCAGCATCCTTTCTCTATAGGGATGACGGAAACGTTCTTGCCCTTAGGGACATCACCGGTGACTACCGTATTAACGACCTGAGGCTCGACGTAGCGACTGACTGGCAAAACCGACCGGCTCTGGCCTTGACTCTTGGCTCAATGGACGGAAATTTCAGCATCGGTGCCATTGAGGTCGGTGGTAATGGAAAGAGTATTGGCAAAGTGAATGTCAGCTTTCTGCTTGCGGACCAGGTGTTCAATGGTCGTGATTACTCCAATGCGTTCTATCTCCAGGGAGGCGGCCATCCTGATGCCGGGCCCCAGGGTTTAAGGCTTGCTACGGAATGGAGCTTGCGGCTTGCCGATTTCAGCTACACGGAAGACGGAAACAGGGTGATCTTCAGCGGCCTGCAATCGTGGGGTCAGGGTGATGTGACTGTTAACGTGACTCGCAATGAGATCATCAATGGCACCCAATTTTTCGATGGCCTGCGCATTGGGTTTGAGGATATCCGGGCCGGATACCGGATCAACGGCCTTCGAGTGGGAAGTGAAGATGCTCCCTTGCAGGGTGGCACGGAACTGCTGCTGGCGCTGGGCTTTTATCCGGCCTATGAGTTTGAGCTGGATGGCCAAATGACGCTTGGTGCCGGCGGTGCATCGGGGGAGGGGCTTACTATCAACTCGGATGTCCGGATTCGTGATGGCAAGGCCGCAATTATCGCGGTGCCCTATGATGAAGGTAACGGCGAGGTTCCCCAGAAGGGGCTCTGGATTACCGAGCTGGATTACGACTCTCACGTTCGGGGCATGACGGTCGACGTCACGCAGGAGGGGCTTGCGATTGTCAAAGGCGAAGCCTGGAGCACCATGGATATTGGTAATCTCAGGATCGGCGACAAGGAATCGGGCCAGAGTTTTGGCCGATTCGTGATTCAGAAATATGAAACCGGTAGCAGCATGACGGTGGTTCCGGGAGGGGCGGGCGATGTCTGTGCCGGTGGCATGGGCGACAGCCCATCGGCTTGTGCCGACTCTGGAGGCGTCTGGGAAACCCGGGGCGAGGAAGGGTTGACCGTCCGCCTGAAGCAGGTGTTTGCCAAGGCCGCCGGCGAGGACCGAAAGAACGCTCTGACCTGGGAAACCAATCGGCAAACCAATGGCGTTGGCGAGTCCATGAACGGAACGGGGACACGTCTGGTGCTGAACGATATCCACACCAGCGACGGCGGTGACTTCGATGGTGACGGTGTCGAAGACAACTCATTTGGCGTGCGCACCGATCTTTCCGTGGATGTCTACCAAACTCGGGTGGTGAAAAAATCCGACGGTCCGGACACACTGGGTGTGGTTGGCAGCCGGGGCGAGGAAAAAATCATGGATAGTTCATCAGCTGCCGGTTACCGCTATGTGGCCAATCCGACTCTCCAGGAGGCTGAAAACCGGCCACTCGGTTTTGCGGTGCAGGCGAGAAGCCAGTTCAAGGAACTCTCCATCAATAATATCGATCTGGTCCATCCGGTTGGTGGTGCACAGACTGCCGTGTATGGTGTGAAAATGCAGAACTTTGATATCAAGGCGAACCTCACCGCGACACCGATCCCCTGATTTGTCGGCGGCCATTTGGCAAAGCCCGCCTGCCGACTTTGTCTTTTTCCTTCCCCTGGTGTTTAATCCGGCCTTACCCAATCTCATGGCTGGATGCGTGTTATGAAATCCAAAGCACTTCTAGAGCTGCTAAGTGACGGACAGATCCACTCGGGGGCTGCGTTGGCCGAAAAGCTCGGGGTCAGTCGCACGGCAATCTGGAAACAGATCCGTCGCGCAATGGACGACGGTGCTGATATTTCCACGATACGCGGGCGCGGGTACCAGTTGGTATCCCGGGTTGATCTGCTTGACCGGGCGGCCGTGCTTGATGGCATGGCTTCCGGCCGGCAAGAGGAGCTGGCGCTGACCGTACTCGATGAAGTGGATTCAACCAATGCCGAAGTGATTCGGCAGATCACCGCCGGAACCAGAGGTATACCGGTGGTCATGGCCGACTGCCAGACCTCCGGGCGCGGGCGACGAGGACGTGTGTGGCAGAGCCCTCGGGGTGAAAACCTGTATCTGAGCATGGGCCTGACGTTTCATGGTGGTTTCGGGGTGCTGGACGGATTGAGCCTGGTACTGGGTGTGGCGGTGGCCAATGCCCTCGAGCGACTCGGAGTGCCGGAGGTTGGGCTCAAATGGCCGAACGATATTTTTCTGCCAGACGGCAAGCTGGGCGGGATTCTCGTGGAACTCCAGGGCGAACTGGAAGAGGGCGTTGTGCAAGTGATTGCCGGTATTGGCCTGAACGTCCACATGTCGCGGGCCGACGGTGTCGATCAGCCCTGGAGCAGTCTTGGCAGGGCGTGTCCGAACGTGGACTGGTCGCGGAACCAGATCGCCAGTGCCATTATCGACGCCGTTCTGGATGCGGTGCCCCTGTTTTCAGAATTCGGATTCGCGGATTTTCGGGAGCCATGGCAGCGCCGGGATATCTTTATGGGAAAACCGCTTCAGGCTCGAGGCGGTGATGTGGAGGGTGTCGGCTGCGGGATTGATGGAGCCGGAAACTATCAGATCCGGACCCAAGCCGGAATTGTTCCAGTTCGCGCAGGGGAAATCAGTCTGCGAGTGGTGCCATGAAGCTTTTTATTGATGCAGGCAATACCCGCTTGAAATGGTGTCTTGATGACCAGGGTCAAACGCTGGCATCAGGTACAGGTTCACTGGAAGAAGAAAATCCTTTGAGTGCAGCGGCAGACCTCATCAAGCAGGTTAGAAGTGTCGCCATATCCACCGTTGCTTCCGAAGAAAGGCGTGCCCATTTGAAGGATTCGCTAGCAACGCTTTGTCCTGCGCCGGTGCAGTTTTACTGGTCCGAGCTGGCCCGTAACGGGCTGGTAAACGCCTACCAGGATGTATCGAGAATGGGCGCCGATCGATGGCATGCCATGTACGGCGCCTGGCTCGATCACAAACAGGGCTTCGTGGTGGTCGATGCCGGCAGTGCCGTCACCGTTGATTATGTGGATCCGCGTGGCCAGCACCTTGGCGGTTATATTCTTCCCGGTTTGCAAATGATGTTGCGGAGCCTCAGGACGGACGCGGCCCGAATCTGGTTCGACCCCGACCAGGGGCTTGCAACGGATCCGGGGCGAAGTACCGGAGAATGCGTGAATCATGGTCTTGCCTGGCTATCCGGTGCCATGGTCGACCGCGTGATCGCCGATGCCCGGAAGTACGGTCTCTCTGATGTGTTGGTGACTGGCGGCGACGCGAATCGGCTTATGGGCCTTGGCCTGTCGGGTATCCATCGCCCCGACCTTGTGTTGGCCGGCTTGCGTGCGATCCATGGTGAGGATGCGTCCGCATGAGGTGGTTGGCGCTTGTGCTTGTGCTGGTGAGTATTGGTGTCTATTACCTGCCCGACCTCGTCGGGCCCTCGGGTGGAATGGCCAGGGTTGCCAGTGGCAGTTTGCCCAGGGTGGCCAGCCTGAAATCCGAGGAGCCTCAGAATGTTGAGGGAGAGTTTGAGTCCGAGCACTCCTGTGTCCGCCTTGGCTGGATAGAAAATGCCGAGCGCGCCCGCAGGCTTGTGGATAATCAGCCCCTTGCTGAAGAGGTGGGGTTCAAGGTTGACGAGGTCGAGAGAGAGTTGCCGCCTTTGCACTGGGTTCTCATACCACCCCAGCCTGAAGATGTGGCGTTGCGCCAGTTTCGGGACATTCAGCGCCAGGGAATCGATTCCTACCTGGTGACCGAGGGCGAAAACCGGAATGCCATTTCGCTGGGCCTGTTTGAGTCCCGGGAATCTGCAATATCCGTGCTGGAAGAAAAAAAAGGTCAGAATCTTAATGCGGTACTGGTCAACTTCCCCCGAAATCAGATAAGCTACGCGCTCTCTTTTGAGGCTGAACCGGAACTCGCTGAAGAACTGGTTCAGGCGGTGAAAGCGGATTACGGCAGCAATTTTGATTTCGTTGAAATCAGGCCTTGTGAAGGTGTTGCAACGCCAGAAAAAAATCCGTAGTATACCGCCCTCGCTGACGAGGCGAATGTGAGCTGGCGTAGCTCAGTTGGTAGAGCAGCTGACTTGTAATCAGCAGGTCGGGGGTTCGATTCCGTCCGCCAGCTCCACTTTAAGTTTTGACGGATTTGCCTCGGCGAATCCGACTCGGAGGGGTTCCCGAGTGGCCAAAGGGATCAGACTGTAAATCTGACGGCATCGCCTTCGCAGGTTCGAATCCTGCCCCCTCCACCACTAAATTGCTCGCGGGCATCGTATAGTGGCTATTACCTCAGCCTTCCAAGCTGATGACGCGGGTTCGATTCCCGCTGCCCGCTCCAATTTGGTTTCAATGCTCATGTAGCTCAGTCGGTAGAGCACATCCTTGGTAAGGATGAGGTCACCGGTTCAATTCCGGTCATGAGCTCCATTTTTTATCCGGTCAACGTTGCGATCCTGGTTGATTAGGGAGATTGGTCGAAATGTCTAAAGCAAAGTTTGAGCGTAACAAGCCGCACGTAAACGTGGGCACCATCGGTCACGTTGACCATGGTAAGACCACTCTGACAGCCGCCCTGACTCGTGTGTGTCACGAAGTTTGGGGTACTGGCGAGAGCCGTGCTTTCGATCAGATCGATAACGCACCGGAAGAGCGTGCGCGTGGTATTACCATCGCGACCTCTCACGTAGAGTACGATTCTCCGACCCGTCACTACGCCCACGTAGACTGCCCGGGCCACGCTGACTATGTGAAGAACATGATCACTGGTGCGGCACAGATGGACGGCGCGATCCTGGTTTGCTCCGCAGCTGACGGCCCCATGCCGCAGACTCGTGAGCACATCCTGCTGTCCCGTCAGGTTGGCGTTCCTTTCATTGTCGTGTTCCTGAACAAGGCCGACATGGTAGACGACGAGGAGCTGCTGGAGCTGGTTGAGATGGAAGTTCGTGACCTGCTGAGCCAGTACGACTTCCCGGGTGACGACACCCCGATCATCACCGGTTCTGCCCTGATGGCGCTGGAAGGCAAAGACGACAACGAAATGGGTACTACCGCTGTCAAGAAGCTGGTAGAAGCCCTGGACGACTACATCCCTGAGCCGGAGCGTGCGATCGATCAGCCGTTCCTGATGCCGATCGAGGACGTATTCTCCATCTCCGGTCGTGGTACCGTAGTAACTGGTCGTGTTGAGCGTGGCATCATCAAGGTTGGTGACGAAGTGGAAATCGTGGGTATCCGCGACACCACCAAGACCACCTGTACCGGTGTTGAGATGTTCCGCAAGCTGCTGGACGAAGGTCGTGCCGGCGAGAACGTTGGTGTTCTGCTGCGTGGTACCAAGCGTGACGACGTTGAGCGTGGTCAGGTTCTGTGTGTACCGGGCTCCATCAAGCCGCACACCAAGTTCGAGTGTGAAGTGTACGTACTGTCCAAAGAAGAAGGTGGTCGTCATACTCCGTTCTTCAAGGG
>NZ_CAJXKQ010000057.1 GCF_913055835.1 uncultured Marinobacter sp. | reverse complement strand
CACTGCAGATGTGTACACGCTTGTTCTGTTAATCCATCAGTGAGGAACGGCATGAAAAGACAGAAAAGAGACATGTACGCTCGTGCATACAAGCGGGGTTATCTCGCTGGCGTGTCCGGTAAATCCAAAGACAGCTGCCCGATTGAACAGGCGGAAGTTCGCCAGGAATGGCTGAACGGGTGGCGAGAAGGCCGCACAGATCAATGGGAGGGCATGACCGGCGTATCCGGCATCCACAAACTGGCTAACGTTACGACGGCGTGAGGCCTGAACTAACCCCGAATCTTAATCTGATCTTTTTTCTATACAATTTGACGCAGTACTCAGAGCAACCCAAATGGGGCCTCCCGCCCCATACCATGCGATGAAGCGCCACGGGGTTCATTCCCCGCTCGGGCCCGCTAAGCGGGCCCACCTTCGTTTCAGGGCACGGCAAATCACTTCACCTGCCGGATCGCCTCAACCGCTTCCTTTATCAATTCCGGCCCGCGGTAAATAAACCCGGTGTAAATCTGGACAAGTTTGGCACCGGCCCTGACCTTCTCTGCCGCGCTCTCGCCGTCGGTAATACCACCCACGCCAATAATCGGCAGTGACTCCCCCAGCTCAGCGTAAAGCCCTTTAATGACCCTGAGAGACGCTTCCCGAACCGGCGCTCCGCTGAGGCCACCTGCTTCATTTGCATGGGCGTGACCCGCCACCGCATCACGGCTGATGGTTGTGTTGGTTGCAATGACGCCATCCAATCCGGTCTCCCGTAGTGCCGATGCCACAAAGCGAATACCCTCATCGTCCATGTCCGGAGCTATCTTCACAGCCACAGGCACATACCGGCCATGTTGCTTCTCACACTTGAGCTGCTCATCCTTGATCGCTTCGAGCAGACCCTTCAGGGAATCGCCAAACTGCAGATCCCGCAGCCCGGGCGTGTTGGGCGAGGATACATTCACCGTGATGTAATCGGCCCGGGTATAGACAGCCGATATTCCCTTCCGGTAATCCGACTCTGATTGCTCGTTGGGGGTATCCTTGTTCTTGCCGACATTGATGCCCAGCACGCCCCTGTAGCGGCGCCTGTCCACTCGCGCAAGCAGATGATCCAGACCCTCGTTGTTGAAGCCCATCCGGTTGATGATGGCCTGGTGTTCCGGCAGCCGAAACATTCGCGGTTTGGGGTTTCCGGGCTGCGCCAGGGGCGTGACCGTACCCACTTCGATAAACCCGAAGCCCAGGGCGCCAAGCGCATCAAGGTGATCGGCGTTCTTGTCGAGGCCCGCCGCGAGGCCGACAGGGTTCGGGAAATCCAGCCCCATAACATTCACTGGCAATGAATCTATCTTTGGCGAAAAAGCGCTCAAAACACCCAGTCGGTTCGCAAGATCCAGCCCGTTCAATGCAATATTGTGAGCCTGCTCCGGCGGTAGGCGGAAAAGCAGGTTGCGGATAACGCCGTACATCTGAAAAAACTCCCCTGATCCAAGTGGGCGGAGTATACCGGAAGTTTTCCACAGCATCCCGGGATAGAACCAAATCAGCTGTAAATGACTGTATCATGGCAGTCTCGTGACCTTTTCCACGGAATCTGTGGATAACCCTGTTGAAAATCCCGGGGCAATGGTTGCCATCCCTTGATAACTGCGCCGATCTACAAATTGATCATTTTTTAACCAGTTATTTTTTTGTTTAATTTCATGGGGTTATATATTTTTTTCTCACCTGTCGACAAATACTAAACAAAATGTTACCCGGTCACGGTTCTGCAATGATGTGTATAAATCACTTGAAATCCCTTCGTCGGGCCACCCCTGCCAAACTCTCTGGCAATAACGTTATACTGGCACCTGTCTTCTGATCAGGAGTGCTGCAATGCAAGGGCCGATTTCCCCCGCTCAACAGAACCGGGAAAACCTCTCGATTGAAATGAGAGCGGCTTCGCGAGTCACAATTATCGGAATGATTCTCGATGCCGTGCTCGGTGTCATTAAAGTCATTGCAGGTGCTCTTTTTCATTCCCAGGCGCTACTGGTAGACGGCATTCACTCCTTTACCGACGTTGCCTCGGACCTGGTTGTTCTCGGCGTTATGAAGGTATCCCGCCAGGAACCGGATGATGATCACCCCTACGGTCATCAACGGATCGAAACCTTTGGCACCCTGGTTCTTGGCAGTATTCTGATTGCGGTTGGCGCTGCACTGGCCTGGGAAAACATCTTGCGACTGATCGAAGGTGGAGTGGATACCGTTCCGGGTTGGCCGGTATTGGTGGCCGCAGCGGTGTCCGTGGCCGGCAAGGAATGGATTTTCCGATACACCCGCCATGTTGGTCTGAAAATTCGCTCGGATCTGATCATCGCCAACGCCTGGCACAGCAGAACCGATGCGTTTTCGTCTGTCGTCGTCCTGATTTCCACCGCTGGTGCCATGCTCGGTATGGTTTGGCTGGATGTATTTGCGGCGGTGGTGATTGCAGGGATCATTATCCACATCGGCTGGAAGTTCACCTGGGACAGCGTCAAAGAGCTGGTTGATACGGGCCTGTCCCAGGAAGACACCGAGTTGCTCAAAAATATCGCCCGTGACACCGACGGTGTGCGTAACGTCCACGAGCTCCGCAGCCGTCGCATGGGCCATGATATTCTGCTGGATATCCATCTGGTGGTACGGCCGGAAATCAGCGTCTCGGAGGGGCATCAGATCGGGATGCAGGTGGTCTCGGGGATGCGAGATGCCCTGGACAACATCCGGGACATCAATTTCCACATCGACGCCGAAAACGACGAAGACCAACCCCTGACTTCGGAGCGCCTGCCCTCACGTGAAGACATCCGCGCCACCCTGGCTCAACACATTGGTGAACTTCCCCACCACAGCCGTCTGCGGCTTCACTACCTGAAGAACAGGGTGCACCTGGAACTATTCCTTGAGGAGCACACTGAAGATACCGTGTTCACTTCTGCAAACATCAAGGACCAACTGCGGGACTACCCCTGGTTTGGCAGTATCCGGGTGTGGGTGGCCGGGCCCTGAGAGCGCGGCCCGTGGCCTTTACCGGCGCCGGTTCTCTTCCATCCTTGAAAGAAACTCCTGCATGATCAGGGTGTAGAGCTCGCCTCCCAGGAAGCGGTCTTCCACACCGGCATCAATGCTCGGGTTGTCGTTGACTTCGATCACGGCAACCCGGTTGCCGGACTGTTTGATGTCCACGCCATAAAGCCCGTTGCCAATCAGCTTCGTGGCATTCAGCGCCGCCTGGATCACGTTTCTCGGCACCTCGTAGGTGGGCATGGTCTCGAAGCCACCGCTCTCACTCTCGGATTCGCCGTGCTGGTATATCTGCCAGTGCCCTTTCACCATCATGTATTTGCATGCATAGATGGCCCGGCCACCCAACACACCAATACGCCAGTCGTAATCCGTGTACAGGTATTCCTGGGCCAGCACCAGGGCCGACTGTTTGAACAGATCCCTGAGACCGGCACGAAGGCTCTTCTCGTCCTCTGCCTTGGTAACCCCACGGGAAAACGCGCCATCCGGAATCTTGATGACGACCGGGAAGCCCAGTTCACTGATGACCTGCTCTACTGCATTCTTCTGGTCTTTCGACAGAATCAGCGTCTTGGGCGTGGGCACCTTGTTGTTCTTCAACAGATCCGCAAGGAACACCTTGTTGGTGCATTTCAGGATCGATACCGGGTCATCAATAACCACCATCCCCTCAGCGGCCGCCTTACGGGCAAACCGGTAGGTGTGGTGGTCAATGGCGGTGGTTTCCCGGATGAACAGGCCATCGTATTCTGGCAGGCGCATATAATCCCGTCGGGTAATCTGCTCAACATTGATACCCAGCTTGCGACCGGCCTTCTCGAACCGCTTCAGGGCCACCTTGTCACTCGGCGGCATTTCCTCATCGGGATTGACCAGCACCGCCAGATCATAGCGGTAGCGACGGCGGGTTCGGGGCTTGCGCCATACCATGCTACTGAAACGATCCAGGGCTGCAGCGAACACGTCCTGCTCCTGCTCACCCAGATCCGCCGGGGCGGCCGGCTTCATGGACTCGATCTGCCACTGCTTGCGACGTTTGAAGACAATCTCGAGAATCGGACACGGGAAACGCTCGAACAGCGCCCGGGCAACCGGCTTCAGATCCGGATGCTCAGCCTGGCCAAAATAGGTTCGAATCCGGACTTCATGGGTGGCTGCGCGCTCATCACTGGCTGGATCAATGGCCGAACCGGCGGCTTCGAGCCAGTTGATCACACTTTCATCAAGCTCTTCCAGCTCAAGGGAAAACAGCCCCTTTCGGCCAAGATCGTTAAGAGTCATTACCGAGGGCACGACGTGATGTCCACGGGCTTCCGCCAGGAGTGAGCAGTAATACCCCTTACTCAGATAGCGAGCGCTCTGACACAGGTTGATGACCCTTACCCGGCTGGCAGGCGGAGCTGAGAACTGGAGGTACTGATCAAACGTCAGCACATCCTCACTGGGGTAATAGGGCGCCCAGTCTTTGGCGCGGTCCACTACGATAAGCAATCGGGACATTAAAGGCGTTCCTCCCTGGAAGGTCTGGCCTGTGGTAATGGAGGCAACAATACGCCGGTCACGATCGGCGCACAATCGGCGAATAATGCGTGCTTTTACGCATCCTTGCGGTCTTTGCGTTCCCCCTGCTCTCACCCATAATAGCCGAATACGGGAAGCCCACCAGCATGCCCTCCAAGCTCTTCTCAAGGCCGCATCTCAATGCCTGATTTTCAGCTCCGACAAGCCACCAGCAAGGATCTCGACGCCCTGGTTGCGCTTGAAAACCGGTGTTTCACAGAGGATCGCCTTTCGAGGCGCAGCTTTCGCCGTTTCCTGGAGATGCCGAGGGACCGATTGATTGTTGCTGTAGCAGATAGCGAACTGGTGGGCTATTGCCTGGTGCTGATGAGTGCTGCCACCCGGCTGGCGCGGATTTACTCCATTGCGGTGTCACCGGCTGTCCGGGGCCAGGGTGTGGGCGAGAAGCTGGTGCATGAGGCAGAATCCGAAGCGGTAGACGCTGGCCGGATTATCATGCGCCTTGAGGTCCGTGAAGATAATAAAGGCGCCATCGCCCTCTACAAGCGGCTGGGTTATCGCCAGTTTGGCACCTACCGGGATTACTACGAGGATCACGGCGACGCCCTGCGCTTTGAGCGCCGGATCCTGTTCTACGAGCCTTCAAGGGATTTTCCGGCGGTTCCCTATTACCCGCAGACCACAGAGTTTTCCTGCGGCCCGGCAGCACTGATCATGGCCATGGCCGCCCTGGATGAGAGCCAACCGCTCACAACCCTGGAAGAACTCAAGCTCTGGCGGGAGGCGACCACCATATTCATGCTCGCCGGCCATGGCGGCTGCGGACCGCATGGACTGGCTCTGGCTGCCTGGAACCGGGGCTTTGAAGCCAGCGCATGGATCAGCATGGAAGGTGCCCTGTTCAAGGACACCGTCAGAAGCGAGGATAAGAAGCGGGTTCTGGAACTGGTCCACGAGGGCTTTCTGCACGACATCGGCCAGACCGGCATCCAGCTACACCACGACCCGCTGACCCTGGAAGCCATGGAAGAGGCGCTGCATGAGGGCCGGGTTCCGGTGATCCTTATCAGCACCTGGCAACTGAATCGAAGCCGCGTTCCACATTGGGTGACCGTGTGCGCGATGGATGACCAGTTTGTGTACCTGCACGATCCGGAGATCGATGCCGAGGCCGGCGAAACCGTCGCCGACAAACAATACCTGCCAGTCGATAAACGGGTATTCAGCCAGATTTCACGATACGGAAGAAATCAGCCGCTGCAGGCGGCAGTGATCGTAGGGCCGAAGCGGTAACACTGAGGCTGAAGAGAGCCGGGTTCGTAAGTCAAATTCAGACTAACCCGTCCGCAGCGCCGCCTCTTTCAGCTCGGCGATCTCGTCCCGCAGACGTGCAGCCGTTTCGAAATCCAGCTCGGACGCGGCCTTGTACATTTCATCCTCAAGCCGGGACACCTCCTTGAGGACTTCTTCTGGCGATCGATTGCCAGTCTTGGCCCGATATTGCTCTGCCTCTTCCGCCGCTTTCTGTCCCGGGCGCTCGGCCTTGCGACGGCCTCGACCGCCACCCCCGGCGCCTTCCATAATGTCGGCAATCTTTTTGTTCAGGCCCTGCGGAGTAATGCCATGCTCATCATTATGGGCCTGCTGCTTCGCGCGCCGACGCTCGGTTTCATCAATGGCCCTCTGCATGGATCCTGTGATTCGGTCACCGTACAGAATGGCCTTACCATGAACGTTTCGCGCGGCACGGCCAATGGTCTGAATCAGTGAACGCTCGGACCGCAGGAACCCTTCCTTGTCGGCATCCAGAATGGCCACCAGCGAGACCTCGGGCATGTCCAGGCCTTCCCGCAACAGGTTGATGCCCACCAGCACATCGAATTCGCCCCGCCGAAGGTCCCGGATAATCTCCACACGTTCCACGGTGTCGATGTCCGAATGCAGATACCGGACCTTGATGTCGTGCTCCATCAGGAAGTCAGTGAGATCCTCCGCCATACGCTTGGTCAGCGTTGTCACCAGAACCCTTTCCTTCACTTTTACCCGGGCATTGATCTCGGAAAGCAGGTCGTCCACCTGGGTAGAAGCCGGTCGCACCTCAATTTCCGGGTCCAGCAGACCAGTGGGTCGAACCACCTGCTCCACCACCTGCCCCGCATGCTCGGCCTCGTAGTTCGCGGGCGTAGCCGAAACGAAAATCATCTGTGGTGCTATTCGCTCCCATTCCTCAAACTTCATGGGCCGGTTATCCAGAGCCGATGGGAGGCGGAAACCATACTCCACCAGCGTTTCCTTACGGGAACGGTCACCTTTGTACATGGCACCGATCTGGGGAATGGTCACGTGGGACTCGTCCACCACGAGCAAGGCGTTGGGTGGCAGATAATCAAACAGTGTCGGTGGTGCCTCACCGGGGCGGCGACCGGAGAGATAGCGCGAGTAGTTCTCGATGCCGTTGCAGTAGCCCAGCTCCAGCATCATTTCGATGTCGTACCGGGTACGCTCTTCCAGTCGCTGAGCCTCCACCAGGCGGTTGTTGTCCCGCAGCTGCTGCAAACGCTCATCCAGCTCCACCTTGATATACTCAACCGCATCAAGCACCGTTTGCCGGGGCGTCACATAATGGGATTTCGGGTAAATGGTAACCCGGGGCACACGGCGAAGAACCTCACCGGTCAAAGGGTCGAAATAGCTGAGATTTTCCACCTCGTCATCGAACAGTTCGATGCGGATGGCCTCTTTCTCGGATTCGGCCGGGAAGACATCAATCACATCGCCGCGCACCCGGTAATTCGCCCGGTGAAACTCAACATCGTTACGGGTGTACTGAAGCTCTGCGAGGCGGCGGAGAATGAACCGCTGGTCTATCTGATCGCCACGGTCCAGATGCAACATCATCTTCAGGTAGGACTGGGGATCACCCAGGCCGTAGATAGACGAAACCGTTGCCACAATGATGGCATCGGGTCTTTCCAGCAATGCCTTGGTGGCAGACAGTCGCATCTGCTCGATATGCTCGTTGATGGAGGCGTCTTTCTCGATAAACGTATCCGACGAAGGCACGTAGGCTTCGGGCTGGTAGTAGTCGTAGTAGGAAACGAAATACTCCACCGCGTTGTCGGGAAAGAATTCCTTGAACTCACCATAAAGCTGCGCCGCCAGGGTCTTGTTATGGGCCATGATGATCGTTGGCCGTTGAACTTCCTGGATGACATTGGCGATGGTGAAAGTTTTACCGGAGCCGGTAACCCCCAGCAACGTCTGATGAGCGAGACCGGAATGAATGCCATCCACCAGCCCCTCGATTGCCGTGGGCTGGTCACCCGCTGGCTGGAACGGTGAATCCACCTTGAACACACCTTCTCTGGCGGAAACATTTGCCTGATTACTGGCCATAACTGGCGGAAACCTCCGGTAAAACCGATGCAGGGGCAAAGCAGCCCCTACCATGAGAGAAATTTAGCGATACACTGGCTTCATGATACCATCAGTGCGATCGACGGCTGGGCGTAAATCAGCCAGCAGCTCTGGCACCCGGCGGTCGCAGCCCTATCAGACGCAGCTTTAAGGAGCGCAAGTTTGGACCTTCAACTTTCCAGCCGAGTACAGGCTATCAAGCCCTCTCCCACCCTCGCAGTCACCAACAAGGCCGCGGAACTCCGCGCAGCAGGCCAGGATATTATCGGCCTGGGTGCCGGCGAGCCGGACTTCGACACACCTGATCACATCAAACAGGCAGCCATTGAAGCCATCAATAACGGCCAGACAAAATACACAGCCGTGGATGGTACGCCAGCCCTGAAAAAAGCGATTATTGCGAAGTTCAAACGGGACAACGGCCTGGATTACGAAGCCAACCAGATACTGGTCAGCAGTGGTGGCAAACAGAGCTTTTTCAACCTCGCACTTGCCACACTGAACCCGGGTGACGAAGCCATCATCCCTGCTCCGTACTGGGTGTCCTACCCGGATATGGTGCTGGTGGCTGAAGGCAAACCGGTGATTATCGAAACCGGTGCTGAAACCCGCTTCAAGATTACGCCGGAACAGCTGGAAAACGCCATCACCGAGCGTACCCGCCTGTTCGTGATCAACAGCCCCTCGAACCCGAGCGGCATGGCCTACACCCTGGAAGAGCTGCAGGCCATCGGCGAGGTGCTGAAGAAGCACCCGAACATCATGATCGCCACTGACGACATGTATGAGCCGATCCTCTGGACCGGCAAGCCGTTCTGCAACATCCTGAACGCCACGCCAGAACTGTATGACCGCACCTTCGTCCTGAATGGTGTATCCAAAGCCTACTCCATGACGGGATGGCGTATCGGTTATGCTGCCGGCCCGGCGAAAATCATCGGCGCCATGAAGAAGATCCAGTCTCAGAGCACCTCTAACCCGGCCTCCATCTCCCAGGCGGCGGCTCAGGCTGCGCTGGATGGCGATCAGGCCTGTGTGGGCGAGATGGTCAAGGCATTCAAGGAACGCCACGACTGGCTGGTAGCGGCCCTGAACAAGCTGCCGGGCGTTGAGTGCCTGAACGGCGACGGTACTTTCTATGTGTTCCCGAGCTTCCAGGGCGCCATTGATGCCGATTCCAGCGTCAGCACCGACGTTGAGTTTGCTGAGAAACTGCTGACCGACGCCGGCGTGGCACTGGTCCCGGGCTCAGCCTTCGGCTGCCCCGGCCACATGCGCCTGAGCTTTGCCACCAGCATGGATAACCTGGAAAAGGCTGTTGAACGTCTGCAGAAAGCGCTTGGCTAAAAAGTTCTGGCCAGGGGTTGACGGGGCGGTATTGCCAACTTAATATACGCGCCTCGTCACACGACGACGTTCCCCGATAGCTCAGTTGGTAGAGCAACGGACTGTTAATCCGTTTGTCGCTGGTTCGAGCCCAGCTCGGGGAGCCACTATTCTGAAAGCCCGCTAATTCTTTGAGTTAGCGGGTTTTTTATTGCCTTCCTTTTTTGTATTACGTTTTTAACCACATCTTAGGAGTTGATGCGTGCTCCTGCCCTAGCATGCTTGTTGGCGGGACTGGTGCGGCTGTCATGGCTTTCCAAAACACGCTACAAGCACCCCTTCGGGGTCCAGCCTGCAATCACAGATTGCAGTCGTTCGGCTGTCGCATGAAGCTTCGCTTCATAAACGCTCGGCCTCACCCATGTGCGCTTGTTTCGGGCCGTCCATGGCCCTCTACAGTTTTGGAAAGCCATGACAGCCACACCGTTCTGACCGTGAAGTTATCTGGAAAACGAACACCAAACCTTGTGAAAGCGGGTAACCCGTAGGTCGGATTAGCGCAGCGTAATCCGACAAACACGCTGACTGCCTAATTAGCCTGAATCGTCGGATTACGCTGCGCTAATCCGACCTACTCTTTGTTGCGGCCAGATACTTCTGAGAAGTCGGAAGAGGTGGTGTGGGGCCTCCCTCCCAAAAATGGCTGTGGCCAAGGATGGCCACAGCCAAGCGCACATGGATGTGCTCGTAGCGGTTTTTGGGAGGGAGGCCCCACACCACCAGACTCCAAACCATGCAGGCTAGGAGCCCAAATCAGATAAGAACCTAGAACCTAGGCGCCAACAACCTCAGCGTGAATAGCCTCCAGGGCAGCCAGCGGGTCATTTGCCTGGGTAATGGGACGACCGATAACCAGGTAGTCGGAACCAGCTTTGAGGGCATCCTTGGGCGTCATGATGCGCTGCTGGTCGCCTTTATCGGCCGTCAGCGGCCGGATACCCGGTGTGATCAGTTTGAAGTCGGCGCCCTGCTCGGCTTTGAGCTTCGGCGCCTCTTGCGCGGAGCAGACCACTCCGTCGAGGCCGCAGTTTTTGGTGAGGGTCGCCAGACGGGACACCTGGGCTTCCGGGGAATCGGTGATGCCAATGCCGGCCAGGTCGTCGGCGTTCATGCTGGTGAGAACGGTGACGGCGATCAACAGCGGGCGATCCGTGCCGAAAGTTTCCAAGCGCTCCCGGCAGGCGGTCATCATTTTCTCGCCGCCGGAGGCATGAACGTTCACCATCCAGACCCCCAGATCAGCCGCGGCTGCCACGGCTGCCGATGTGGTGTTCGGGATATCGTGGAATTTCAGGTCCAGGAACACGTCAAAGCCACGCTTCTGCAGCCCCTCCACCAGTTGCGGGCCAGAGCGGGTGAACAGCTCCTTGCCCACTTTCAGGCGGCACTTGGCCGGGTCCAGTTTGTCGACCAGTTCAAGGGCCGGGTTCTGGGAGGGAAAGTCGAGGGCGACGATGATCTTGGGATCGTTAGCGGTTTGCACGTTTCACTTGTCCTGCGGAAATTCGGTAAAGGTTTATTCGGCTTCAACACCCTGGATCGGGCGGACGGTTTCCCACTGCTTGCAACTCGGGCACAGCCAGTGCAGCTGACGACCTGAGAAACCGCAACTGACGCAGCGATAGACCGGACGGTTGGCCAGTATGAGGTGGCCAATACGGCTCACCAGCCTGCCCTCATCGGTGGTCATGCCTTTTTCGTAGCCGGCCATTTCAACCAGCCTGAGCAGGCCCCGCACACTGGGGCGCGTTTCCAGCTCCCGTCTCAATAAATCGATGGCGGCCGGCCTGCCGGACGCACGCTCGACCGACTCCACAAGAGCCAGCAGCAGACTGGTGCTCGGATAGTTTTCATAGAGTTTGCGCAGCTTCTTCGCAAGCCGGCCGATATCGCCGTGTTCATGCTCGAGCTTCATTAAACGGTCGATCGCTTCCGGCCCGAATTCGGCGTTCTGGTCAAACACTTTCAGGCACTGGTTGCCGGCTTCGCGATAACTGCCCTGACGAACCAGAAGCTTCATCAGAATCAGGTTGGCCCGCACGCAGGAGCGGTCATAATCGAGCGCTTCCTTGGCCAGCTTCTGGGCCGCCCAACGGTCGTCCTGTTTCAGGGACTCCTCAGACAGCTCGCAGGTAAGATAGGCCAACACCTTGAACATGGCCGGGTCGGCGTCGCCTCTGGTCAGCGTCCGCGCCACTTCAGCGGCTTTGGCCCACTCTTTTTCCTGCTGGTAAAGGTCAATGAGTTGCTGGGAGGAATGCCGCCCATACTCCTTGTCGCCCATCAGCTGGTGCAACAGTGCCTCTGCGCGGTCGAGCAAACCCGCATTGAGATAATCCCGGGCAAGCTCAAGAGTTACCTGTGGCGAGAAGCGTGGAGGCAGCTCGGGCCTGGCCAGCAGATTCTGGTGGATCAATATGGCCCGGTCTGTTTCGCCCTTGTTGCGGAAATGACTGCCAATCGAAAGGTGAAGACTTACCGTGTCTTTGTTGACCGCAAGAGATTGGACGAAATTTTCAACAGCCTGGTCGGAGTAGTTGGTGAAAAGGAACTGGAGACGGTCCTTCACCGATTCCTCATCGGAAATCGTTTTGCCGGATCGGCTGTCATTGCTTCCCAGCCGGCCCACAAGCCAACCGACGGCGACTGCAACTGTCAGCAGCAGCCACTGAAGTACCATATCCATTAAAGAGTCCGGTCGTTCTGGGCCCTGGATTTCTCCAATGCCTGCTCGGCGCGATCAAGTCGTTTCTGAAGGGTTCGCCGGGACACCGAGGTGCGGACGGTAGCCAGCATGGTCATCAGCACACCAACAAGGGCACCGACAACGAACGCCATGATAATCCAGACGGCAACACCATGGGGCTGGGTTTCAAACAGCAGGAAGTTGAGGGAGACTGCCATTTGATTGTTGAGCGAGAATACCAGTGCCAGCAGAACCAGGACCAAAACCAACAGAATAATGAGGATCTTCTGCAATCCTGCCATAGCGATAGCACTCCCAAAGGGCTTGAATGCCCGAATTATACGCGTTCCCTGAGCAGCTGTTAAAAGCCTTTCTTCAAGCTGTCGTTGACCTGCTCTCTCAATTCCTTGCCAGGCTTGAAGTGCGGCACATATTTGGCTGGAAGCTGGACAGCCTCACCGGTCTTGGGATTGCGCCCGGTGCGCGCGGCCCTGTGGTGAAGGGAAAAACTGCCAAATCCCCGGATTTCTATTCTCTGACCATCGGCAAGCGACTGGGACATGTGCTCAATGATGGTTTTTACAGCCAGTTCGACATCTTTAACGGAGAGCTGGGTCTGCTTGGAAGCAATCAGCTCGACCAGTTCGGACTTCGTCATGAGGCGTTTCCCTCTTTCATTTTTATTCGGCCGTCGGTTACCGGATTCCCATGACTACCTAGTTTAGCCAAACCAGAAAAAAACACAAAAAAAACGGGCTCTTAGAGCCCGTTTTTTTCGCACCAACCGGAGGATCAGTCCTTGTTGGCGTTTTGCTGCTGCATCTGCTCCTTGATGAGATCACCGATGGTGGTCGCACCAGAGGAAGTTTCCGCAGTTTTGGTCCGCACGTTTTCCAGTGCCTGCTTGTCGTCCTCAACATCTTTGGACTTCACAGACAGGTTGATGATGCGGTTCTTGCGGTCGATGCTGATGATCTTCGCTTCAACTTCTTCGCCTTCCTTCAGCGCGTTGCGTGCATCCTCAACACGGTCACGGCTGATTTCAGAGGCTTTCAGTACCGCTTCAACTTCGTCGTTCAGGGCAATGGTAGCTGCCTTGGCATCAACTGCAGACACGGTGCCCTTAACAATAGAGCCCTTGTCGTTCAGCTGTACAAACTCGGCGAACGGATCGCTTTCGAGCTGCTTGATACCCAGGGAGATGCGCTCGCGCTCCGGATCAACAGACAGGATAACGGTTTCAACTTCGTCACCCTTCTTGTATTCACGAACCGCTTCTTCGCCAGTCTCGTTCCAGCTGATGTCAGACAGGTGAACCAGACCGTCGATGCCGCCATCCAGGCCGATGAAGATACCGAAGTCAGTGATTGACTTGATCTTGCCGGAGATGCGGTCGCCCTTGTTGAAGTTGCTGGAGAAATCTTCCCACGGGTTGGATACACACTGCTTGATACCCAGGGAGATACGACGACGCTCTTCGTCGATATCCAGAATCATCACGTCCACTTCGTCGCCTACCTGGACAACCTTGGACGGATGGATGTTCTTGTTGGTCCAGTCCATTTCGGAAACGTGAACCAGACCTTCAACACCTTCTTCCAGCTCAGCAAAGCAGCCGTAGTCGGTCAGGTTGGTAACGCGTGCCTTGACCTTGGAACCTTCCGGGTAACGACCCTTGATATCAACCCAGGGATCTTCGCCCAGCTGCTTCAGGCCGAGGGAAACACGGTTACGCTCACGGTCGAACTTCAGGACCTTAACGCTGATTTCGTCGCCAACATTCACGATTTCGCTCGGATGCTTGATGCGCTTCCAGGCCATATCGGTAATGTGCAGCAGGCCGTCAACACCACCCAGATCCACGAATGCGCCGTAGTCGGTCAGGTTCTTGACGATACCCTTGATTTCCATACCCTCGGTCAGGGTTTCCAGCAGAGCTTCACGCTCGGCACTGTT
>NZ_CAJXKQ010000056.1 GCF_913055835.1 uncultured Marinobacter sp. | reverse complement strand
TCCTTCTTTGTAGGCATACTGTTCTTCTCCAAAATTCCTCAGGTCCGGAATCAGCCGAAACGGCCGGTGATGTAGGACTCGGTCAGTTCGTGTTCCGGCGAGGTGAATACCTTGTTGGTTTCGTTCACTTCCACCAGGTGTCCCAGGTGGAAATAGGCCGTACGGTGGGATACCCGGGCCGCCTGCTGCATCGAGTGGGTCACGATAACGATCGTGTAGCTCTCGGACAGCTCGGCAATCAGTTCTTCCACCTTCGCCGTGGCAATCGGATCCAGCGCCGAACAGGGCTCATCCATCAGCACCACTTCCGGGCTGACAGCAATGGCGCGAGCAATACACAGACGCTGCTGCTGGCCGCCAGACATGCCGGTTGCGTTGGCGTCCAGGCGATCCTTTACCTCATCCCACAGGCCAGCCTTGCGCAGGCTGTTTTCCACGATTTCATCCAGATCCGATTTGCGATTGGCCAGGCCGTGGATGCGGGGGCCGTAGGCCACGTTGTCGTAGATAGACTTGGGGAACGGGTTAGGCTTCTGGAAAACCATGCCGACCCGGGCCCGCAGTTCAACGACATCCCGTTTGGGGTCATAGATGTCGTGGTCGTCCAGTTTCAGGGAACCTTTCACACGACAGATATCAATACTGTCGTTCATACGGTTCAGGCAGCGCAGGAATGTGGATTTGCCGCAGCCGGATGGACCGATAAAGGCAATGACCTCGTTGCAGCCAATGTCCAGGCTGATCTTTTTGATCGCAGGGGCATCGCCGTAGAACACCTCGACATCCCGAAGCTTGAATTTTGGGTCGTCCGAGAACGGCTTTCCAACGGTTTTCCCTTCCTCGATGATGGTTTCTGCAGGCTTGGATTCCTGAACAGGCACGGCCACCTCGTCCGGTTGGGAAACTTCACTGGCAATGGTTGTATTCACAGTATTCATCTTGATTCTCCTTACCACCGGCGCTCGAGACGTTTGCGCATCCAGATGGCCAATGCATTCATGCTGATCAGGAAGGTCAACAGCACCATGATGGCTGCCGACGCACGTTCAATAAAGGCCAGCTCAGGGCTCCCGGCCCACAGGAATACCTGCACCGGCAGAACGGTGGCCGAATCCAGGAACCCATCCGGCACATCCACGATAAATGCCACCATACCGATCAACAGCAGCGGCGCGGTTTCACCCAGAGCCTGGGCCATGCCGATGATGGAACCGGTGAGCATGCCCGGCATGGCCAGCGGTAACACATGGTGCAGAACCACCTGCATCTTGGAGGCTCCGATACCTTCCGCCGCCTCGCGGATCGAGGGCGGCACGCTTTTGATTGCGGCCCGGCTGGAAATGATGATGGTGGGCAGCGTCATCAGGGTGAGCACCAGACCACCAACCACCGGGACCGAACGGGGCATGCCGAACAGGTTGATGAACACGGCGAGGCCGAGCAGACCAAAGATGATGGAAGGAACCGCCGCCAGGTTGTTGATATTCACTTCGATGAAATCGGTGAACTTGTTCTGGGGCGCGAACTCTTCCAGGTAGATGGCCGCGGCAACACCAATCGGGAATGACAGGATCAGGGTAACGAACATGGTCAGCAGCGAACCGACAATAGCCCCGAGGATACCGGCCCTGGACGGATCACGGGAATCGCCGCCACTGAAAAACACGTCGTTGAAGGACGTCTCGATGACGCCCCGCTCCTGCAGTTCGTCAACCCAGGCTTTTTGCTGGTCATTCAACTTGATCGAGTAGGCGTCATCGCCCGCATGCTTTACGTAGACATCTACGTTGGTGTGGCTCAGGAACGTCATGGTCCTTGACGTACCCAGCCAGTCCGGGTTGGCCGTCAGCGCATCGCGGAGAGTCACCGACGCATAAGGGTTGATCAGTCCACGTACCTGGTCCCGGTCATCCTCTGTCGCTCCGGGAATCTCCTTGATCAGTGCCTGGACCAGCGGCTCGACAAAATCCGCCATCTTTATCTGGCGCTCGTCCGTCGGGTCATCCAGGTACATCATTTCACCATCCAGTTGCACTTCCATGGTGATGGTGGTCTTGAGGAAGCCGGTATAACCCTTGCCGATAATGTCGGTGAACAGGGTCAGCAAAGCCCCCAGGGCAATGGCGATCGCCAGCACGCCATAGGCGCGGAACCGGCGCTCTTTTCGATAGCGGCTTTTCAATGACTGGCGGACTATCTCCGCCTGCGAGCGTTGGTTATTCATACTGTTCCCGATATTTGCGAACGATTTTCAAGGCAATAACGTTTAGCAGCAGTGTGGCGATAAAGAGCATTGCACCGAGCGCGAACGCCGCAAGTGTCTTGGCGCTGTCAAACTCCTGGTCGCCGGTGAGCAGCGTCACGATCTGGACGGTAACGGTGGTGACCGTTTCCAGCGGATTGGCGGTCAGGTTGGCCGCCAGCCCTGCGGCCATAACCACAATCATGGTTTCGCCGATGGCCCGGGAGACCGCCAGCAGGATGCCACCCATGATTCCGGGCAGTGCAGCCGGGAAGATCACTTTCTTCATGGTTTCCGACTGGGTTGCACCCAACGCCAGAGAGCCGTCCCGCATGGCCTGGGGCACGGCATTGATCACGTCATCGGAGAGTGAGGATACAAACGGAATAATCATGATGCCCATGACGGCACCCGCGGCCAGGGCGCTCTGGGAAGACGCCTCGATACCGATGGAAGCGGCCAGGTCACTGATAAACGGTGCAACGGTCAAGGCGGCAAAGAAGCCGTAAACTACGGTCGGGATACCAGCCAGCATTTCCAGCAGTGGCTTGACCACACCGCGGACCTTCTTGCCGGCATACTCGGACAGGTAAATGGCCGACAGCAGCCCAACCGGTACCGCCACAATCATCGCAATGGCAGAAATCAGCAGGGTACCGGTGAACAGGGGGATCATGCCGAATGCCCCCTGGGAAGCCACCTGATCGGCCCGGAGCGCGGTTTGGGGGCTCCAGTGGGTACCGAAGAAAAACTCGGTAAATGGCACCTTGCCGAAGAAACGAATGGTTTCAAAGGCTACCGAAAAAATGATGCCGACGGTGGTCAATATCGCCAGGGCCGCGCAGGCGAAGAACACCCATTTAAGGATGGATTCAACCTGGACACGGGCATTCAGGCGAGGCCTTATGCGCAACCAGCCCAGGAAACCTGCCAGAACGGCTACCGAGACAACCAGAGCGGACATCAGGAACCGGCTCTTCGTGCGCAGCGCCTTCAAACGCTCAGCCGCCTCTGCAATCGGCGCTTCGACAAATCCCGGAGGCAAGGCCCCGCTGGCAACGTTGCTGATTTTACTGAGCAGCAGGCTTGCCTCACCGTCAGTCGCCGGAATCATATTGTCTGGCAGGCCACCAATGATGATCAGCTGAATGACTTTGCCCTGGAACGCAGCCCACAAACCGAGCACCAGGAGGGCGGGAATGCCACTCCACAAGGCGGCTCTGGCGCCATAGTAGAAAGGAAGGGACTTGAGGTGACGGATCCCACCCAGCGGCATCGCCAGCGACCGGGAGCGGGCGTAACCAAGCCAATAGGCCACGATCGCCAACGCCAGGGTCAGTAATAAAAGATTAGCCGGTTGCATGAAAATTCCTGTATTCCACTTCGTATTGGCGCACAGTCTACAGATTCATATCTGCACTGGCACCGAATCGTCCAAACGTGCAAAAGGTGCGGGCCTCAATCGAGACCCGCACCTCTGTTCTTGACCGGACGGCGGTCTTACTTAAGCTCGTCCAGAGTCAGGTTCGGCATGTTCTCTGCCTTATCCATCAGGTCCATCAGAGCAGCACGGGGCGGCACGATCAGACCTACATCTTTCAGGTAGCCGTTCTGGCCCATGGCAGCGTTGCTGGTGAACTCGCTGACGTATTCCTGGATACCCGGAACCACACCAACGTGCGCCTTCTTCACGTAGAAGAACAGTGAGCGGGCAACCGGGTAATCGTCTGCAGCAATCGCTTCAGCGGTCGGCACCTTGCCATTCAGGGTAGCGGCCTGCAGACGGTCGGAGTTTTCTTCCATAAAGCTGTAGCCGAATACGCCGTACATGCCTTCGTCACCGATCAGCTTCTGAACGATCAGGTTGTCGTTCTCACCGGCTTCGATGAATGCGCCGTCTTCACGAACGCTTTCACAGATGGAAGCGTGCTCGTCCTTGCTCAGGTTGGCGGCTTCAGGCAGCTGGTCACAACCGGCGGCCAGGGCGAGTTCATTGAAGGAGTCACGGGTACCTGAGGTCGGCGGGGGACCCATCACACGAATCGGCTTGTTTGGCAGGCTGGAGTCAACGTCGCTCCAGTTCTTGTTCGGGTTGGCAACCCACTCGCCGTTAACGGGCACTTTGGAACCCAGGGCCAGGAACAGCTGCTCCAGGGTGATGTCCAGGTTCTCGGCTTCCTTGGAGCTGGCAATCACGATGCCGTCCGAGCCGATGCGGAACTCGGTGATGTCAGTCACACCGTTGCTCTGGCAAAGCTCGAACTCGGAGGTCTTCATACGACGTGAAGCGTTGGTGATGTCCGGGTGCTGGGTGCCGATGCCCTGGCAAAACAGCTTGAGACCACCGCCTGAACCGGTGGATTCCAGCTTGGGGGTGCTGAAGTCGGTCTTGGTGCCGAAGCGCTCGGCAACGACAGTGGCAAACGGATAAACGGTAGAGGAGCCCACGATGCTGATGGTGTCACGGGCCATGGCCGGTGCAGACATGGCGGCTACGGAGCCGGCCAGTGCAACAGTCGCGAGTGCTTTGTTCAGTTTCATCACGTCAAGTCTCCATTATTCGGTTTGGACGTTGTGTCGGATGTGCTTTACCGATGGGTGCAGACTAATGGCACTCTGTGACAACTTTGTTACAGCTTCTGAAATATAGTCAGGAATGTTCAAATTTGCTTGCAGCGGCGCTTCAGGCCGTTACCATGCGTGTTAAAACAATTCCAGGCTCGCAAGAAGGCAGTACTATGACAGCGTTAGACGATGACAAACCCACGCCCCGTGGTGACCTCACTCTCCAGGTAATTCCTCTCCCCGCCGACACCAATGCCAATGGCGATGTCTTTGCAGGCTGGCTGGTGAAGCAGATGGATCTTGCCGCCAACACCATGGCCGGGCGCATTTCCCAGGGCCGGAACGCCACCGTGGCCATGGACCGGATGGAGTTCCTGTCGCCATTACGGGTCGGTTCCCAGGTGGGCTGCTACTGCGAGCTTGTGGACATTGGCCGCAGCTCCATGAAGATCAACGTGGAGGTCTGGACCCTGGACCGCACCGCGAAAAACCCCCGCAAGGTAACCGAGGGCCTGTTCGTGTACGTAGCCATTGACGAGCACGGACGCATCCGGGAAGTGCCCGACCAGAACCTGTAATCGTTATTTCCAGCCATGCAGCAGGCGGGCATAGTTGAGGCGCTCCCAGGTCCGACTGTTGGGCGCCCTTTCCATCGACAGCGCGCCTCGCGCCTCTATGAGATCGCGATAGCCCATATCCGATAATCGCCGGATTAGCCCGTCGTGTATCTGCCCGAGGGCTCCCGGACCGTCTGCCAGAATCGCAGAGACCACCTGAACCGCGGTCGCGCCCGAGAGGATCGCCTTGGCCGCGTCATCACCGGTATGAACGCCACCTGACACCGCCATCTCCAGGGACGTCTGGCCATACAGCATGGCCGCTGCGTGTAGCCGCAAAGGCAGTTCTGCGCTGGATGACAGCACCACTTCCCGGCTCAATTCCAGCTCATCAAGGTCCATCTCCGGCTGGTAGAAGCGGTTGAACAAAACCAGTCCCCGGGCGCCTGCCGCTTCAACACCCGCCACAAAGGCCGGCAACGCTGAATAGAACGGCGACAGTTTTACGCTGACGGGGATGCTAACCTGTTCAGTCACCGAACGGACCACGGCCAGTTGGCGCTGTTCGAGGCTATCCGCTGTCTCGGAAGGGTCCGTGGCCAGATCATAGAGGTTAAGCTCAATGGCATGGGCACCGGCGGCCTCCAGCTCAAGGGCGTGTCCGGTCCAGCCTCCGGTCGAAATACCGTTGAGCGAGGCGATGACCGGCACATCCAGTGATCGGCGTAACAATTCCAGCCGCTGAAGGTAACTGCCCGATCCCATCTCGAAAACTTCCGACTCCGGAAAGAACGACCGGGCCTCGGCATCCATATTGATGCGTGAATCGATAAACCGGTGGGCAGCCATCTGCTCCTCCACCAGCTGTTCCTCGAATAGCGAGTGCATGACCACAGCACCGGCACCGGCCCGCACGCAGGCTTTCAGCGCATCGAGATCATCGGTCAGCGGACTGGCGCCGACCACCAGGGGCGACTGCAATTCCAGCCCCAGCCAACGGGTTGCCAGCTCAGTCATGACGTTCACCCTTATCGTTGTCAGCATCGGACGATTCGTGAGGCTCGAAATGGATGCCCGCCAGCTGCTTGTAGAGCTCCCGCTGTTCCGTGGCCGCCTCCGAGGCCGCAGCCACCAGCTGTTCGTAGCGTTCGGGATCTCTCAGCTCCAGCATCCGGAACCGGGCCTCTTCCTGCATATAGGCTTTCATGGTCACCTTCTGACGCGGGGAATCCAGTTGCAGGGGAGGCAAACCCTCGTGGGTTCGTCGGGGATCAAACCGATACAGCGGCCAGGCCCAGCTGTCCACTGCCCGTTTCTGCTGCGCGGGTGAGTGCACCAGATCGTAACCGTGGGCGATGCAGGGGCTGTGGGCAATGATCAGTGCCGGGCCGTCAAAGCTCTCGGCTTCCTGCAGGGCCTTGGTGGTGTGATTGCTGTGGGACTGCATGGCAATCTGGGCGACGTAGACATGGCCGTAGCTCATGGCCAGCAGGCCCAGGTCCTTCTTGCGGGTGGCCTTGCCGGCGGCAGCGAACTTGGCAATGGCACCCATGGGCGTGGCCTTGGACTGCTGCCCGCCGGTATTGGAGTAAACCTCGGTGTCGAGCACCAGCAATTTCAGGTTCTGGCCCGATGCCAGGGCGTGGTCCAGGCCGCCATAACCGATGTCGTAGGCCCAGCCATCGCCACCAATCACCCAGACACTCTTCGGGCAGAGCTCGTCGGCCAGGGTCTCTAGCTCCCGGGCCTCTGGCCCCTGCTGGTCCGCCAGCCAGCTACGAAGTTGCTCTATGGCTGTGCGCCGTGACGCCATGGCGGTTTCATCGACGGTAGTGCAGGCGCCGGTCAGCTCCGAGTAGAGCGCTTCAGGTAACTGTCCCTGGAACCCGTCCAGCAGTTGCCGGGCCCGACCCACCAGCTTGTCCAGCCCCAGGCGCATGCCCAGCCCCAGTTCCGCCGCGTCTTCGAACAGCGAATTGTTCCAGGTAGGCCCCCGGCCATCGGCGTTCACCGTATAGGGCGTGGTGGGCAGGTTGCCACCGTAGATCGACGAGCAGCCGGTGGCATTGGCAATCAGCAGGCGATCGCCCACTAGCTGGGTCAGCAGCCGGATGTAAGGCGTCTCGCCGCAGCCGGAACAGGCGCCTGAATATTCGAACAGGGGAATCAGCAGCGGCAGGGATTTGAAATCCCGGGGGATACGGTCTCTGGGCACATCCGGAATACTCCGGAAAAACGCCAGGTTCTCCGCCTCCACCTCACGGTGGTCCTCGATTGGCTGCATATTAATGGCTTTGCGTTTGGGCTGGGTCCGGTCCTTGGCCGGGCAGACCTCAACACATAAGCCACAGCCGGTGCAGTCGTCCGGGGCCACCTGGATCCGGTAATCCAGGCCCTCCAGTTCAGAGGTCTGGGTTTCCGGCACGACTTCGAATGCCTCCGGCGCCCCTTTGACCGCTTCGGGCTCAAACACCTTGCTGGTGATCGCGGTGTGCGGGCAGATCATTGCGCAGAAGTTGCATTGCACGCACAGGTCAGACTCCCAGATCGGGATTTCCAGGGCAATGGTCCGCTTCTCATACTGGCTGGTGCCCGTGGGCCAAGTACCGTCCGGCGGGAAAGCACTCACCGGCAGTTTGTCTCCCTGGCCTTCCAGCAACAGGCGCGTGACCTTCTGGACAAAGTCCGGCGCACTCTCCGGCACTCTCGGTGGCCGGACGCGGGTTGCTGTAACTTCGTCCGGCACTGGCACTTCATGCAGATTGTCCAGCGCCGAATCCACCGCTTCCACATTGCGACGCACCACTTCCGGCCCGCGGCGACCCCAGGTCTTGCGGATGGATTCCTTGATATGGGCAATAGCCTCTTCCCGGGGCAGGATATCCGCCAGGGCGAAGAAGCAGACCTGCATGACCGTGTTTATCCGCCGCTCCAGCCCTGCTTTTTCCGCCACCTCGGCGGCATCGATCACAAAGAGGCGGGCTTTACGTTCGACCAGTACCCGCTGGACCTCCACCGAAAGCCGCTCCCAGACCTCGTTTTCGGGCCAGGGTACATTGAGCAGCACCGTTGCGCCCTCAGCGGCATGATCCAGCACATCAAACCGCTCCAGAAACTGGGGCGCATGAATGGCCACGAACTGGGCCCTGTTGATCTGGTAACTGGAGCGAATGGGCAGCGGGCCGAACCGCAGATGGGATACCGTGGTTGCGCCGGATTTCTTGGAGTCGTAGACGAAATGGCCCTGGGCAAACAGGTCCGTGCCCTCGCCCAGAATCTTGATGCTGGCCTTGTTACTGCTGACGGTGCCATCGGCGCCAAGACCAAAGAACAGCGCCCGGCGGGTTTTCGGGGATTCAATATCCAGCTCGCTGTCCACACCCAGCGAGAGATGGCTGACATCGTCCCGCACGCCAACGGTAAAACGGGTTTTCGGCGCTTCGGCTTCCAGTTCGTCGAAGATTGCGCACACCATGGCGGGGGTAAATTCCCGGGAGGACAACCCATAGCGGCCCCCGATAACCCGGGGAAGCACCTTGCGATCGCCCCGGCTGTAAGCTTCCATCAAAGCACCGCTGACTTCCAGCAACAGGGGCTCGCCCTGGGCTCCGGGTTCCTTGGTGCGGTCGAGTACCGCCAGCTGCTCAACGGTCTCCGGTAAAGCGCTCAGGAAACGGTCGGTCGCAAAGGGCCGGAACAGGCGCACCTTGAGCACCCCGACCTTCTCGCCCTGCTCCAGCAGCCACTCCACCGTCTCATGGGCGCATTCGGCTCCGGAGCCCATCAGGATGATCACCCTGTCGGCCTCAGGATGCCCGACATAATCAAACAGATGGTATTGCCGGCCGGTAATACCGGCAAACCGGTCCATCACGGCTTCCAGCTTTTCCGGAAACGCCTGATAGAAGGGGTTGATGGCCTCCCGGGCCTGGAAGAAGGCGTCCGGGTTCTGGGAGGTGCCCCGAACCACCGGCCGGTCCGGCGTCATCCGGCGGCTCCGGTGCGCCTCCAGTCCTTCGTGGGGTACCAGGGCCTTCAGATCGTCATCGCTCAGGGCGGCGATCTTGGAAATTTCATGGGAGGTGCGAAAGCCGTCGAAGAAATGCATCACTGGCACCCGGCTTTCGAGGGTAACGGCGTGGCCAATGGCGGCCATATCCTGGGCTTCCTGCACCGATCCCGACGCCAACAGGGCAAATCCGGTACCACGGGCACTCATCACGTCGGAATGATCGCAGAAGATGGAGAGGGCGTGAGTGGCAATGCTGCGGGCGGCAATGTGCATGCAGAACGGCGACAGCTCACCGGCAATCTTGTACAGGTTGGGCAGCATCAACAGCAGCCCCTGTGAGGCGGTAAAAGTGGTTACCAGAGAACCAGCCTGCAGTGCCCCGTGCATGGCGCCGGCGGCACCGGCCTCGGACTGCATTTCAACGACACTGGGCACCTGCCCCCAGAGATTGGGTTTGCCAAGGGCTGCCCAGTCATCAGCGTGTTCGCCCATCACCGAGGCGGGGGTAATCGGATAGATGGCAATGGTCTCGCTCAGGCGGTATGCCACCGAGGACACTGCTTCATTGCCGTCGAGGGTATGGAACTCCATGGCCACGACTCCCTGTGGTGAGGCCGACAGACAATTCTGAGTCTAGTATCGACGAAGACAACCGCAAGGGAGCGGGTTTGATCTGGGACAGGTTTGGGAAAGAAACAGGGTCAGGGCTTGCTTGCCCCGGTTTTGATCAGCTCCTCAAACAGGGACTGGTAGTCTCCGGCCAGCCTGGATGCCCGCCAGCCATCCGGCGGGCAGGCCGAAGCGCCTTTTTCCAGCAGGGCTTCGAGGCTGTCGGCGGCAGCTTCCGCCTCTCGCTCTGCATCCTCTTCATGACTGTCATACCGACACTGGGCAGGCACATATTCCCGATAGGCCAGACGGTCCGGCGCCAGCGGGACGCAACCCGAGGCCATGGCTTCGAGCATCGCCAGGCCCTGAAAATCATGTAGGGCCGTGGAAACCACAATATCCGCCTGGCGCAGCAACTGATCGTAGTCTTCACGGCTTTCCAGGAACCCCCAGTGTTCGATGGAATGACCGAACTGTTCGCCTATCCGGTCAAATGCCTTCGGATAACTGCGAAACCGCTCGCCCACCACGCTCAACCTGAACGGCACCGAGCGCTGTTCCAGCACCTGCAGGAACTTCAGCAGGCGATCGGGCCCTTTATCGTATTCCCAGCGATGGTTCCAGAGCAGATGCGGACAGGTCCGGTCCCTAAGGGACGGGCGCTCCGTAAATAATCGGTCCTCAATCGGCACCGGTATCACCCGGGACTTGTCGCGCAGAACTTCGGTCAGCCCTTCAGGCACTCTGTCAGGCAACTTCTGGCAGAACGAATCAACGCCGGCCAGAAAACTGTCCCGGTTCCAGCCGCTGTTGAATACCACACAGTCGGCCGAAAGCGCGCTGTACAGGTTCACCATCTGTGGATCGGCGCTGGCGTTCTGGCCGCTGGATACCGGAAAGGCGAACTGATTTTCATGCATGTACAGCAGGCAGGGGGTGCGGGCCAGGCGCGGATGTAGCCCCCGCAGGGTTGCCAGGTCCACCATGGAGGTGGCGATGATCAGATCCCAGGATTCCTGCAGGAGCGGCTCATTCAGCCAGCTCAGCGGATTGCCACGGATTCGCCAGCGGAAAAACCTCGGAGGCAAAACCAGGGCCCGCCAATAAAATTCCGGCAACAGCGCCGCCAGGTGCTCACGCCAACGCTTGTGACTGGCGGCGTCGTACCCGGAGAGTATCAGCACTCTCGCCTTGGACGTGTCTGGCTCATTCATGCTCACGATCATTAACCAGGCTGGACCTCAGGTCGTGCCCTGGAAAGCGACCACAGTCCGAGCACAGGTCCCGGGAATAGAAGCAGAACCACCCACACATTCAATTGCCCCCATAATCCGCTGGTCAGCCAGATGGCCGGCAGGGTCAGCCCGAAGCCAACAGCATTCATGACCGCCAGGGAGGAGCCCACCGATTCCCGGGGCGCGGTTGCCGACGCCAGGGCCGAAAATTGAGGCGAGTCGGACACTACGGCAACGCCCCAGACAATCAGCAATGCAATGAGTAACACTGGAGCCAGCCCACTCAACCAGGGGTATACCAGGCAGAAGAGCCCGGACACCATCAGTGCCCGTCGGGCTACCCACTCGCTGCCCAGAGTCCGACTGAGCCTGCCGCCACCAACACACCCCGCAGCACCAATGCCAATGACTGCAAACGAGAGCCAGGGAACCAATGCATCACCCTCCCCCAGACGCTGGAGCTCGCGGCTGATCAGCAGAGGCACCAGCGTCCAGAAGGCATAGAGCTCCCACATGTGACCGAAGTAACCCCCGGCCACGGCTCGAAACCGTGGAATTCGCAGCGCCGCCAATCCCTGACTCAGTGGCAACCGGCCACTGCTTTTCGGCAGATGCGGTCCGTCGCCCAGCAAAAACACCAGCAGGCCGCCAATCAGCGCAAGGCAGGAGGCCGCCATCAGCGGCCACTCCCAGGGCATGCCCAGCGTTGCGCCCCTCATCAGGTGTGGAAGTGCCGTGCCCAGAGTAAGCATGCCCACCAGCCAGGCCAAAGCGGCACCGGCGTATTTCGGGGTCCAGGCGATCACCATTTTCATGCCCAGTGGATAGATACCCGCCAGGCACAGACCCGTGGCAAACCGGAGCAGGAGATCCATCGGGGGCGAACCGGCAAAAAAAACAAACCCGCCGTTCACTAACGCCCCCAGCAGGCTCGACAGGGCAAAGATCCGGCTGGCACCGAAGCGGTCCGCCAGACCGGTCACGGCGATAGTCAGGGTGCCCGCGATAAACCCGGCCTGAACCGCCAGGGTCAGTCGGCCGAGATCAGTTTCGGTCAGGCCCAACTCCGCGGACAGGGACAGCCAGACACCGTTGATGCTGAACCACAGCGAGGTGCCGAACAGCTGGGCCAGCACGATCACAGGGAGGGGATAACGTTTAAGCAGGTCGATCATTGTTATTGTCTTTTCCACACGATGGACCAAGCCTAGCCTCGGGAAGCCTGCTTCGCCCATGCTACTTTGGTGTCTGGTTGGCAAGCAGGCGACTTGGTCAGGACTTCACCAACCGATCCAGCCGCAAACGCTCCCGATCGTCAAACAGTCGCCGACCGCCCCAGGAAACAGCCATGACGGCGCCAAACCCGGTGCCAACGGTAATAATCAGCATCACCAGAATCTGGTACTTAACCGCCACCGCCGGAGGGCTGCCAGCAAGTATCTGACCGGTCATCATGCCCGGCAGACTGACGATGCCGGCTGCCGCCATGGCGTTGATCGACGGCATCATGCCGCTGCGCATGGCATCCCGCCGGATATCCTCCAGGGCCTGCAGCGAGGTCTGACCCAGCATTAACCGGTTCTCGATAACCGCCCGTTGACGCCAGACTGATTCGTTCAACCGGTCCAGCGCCAGGCTGACACCGGTCATAGTGTTGCCAAGCATCATGCCCAGCAGGGGGATGGCGTACTGCGGTGCATACCACGGCTCGGGGCCTATCACCACGGTGAGGGCCAGTACGGTCACGGTAAAGGACGATACAAACATCGCCCCCGTACCGATACTGAACGCCCACCAACCCTGTAATCGTCGTCCCTGCCGTGCAACCACTTCCCTGCCCGCCACCAACAACATGGCCAATGCCAGCAGTGCAATCCAGTAGAATGCAGAGGACGCGAACAGGGCTTCCAGCACCAACCCGATCAGCGCCAGCTGGATAATCGTGCGAATCGCGGCGATCAGCAGACTCCGTGTAATGCCGAGCCGGGCCATATATCCGGTACCGGCCAACGCCAGAATCAGCAGGGCCGCCAGGCCGAGTTTCCACCAGGCCAGATCAATCACTTCCATGAACACGCTCCAGACTGGTGCCGTGAATCCGGTAGTGGGCGTCTGCCACCCGATGGATCTGCCCCGGGTCGTGGGCAACCCAGAGCACCGCGATCTTCCGCCTCCGGATCTCCTCGAGCAGCCAGGCTTCAACGGTTCTCGTGCTGTCGTTGTCCAGATTGGCGGTGGGTTCGTCCAGAAGCAGGGCCTCGGGCTGAAGGGCAAGGGCCCTCCATAAGGCGAGCCGCTGTCGCTCACCCGAAGAAAGCCGACTCACCGACCAGCCCATTACCTCTGGCGGGAAGCCCAGCGCTGACGGCAATCCTGCCTTTGCAGCATCCGGGAAGTGACCATCCACTTCATCGAACCACCACTGACTGTCGGCTGGCACCATCACCACTCGGCTTCGCCACTGGTGTGCGGGAACATCAGTCTGGGCGGTGTCACCCAGTGAAACCCTGCCGTCATGCGGTTCGAGGTCAGCCACGGCTCTGAGCAGACGGCTCTTGCCGCTCCCCGAGGGGCCGGACAGACAGACAACCTGTCCACCAGGCACCGTCAAAGAGACGTTACCCAGAGTGCCAACGCCGAGATTTTCCAACACCAAGTCTGTCAAGATAGCTTCACCAGGGCTCGTCAACGTTCGTAACGGCTATACCATTGCACAGTGTCCTGCCAACCACCAGCCGCACAGGCCAAGGATGTATGAAACTTCGATCCATTACCGCGTTCGCACTGGCATCTGCACTCAGCGCCCCGCCGGCAGCAGCCGAGGTCAGCCTGGCACCGTTTGCGGGGTTTCGCATGAGCAGTTCGGTGGACATCGAGACCTCCGGCGCCAGCACCTCGGACCAGATCGACTTCCGGGATTCCGCCAGCCAGGGGCTGGTGTTCAATTTTGATCTGGCAGAACCGGGCAAACAGGGAGAGCTCTATTTCGGGCGGCAGAGCACTTCGGCCAGACTGGAGAGTGGCCTGTTCGCACCCGGCATGGAGTCCATCGACCTCACCATCTACCAGCTCCAGTTCGGCGGACTGTATTTTCCCGGTGGTCAGAATCACGGCGGGTTTGTCTCAGGTGTGTTCGGCGTTACCCGCATCGAGCCGGATGATTCACGGTATGAAACCCATCACCGGGCCGCTCTATCTATTGGCGGCGGGTACCAGTTTTTCCTGACGGAACAACTGCGCCTGCGGCTGGATCTGCGCGGTATTTATACCGCCCTGAACTCCGGAGGTTCGGCGTTCTGCTCTGGCGGCTGCGAACTCAGGTTCGACAGCAATGGCTACCTGCAGGTGGAGGCCGCTGCAGGGCTGGCCATTCGGTTCTGAGGCCCGCTCAGGCTGTCACCGGCCGCCGCTCCGGCAACATCAGGGACAATATCGCGGCCATGGCCACCAGTCCGGACGATATCCAAAGACAGGTCTCCAATCCGTAAGCCTGATACACCCAGCCGGACAGAATGGTGCCCAGCAAACGTCCCGCAGCGTTCGACATGTAATAGAAACCCACATCCAGCGACACGCCATCACCGCGGGCATAGCTTACGATGAGATAGCTGTGAAGGGACGAGTTAACGGCAAACAGCACACCAAACAGCAATAGACCACCAACAATCGCGATTTGGGGTGACCAGCCCGCCATCAGGCCAATGGCAATCGCTGCCGGAATCAGCGCCAGGGCTGCCGCCCAGAGCACAGCGGGCTGTTTGCCTTCCATGTTGCCGGTGATGCGCGGGGCGATGGTCTGGATAAAGCCATAGCCGATAATCCAGGTGGCCATAAAGCCGCCCACTTTCCAGAAGTCCCAGCCAAAGACCGTGTGCAGGTACACCGGCAAGGCCACCACAAACCAGACATCCCGGGCACCGAACAGAAACATCCGCGCCGCCGAGAGCACATTGATGGCCCGGCTTTTTGAGAGAATCTCGCTAAATTTCGGCTTGGCCTTGCTCTTGCCCAGATCCTGCCCCAGCAGGAACAGGCTGGCCAGCCAGACCAGTCCCAGCGCAACCGCCATGATGATGACCGCACCCTTGAAGCCGGCAGCCATCAACAGCACACCGCCCAGGAAAAAACCGACGCCTTTCAGCGTGTTCTTCGAACCTGTGAGAATCGCCACCCACTTGTACAGGGTGCCCTGCTGCTCATCCGGCACCAGCAACTTGATGCCGCTCTTGGCGGACATCTTGTTCAGATCCTTGGCAATGCCCGAGAGCGCCTGGGCCGCCATGACCCAGGGCACGGTCAGCATGGCCGCCGGTACCGCCAGCATGCCCAACGCCACAATCTGCAGGAACAACCCGATGTTCATGGTGCGGTTCAGCCCCATGCGGGC
>NZ_CAJXKQ010000055.1 GCF_913055835.1 uncultured Marinobacter sp. | reverse complement strand
GCTGTAGCTCAGCTGGATAGAGTACCTGGCTACGAACCAGGCGGTCGGAGGTTCGAATCCTCCCAGCCGCGCCATATCAAGACCAAAGCGCCTCAGTTTGTGCATCCCACAGGCTGAGGCGTTTTGCTTTGTACAGCCGGGAGGATTTGAACCGATAAGAGGTTCGACCGAAACCCACGCAGTGGGTTGAGGAACGCCGGAGCCACGCGACGGCGACCCCGAAGGGGTGAGGGCCGAAGGCCCGAATAATCCTCCCAGCCGCGCCATATCAAATAAAGAACCCCGCCCTGTGCGGGGTTTTTATTTGCCCCTGGTCAATTTTTGGCTGATCAATATTTGCTCAAATATCCTTCTCGAACTTAATCTTAATAGTGCAGGGAAATTTGATTTCAGGAAGGAGGTCTAGCCATGAACAAGACACTCAATGGTAGCTACAAAGATCACGACCAGGCCAAAAATACCTGGGACGACCTTATTGCGACTGGCATTCCCCGGGACAATATCTTTATCGACGAGGAAGCCAAGGTGGTCAAAGTGAGCGTGCCCGCTGAGGCCGAAAGGGAAATTCTGGAAATCTTTGAGCGGCACAAACTTCATTGACAAAGGCTGAAGCCACAAAAAAGGGGCAGGCAACCAGGATGGGTTGTCTGCCCCTTTTCGTTCCGAACAGCCTACAGCCTGAAGCGCGAAACCAGGTTCTGCAGATCGCTGCCGAGCCTGGCCAGTTCACTGCTGGAGCTGGCGGTCTGGTTCGATGAAGCCGCGGACTGGTCGGTAACGTCGCGGATGCTGGTGATGTTCTGATTGATTTCCTCAGCCACCGAGGTCTGTTGTTCAGAGGCTGTGGCGATCTGGCTGTTGTACTGTTTGATGTCCTCGACGGCCCGGGCGATGCGCTCAATGGTTGCCCCGGTTGCTGTGGCGCGCTCAAGGGTGTTCGAGGCCATGGTGGTGCTGGACTCCATGGCGGATACCGAGTTGCCGGCACTGTTTTGAAGCGCAGTTACCAGTGTCTCGATTTCCTGGGCAGATGATTGGGTCCGCTGGGCCAGTGATCGAACCTCGTCTGCGACCACGGCGAATCCGCGCCCCTGCTCGCCAGCACGGGCCGCTTCAATGGCGGCATTCAGGGCCAGCAGATTGGTCTGTTCAGCGACTGATTTAATAACGTCAAGCACGGTGCCGATGTTTGCCGTTTCTTTCTGCAGTCCCTGAATGGTTTCCATGCTCTGGCTTACTTCCCGCGCCAGGTTGTTAACCTGATTTACTGTCTCCTGAACTTCCCGCTCGCCATCACTGGCCTGGCTGGCGGCATCCGTTGCAACTGTGAATGCCTGTTCTGCGCTTTGGGCAATATCTCCGACGGTTGCGGTCATCTCGTTCATGGCCGTGGCAACCTGATCGGTTTCCTGCTTCTGGCGGTTGATGCCCTCGCTGGTCTGGCTGGTGACGGTTGATAGCTCCTCCGCAGAGGCAGCGATGTTGGATGCACCTGATTCAATGCTTCGGACCAATTCCCTGAGGCTGGTTACCATGGTCGCCAGGGCGGCCATTAGCCGACTGATCTCGTTGGTACCGCTCGCCTTGATGTCCACGGTCAGGTTGCCAGAGGCAACTTCAGACGCAATGGTCACCGCCCGATTTACGGGTGAGACAATGGCGCGAGTAATCAGGTACGCCATGAGGATGCCAAGTACGAGAGCAATCCCGGTGGCGCCAAAGATCAGCCAGGATGCCTGCTGTCGGTCCGCTTCCATTTTCCCGACTTGAAGTGCACGGAGGTTGTTTGCTGATTCGATGGCACTCCTTGCTGTGCTGACCATGTCATCTGAATATTGCTTTCCGGCATTTGTGAGGTCTACTACGTTGCGGAATTCAGAGACATAGGTAGCCAGCGCTGCGTTAATCTGCTCCTTTTCCTCGGCCGTTATCGCTGCTGACTTAAGCGGACCCTGAACCCGTTTGGCGTCATCAAGGTAGGCTTTTACGCTTGCATCATCGTGCTCAATGAGGAATTTTCGTTCGGATCGACGCATGTCCTCGAAAATGGCGGAAGCGAAGAACAGGGAGCTGTGCGCCTTTAAAGAGGACCCGAAAATGCGCGCGCTGGTCTCCAGCTGCTCAAGCGCCTCCTCGCGTGCACCGATGTTTGTCTCAACCTGTTCCATCAGCTGTTGATAGCTTTTCACATCAGCCTGAATCTGGCCCAACGTATCGATATCTTCGGGCGCTTGAAGCAATGGTTGGATGTCACTGATCAGCTCCAGAACCCGGTCGCCCTGGGCCTGGGTTCTGGTGACAGCTTCTGCTTCACCGGTCAGCAGGAAGTTTTTTTCCTCAACCCGGGCTTCGGTCAGGTTGGTGTTCACCTGACCGAGCATGGCGACAATATTGGACCGCTGGCCATAACTTTCCAGTGCCCGGTCGCCAACCAGGCCGACCAGAATGGTCAGAAGGAGCAGGATGGCAAATCCTCCGGCCAGCCGGGTCCGGATGGTCATGTTGCTGAAGAGCTCTGAAAAACGCATTGTTTCTTTGTCCCTGAACGATGTGAGATTGGTCAGCCCAACTTCGATAGCGCCTCTATCCGGCCATGGGCCGGGAAAGGGGATTTGATACGCAAGGAAGGGTAAAGGTGCCTCTTATTTGACTTATATTAAGGCGGTTTACGGCGGGGTATTCCAGAACTTTACAGTAACAGTTGATTACCGGGTGTTTTTTAACGTGATACGCAATGATGAAACGCTGGCTCCAATTGCTATCAGAACCAGCGTGGCCCCTACCACATCAGATCGTCAGGGATTTCGTAGCCTGCGTAAGGATCATCTTCTCCTGCATCATCCTGCTTACGATCATGGAGCACCACTACAGCGCTTTCATCCCGCTCCATGATTTTACGGGCAACGCCCTCTGCCACGATTTCATAGCTATCGTTCACGAAAACGATTGCCAGTCGGCCGCGGGACAACTGGTCCACCATGGTGTCGTCTACGAACAGCTTCTTGATCTTCTTGTCATGGACAAACTGGTAGGAGGTTTCACCCCGGCTGCGATCCAGGCGATTGGTTTCCACCAGCTGGCGGATCTGGGCCTGGATGGCTTTTTTCTCGGCAGCGCGCTGTCGCTCCAGATTAAGCTGCCGATCCCGTTCAGCTTTCTCTTCCCGGGCCTGGCGTGCACGGATCTCGGCCTCGTTCACTTCGACAGCGCCCTTGGGTTGCTGTTTTCTCTTCTTGCGCTTTTCGCTGCGAATGGCCTTGGCCTTTTTCTCGTCGGCAAGGCCGGCTTTCAGCAATTGATCCTGCAGGGATGCCATCGGTAACTCCGTTCTTTCGTTGCAGATTCTGGTATCATTTCGCCCTAGTATACGCCCTCATATTTGCCTTCATAACCAGCTTCCGCTGATTCCGGGATTTTCTTTTATGTCTTCTTTTAATGACTTTGGTCTGTCTTCTGCCATGCGCTCGAACCTCGACCAATTGGGTTTCGCGCAACCCACAGAAATCCAGGCGAAGGCCCTTGCACCAGGTCTGGCCGGAAAAGACATTATCGCCATGGCCAAAACCGGAAGCGGAAAAACAGCGGCGTTTGGTATCAGTCTGGTTGAGAATCTCAATCCCCGGTTGTTCGCAGTTCAGGCGCTGGTGTTGTGCCCAACCCGGGAGCTGGCGGATCAGGTGGCCAAGGCGATCCGGGAGCTGGCGCGGGCTCGGGATAACATCAAGGTGCTGACCCTGTGCGGCGGTGTTGCCATCGGCCCGCAGATCGGATCGCTCAGTCATGGCGCGCACATTGTGGTTGGAACACCGGGCAGGATCCAGGACCACCTGCGCAAGCAGACCCTCTCACTGGCACGTCTGAAAACCGTGGTGCTTGATGAGGCAGACCGGATGCTGGACATGGGCTTCCAGGAAGCGATGGAAGATATTCTTTCCCAGACGCCACCCTCCCGCCAGACCATGATGTTTTCGGCGACCTGGCCGGCGCCCATTCGAGAACTGAGCAAGCAGTATCAGAAAAGCCCGGTAGACGTTCGCGCTGAAGAAACTGGTGATAACCCCGACATCGAAGAGTTGTTCTACGAAGTTTCGCCGCAATCCAAATCGGATGCCATCGTGGCGCTGCTCTCCCAGCGCCAGCCTGAGTCCTGTATCGTTTTTTGCACCACCAAGCAGCAGTGCGACGAGCTGGCGAAGGAGCTGGGTGATCGGGGGTTCTCAGCACTGCCTCTGCATGGAGATCTCGAACAAAGGGAACGCGACAGCGTGCTGGTGCGCTTTGGCAATCAGAGCTGTTCCATTCTCGTCGCCACCGATGTGGCCGCCCGCGGTCTTGATATCAAGTCTCTGCCGCTAGTTATCAATGCTGAGCCTGCGCGGGATCCCGAAGTCCATACTCATCGCATCGGGCGCACCGGCCGGGCAGGGGAGCAGGGCCATGCCGTCACCTTTTGCACGCCGGCCCAGGGGCACAAGATCAGTCGTATTGAATCCGAAAGAGGTCGCAGTGTGGAGTGGGGAGACACGGAAACCCTGCTGGCGACGCCTATGAAGCCGGTTGTTCCCGCCATGAAAACCCTGTGTATTGCCGGTGGGCGCAAGGACAAGATTCGCCCCGGCGACGTCATGGGTGCGTTAACTGGCGAGGCGGGTCTGCCCGGCAAGGCCGTTGGCAAGATTGACCTGTTCGACCATCAGTGTTTTGTGGCAGTCGAAAAGTCACTGGCGGGTAAGGCGTTGTCCAGGCTTGAAAGTGGCAAGGTCAAAGGCCGGAAAATACGTGTCCGATATGCCTGAATGAGAATTGCTTCGTCTGTTTGAATAGGTGTCTTTTGGGGCCGCAACGCTCGGAAACCCCGTATAGATTTTTGCATTCAGGTTGCCGGTGGCCCCTGAAAACGGTAAATTACGCAGGATTTTGCCCCCCGAATTGTCGCGGAAAGGCGTTAGACCTTAGTCTAACTGGTCAGTCCGGGCAAAGTTCGGGAGAAACATAAATCAATACAGGTAGCTGTTCGATATGAATGACCTGATGTCACAAGCCGTCGATCTGATGATTGCCGGCATGGGGTTTGTGTTCGTGTTCCTGATTATTCTGGTATTCGCGACACTCCTCATGTCCAAGCTCATAGGACGGTTTGCGCCGCCAGAGCCGGCAACCCCGGCCAAAACGCCACGTGCCAAGCCGAAGGCGCCCGCGTCGGTTGACCCTGACACCGCCGAGGCCATCAAGAAGGCGATTGCACAATTCCGGTCACGCCACAAGAAGTGACCCGGTAAAAGACTAGAACCTTTAAACAGAAGGCTGACACGATGACTGACACAAAGAAACCGCTGGGGATTACGGACGTTATCCTGCGTGACGCCCACCAGTCCCTGCTTGCCACCCGTATGCGGCTGGATGACATGCTGCCTATTGCCGAGAAACTCGACAAGGTCGGTTTCTGGTCCCTGGAATCCTGGGGCGGCGCTACCTTTGATTCCTGCATCCGCTACCTGGGCGAAGATCCCTGGGAGCGCATCCGCGAGCTGAAAAAAGCCATGCCCAACACTCAGCAGCAGATGCTGCTGCGCGGCCAGAATCTGCTGGGCTACCGTCATTACGCGGATGATGTGGTTGACCGTTTCTGTGAGCGTGCCGCCGAGAATGGCGTCGACGTATTCCGTATTTTCGATGCGATGAACGATCCCCGTAACCTTGATCGTGCCATCAAGGCCGTCCGCAAGACTGGCAAACATGCCCAGGGCACCATTGCCTACACCACGAGCCCGGTCCACACCATCGACATGTGGGTCGAGCTGGCAAAAGAAGTGGCCGACATGGGCGCAGACTCCATCGCGATCAAGGACATGGCGGGCATTCTCAAGCCGTACGTGGCCTATGACCTGGTGAGCCGTCTGAAGAAAGAGCTGGACATTCCGATTCACATGCAGTGCCACGCCACTACCGGCATGTCTACCGCTACCGCCATCAAGGCAGCGGAAGCCGGTATCGACAACGTGGATACCGCGATTTCCTCGATGAGTATGACCTACGGTCACTCGCCCACGGAAGCCGTGGTTGCGATCCTTGAGGGTACTGACCGTGATACCGGCCTGGACCTGAACCTGCTCGAAGAAATCGCCGCTTACTTCCGCCAGGTGCGCAAGAAGTACGCGAAGTTCGAGGGCAGCCTGCGTGGCACCGACTCCCGCATCCTGATTGCTCAGGTACCGGGTGGCATGCTCACCAACATGGAAAACCAGCTGCGTGAGCAGAATGCCAGCGACAAGTTCGACCAGGTACTGGACGAGATTCCCAAGGTCCGTGAAGACCTGGGCTACATCCCGCTGGTAACCCCGACTTCCCAGATCGTCGGCACCCAGGCTGTACTGAACGTTCTGACCGGCGAGCGTTACAAGTCCATCTCCAAGGAAACTTCTGCAATTCTCAAAGGCGAATACGGTGCTGCACCGGCGCCGATGAACAAGGAACTGCAGGAGCGCGTTCTGGACGGCAAAGAGCCTGTGACCTGTCGTCCGGCGGATCTGCTTGAGCCAGAAATGGACAAGCTGACCGACGAGCTCAAGAAGCTGGCCGAAGAGAAGGGCATCAAGCTGGCAGAAAATGTCGAGGATGACGTTCTGACCTACGCGCTGTTCCCGCAGATTGGCCTGAAGTTCCTGGAAAACCGTGACAACCCGGATGCGTTCGAGCCGGTTCCGACCGCCGAAAGCGCTGCTCCGGCCAAGAAGTCCGAAGGTCCCGAGACCTACACCGTTGAAGTGAACGGCAAGAAGTTCGTTGTTGCCGTTTCCGAAGGTGGCGAGATCACCCAGATCCAGGGTGAGGGTGGTGCAGCTTCCGCACCGGCTGCTTCTTCGGCTCCGGCACCTGCAGCAGGTGAAGGCGAGCCTGTGGTTGCGCCGCTGGGTGGCAACATCTTCAAGGTCCTGGTTTCACCGGGTGACACCGTGGAAGAGGGCGATGTGATGATTATCCTCGAGGCCATGAAAATGGAAACCGAGGTTCGCGCGCCGAAAGCCGGCACTATCGGCGAAGTCTTCATCAAGGTCGGTGATGCCGTCTCCCCTGATGATGAAATGCTGACAATCGCATAAAGGGCCAGCATTCCATGGAAAAATTAATGACACTCTGGACAGGTAGTGGCCTGTTCAACATCGAGATCGGCCAGGTGATCATGATCGCCATCGGCCTCTTGCTCCTCTATCTTGCGATCAACAAGAAATTTGAGCCGTTGCTTCTGGTACCCATCGGGTTCGGCGGCATTCTGGCGAATATTCCGGAGGCAGGCCTGGCCCTGACTGCGGCGGAAAATGCCATTCACTTCGCTCTGAAGAACGAAGCAACTCAGGTTCTGGCCGCATTGGCCGCGCCGCTGGATGTGGCCTATCAGGCTGGGCAGGCAGTAACGCCCGAGCTGAAGGAAGCCTTCAAGCTGGCGGTTAAAGAGGCCAGCTACTCTGAAATGGCGGCGGCGAACTCCCTTGCCCAGGACTTCGGCTATGGCAATGGCATGCTGTATAACTTCTACTCTGTGGTTATCGGCAGCACCATCGGGCCTCTGCTGATCTTCATGGGTGTGGGTGCCATGACGGACTTCGGCCCGCTGCTGGCCAACCCCAAGACCCTGCTGCTGGGTGCTGCTGCCCAGTTCGGCATCTTCGGTACTGTAATCGGTGCTGCGCTGCTGGACTGGACCGGTGTTCTGGAGTTCAACATCCTGGAGGCGGCTGCCATCGGTATCATCGGTGGTGCGGATGGCCCAACGTCCATCTACGTATCCAGTGTTCTGGCTCCGCACCTGCTGGGCGCCATTGCCGTCTCTGCCTACGCTTACATGGCGTTGGTACCGATGATTCAGCCGCCGATCATGAAGGCGCTGACCTCGGCCGAAGAGCGGAAGATCAAGATGAGCCAGCTGCGCCCGGTCAGCAAGCAGGAAAAGATCATTTTCCCGCTGGTGGTACTGATTGCAGTGGTTCTGTTCCTGCCGGATGCGGCACCGCTGCTGGGTATGTTCTGCTTCGGTAACCTGATGCGCGAGTGTGGCGTGGTTGAGCGTCTGAGCGACACCGCCCAGAATGCCCTGATCAACATCGTGACCATTTTCCTGGGCTTGTCTGTTGGCTCCAAGCTGATGGCGGACAAGTTCCTGGATGGCCAGACTCTGGGTATCCTCGGCCTGGGTATCGTTGCCTTCGGTATTGGTACCGCCTGCGGTGTTCTGATGGCGAAGCTGATGAACAAGCTGAGCAAGGAGCAGATCAACCCGCTGATCGGTTCTGCCGGTGTATCTGCGGTGCCGATGGCAGCGCGGGTCTCCAACAAGGTGGGCCTGGAAGCCAACCCGCAGAACTTCCTGCTGATGCACGCCATGGGCCCGAACGTGGCCGGTGTTATCGGCTCTGCGGTTGCTGCTGGTGTAATGATCAAGCTTCTTGGCTGATCTTCTCACTCCAGTACCGAAAACCCCGCCTTTGTGCGGGGTTTTCTTGTTTAATAAGACTGAAAACTTGGGAGTTAGAGAGGATAGGGGACCTTCTTTCAGGAACCGCTACGAGCACATCCATGTGCGCTTGACTGTGGCCATCCATGGCCACAGACATTCCTGAAAGAAGGTCCCCTATCCACTCCCGAATCCTGGAGTTCTCTCATCAAAGACAGGCATCATGTAGGTCGGATTAGGCAAAGCCGTAATCCGACAGACGTAATCTGCGAGTTACGAACTCAATGAAAATTCCGGGAATGAACCGGCAACGACTGAATCAAATGGCTAAGATCCGAAAGCCTCCCCGCCATCACATGCACAATATCCCCCTGCCGCTCCAGCACGCCCTTCACATGCAGCAACCGGGCAGTCAGTAACGGCTTTCGCTGCCGCCGTGCCGTTTCCAGCCACACCACCACGTTCACGTTACCAGTTTCGTCTTCCAGGGTGACGAAGGTAACGCCAGAGGCGGAACCGGGGCGCTGGCGGCCGGTGACGAGGCCGGCGACCTGAACCGGAATGCCGGCTTTTGTGCTTTTCAGTTGTTCGGCGCTGAGGCAGAACTTCAGGTGGCCCTGTTCCCGCAGTAACGCCAGAGGGTGGCGCTGCAAGGTCAGGCCCTGGCTGGCGTAGTCGGCCAGCACGTTCTGGCCTTCAGAGGGTTCCGGTAATTGCTGGCAGTATTCCGGCTGGTAGTCGACAGCGACTTCTTCAGCGAACAGTTCCGTGGGTTGTTCGTGGTCGAGCAGTTGCCAATAGGCCTGGTGGCGGTTGGCGGTGAATGCCGGCATGGCGTTGGCGCCGGCCAGCAGTTCCATATCCCGCTGGTTCAGGGTGGCCAAGCGGCGCAGTTCGCTGGCGGAGCGATAGCCTCCTGCTGGCCGGTTCTGGTGGATACGTTCGGCGCCATTCACGGACAGGCCCTGGATGATTCTCAGGCCCAGGCGCAGGTGGCGTTCTTTACCCTCCAGGGTGTGATCCCACTGGCTGGCATTCACATCCGGTGGCAGCACGGTGACATGGTGACGACGGGCATCCTGTACCAGTTGTGATGGCGAATAGAACCCCATGGGCTGGCTGTTGAGCAGGGCGCAGTAAAAGGCTGCGGGGTAATGCCGCTTGATCCAGGCCGAGACGTAGACAAGAAGGGCAAAGCTGGCGGCATGGGATTCGGGGAAGCCATAGCCGCCAAAGCCACAGATCTGCTGGTACAACCGCTCGGCAAAGTCGGCATCGTGACCGCGCTCGAGCATACCGGTGACGAGTTTTTCCCGGAACGGGGTCAGGTCGCCGTGGGATTTCCAGGCGGCCATGGCCCGGCGTAGCTGGTCGGCTTCGCCGGCGGAGAAGCCGGCTGCCACCATGGCCAGTTTGATTACCTGTTCCTGGAAGATGGGCACGCCGAGGGTGCGCTCCAGCACCTTGCGCACGGCATCGTTCGGGTAGTCCACGGGCTCCAGGCCGTGTTTGCGGCGCAGGTACGGGTGCACCATGTCACCCTGGATGGGGCCGGGGCGGACGATGGCTACTTCGATGACCAGGTCGTAGTAAGTCGCCGGCTTCAGGCGCGGCAGCATGTTGATCTGGGCCCGGGATTCCACCTGGAATACACCGATGCTGTCGCCTTTTTGGAGCATGGCGTAGGTGTCCGGGTCTTCCTGGGGGACATCCTGGATATGGAACGTCTTGCCCTTCTGCTCGCTGATCAGCTCCAGTGCCTTGCGAATGGCAGACAACATACCGAGGGCCAGTACATCTACCTTCATCAGCCCCAGGCTTTCGAGATCGTCCTTGTCCCACTGGATCACGGTGCGGTCGGCCATGGCGGCGTTTTCCACCGGTACCAGTTCGGCCAGTGGTCCGGCGCTGATCACGAAGCCGCCCACGTGCTGGGACAGATGCCGGGGGAAGCCGAGCAGGGTGTTTACCAGGGTGAAGAACTGGTCGGCCACCTTCGGATTGCGGGTGATCTTCTTGTCGAGAATCTGCTGGCGCCAGTTGGTGGCCTTGTCACGCCAGTCAATGCCCTCCAGTAGCTGCTCCACCAGGGCCGGATCAAACCCCAGGGCCTTGCCGACATCGCGAATGGCGCTCCTGGGCCGGTAACGGATCACCGTGGCCGCCAGGGCAGCGCGCTCGCGGGTATAACGCCGGTAGATGTACTGGATAACCTCTTCACGCCGTTCGTGCTCGAAATCCACATCAATATCGGGCGGCTCGTTCCGGTCTTTGGAAATAAACCGCTCAAACAGCAGCTCCACATTGGCCGGGTTTACCTCGGTAATGCCCAGGCAATAGCAGACAGCCGAGTTGGCGGCCGAGCCCCGGCCCTGGCAGAGAATTCCCCGGCTGCGGGCGAAGGCCACGATGTCGTGGATGGTGAGGAAGTAGTGCTCGTACTTCATCTCCGAGATCAGGCCCAGCTCCTTGCGGATCAGACTTTGTACCTGCAGCGGTGTGCCTTCCGGATAGCGCCGGCGTTCGCCCTCACGGGTCAGCCGTTTCAGATAGCCGGCCGGGGTTTCGCCTTCCGGTACCAGATCCGGTGGGTATTCATAGCGCAGGCTACCGGGCTCGAAGGTGCATTGCCCGGCAATGACCAGGGTCTCCGCCAGCCAGGTTGCCGGGAACAGTCGCTTCAGCACCGGCAACGGCCTCAGGTATCGCTCACCGTTCTGGAACAGGCAGTGGCCGGCGTTCTCAAGATTGGTGTGGTTGCGCAGGGCAGTAAGCACATCCTGCAGGGGTTGGCGCTCCCGGCTGTGCATATGCACCTCGCCTACGGCGGCAACAGGAATGCGTAGCTGGTCCGCCAGCCAGTGAATCCTGGCAAGGTGTTGTTCCTCGCCGGATTCCAGGGTGCGGGCTGCGGCAATCCAGATCCGGGGGTCAAATAGTCTTGCCAGCCACTCGCCGCAGGTCAGGGCCTGGTCGGAATCTGCCTCGGTGGGAGCAGGCGGCAGCCACAGGCACAGGCAGTCATCGAGGCTGTGGGTTTCAATATCCCGGTAAAACAGCTGGTACTGGCCTTTCTCGGCCCGGCGCCGACCGGTGGTAATCAGTTGGCAGAGCTGGCCGTAACCCTTGCGGGTGCGAGCCAGCAGGATAAAGCGTGGGGTGCTTGCGCCGGTTGGTGTGTCTGACAGCTCAAACCAGCTGCCGGTAATGAGTTTTACCGGGCTGTTTGCCAGCGCCGCCCAGGCCCGGGGAATGCCGGCAACGGAGCAGGCATCGGTGATGGCCAATGCGGTGTAACCCAGCTCATGGGCCTTCTCCGCCAGCTCGTGAGGGTGAGAAGCGCCAGTCAGGAAGGTGAAATTGCTGAAGCAGAAAAGCTCCGCATAGGATTGTGCAGACATCAGCCAAACCATCCATGCACAAACCAGCCTTCCCGGGCATCCCGGAAGACCCAGGCCAGCTGGCCGCTGTTCAACTGGGCGATGTAGTAATCCCGGTGCACGCGCTGGCCGTCCCACCAGCCACCGCTGATGCGTTCCGGGCCGGAAAACCAGGTAACCGGCGCCTCGGTGAGCGGTTGCGGCCCCTTCAATAACCAGAGCGGACGCCGGGGCAATTCTGCTGCCGGTATGAGCGGCGCTCCGGTTTTACGCAGAACCTCCGAGGCCGACCAGGCCCGTTCGGGACGATGATCGGCCTGGGGGGAGAGCTGCCTGAGTGCCTGATCGCCAAGCCGGGCCTGCAACCGGCTGATCAGGGTGTGCCAGGCCTCGTTCAGATCCCGGGTTTCACCCAGCAGGTCCTGCCCGGCAGGTGCTTCCCGTGACAGGAAGCGCTTCACCAGCAAAACCATGGAGATAACCGGGGAACTCAGGGAGTGCTGCTCCAGCCTCAGGCGAATCAGGTTGAGGAAGTTATCGGCCCGGTGCTCCGGCCCGGATGTGCGAATCTGCAGCCGGGTTGGTTCCGAGTGCCGGTGTTTCAGAACCAGCCGCAGGCTGTCGGTATCCTGCTGGCGCCAGCACAGATCCTCTTCCAGTTCGGCAAGCATGCGCTGGAGCGGAAACAGCAGCCCCTGGGTATGTTCTATTTCCTGTACAAAATCCGCCTGCTGCCGGAAGGAGTGGGGCGGCTGCCAGGGTGTGCGAGGGTCTGGCCGGGTGCCCTGGATTTTCTGAATGTAGGCCAGTAATTCCGGCGACAGGCGCCTTGCCAGTTCTCCTGACGGTAAATCAAACACTTCTCCCAGCGTGTTCAGCCCCAGACGCTGCAGCCGGGTGCAGGCTTTCTCGTCGAATTCCGCTGCCAGCAGGGGCATCTGGCTCAGGCTCCGAAGAATGTGGCCCTTGTCTGCGGTGCATTCCCCCTTGCCAGCACGGGCAATCAGCCGGGCCGCCAACGGTGTATAACCAATACCGATCCAGGCGTTCAACTGGCGTTCATTCAGGCCCTGTTCCACGGTTTGCCAAACAGCGGGCAGGCCGCCATAGAGTTTTTGCAGGCTGCCAATCTCGGCCAGCAGACCATCGGGCGGTACCAGCACAATATGGGCAGCATAGCGGTACAGCCAGCGGGCCTGGTCTTCCAGAATCCTGGCCTCCTGGGTTTCATCGGCACGCACGATGCCCAGATCCGGGGCCAGGCTGATGGCGGTCTTCAGGCGCATGCCGCTACGAATCCCCTGGCTCATGGCCTCGGGGCATGCCTGGATGACCTTCTGACCAGAGCCTTCCACAATCACCAGTGCACCCTGGTTTTCACGGGTGCGACGAATATGGTCCAGCACCAGGTGCGGGAAATGCAGATACAGCCAGAGCATGGAGCGTTATTACCCGGTTGAACCCGACCAGGGGCCCCGGACAACCCGGGTGGTTTCACGGAAGGAGAGATCGGCCCGCTGGGCCATGGCCAGTGAACAGCGCTGCCCGGGCCAGCTACCTCGGCGCTTGAGCACATTCACCTTGAGAGCCTGCTGCTCGTCGGGTTCCAGTTCCAGACGCAGGGCAGCGGGAGAATTCTGCCCGGCGTAACGCCGTTCCCGGAACAGCACGCACACATTGCTGCCGGCTTCGGCGGCCAGTTGAAGGCGCCGGACCTCACGTGAAGCCAGCTTGCCTGGCCAGGCCATCATCAGGCCCGTTACCGGTGAACGCAGGCAGTTTTCCAGTGTCCACAGGAAATCGCCCTCATCGTCGGTATGGATCAACACTACCTGATCCAGATTCACACCTTCCCGGGCCAGGGCAGGGGCATAGGGTGTATGCGGAGGATTCAGCCAGAACACGGTTCTGCCTTCTGCGCACACCCGCTGCATCAGCGGTAGCAGCAGGTGAAGCTCGCCAATACCCGGCGCATCCAGCAGGCATTCGCTAAGTGCTCCCCGGGGCCAGCCCAACCCGCCAAGCTGATTATCCAAAACCTGATACCCGGTTGGTTCTGCCGGCTGCGTGGTCTGGGTGTGGCGGTGCCCCTGCCAGACACGGGCATCCTGCATCAGCGTGTTCAGAAGCTCCCTCATGATGAAAACTCTCAAAATACTGTTTAAATATACAGTATTCGGAAAGCCGCCGGATTTCAAGAGAAGGGTTGATAAAGCCAAGTGCCCGACCCACGCTTGTAGTACAGACATCAACCATGGAGGTTGGAATGAGTGCCCTGAAAGAACACAGCTGCGAAGCCTGCAGCCCGAATGCACCCAAGGCCACCGAGGAAGAAAAGCAGCAACTGCATAAAGATGTTCCAGACTGGGAAATTCTGGAAATCGACGGGGAAGAACAGCTTCACAAGGTTTACAAACTTAAAAACTTTTTGAAGGCCCTGGAGTTTACCAACAAGATTGGCGAGCTCGCCGAAGAAGAAGACCACCATCCCGTAATTGTGCTGGAGTACGGCAAAGTTGCCGTGAGCTGGTGGAGCCACGAAATCGGCGGCCTGCACAAGAACGACTTTATCCTGGCAGCGAGAACCGACGCTGCTTTCAACGACATGCAATAATCTAAATCGCGGCGGAACCCGGCTTCCGTCGCGCTCCTTCCGGACCGGAGATCACCAGACGAATGGTTGAAAACCGCACCGATAACCCCCTGACCCTGAAGCTCGGCAAAGAAGAACTGATCATCCGGCGCCGCTACGAGGTGGTCAGCATTATCAACGACTTCTTCATCGCCATCTGGTTTCTGGTGGGCAGCATCCTGTTTCTGTTCCCGGAATACGAGAACGCAGCCATCTGGCTGTTCATCATTGGTAGTTTCCAGTTCCTGATCCGCCCTACCATCCGGCTTATCAGCCACATTCACGTTAAGCGAATTCCAGCCAGTAACTGGGAGAGTTAAGCGCCTCATCCCGAAACGATTCGACTTCTCCAGAGCCCATAGCCTCAGGATGCTGCAGGCCATGGAAGCGAATAAAGCGCTTAATCCAGAACAGATAGGTTTTCTCTGTCTTATACGCCAAGCCCCGCAGGCGTATAAAGCCTCGAACTTTGTTATACGAGCGCGTTCGCAAAACTCCGAAAATCACATGAGAAATGAAGGTAACTATCTGATAGGGTTGAGAAGATGGAAAAGGATGGGCGGAATTATACGCCCATGGTCGGAGCAGGAGTGGCTCAGAAGAGGGCGTATAACTCCGGCGGTAGCCGTGGTAATTGGTGCTCAAGATTTTGTTTTTATTAAAAAACTCGTATTTTTTTGAGCGTTTTGAATGGAGTTTTACGAACGGGTGATATACGAACGCGTTCGTATAATTAGCTGTTACAAGGCCAACTGAAAGGGAGTTCAAGTGGTTACCTGCTACCTAAAGTACGTTATAGATCCCTACAAAGCCGCCGAGTTCGAGCGCTATTCCAAGATGTGGATACCTCTGGTCCAGAGGTTCGGCGGTCAGCACCACGGGTATTTCTTGCCTTCCGAGGGTGCCAACAATATCGCCATCGCACTATTCACGTTCGAGTCTCTGGCAGTCTATGAAAAATACCGTGAGGCTTCGTTTCAAGACTCAGATTGCCAGGCCGCATTCAAATACGCCGAAGAAACTCGTTGTGTACTAAGCTGTGAGCGCAGTTTTATGAGGCCGGTCTTTGAGTGAGCTTGTAACAAGTGCATTAAGTCTGTTCCGGCCCGACGGGCCTCCACCGGACGCCCTAGTCGGGCGCCGCTTATGCAAGCGTTATACCCAAAGCAGTACGGAGTAGTAGATAGTTCATGAGTCATTATCGTGACGTTGTCATCGAGACGTTCAAAAACAAAGGTGGTGCATCACGCAGTTCTGTGAGAGCAAGGCCTGTTGAAGGTCAGGATTTGGATGTGAGTATGAACGTGGAATGTTCCTCGAAAATGCGGAAGGGGTATCCCGTAGGTACTAAATTTTTACTCCAGGCCAAAGTCACAGACAGGGATGGTGGCACTCCCTTTCTCTACGCACACTATAACGCGCCATATCGTGTAGTTTCGGATGAGGAAGCGGCAGAGTTCATCAATAAATTCAAGGTATAACAAGGCGCATCAGTACGCGGCCGATGGCCGCCGGACGCCCCGGTCGGGGCGCCGCTGTGCTCAGCGTTAGGACATTAAGTGAATCTATTCGATCAAATTATCAAAGATGTTCTTAACAATCCGGTTCTTGTCGGATTCCTTTTGGTAGCATTTTTGTTGATTTGTTTGGCAAAGTTTACTGAAGCGCTGAAAAAGATTAGGGATTTTGGAGGCGAGGCGTTCACAGAAAAAGACCAGAAAAACAAGAAATTAATCTCCCAACAGCTTGAAAGTCCGCCTCCTTTTTATGGGAACAGTGTTGATGGCAATGTGAGACCTCAGATGGAGGTGTACATTCAGTCATTCCCATTTCCTGAGGGCTCGGTTCCTGAGGAAAAGGCAAAGCTTTTGTTGAGAATGATTGAAGAACGAAGAAACCCAGATAAGCCTAAAGAGTACTTCAAGGCTGATTCAGAATTCAGAGCAGAGATGGATAGATTTATTTACAGTGCGAAGGAGTTTATCGCATAGTCAGCCTGTAGTGGTTCAATGATTCCGGACACCAACGTAGGTGGTAATATCGCCACCATAAACGAGGTGTCTGATGACCAG
>NZ_CAJXKQ010000054.1 GCF_913055835.1 uncultured Marinobacter sp. | reverse complement strand
CCGGCTGCATCCAAGTACTCCGCCAAAGCGTCCAACATGATGGGCCTGACCGCGGAAATGCTGGCCAAGATGCACGGAATTACCCGTGAGCAGCAGGACGAGTTCGGCGCTCGCTCCCACCGCCTGGCCCACGAAGCGACTGTAGAAGGCCGTTTCAAGAACGAAATCGTGCCCATTGAAGGTCACGACGAGAACGGCTTCAAGGTGCTGATCGAGCAGGACGAGACCATTCGTCCGGAGACCACGGCCGAGTCCCTGAGCCAGCTCAAGCCGGCGTTCGATCCGAAGAACGGCACCGTGACTGCCGGTACTTCCTCCCAGCTGACTGACGGTGCCGCTGCCATGGTACTGATGTCTGCGGAGCGGGCGGAAGCACTTGGCCTGAAGCCGATTGCCAAGATCCGCAGTATGGCCGTTGCCGGCTGCGATCCCGCGATCATGGGCTACGGCCCGGTTCCGGCTACCAAGAAGGCGCTCAAGCGTGCAGGCCTGAAAGTTGAGGATATCGACTTCTGGGAACTGAATGAAGCCTTTGCCGGCCAGTCGCTGCCTGTCCTCAAGGACCTGAAGCTGCTGGGCGTTATGGAAGAAAAAGTAAACCTGAACGGCGGCGCGATTGCCCTTGGCCATCCGCTGGGCTGTTCCGGTGCACGTATTTCCACAACCCTGCTGAATGTGATGCAGGCCAAAGGCGGTAAGCTTGGTGTTTCCACCATGTGTATCGGTCTGGGCCAGGGCATTGCGACGGTCTGGGAGCGTCTGTAATCCGTTAAGCGGGTTGCAGTACGCGGTTTCAGAAGGCCCGGCAAATGCCGGGCCTTTCTGTTTCAACCGGTAGCCTGGGCAGGCTTCCCGAATGTGAAAAAAAGCAGGACTGAAACCAAAGAATGGGTTGTCTTGCTATTCTTGACCCTGTAAAACAGTGAGCCTATACAGATTGGCGGCGTATGTGTGTTTTCTAGCCGACTGATTTTACAGCGAGTTTACGGTTTGCTGATCAATTGTCCGATTTATCGCCAAGGATACAGAACTCCGATATGGGTAAAAGTCTCGTAATTGTCGAGTCACCAGCGAAAGCGAAGACCATCAACAAGTACCTGGGCTCTGACTTTATTGTCAAATCGAGCGTCGGGCATATTCGTGATCTTCCCGTCAGTGGTAGCGGATCCCAGTCCGATCCGAAGGAGCGTGCCAAACAGGCGGCTATCACCCGGAAGATGAGCCCTGAGGAAAAGGCCGCGCACAAGAAACGCAAGGCCCGTGAACAGCTGGTCGCCCGGATGGGTGTCGACCCGGATCACGATTGGAGCGCACGTTACGAGATCCTGCCCGGCAAGGAAAAGGTGGTCAGCGAGCTCAAGCGTCTGGCCAAGTCTGCAGACCATATCTATCTGGCAACGGATTTGGACCGTGAAGGGGAGGCTATCGCCTGGCACCTTCAGCAAACCATCGGCGGGGAGCCGGAGAAATACCGACGCGTGGTGTTCAACGAGATTACCAAGCGTGCTATTCAGGAAGCCTTCAAGGACCCTGGCAATCTTGACAATAACCGGGTGAACGCCCAGCAGGCCCGACGTTTTCTGGATCGGGTTGTCGGCTATATGGTGTCACCGCTGCTGTGGGCCAAGATCGCCCGAGGCCTGTCTGCCGGCCGTGTGCAGTCAGTAGCCGTGCGGCTGATTGTGGAGCGTGAAAGAGAAATCCGGAAATTTGTTCCGGAAGAATTCTGGCAGTTACACGCCGATCTCGCGTCTGCCAAGGCTGATCAGCCGGTTCGGTTTGAAGTGACCCGTCATGATGACAAGCCTTACCGTCCGGTCAATGAGCAGCAGAGTACAGAGCACGTCAACCGCCTTAAGGCGGGCGCTTTCAAGGTTGCCAAGCGGGAAGACAAGCCAACGCGTTCGCGGCCTTCGGCGCCTTTTATTACGTCCACTCTGCAGCAGGCTGCCAGTAACCGGATGGGGTTCAGCGTCAAGAAGACCATGATGTTGGCCCAGCGCCTGTATGAGGCCGGTTTTATTACCTACATGCGTACCGACTCCACCAACCTGAGTCAGGATGCAATCAACAGCTGCCGCACCTTTATTCAGAAGCAATTTGGCGACAAGTACCTGCCCGAGAAGCCTCGCGTATACGGAAGCAAAGAGGGTGCCCAGGAGGCTCACGAGGCCATTCGCCCGACCGAAGTGAGCCGTCGTCCGGCCAATATCAGCGGCCTTGAGAAGGATGCCGAGAAGCTGTACGACCTGATCTGGCGCCAGTTCATCGCCTGTCAGATGTCGGATGCAGAGTTCCTGAGCACCTCAATTGTGGTTGCCAACGGCGATTACGAGCTGCGCACCCGGGGCCGGATCATCAAGTTTGACGGTTTCCTGAAAGCCGCGCCCCAGGCCGCCAAGAAAGATGAAGACATTGCTCTGCCTGATATCCAGGTCGATGAAGTTCTCGATCTGAAAAAGCTCGACCCGAGTCAGCACTTTACCAAGCCAGCGCCGAGATACACCGAGGCCAGTCTGGTTAAAGAGCTCGAGAAGCAGGGTATTGGCCGGCCGTCGACCTACGCCTCGATTATCTCCACGATCCAGGATCGGGGCTACGTGCGACTGCAGAACCGCCGCTTCTATGCCGAGAAGATGGGTGAGATTGTTACCGAGCGTTTGTCGGAGTCTTTCCCGAATCTGATGGACTTCGACTTTACCGCGAAAATGGAAGATGAGCTCGATGAGATTGCCGAAGGCGATGTCGAGTGGAAAAAAGTCCTGAATGATTTTTATGGGCGGTTCCGGCAGCAGCTGGAAAAAGCCGAGAGCGGCGAAGACGGCGGCATGCGAGCCAATACGCCCACTGAAACGGATATTCCATGCCCGAGCTGTGGCCGGAATATGCAGATTCGTGTGGCCAGTACCGGTGTCTTCCTGGGCTGCTCCGGTTATTCATTGCCACCGAAGGAGCGTTGCAAGACCACCATCAACCTGGTTTCCGGCGACGAAGTCGTCAGCGCTGACGATGATGTCGAAGGCGAGGGTGAAACCCGTCTGCTGCGCAAGAAGCGGCGCTGTCCCAAGTGTGGCACTGCCATGGACAGTTACCTTGTTGACGAAACCCGCAAGTTGCATGTCTGTGGTAACAACCCTGATTGCTCAGGCTATGAAGTTGAGAAGGGCACGTTCCGCATCAAAGGCTACGACGGCCCGACTCTGGAGTGCGATAAGTGCGGTTCCGAGATGCAACTGAAAACGGGTCGTTTCGGAAAATACTTCGGTTGTACCAATGCCGAGTGCAAGAATACCCGTAAGCTGCTGAAAAATGGCGAGCCAGCCCCGCCCAAGATGGACCCGGTGCCTATGCCGGAGCTCCAGTGCCAGAAAGTGGATGACACCTACGTGCTTCGGGACGGAGCCTCTGGTCTGTTCCTGGCCGCCAGCAAATTCCCGAAGAACCGGGAAACACGTCCGCCCCTCGTAATGGAGGTCAAGCCGCACCGGAAGGAAATCGATCCGAAGTACGATTACCTGATGGATGCGCCAGAACGGGATCCAGAGGGCAACCCGACAGTGATCCGATACAGCCGCAAGAGCAAGGAGCAGTACGTCATGTCCGAGAAAGACGGTAAGGCGACGGGCTGGTCGGCGTGGTATGTGAACGGGAAGTGGCAGCCGCAGGACAAGAAAAAGTAATCAGGGCGGGCCAGAGCGAAAAGGTGGGGTCAGAGGAACGCATTTTTCTGACCCCGCATTTACCTGATTGCTCCCGACTATCGGAACTTTCGCAACCGCTGGATCAGCGATGACGTATCCCAGCGGTTTCCACCCATGGACTGAACGTCTGCGTAGAACTGGTCCACCAGCGCCGTTACGGGTAACGAGGCATTGATCTTGCGGGCCTCATCAAGGCAGAAGCCCAGATCCTTGCGCATCCAGTCCACGGCAAAGCCGTGATTGAACTCGCCGGCAATCATGGTTCCCGAGCGGTTCTCCATCTGCCAGGACTGCGCGGCACCCTTGGAAATCACATCCACCACCTTTTCCACGTCCATGCCTGCCTGCTCGGCAAAGTGCAGGGCCTCTGACAGCCCCTGGACCAGGCCGGCAATGGCAATCTGGTTGACCATCTTGGTCTTCTGTCCGCTACCCACCGGGCCCATCAGCGTAACAGCCCGGCCATAGTGGTCCATCACCGGCTTGGCCTTGGTAAATGCCGACTCTGGACCACCGCACATCACGGTGAGCTTGCCGTTCTCAGCGCCTTGCTGGCCACCAGACACCGGAGCATCGATAAAGGCCTGGTTCCGTTCTGCAGCGGCGGCGGACAGACGCTCTGCGATACCCGCGGAGGCCGTGGTGTGGTCTATCAGAATGGCACCTTCCGGCGCCTTGGCAATGATGCCGTCCTCGCCCTGAAAGACCTCGACCAGATCCTTGTCCGCGCCTACGCAGGTCATCACGTAATCGGCACCCTCGACGGCTTCGGCAATGGTTTTACACGCAGTGCCCCGATATTCGCTGGCCCATTGCTCCGCTTTCGCGGATGTCCGGTTCCAGACCCGCACATTGTAGCCCGCGCTGGCGAGGTGGCCGGCCATCGGGTAGCCCATGACGCCGAGACCGATAAACGCTGCTGTAGTCATTGCTTTCTCCTCTTATGTTTTTGTCGGTTTAACTTAGCACAGAAGAGCAGGGCGGCATGCAATAAAAAAGGCCGCTGAATCAGCGGCCTTTGAGTGCCTTGCCCGAGAAATTGAACTTACTTCGTCGGGTAATCCCGTGAATCCGAGCCAGTGTAGAGCTGGCGCGGACGGCCGATGCGGTAGTCGCCGCTGACCATTTCGTTCCAGTGGGAGAACCAGCCAATGGTCCGCGACAGGGCGAAGATAACCGTGAACATTGAAGTGGGAATTCCGATGGCCTTCAGGATCAGGCCGGAATAGAAGTCCACATTCGGGTACAGCTTGCGTTTGACGAAGTATTCGTCTTCCAGTGCGATCTTCTCAAGGCGCTGGGCAATCTTCAGCAGCGGATCGTTCTCCAGGCCCAGCTCGGTCAGAACCTCGTGAGCGGTTTCTGCCATTACCTTGGCGCGCGGATCGAAGTTCTTGTAAACCCGGTGTCCAAAGCCCATCAGGCGGAACGGATCGTCTTTATCCTTGGCCTTGGCAATGAACTTCTCGATGTTGGACTCGTCGCCGATCTCGGCCAGCATGTCCAGAACCGCTTCGTTCGCGCCGCCGTGCGCGGGGCCCCAGAGGGCGGCAATGCCGGAGGCGATACAGGCATAGGGGTTGGCGCCGGTGGAGCCGGCCAGACGCACAGTGGATGTAGAGGCATTCTGTTCGTGGTCTGCGTGCAGGATGAAGATCTTGTCCATGGCCTTGGCCAGGATCGGGTTCGGCTTGTATTCCTCACAGGGAACGCCAAACATCATCTGCAGGAAGTTCTCGGAATACGAGAGGTCGTTACGCGGGTACATGAACGGCTGGCCGATGCTGTACTTGTAACACCAGGCTGCAATCGTAGGCATCTTGGCGACCAGGCGGTGCGCGGTAATTTCACGCTGTTCCTGATTGGTAACGTCCATCTGGTCATGGTAGAACGCCGACAGAGCGCCCACAACGCCGCACATGATGGCCATCGGGTGCGCGTCACGACGGAAGCCCTGGAAGAAGTTCCGCATCTGGTCGTGCAGCATGGTGTGGTTCTTGATGGTGTCGTGGAACCGCTTGTTTTCCTCGGCGCTTGGAAGCTCACCGTGAAGCAGGAGATAGCAGACTTCAAGGTAGTCGGAATGTTCGGCGAGCTGTTCAATCGGGTAGCCGCGGTGCAGGAGAACGCCATTTGCACCGTCGATGTAGGTAATGGCCGATTCGCAGGCTGCTGTGGATACGAATCCGGGATCGTATGTAAAAACGCCTTCCTGGACTAGGCCTCGTACGTCGATAACGTCAGGGCCGACGGTGCCGGAATAAATCGGTAGCTCAATGGACTTGTCCCCCACCGAGAGCGTGGCTTTCCTGTCGGTCATGGTGCTCTCCTATTTATCAGCTTTGACAGCTTTATCTACAGTTATAGATGCGCTTGGAATCTGCGCGGTAGAAAGTCGCACCGCTGCGACCGCCTCGCTTTGGTCCCTTTCAAGCGCTCATTTTCGTTACATAGAACCACTATGCGCCTCAAATGACCGTCAAAATGGCCTCAAAGCGAGACGATCTCGCCTGGTGCGATTTCTACCGCGCAGACTCCTGGAAGGCGCGTATTATCGCAAAACTGGCGGCAAAATATAGGGCGTTGGCTTTTTTTGTCAATGGAAGAGTCGGGAAAAGCCGGAATTTGACATTCCTTGTAAATGAGGGATATCCCGAATAACAAAGGACTGGGCAAAGAAAAGGATTTGTCAATCATCCTTATAGCTGGCTTAACCCCCTGAAATACGCGGCCTGGGCGATGTTGCAGGTTTGTAATTGGTTAGGCTACTCCTTATAATCCCTAGCCCGGAATCGGGGATAAACCTTCTCCCGCTACCTGTAAATGGCGGGTTGCCGGTTAGGTTTCCTCCCTTCTGAGCCAATCGTGTGCCGGTTTCGTATCAGCACGCCGATCCTTACATACCAACCATCCGCACCCGGTTTTCCGGTCCCGCGGAACCAAGAGAGAGTGTGAGAGCGCTGTGAATAGCAAACGACCAGTAAATCTCGATCTCGGCAAGTTTCATTTTCCGCTGCCAGCCATTACGTCCATATTGCACCGTATCAGCGGCATCATCATTTTTGTTGGTGTTGCGTTCCTGCTTTACGGGCTTCAGCTTTCCCTGTCCGGGGAAGAGGGCTTCAGTCGTGTGAATGAACTGCTGGACAGCTTCCTTGCCAAGCTGATTATCTGGGGCATCTTGTCTGCTCTGTTGTACCACCTGGTTGCGGGTATCAAGCACCTGTTCATGGATATGGGCATTGGTGAAGAGCTCGAAAGCGGCCGCCTCGCCTCGAAGATCACGATTGTGGTTTCCGTCATTCTCATCGTTCTGGCAGGAGTCTGGGTATGGTAAACAGTGTCACGAACCTGGGTCGCAGTGGTGTCTATGACTGGCTGATCCAGCGGGTAACCGCCTACGTACTTGCTTTATATACAATTTTCCTGCTCGGTTACATGTTGACCTCCGATGTCAACTACGAATCCTGGAACGCCCTGTTTGACCAGACCTGGTTCCGTATCTTTACCCTGATGGCGTTGCTGTCAATTGGTGCTCACGCCTGGGTAGGGCTCTGGACGGTGACCACGGACTACATCAAGGCCATGGGTCCGAGGTTTATCGTGCAGGCAGCTTGTGGGCTGACCATGTTCGTATATGTGGTTTGGGGCATTCAGATTTTTTGGGGGCTTTAATCGATGGCTAATATCAAGACCATGTCCTTTGACGCGATTGTTATCGGCGGTGGCGGGTCCGGCATGCGTGCCGCGCTTCAACTGACCGAATCCGGCGTCAATACCGCGTGTATCACCAAGGTTTTCCCCACGCGGTCTCATACGGTCTCGGCCCAGGGTGGTATCACCTGTGCGATCGCCAGTGCTGATCCGAATGACGACTGGCGCTGGCACATGTATGACACGGTAAAAGGCTCGGACTACATCGCCGACCAGGATGCCGTCGAGTACATGTGTTCCGTGGGTCCTCAGGCGGTATTCGAGCTTGAGCACATGGGCCTGCCTTTCTCTCGTACCGAGCAGGGTCGCATCTATCAGCGTCCTTTCGGTGGTCAGTCCAAGGGGCCGGACAATCCGACCCAGGCTGCCCGTACCTGCGCCGCAGCTGACCGTACCGGCCACGCGCTCCTTCATACCCTCTACCAGGCCAACATCAAGGGCGGTACCACGTTCCTCAACGAGTGGTACGCGGTAGATCTCGTCAAGAACAGCAAGGACGAGGTTGTCGGTGTTGTTGCCATCGAGGTGGAGACTGGCGAAGTTGCCTACATCAAGTCCAAGGCAACCGTTCTGGCCACTGGTGGTGCAGGGCGCATCTACGCGTCCACAACCAACGCCCTCATTAATACCGGCGACGGTATCGGCATGGCGCTCCGCGCCGGCTTCCCGATGCAGGACATGGAGATGTGGCAGTTCCATCCGACCGGAATCTACGGTGCCGGTACGCTGGTAACCGAAGGGTGCCGGGGTGAGGGTGGTTACCTGATCAACTCCGAAGGTGAGCGGTTCATGGAGCGCTACGCTCCGAACGCGAAGGATCTGGCCGGTCGGGACGTTGTCGCCCGGGCCATGGTCATCGAGATCCTGGAAGGTCGCGGCTGTGGCCCCGACAAGGATCACGTTCTGCTGAAGCTTGATCACCTGGGTGAAGAAACCCTGAACCTGCGTCTGCCGGGCATCTGTGAGCTGTCCCGTACATTTGCGCACGTTGATCCTGTGAAAGAGCCGATCCCGGTCGTGCCGACCTGTCACTACATGATGGGCGGTATCCCGACCAACGTTGGCGGCCAGGCTCTGACCCAGGATGAAAACGGAAAAGACAAGCCGATCCCCGGGCTGTTCGCCTGTGGCGAAGCGGCTTGTGTATCTGTCCATGGTGCCAACCGTCTGGGTGGCAACTCCCTGCTGGATCTGGTTGTGTTTGGCCGTGCTGCTGGTCTTCACATTGAAGAGCAGCTTCGTGGTGGCTTCGAAGTGGACGGCGCCAGTGAAGACGATATCAAGCGCGCAATGGCGCGGCTGGATCGTCTGAACAGTGCCACCGAAGGCGAGAGCGTTGCAGAGGTTCGCAAGGATCTCCAGAACTGCATGCAGCTTTACTTCGGTGTATTCCGTGACGGCAAGAGCATGGAAGAAGGCCTCAAGAAGCTCGAGGCTATCGGTGAGCGTGTTCGTAACACCAAACTGGCCGATACCAGTAATGCCTTCAACACCGCACGCATCGAAGCGCTTGAGCTCGACAACCTTTATGAGGTTGCACTTTCTACCGCGATTTCCGCCATTGAGCGCAAGGAAAGCCGTGGTGCGCACGCCAGGAACGATTTCACCGAGCGTGACGATGAAAACTGGCTCAAGCACTCCATGTACTTCCCGCTGGAGAAGCGCGTGGGCAAGCGTGATGTGAACTTCGCACCGAAGACGGTGGACAAGTTCGAGCCGAAGGTCCGGACTTACTAAGGGGGACTCCGAAAATGTTAGTAAGCCTTTATCGTTATAACCCGGAGACCGATAACGCGCCCTATATGCAGGACGTGGATGTCGAGATTCCGGAAGGCAAGGATCTCATGGTTCTTGATGTCCTGAACCTGATCAAGGAGCGGGATCCTTCAATGGCCTACCGTCGTTCCTGCCGGGAGGGCGTTTGTGGCTCTGACGGCATGAACATGAACGGCAAGAACGGTCTGGCATGTATCACGCCTGTCTCCCAGGTAGTGAAAGGTGACAAGCTGGTTCTGCGTCCACTGCCGGGTCTGCCTGTTATTCGTGATCTGGTTGTAGACATGAGCCTGTTCTACAAGCAGTACGAGAAGGTCATGCCGTACCTGATCAACGACAAGCCTGCGCCCGCGATCGAGCGGCTGCAGTCTCCGGAGGATCGCCAGAAGCTGGACGGCCTGTACGAGTGTATTCTCTGTGCCTGCTGTTCCACCTCCTGTCCGTCGTTCTGGTGGAATCCTGACAAGTTCATTGGTCCTGCAGGGCTGCTTCAGGCGTACCGCTTCCTGGCAGACAGCCGGGATACAGCGCAGGACGAGCGACTTGCCGGCCTTGATGACCCGTTCAGCGTTTTCCGCTGCCGGGGCATCATGAACTGTGTCAGTGTCTGCCCGAAAGGCCTGAACCCCACAAGGGCTATCGGCCACATTCGGAATCTTCTGCTGCAAAGGGCTACTTAAGCAGCAGGATTTGCGACAGACGCTATACTGTTCTGATCAGGTTAGTACCCGGAAGGCCTCGCAAGTTTGCGGGGCCTTCAACCAAAGGCTTATAGTCAAAAGTCTTACCCGGGTGCACACTACGCAAGCCGTGGCGGGAACTTATAAAGTTTTCTCCCTGTTTTGCTGAGTATAAAAACCACCGGGGAATGGAAAACATCCATGTCGGGTGTGGTGGCCAAAGTCGATCCCGTAAAAACCCGTATTGACTGAGAAATACCCCTGGCCGACCATATCGGGCTCCCCGCACCAGCCCAAGGTGAGCTATTCAAGATGCACGAAAGCATAATGGAGCAGTTATGGCAGACTTCCCACCTTCAGGGTGGAAATCTTGCCTATGTTGAACAGCTTTTTGAAACCTACCTGACAGACCCCAATGCCGTTCCCGAAGAGTGGCGCAGCTATTTCGATAAGCTTCCCAGTGTCGATGGCTACAAGGGCCGTGACATTGTCCACTCTTCCATCCGCGAACAGTTTGAACACATTTCCCGAAACCAGCGCTTTCTCGCCAGCGGCGGTGTTCCCGCCAGCGCCACGTCTGATGCAGACAAAAAGCAGATTCGCGTTCTCCAGCTGATTAACGCTTACCGCTTCCGCGGCCATCAGGAAGCCAAGCTGGACCCGCTCGGCGTATGGCAGCGGCCCAAGGTCGAAGACCTCGACCCGGAATTCCATGAGCTATCGGACTCAGACCGGGATCTGGAATTCCAGACCGGCTCCCTGAACCTCGGCTCCGAGACCATGAAGCTCGGGGACATCGTCGATGGCCTGCGCCAGACCTATTGCGAAAGCATCGGCGCGGAATACATGCATGTGGTCGATACCCGCATCAAGCGCTGGTTCCAACAGCGCATGGAGCCGGTTCGCTCCCGCCCTGCCTACGAGAACAACACCCGTAAGCACATCCTTGAGCGTTTGACCGCAGCCGAAGGCCTCGAAAAGTACCTGGGGTCCCGTTACCCCGGTGTGAAGCGGTTCGGTCTCGAGGGCGGGGAGAGTCTGATCCCCTGTCTGGACGAGCTGATTCAGCGTGCCGGTTCCTATGGGGCCAAGGAAATTGTCCTGGGCATGGCTCACCGTGGCCGCCTTAACGTTCTGGTCAACACCCTGGGCAAGAATCCACGGGAACTCTTCGATGAGTTCGAAGGTAAGAAGCTCGCCGATTCCGGTTCCGGCGACGTGAAGTATCACCAGGGCTTCTCCTCCAACGTGATGACCCCGGGTGGCGAAGTTCACCTGGCGATGGCATTCAACCCGTCACACCTGGAAATTGTGTCACCGGTTGTTGAGGGTTCTGTCCGGGCACGTCAAACCCGTCGTAATGACGAAGATGGCAGCAAGGTGGTGCCGATCATTATGCACGGCGACGCGGCGTTTGCCGGTCAGGGCGTGGTGATGGAAACCTTCCAGATGTCCCAGACCCGCGGCTTCGGCGTTGGTGGCACTATTCATATCGTCATCAACAACCAGGTTGGTTTCACCACCAGCAAGCAGGAAGACGCGCGGTCCACGGAATACTGTACCGATGTGGCGAAGATGATCCAGGCGCCGATCCTGCACGTGAACGCGGACGACCCGGAAGCAGTCATGTTCGTGACCCAGATGGCCATGGACTACCGCAACGAATTCAAGAACGACGTAGTGATCGATCTGGTCTGCTATCGTCGCCGTGGCCACAACGAGGCGGATGAGCCGGCCGCAACCCAGCCGGTCATGTACGAGAAGATCCGTAAGCTGAAGACCACCCGCAACCTGTACGTGGACCAGTTGGTGGAAGCCGGTGTGATCACCGAGGAAGAAGCCAAGCAGATGGAGAACGACTACCGTGACGCCCTGGACAACGGCGAGCACGTGGTCAAATCCCTGGTCAAGGAGCCCAACAAGGAGCTCTACGTTGACTGGACGCCTTACCTCGGCCATGAATGGACTGCGAAGTGCAAGTCCAGCGTTGCGCTGAAGACTATACAGAAGCTGGGCAAGAAGCTGACCTCGGTCCCTGAGGGTTTCAGTATCCAGCGTCAGGTTTCCAAGATTGTTTCCGACCGCGAGAAAATGACCGCCGGCGCACTGCCCATCAACTGGGGCTATGGTGAAGTCATGGCTTATGCGACGCTGCTCAATGAAGGGCATCCGATCCGCATAACCGGTCAGGATGTTGGTCGTGGCACCTTCTCGCACCGTCACGCGGTTTTGCATAACCAGAAAGACGGCTCTACCCATATTGCTCTGGAGCAATTGTCGGAAGATCAGCCGAAATTCGAAATTTACGACTCGCTGCTCTCGGAAGAAGCCGTCATGGCGTTCGAGTACGGCTATGCGACCACTGCGCCTGATGGTCTGGTGGTCTGGGAAGCACAGTTTGGCGATTTCGCCAACGGTGCCCAGGTTGTGATCGATCAGTTCCTGACCAGCGGTGAGCACAAGTGGGGACGCCTCTGCGGCCTGACTCTCCTGCTGCCCCATGGTTATGAAGGGCAGGGGCCGGAGCATAGCTCTGCACGCCTTGAGCGTTTCCTGCAGCTGAGCGCCGAGCACAATATCCAGGTCTGCGTGCCGACCACGCCGTCGCAGGTATTCCATATGCTGCGTCGCCAGGTGAAGCGCCCGCTGCGCAAGCCTCTGGTTGCCATCACGCCCAAGAGCCTGTTGCGGCACAAGGAAGCGACGTCTGATCTTGATGATCTGACCACCGGTACCTTCAAGACCGTGTTGCCGGAGAAAGAGCCGTCCGATCCGAAGAAAGTTACCCGTCTGATTCTGTGCTCGGGCAAGGTGTATTTCGACCTGCTTGAAAAGAAGAAATCGGACGAGCGTGATGACGTTGCCATTGTCCGGATCGAACAGCTGTATCCTTTCCCCGGAGACGATCTTGACGAACTGCTGAGCGAGTACACCAAGCTCAAGCACGTGGTCTGGTGTCAGGAAGAGCCGATGAACCAGGGGGCCTGGTACTGCAGCCAGCATCACATGCGTAATGCGCTGCACCGCCTGAACCCCAAGCTGTACCTTCAGTATGCCGGTCGTGACGCTTCCGCTGCTCCTGCCTGTGGCCATATGTCGGTCCACATCGAAGAGCAGAAGAAACTGGTTAACGACGCGTTTGAAATTTGACGAGCTACCGAACTAAGGATCTGTAATGTCAACTGAGATTAAAGCCCCCGTTTTCCCGGAGTCGGTCGCGGAAGGTACTGTCGCGACCTGGCACAAACAGCCGGGTGAAGCCTGCTCCCGTGACGAGCTGATTGTCGATATCGAGACCGACAAGGTCGTTCTTGAGGTTGTTGCGCCGGCAGACGGCGTGATTGAAGAGATCATCAAGAACGAAGGCGATACCGTTGAAAGTGGTGAGGTAGTCGGCAAGTTCAAGGAAGGCGCCAAGGGCGAATCCAAGCCTGCCGAGGGCAAGCAAGAAGAGAGCAAGGAAGAGGCGCCGAAAGAAGAGGCCAAGAGCGAAGCCTCTTCCGGCGAGGCGATCCTGAGCCCGGCGGCCCGCAAGCTGGCCGAAGAAAACAACGTCGATCCGAACAGCATCAAGGGTACCGGCAAAGATGGCCGGGTGACCAAGGAAGACGTGCAGAACCACGTGGACAGCGCCAAGTCATCTGATGGTGCGTCTGCACCCAAGCCGGCAGCCGGTATGCCGGAAGTTAACGTTGCCCAGGGTGAACGCCCGGAAAAGCGCGTCCCGATGACCCGCCTGCGTGCAAGCATCGCCAAGCGCCTTGTGGACGCGCAGCAGACCGCGGCCATGCTGACCACCTTCAACGAAGTGAACATGGCGCCCATCATGGAGCTGCGCAAGCAGTACCAGGACAGCTTCGTGAAGCGTCACGGCATCAAGCTGGGCTTCATGTCGTTCTTCACCAAGGCGGCCACCGAGGCCCTGAAGCGCTTCCCGGCGGTGAATGCCTCCATCGACGGTAACGACATGGTGTACCACGGTTACCAGGATATCGGCGTGGCGGTTTCCACCGATCGCGGCCTGGTGGTTCCGGTTCTGCGTGATTCCGACGCCATGGGCCTGGCAGACATCGAGAAGAAAATCGTCGAGTACGGCACCAAGGCGAAAGAGGGCAAGCTGGCCATTGAAGACATGACCGGAGGCACCTTCACCATTACCAACGGCGGCATCTTTGGTTCGCTGATTTCTACGCCGATTCTCAACCCGCCGCAGACAGCGATCCTGGGCATGCACAAGATCCAGGAACGTCCGATGGCGGTGAATGGCAAGGTGGAAATTCTGCCGATGATGTACCTGGCGCTGTCATATGACCACCGAATGATTGATGGCAAGGAAGCGGTACAGTTCCTCGTCGCGATCAAGGAAATGCTTGAAGACCCGGCACGTATTCTGCTGGACGTCTGAGTCGACTTTAAACGTATCGGAAAACGGGATTAACTATGTCTGATAAATACGACGTCATTGTCATTGGTGCGGGCCCGGGCGGCTATGTTGCCGCCATCAAGGCTGCCCAACTGGGTCTCAAGACCGCGTGTGTCGAATCCTGGACCGCCGAAGACGGCAAGTCGCAGGTGTTGGGCGGTACCTGCCTGAACGTGGGCTGTATTCCCTCCAAGGCGCTGCTGGAGATTTCCCACAAGTTCGAGGAAACCACTCACGATTACGAGATGCAGGGCATCATCGCCAAGGATGTCAAGATGGACATCGGCAAGATGATGGATCGCAAGGCTGGCATCGTGAAGCAGCTGACCGGTGGTATCGCCGGCCTGTTCAAGTCCAACGGCGTTACCTCCATCCACGGCCACGGCAAATTGCTGGCCAACCGTAAAGTGGAAGTAACTGACAAGGACGGCAAGTCCAAGACCTACGAAGCCGAAAACATCATTCTGGCCACCGGCTCCAAGCCGATCCAGATTCCGCCCGCGCCGTTCGATGGCGAGTACATCGTGGATTCCGAGGGAGCCCTCGAGTTCACCGAAGTGCCCAAGCGTCTGGGTGTGATCGGTGCCGGCGTTATCGGCCTCGAGCTTGGCAGCGTATGGGCGCGTCTGGGCTCCGAGGTGACGGTCCTTGAAGCGGTGGATACCTTCCTGCCGGCGGTGGACCAACAGGTTGCCAAGGACGCACTCAAACAGTTCCAGAAGCAGGGTCTGAACATCGTCATGGGTGCCCGCATGACCGGCGCTGAAGTCAAGCGCAAGCTGGTCAACGTCACCTATGAAGACTCCAAGGGCAAGCAAGAAGCCAAGTTTGACAAGCTGATTGTTGCCGTTGGCCGTCGTCCGTACACCGATAACCTGCTTTCCGAGGATTCCGGTGTGCAGATGGACGAGCGCGGTTTCATCTTCGTGGATGACAACTGCAAGACCGAGGCCCCGGGTGTCTGGGCTATCGGTGACGTGGTCCGTGGCCCGATGCTGGCCCACAAGGCGTCCGAAGAGGGCATCATGGTGGCCGAGCGCATCGCCGGGCACAAGCCCCAGGTCAACTACGACTGCATCCCCAACGTGATCTATACCTCGCCGGAAGTTGCCTGGGTTGGCAAAACCGAAGAGCAGATGAAGGCAGAAGGTGAAGAGTACAACGTAGGTACCTTCCCGTTTGCGGCCAACGGTCGTGCCATGGCTGCAAACTCGGCGTCCGGTCTGGTCAAGATCATTGCCGACGCAAAAACTGACCGCATTGTCGGTTTCCATGTAGTTGGTCCCCAGGCCTCTGAAATCGTTGCCCAGGGCGTAATCGCCATGGAATTCGGTTCCAGCGCCGAAGATCTGGCCCTGACCTGCTTTGCACATCCGACTCTGTCCGAGTCCGTGCACGAAGCAGCTCTGGCCGTCGGTGGTGGCGCGATCCATATCGCCAACCGCCGCAAGAAGAAGTAACGCAAACCAGGAATTTTTTAATTCGGGACATTAACTATGAATTTGCATGAATATCAGGGCAAGCAGCTTTTCGCTGAATATGGCCTGCCCGTATCCAAAGGCATTGCCTGTGATACTCCCAAGGAAGCAGTAGCAGCTGCTGACGAAATCGGCGGCGATGGCTGGGTAGTGAAGGCCCAGGTCCACGCCGGCGGCCGTGGTAAGGCTGGTGGCGTTAAGCTGGTTAAAAGCAAAGACGAGATCCGTGAGTTTGCCGAGAAGTGGTTGGGCAAGAACCTGGTAACCTACCAGACCGACGAAAACGGCCAGCCGGTCAGCAAGATTCTGGTTGAATCCCTCACCGATATCGACCAGGAACTGTACCTGGGTGCAGTCGTTGACCGTGGCACCCGTCGCATCGTGTTCATGGCCTCTACCGAAGGCGGTGTCGAGATCGAGAAGGTTGCCGAAGAGACGCCCGAGAAGATCCTGAAAGCCGAAATCGACCCACTGGTTGGCGCCCAGCCGTACCAGGGCCGCGAGCTTGCGTTCAAGCTGGGCCTGGAAGGCAAGCAGATCGGTCAGTTCACCAAGATTTTCATTGGCCTGGCCAAGCTGTTCGAAGAGTGCGATCTGGCACTGGTAGAGATCAACCCGCTGGTTATTACCCCGGCCGGTGACCTGCATTGCCTGGACGCCAAAGTCGGTGTTGACGGTAACGCGCTGTATCGCCAGAAGAAGATCCACGAAATGCACGATCCCTCCCAGGAAGATTCCCGGGAAGCGGAAGCGGCCAAGTGGGAGCTCAACTATGTGGCTCTGGAAGGCAACATTGGCTGTATGGTCAACGGTGCCGGCCTGGCCATGGGCACCATGGACATCATCAAGCTGTCCGGTGGCCAGCCTGCCAACTTCCTGGACGTTGGTGGCGGTGCAACCAAGGAGCGTGTTTCCGAGGCATTCAAGATCATCCTGTCTGACTCCAACGTCAAGGCGGTTCTGGTCAACATCTTCGGCGGCATCGTTCGTTGCGACATGATTGCAGAGGGCATCATCGGTGCCGTGAAGGAAGTCGGCGTCAAGGTTCCTGTTGTGGTTCGCCTTGAAGGCAACAACGCGGAGAAGGGTACTCAGGTACTCGCCGATAGCGGCCTGAACATCATTGCCGCTACCAGTCTGTCGAATGCGGCAGAGCAAGTTGTTAAAGCCGCAGGGGGTAAATAATGAGCATCCTGATTAACAAAGACACCAAGGTTATCTGTCAGGGCTTTACCGGCGCACAGGGCACCTTCCACTCAGAGCAGGCGATTGCCTATGGCACCAAGATGGTTGGCGGCGTAAGCCCCGGCAAGGGCGGCACCGAGCATCTGGGCCTGCCGGTGTTCAACACCGTGCGTGACGCCGTTGAAGCAACAGGCGCAGAAGCCACCGTTATCTACGTACCGGCGCCGTTCTGCAAAGACGCTATTATCGAAGCGGCGGATGCCGGCATTCAGCTGATCGTCTGTATCACTGAAGGTATCCCGACCATCGATATGCTGTACGCCAAGGAATACGTGGATCGCAAGGGCGTTCGCATGATTGGTCCCAACTGCCCGGGTGTTATCACTCCGGACGAGTGCAAGATCGGCATCATGCCTGGCCACATCCACAAGAAGGGCAAGGTTGGTATCGTGTCCCG
>NZ_CAJXKQ010000053.1 GCF_913055835.1 uncultured Marinobacter sp. | reverse complement strand
CTTCTCCCAGAACAGGCCTACGGCTTTTTCCAGGGCGGTTTTTCGGTCATAGCGTGCGTGTCTGGCCATAACAACGATTCACCATTGTCGTGATTTGAGTGACTACTCAATTATAACTTGAATGACCGCTCAACAACAGTTAGCCTGAAGTTGTAATTGAGCGAACGTTCAAAAAGGAGATCGTAATGACTGACTTTCCAATGCACGATGTTGACTCCGCCCCGGAAAAGTCCAAACCGTTGCTTGAGAATTCTCTCAAGGGTTTTGGCATGATTCCTGGCCTTCACGCCGTGATGGCCGAGGCGCCCGGAGCGCTTGAGGCCTATCAGAAGCTGCACCAGCTGGTGCTGGACAGCAGCTTTGACAATGATGAAAAAACCGTGGTCTGGCAGACCATTAACGTGGAAAACGCGTGCCACTACTGTGTCCCGGCACATACCGGCATTGCCAAGATGATGGAAGTGTCGGACGACATCACCAATGCGCTACGTGACGAAGCACCGTTGCCGAGTGACAAGCTGGAAGCACTGCGGACTTTCACCCTGGCCGTGATGCGCAAGGATGGCAATGTCAGCAAAGAGGACCTCGATGCCTTTTACAAGGCGGGTTACAAACACCGTCAGGTGCTGGAAGTGATTCTGGTGCTGTCCCAGAAAACCCTGAGTAACTACATCAACCACATTGCCGAAACGCCGGTTGATGAGCCGTTCAAGAAGTTTGAGTGGCAGAAGAAGCAGTAATTTCAGAGCCTGCCGGCAACGGATGCGGCTCAGCCCGCGTCCGTTGCCAGTATGTTCGCCTGCCGTGACTGTTTCTTAGCCTTGAGTCGTTTGTCGACGCACCGGCTTTCGTCTTCGAGAATAACAACGCACTCCAGGCACTGGATGCACTCGTCGTAATCAATCCGGCCATCCTTACGAATGGCGTTGATGCCGCATTCGTTTTTGCAGTGCTGGCAAGGGTTACCGCAAAGCTCGACCCGGTCCAGCCAGCTGAACAGCCTGAACCGGCCAAGCACCGCGAGGCCAGCGCCCAAGGGGCACAGGTAGCGGCAATAGAACTTGTGGATGAACATGCCGATCACCAGCAGGCCAACGGCGTAGAGTACAAAGGGCCAGTGGCGAACAAAGAACAGGGTAATACTGGTCTTGAATGGCTCCACTTCCGCCAGTTTTTCGGCGATGGTCAGGGAATAGAAAGCGGTGCCCACCAGAGCGAGCAGGATCGGGTATTTGAGCAGGATCAGGCGCCGATGCCATTGCTCGGGCACTTTGATCTGGCGGAACTTCAGTTTTTCGCCAAGCCAGGCCGCCATTTCCTGCAGGGCGCCAAAGGGACAGAGCCAGCCACAGAACAGGCCGCGGCCCCAGATGAACAGGGTTATGAACGTGTAGACCCAGAGAATGAAAATGATCGGATCCAGCAGGAAGACATTGAGAGAGAATCCGTCCCAGATGGCCAGGAACAGGGTGTAGATGTTAACCACAGAAAGCTGGCCCTGGGCGTAGGAGCCGATAAAGAACAGGGTGAAAAACAGAAATCCCCAGCGGAACCGGTGTACCAGCTTCGGGTTGCGGCTCAGGGTTTTCTGGCGGGCGAAGAACACGGTCAGAACAGTGAGGCCGAGCGCCAGCAGGGAAATCTGCCACCAGCGTTCTTTCCAGAGGCCGATCCAGACCGGCTGCCGGGAGTCCTCCGGATTGGGCGCAACCTCGACGGTTTCGAACAGTTCTTCGCTGAATTTAACCGGGATGTCCAGGGAGGTGCGGTCCACCATCAGGTGATTGCGGGCCAGTTCGACATTGAGCTTCAGGTTGGCTTCCGCCCCGGGGTTGAAACCGGCGTTGCCGCCCACGCGGAACAGGTTGCCGGCATCGAATGACGGCATGCCGGCGGCCCGGAAGTCCAGATTCTGATCGAGCAGGTTCAGATCGCGCATTTCCACCGCAAGGTTGTTCTGGGTGAGCCCGATGCGGTCCGGAGAGCTGCCGGGGACGAACTCGCGGGAAACGTGGGGAAAGGGGCCGCGGGACATGACGGCCAGAACCTGTGCGCCATCGTCGAGTCGTTCCATGAGCCGCTGGTAACCTTCGTCGCCGAGCAGGTTGCGGCCTACCATGGGCGAATTGATGTAGGCGAAGAACAGTTCGGCAAAAGGTTCGCCGTCTTCCGGCTCAATGTTCATGGGGTAGTCTGAGAGCGGTCGGCCCAGCTCGGCCTCGATGGACTCGGCAGTGGTCTTCCAGTGTCCGATGTAACCGCGATCCACCAGTTGCTGCCACGACATGGGCTGGTAGAAATCCGGTTTCGCCCGAGTGGGTGCGCTCTGGGCAAAGCCCTCCAGTTTCTGGCGGGCCACTTTCAGGGCCGAGGACAACACGGTGTCGTTGATGATGAGCACAGAGACCGTCGCCTTGCTGACGCCGTCAAAGTGCACCACGTTGCCGTCACTGGTTCGCCCGGAACGGCTCGAATTGGAGGTGCTGACAATAATCTGCTCTTGTAACGAATGGCCTTCGTATTGGTCTACAAACTCGAACAGGGGGGCTTCGCCCAGGCCATGCAGGAACACCGGCTCGTGGTGATTAAGCACCTTGATACCGGTGAATCGCCCTTTGGTGTCCAGGCCGATCAGCATGCTGACCGGTTTGCCGGCAAAGCCCTGGAGGCGGCTGTGGTCTATGGTTTCGTAGGCGTAGCCGAGCAGCTCCTGGAGTTGATACACCGGATACACGGGAGAATCCGGCAGCTTGTCTTCAATGACCGTTGCCGAGGGAAACAGCTCCTGGATCATCGCCCGCTTGCTGTCTGACAGCTCGGCCTGAACCTGGGGCACTAAAAACAGACAGGCAAGAAGGAGCACAATGCGCCCTGCCATGGGGTACTCCTGTGGTTCTTTTTGTTTGATCTTCCATGCTAGAGTTTTCGGCCTCGGGCTCAATGCGACCTCGGAGCCACCTGACTGCTACTTTGTGAGGAGAAATGCCATGACCGACGCTACCTACACGCCACCCAAAGTCTGGAAATGGGACTCCGAGAGCGGGGGACGGTTCGCCAGCATCAACCGTCCGATTGCCGGCCCCACCCACGACAAGGAGCTGCCGGTTGGCAAGCACCCGCTGCAGCTGTACTCACTGGCTACGCCCAACGGCGTGAAAGTGACGGTGATGCTCGAGGAACTGCTGGAGCTGGGTATCAAGGAGGCCGAGTACGACGCCTGGCTGATCAAGATTACCGAGGGCGACCAGTTTGGCAGCGGTTTCGTGGAGGTGAACCCCAACTCCAAGATCCCCGCCATGATGGACCACAGCATGAACCCGCCTCTGCGTCTGTTCGAGTCGGGCTCGATCCTGCTCTACCTGGCGGAAAAATTCGGGGCTTTCCTGCCGAAGGATATCGCCGGACGCACGGAGACCCTGAATTGGTTGTTCTGGCAGATGGGCAGTGCGCCCATGCTCGGTGGCGGCTTCGGCCATTTCTATGCCTACGCGCCGGAATACTACGAGTACCCGATCAATCGCTACACCATGGAGGTCAAGCGTCAGTTGGATGTGCTCGACCGCCAGCTGGCCGAGCACCGATACATCGCCGGTGATGAATACACCATTGCCGATATGGCCATCTGGCCCTGGTACGGCGCCCTGGTGAAAAACAAGGTGTACGACGCGGCCGAGTTCCTGGAAGCCCACGCTTACACCAACGTCATTCGCTGGGCGGATGAGATCGCCCAGCGCCCGGCGGTCAGGCGAGGCCGGATGGTCAACCGGGCCTGGGGTGAGCCGAGCAGCCAGCTGCACGAGCGCCACGACGCCAGCGATTTCGAGACCCGGACCCAGGACAAGATCGGGGACGGTGAATGAAGGTCGCGGTCTATTGCGGCTCCCGGTCTGGCAATGATCCGCTATACGCGGACAAGGCCCGGGAGCTGGGTGATTACTTCGGTCGCAATGGTATCGAGCTGGTGTTCGGTGGCGGCCATGTCGGGCTGATGGGTGTTGTGGCCGATGCAGTACTGGCCGCAGGCGGCCGGGTCCATGGCGTCATCCCGGAGCACCTGCGGGACCGTGAGCTGGCCCACTCCGGTTTGACTGAACTGCACGTGGTCAAGAACATGCACGAGCGCAAGGCCCTGATGGCCGATCTGGCGGATGGTTTTGTCGCGCTGCCGGGCGGCATTGGCACCCTGGAGGAGCTGTTCGAGGCCTGGACCTGGGGCCAGTTGGGGCTGCATCACAAACCCTGCGCGATCTACAACGTCAACGGGTTTTTCGACCCCTTGCTGGCGATGGCCAAAACCATGGAGCAGGCCGGGTTTCTGAAGCAGCAGTACATCGACATGCTGATCCAGACCGACCAGCCAGAGACGCTACACCGGGACTTCCTGGGCTACCAGAGCCCAGGGGAAAAATGGTCCTGATCAGACAGGGCCCGGCAGTCGGGCCCTACTCCTTTTCTTCCTTGGCTTTCTGAATCGCTTCCAGCTTTTCGTGCAGCAAGGCTTCAAGCTTGATCAACTGCTCCCGGTTCTTTTCGTTGGGCCGGTTGGTATAAAGATCGACGTAGGTCCTGGTGACCTCGCTCAGTACCGGATGCAGCTTTTTGTAGTCTTCCTCACTCATCGTCAGCACTCCTTTCGAACGCAATGATTCCATACCACTAACTATGGATCATCACGGGCAATCATCAAGGACGCAGATCAAATCCGAGACGGTTTTCCAGCTTATTCCATGCGGCTGACTTTCGACATCAACCGACGCCAGTCTATTGGTAGCCGGCTCTCCAGTTCCGCCAACACCGGGTCTTTGGGGTGAACCGACTGGAAGTGCTGTTTGCTGGCATAAACTACGGTGTTGTTGCTCTTGCTCCGAAATCCCAGAAGCACGGCAAAGTGCCGTTTGAGCCTTCGGAAGTAAGCCCCCTCGACATCCGGTGTGCGATGGTAGTTCAGTACCAGCCAGCCGTCATCCGTGAGCACCCGGGCGCATTCATCCACGAACTGCTTCTGGGCCTGGGCCGGGCTCATCCGGTCTGCGTTATACAGATCGGCCAGAATCATGTCCGTGCTCGCCTCCGGCAGCCTTTCCAGGGCGTCCCGGGCATCGGCAATGGTGACCTCGAGGCGATCGCTGTCTGGCAGATCGAAAAACTCCCTCGCTGTGTCCAGTACTGCCTGGCGGAGTTCGACCGCGTGTATCCTGCACTCAGGATAGAGATGGTGAAATGCGCCAGCCATCACGCCGCCGCCCAGACCAAGAATGGTGACATGGCGAGGGTTGGCAAAGACCGACGGCAGCATCATGGCCCGGTTGTACTCGTGCACGGGCAGATAGGGGTAGCGACGGTCGATCTTGCTTTGCTCGAACACCGAATTGAAGGTAAGCACCCGGTGTTTACGGTAATCAACCACCAGGATACTGCCCAGGGCATCCCGGGTGTGATGAATAATCTCGCCCTTGTTGAACATGCCGGCTTATCGGCTGTGTTCTTCGAACAGGCGCCTTACGCTGTCGGTCTTTGCCAGCGACCATGCGGTGTTGCCATTGCTGTCCTGAGCGTCGCGATCGGCGCCTTTCTCGAGCAGCAGCCGTACGGTTTCCGGGTGCCCGTGTTTGCTGGCCAGGATCAGCAGGGTCTCGCCCTCACTGGTGCGCATGTTCACCGGAACGCCGGCATCAAGCATCACGCTTAGCGGCCCGGCCCCGCCGTTGCGGGCCAGTTCGAAAATACCCTGGGCGAAGGCAACCGCATCCTCGTCTTTCTGGTTCGCAGGCTGTTGCGGCTTGCCGGGCTTCTGTTGGCTCATCGGGGCTCCGTGGTCAGTTGAATCGATTTTGTGTTAAAACCGTATTATCACAGAATGAGACTGTCCCAGACACAGTCAATGAGCCCAAGGCCAAAAACCAAAGGAGGCAACGCCGTGAAACTACAGGTTCAAGGCATAGACGAAGGCCAGCCGATTCCCGAGAAATTCGCATTCGGGGTCTACAGCGAAGAAGACCACATGAGCTTCGGCCCTAACCGAAACCCCGAAATTGTCTGGGACGATGCGCCGGAAGGCACCAAAAGCTTCGTGGTGATGATGTTCGATCCGGACGTGCCCAGCGTCGCAGACGACGTGAACCAGGAGGGCAAGACTGTCTCGAAGAACATCCCGCGAGTCGATTTTTTCCACTGGCTGCTGGTGGATGTACCGGCCGGCACCAGCCGGATTCCGGAAGGTGAAGACAGCGATGGGGTAATTCCCAAGGGCAAGGAGCCGGGGCCTGGGCCCATCGGTATCCGCGGCGTGAACAACTACACCCAGTTTCTGGCGGGCAATCCCGACATGAACGGCACCTACGCCGGATACGATGGCCCCTGTCCTCCGTGGAACGATGAGATCATCCATCACTACCACTTCGAGGTGCACGCACTGGATGTGGATACCCTTGCCCTTGATGGCGAATTTGATGGCAACGATGTGCGTGAGGCCATGGCAGGCCATGTACTGGCCAGTGCCCGTGTGACGGGTACCTATACCCTGAATCCGGAGCTGCGCTAAGCCGCAGCAATCACCGGGCAGCGGTATTCCGGCAGCCCCGCGGCTTCCCGGAATACCACTTCCTTCTTTGCCGTGACTCCTTCCTGCCAGTCACACAACTGTCTCCCCATTGTCATTTCCCCGTCACCCCATCTTGCCAAGCTGTCAGCATCCGGACTGGTTGAAAGACGGGGGACAGAATGCGGAGCTATCGGAGCGTTTTCATTTCCGACGTACACCTGGGCACGGCAGACTGCCAGGCGGCGTACCTGCTGGATTTTCTGAACCAGGTCCGCTGCGAAACCCTGTACCTGGTGGGCGATATCATCGACCTGATCGCGATGCAGCGACGGGTGCACTTTCCCGATTCCCACCAGGCCGTCATCCATAAGCTCCTCGAGTTGGCGGCCAGCGGAACCCGCGTGGTCTATATACCGGGCAATCACGACGATTTTCTCCGTCGTTTCTGCGGCCAGACCATCGCCGGTGTTGAGCTCCGCTACAAGGCTATACACACCACCGCCGATGGTCGCCGCTTCATGGTCTGCCACGGTGACCAGTTTGACCAGGTGGTGCGCTGCAGCCCGCTGATGCTTCTGGTCGGGGACCGTGCCCACGGCATTCTGCTGCGACTCAACCGCTGGTTCAACGCCTGGCGCCGGCTCAAGGGCAAGCCTTATTGGTCGTTGGCCGCCTGGGTGAAGAGCCGCATCGGCAAGGCCCGCACCTTTATCCGCCGGTTCGAGCTGGCGGCGCTGACGGTTGCGGAAAAGGGCAACTACGACGGGTTTATCTGTGGCCACATACACTCCGCCGGCTTCCTGCGTAGCGAGGAAGGGCTCTACTGCAACGACGGTGACTGGGTGGGGCACTGCACGGCGTTGGTGGAGCAGGAAAACGGCAAACTGGAGCTGCTGCACTGGTCGGAGTCCCCGGTGGTGCTGGAGAAAGAGCCGGACGCCCCGAACCCGGACGTGTGCGGGGATGCCCGGCCGGTGATTGACACCCTCCCCACAGCGTTTGTGGAACAGGTTAATCGTCTGGCCAGCTAAAGCCTCCCACACTCCCGGCAGATGGCAGCGAACGGCCATCGCTTCCTGTTTTCGGGATAGCCGGTAGAATGGCGGGATGACCCGTTCGCCGTTGGTTTTCCGTCTCTCTTTCCTGGCTATTGTCGCGCTGTTGATGGCGGCGATCTGGCTCCTGTTGCAGCAATTGGGCATGCCGGCCAGCTTTGCTCCGTCGGTGCTGTCCGACTGGTTTGCCAGCCAGGGCGCATTTGGGCCGTTATTACTGATGCTTCTGATGATTCTGGCGGTGGTGGTCGGCCCGATACCCACGTTGCCGATCAGTGCGGCCTCTGGCCTGGTTTACGGCATGTTCCATGGGACGGCGATTGCAGTGGTTGGCGCCCTGGCCGGCTCGCTGATCGCGTTCTATCTCGCCCGGGTGCTCGGTCGAGAGGCCGTTCAGCAGAAGCTTGAAAACAACCCGGTATTCTCGGCGCGTGGTTCGCAGCGGTTCCTGTTTATAGCAGTCTTCCTGACCCGGCTTATTCCGCTCTTCTCCTTTGCCCTGGTCAGTTATGCGGCCGGCGTGACGGCCATACATGTCTGGCGCTATTCCTTGGCCACCTTGCTTGGCATGCTGCCAATGACGTTCGTGTTTGCTGGCCTGGGGCATACCCTCGAACTCAACCCTACCCTGACCGTTGTAGCGGCTGCCACGGTATTGTTGGTGATGAGTACATTGCCACTGTATCTGAGGCGGCGCCCCCACTCACGGCTCTCCCGCTGGCTTCAGCTGGATGGCAGGGTTTGATTCCCGTTACAAACTCTCAGACGCTCAACAGGGATTCAATGTCCCGATAGACAGTCGGGGCACCGGTTACCCGTGCCAGCCAGCTGAGGGGAATTCCTGTCTCACCGCCAACGCCGTGAATGGCTGCCATGGCTGGGCCAATGAGCCACGCCCGACCGCAGGAGTCTCCGCCACAATGTATGTTGGCGCGAATGGCCTCGGTGTAGCTCCGGGCGGTGTTCAGAATGTGAAAACTGACCGGCATGGCTTCGTGCAGATAACAGGTGCGGCCAAAGGTATCGCCGGCAGCAACGCCGCTCAGCTCTGAGGTCTCAAGGGCACGCTTGAGGCTCGCTGAATCCGGTGCTTCGGTGATGGCCGCATTCATTGACTCAGCCAAACCCTCGCCCCTGAATAGTCCATCCAGAAGCATCGCTGCGCACTTTGCCCAGGCAACGGCATCGTCGTTGTGATTGGTAACCCGAACGGCTGCTTCCACAAGGGTTCGCAGGTTGCTGCTTCCGTAATGGGAGGCGACCAATGGCGGCAGTTTGGAAACCGCAGGCAGTTGCATGTCGTCGGCACCGCTTTCCCGCAGCATATGGCGGTCGATGGTTTCTGCCAGGTGGACGCCGGCCTCCTGAATTTCCTTTTCCTTGTAAGTCAGGCTGATGGCTTCACGCACCGGTTGTGCGAGCTTGTTACCGCTCAAACGACGGGTATAGGGCATTACCTTCTGCACCAATATCCGTTTCTGTTTATCGGTGAGACCATCCGGCATGCCGGACTGTGCCTCTTCAACTGCCTGGCGCTCGATGGAATTGAAGTTTTCAAGCGTAATCCGCGTGGGATTATCAATGAATCCCTGCCACTGGCCACCAGGACCAAAGAACGACCGGAACCGCCGCTGGTAATCCCGGATGTCCAGATTGCCGTTGTTGGCCAGTAAGCTGGCAGTCAGCACGCCGGTTGCTGCGCCGTAGTGACTCACGTCGCCCACCTGTTTTCCCTCGTGAGCGAAGTAACCGAAGCCTTTCGTGTAATAGTCGGCTTTCGGAGGCAGGAATTCGGGCGACTGTCCGCCTACCTCCATGATGCGTTCGCTGTTGTAGAGCCAGTGCACACCAAGGCTGGCGGCATCGCCAACCCAGCCGCCGGCCAGTGCTGCAGTGACGGCGGCCTTTCTTTCGTGCGGAAGAGTGCGGGCCATAGAGGATCCTTGAAGTTCGGTTTTCAAATCCGATCTGAAGGATTATTCGATCACTTCGCTGATCTGGACCGTTGGCTGAACGTTAGTGAAGTTCGGGATGTCGCCGAGGATTTCCTTGGCGTGGGGGGCAAAGGCGGTCTGGAAATCGCCAACAGAATCAAAATACATATGGCCCATGGCAATGTAAGCGGGGCCTTCTCCGGGAGCGCCTCCTGCCAGCCCGGATTCGATGGCTGTGCGCTTGCAGGCATCGCCCAGCCTTTCCCGAACCAGCGCCATGTGCGTGTCGCGGTAGTAGGCAAGGTCGAAGTTGCTCTCGGCGGTTTTCGGATACATGACGCTGACTTTGATCATTACGGGCCTCGGTTCGTAGAGTCGCGGGGACCTTCTTTTAGCGCCTCCGCCACTCGTTCGTCAATCCTGCGGATAAGTTCTTCGTCTGCTCGCCCGGACGAATGCGTTTTCATCAGTTCAGTGCTTGCACGCAGGTTGCCAATAAAGGTCCGGCAGTCCTTGCACATTATCAGATGCATTTTCACCGACATTTTCTGGAAAACGGGCAGTTCGCCATCAATGTAATCGCTGGCAATAACCGCAAGATCCCTGCACATCAGCATTCGCCGGTCTCCTGAAAAGTCTCCACCATGAGGAAGATTTTCTGTCTGGCCCGGTGCAGAAGCACCCGCAAGTTAGAGGCGCTGACATCGAGAATGTTACAGACATCGTCGGATTTGTGCTGATGGGCTTCGTAGAGCATCAGGGCCGAACGTTGAGCTTCCGGCAGAGCGGAGAGATGTTTGTCCAGACAACCGCTGAGAGCGCCGTTTTCCATGAGAGTGTCGCCGGCGTCGTGGAACTGCAGTTTGGGTGGCAGCTCCCAACGGCCCCTGGCGTTGAACCGCTCCCCCAGTTCCGGCTCCAGGGCTTCAGAGAAGTCAGTAGAGACCTCTCTTTTGGTGGAGCGAAGACGATTCTTGCAGCGATTGGCAACGATTCGATGCAGCCACGTCGCCAGTCCGGATCGCGCCTCAAATTTATGAATAGCGTCAATCACTGTGACCCAGCAATCCTGAACGACCTCTTCTGCGCTGGAATGATCCAGATAAAACCTGGCTACGGCGATCATACCGGGGGTATGAATCCGCACTGCTTCCTTATAAGACTGCTCGTCCCCGGCCTTCAGGCCTTCGACCAGTGCCTGCTCCTCGTTAAGAGCTGAATGGGCCATAGCTATTCCTTTAAGTGAGCAATTGTTCAAGAATAGCAGTAAGTTTCGCAAGCGCCTGAAAAGTTCCCCACACTCGGTAAGAGGTAGCGTGATCAAATTGTTAGATATTCATGAGCAATCGTTGACACAATGCGTGCTCGAACGACGTACAACATCGTAAAGCCGGTAACGAAATCAAAATTGATGGCCTGATGTAACACTTTCAGAACTCGGGGGTCTCTTCGTTATCACGTTCAAGGTAGAAAGGATGATTTCATGACACTCAAGAAATGGATTCTGGTCGCGCTGATTGCGACGGTGGTTGTCGGGTTTATCGCCAGTGGCGGTGGTGAGCTTCTGACTCTCGAGAACCTGAAGGAAAACCAACAGTCCCTCGGTAACTGGATCGATCAGAATCTGTTGGTTGCGGTGCTGGGCTTCGTCGTTGTTTATGTCCTGGTAACGGCGCTTTCACTGCCCGGTGCTACCATCATGACCCTGGCCGGTGGTGCCTTTTTTGGCAACCTTTATGGTCTGGCGGCGGTCTCCATTGCCTCAACCGTTGGCGCATCTCTGGCCTTCCTGGTAGCCCGTTTTCTGATGCGGGACACTCTTCGCAAGCGATACGGAGAGACGGTCGCCAAGATGGACCGGGGCATCGAGAAAGACGGTGCTTTCTATCTGGCCACCCTGCGCCTGGTGCCGGTGTTTCCCTTCTTCCTGATCAACCTGGCCATGGGACTCACGGCCATGAAGCTCCGTACCTATGCCCTTGTGAGCTGGATTGCCATGCTGCCTGGCACGTTTGTGTACGTGAACGCCGGCACCCAGCTGGGCCAGATCCAGTCCACCGGCGATATCGTCTCGGCTGATCTGCTTCTGTCCTTTGCCCTGCTGGGTCTGTTCCCGCTGATTGCCAAGTTTGTGGTGGGCTTTATTCGCCGGCGCAAAGTGTACGCCGGCTGGCAGAAGCCTGAACATTTTGATTACAACCTGCTGGTCATTGGCGGTGGTTCCGCCGGGCTGGTTTCCGCCTATATTGCCGCAGCAGTGAAAGCCAAGGTGGCCCTGATCGAAAAGCATAAGATGGGTGGTGACTGCCTGAACACCGGCTGCGTGCCCTCCAAGGCCCTGATCCGCAGCTCCAAGGCCGCGGATACCCTGCGCCATGCCAACCGTTACGGGCTGGAATCGGTGCCGGTTAAAGGCTCGTTCAGGAACATCATGAACCGGGTCAAGGACGTTATCGCCAAAGTGGAGCCCCACGATTCCCCGGAGCGTTACCGTAAACTGGGTGTGGACTGCATTGCCGGCGAAGCCAGCTTCGTGTCGCCCTGGGAGCTGGAGGTGCGACACAACGACGGCCGCACCGAGCGACTGACCGCCCGCAGCATTGTGGTTGCCACCGGCGGCAAACCGGCGGTACCCCCGATTCCCGGCCTGAAAGACATGCAGCCGCTGACTTCCGACAACCTGTGGGAGTTGCAGGACCAGCCGGAACGTCTGCTGGTGCTGGGTGGTGGCCCGATTGGTTCGGAGCTGGCCCATGCCTTTGCCCGCCTGGGCAGCAAGGTGACCCAGGTGGAGATGGGCGAGCGCCTGCTGGCCAAGGAAGATGAGGATGTCTCCGAGCTGGTTCTGAAGCAGTTCCACGCGGACGGCGTGGATGTCCGGCTGAAACATTCCACCGCCGAGTTCCGTATTGAGGAAGGAGAGAAAGTTGCCTACTGCGAGCATGACGGTGAGCGGGTACGCATTCCTTTCGACCAGGTGCTCGTTGCCGTTGGCCGAGCGGCCAATACCGCCGGCCTGAACCTGGACCGGATTGGCGTCGATACCCTGCCGAACGGGACTGTGCCGGTGGAAGAAGATATGAGCCTGCGTTATCCGAACGTCTTTGCCTGTGGCGATGTGGCTGGCCCCTACCAGTTCACCCACGCGGCGGCCCACCAGGCTTGGTACGCAGCAGTGAACGGCCTGTTCGGCCAGTTCAAGCGCTTCAATGTGGACTACCGTGTCATGCCCTGGGTGACCTTTACCTCGCCGGAAGTCGCCCGGGTGGGACTCAGTGAAGCCGAGGCAAAGGCACAGGGCGTTGATTTCGAGGTCACCCGATACGGACTGGACGACCTGGACCGGGCGATCGCTGAAAGCGAAGATCACGGCTTCATCAAGGTGCTGACCCCGCCGGGCAAGGACAAGATCCTGGGCGCGGTTGTGGTAGGCCCTCACGCCGGCGAGATCCTGGCTGAGTTCACCCTGGCCATGAAACACGGCCTGGGCCTGAACAAGATCCTGGGCACCATTCACCCGTACCCAACCTGGAACGAATCGGCGAAATACGCCGCCGGTGAATGGAAGCGGGCCCATGCGCCCGAAGGTATCCTGAAGCTGCTGGAGAAGCTCCACGGCTGGCGCCGTGGCAAGGGCCAAGACCAGCAGGTAAAACACAAAGAAGTGACCACTGGCTGAGATGGCCTGGCGATGACTGAACCAAAGCGGCATCGCCCCTGTCTCTGCCCCTGGAATTCCGTACAAGCGAGGAGCATCCATGCCCCTGACTGAAGTTCGACCGGCCCGGAAAAATCGAATTCCGGCCGTAGAAGTCCTGGAACCCCGGGCCCGCGATAGCTGGACCCACACCCGCAACGGCGATCCCCGGGGTTACATTGATGCAGACAAGCTCAAAGAGCTCTGGATCCACACCGGCACCGCCTGCAACCTGGCCTGCCCGTTCTGCCTGGAGGGTTCCCATCCCGGCGATGGCCGCATTCCGGGCATGAAGCTCAGTGACGTAAAGCCGTTCATTCACGAAGCTATCGACATGGGGGTGGAGCAGTTTTCCTTCACAGGCGGTGAACCCTTCGTGATCCGGGATTTCGTGAACATTCTGGATTACGCCAGCCAGCACCGGCCCTGCTTCGTGCTGACCAACGCCACCGAGCCACTGCATAAGCGCCAGCATCAGGTGCTGCCATTACTGGACAATCCCTACCCGATCCATTTCCGCGTCAGCCTGGACTTCCCGGACCGGGCCCGTCATGACAAGGACCGCGGTGACGGCAGCTTCGACGAGGCGCTGCAGGGCATCCGCTGGCTGATCGAACAGGGCTTCAAGGTGTCCATTGCCCGCCAGACCGATCCGGAGGAAATTCCCTCGGACGTCGAAGCCGCTTTCCGTGAAATCTTCCGGGAATGGGGTATTCCTGAGGACCTGGCGTTTACCGCGTTTCCGGATCTGGGTACGCCCGGTTCGGAGGACGGCAGCCCGGAGATTACCGAGACCTGCATGGAGAAGTATCCGACGAAGGAATCCCGGTCGCACTTTATGTGCACCTATACGCGGATGCTGGTTAAGAAGGGCGACGAGGTTCGGGTGTATGCGTGCACGCTGGTGGACGATGACCCGCAGTACGATCTGGGGGGAACGCTCGCCGAGAGCATGGATGAGCGCATCATGTTGCGGCATCACCGGTGTTTTTCCTGTTACCGCTTTGGGGCCAGTTGTTCGGCGCCTGTTTGAGTTTTGGTTCTGGGCCTCTCAGGACTGGTGGCTGGTCATTGGCGGCCTGGGGGGTGACATTATTTTCCCTTGGGAAAAACAACTCGCTTCGCTCAGACATCTTTTTCCTGGCGGGAAAATAATGTCACCCCCCAGACCGCGGTTACGGCTTTGCCATTCGCTTATTTGGTGGGAATAAAAGAGAGAAAAACAGGTTTGAGATAAAAACTGGCTAAGTGGTTTGAAGGCTGACTCCTTTGCCGGGGAAACGATAGCAAAAGTTGAACAAGGGTCAGGCCGGATGGGGGTTCAAAAAATGTGAAGCGCCAGGGATGGCGCGACCAAACCCCCCATGGATGGGTTCACGGGCGTTTTTTTGAACCCCCATCCGGCCTGACCCGAAAGGCACCCAAACCAGAAACCACCGGAAAAATCCCGGAATAAAGAACCAAAGAACAAAGGAAAGAAAACATGAACTTCACAGAGGCCTCCCTGTTCTGGGGGTTCCTGCTGGTTTACGGCGTGGTGATGTACGCGCTGTCGCCGAAGAGCAAGAACGCGAATTCGTTTTACAAGGGCGCCGATGACCAGGGTAACCCGGTGGGTCAGTGGTCACTTACGGCGAGTATTTTTATCAGCTGGATCTTTGCCAAGTCGGTGACCAATGCGGCGAACCTGGGCGCGGCCTACGGTGTGGTGGGCGGCTTGGCTTATGCAAGTTACTGGCTGTCTATTCCGGTGGCGGGGTATGTGATTTACCTGATCCGGACCCAGACCGGGGCGCGGAGTCTGCAGGATTTTCTGACTTCCCGCTTCGGTCGTCTGGCGAGTCTGGCGTTTGCGGCAGCGATTCTGATCCGGTTGTATAACGAGGTCTGGAGTAACACCGCGGTGGTGGGTGGTTACTTCGGGCTGCCCGGTGAGTGGGAGTATTACGCGGCGGCGATGCTGTTTACGGTGTTTACGCTTGCCTACAGTTTGAAGGGCGGGCTGCGGTCGTCGATTTTTACCGATGTGATTCAGGCTTTTGTGTTTGTGTTCTTTGTGGGCGCGGTGCTGTTTTTGATTATTCCCGCCAACGATACCAGTGCCCTGCTGAGCAACGGCGAGTTCCGGCTCAATGCCGGGTTTGATCTGCTGTTGGTGGCGTTACTGCAGCTTTTCAGCTACCCGTTCCACGATCCGGTACTGACCGATCGGGGCTTTGTGAACAGGGAAAAGACCATGCTCAAAAGCTTTGTGGTGGCCGGGCTGTTGGGCTTTGTAGCGGTGTTTATCTTCAGTCTGGTGGGCGTGCATGCCCGGCTTAACGGCATTGAGGCCATGGGTAACGCGCCAGCGGCAGTCGGGCAGTCCCTGGGGCTGGCGGCGCTGTTCTTTATGAGTGTGGTGATGATGACCTCGGCGGGATCCACCCTGGATTCCACCTTCACCTCTCTGGCCAAGTCGCTGGCGGTGGATTTGCCCCGGCTGGCGAGGCGGGCGTCGGACAAGCTGCCGAGCATGCGGGTGGGTGCGATCGTGATGGTGATCTTTGCGTTCCTGGGCAACCTGCCCATGTTTGCCGGCACCGATATCCTCAAGGCCACTACCATCTCCGGGACCATGGTGATGGGGCTGGCGCCGGTGTTCCTGTTTTACGGCTTCACCAGGTGGTCGCCCTGGAGTTTTCACCTGAGTTTCTGGACCGGCCTGGGGCTGGGCGTGCTGCTTGCGGTTGGACTTATCCCGGCAAGCTGGGCGATTGGTGATGGCAAATACGCCATGCTGCTGGGTGTGAACGCCTACGGATTCCTGATCTGTACCGCCGGCTTCTTTGTACCTTTGTTGCTCCGGCGTCTCGCCGGGCGCTCTTTGGCGGCCGGAGAGGCCTGAAGCATGACTGAAGGCCGGAGCTGTCCACTGGCGTATCGCTATTCTGCCGAGGATCTGTGTCAGGAGCCTTCCACGGTCTCCGAGGATGTGCTCTATATCATCGGCGGGCTATACGGTAATCCCTGGGCTCTGGATGAAATCGAGCAGATGGCGCTGGAAGAAGAGCGTCAGGGGCATCGGGTGAAGCTGGTGTTCAATGGCGACTTCAACTGGTTCAACGCCAGCGATAGCCTGTTCCGAACGATCAACAGCCGGGTGCTGGATCATACGGTCAGTCTGGGAAACGTGGACTACGAGCTGGCCAATCCCAATGCCGGTGCCGGCTGTGGCTGTGCCTACCCGGATTTTGTCGATGAGGGTGTGGTGGAGCGGTCGAACCGGATCATGGCGCGGCTGCAGGGGATTGCCGGGGAGCACCCGGATATCCAGCGACGGCTGTCCTTGTTGCCGAGGTATCACTGCCTGATCTTTGGAGGCCTAAAGGTTTTGGTGGTCCATGGGGATCCGGAGTCCCTGGCTGGTTGGGGGCTGGCCCACGAGGCTTTTGTCGGGGGTAATGATGGCAAGCTTTCGGAATGGTTTCTGGCGACCGGGGCTGATGTGATTGCCTCCACCCACACCTGCCTGCCTGTGCTCTGGTCAGGGCTGGTGGGTGAGCACAGTCGGATGGTAGTCAATAATGGGTCTGCAGGTATGGGCAATCTGCAATCGGACCCGCGCGGGCTGATTACCCGGATTGGCTTGTCCAGCCCCGTCATTGAGCCTGTGGCCGGCATTCAGCGCCAGGGCCTGAATGTGTCCCTGTTGCCGGTGGCCTTCTCCCTGGAGGCCTGGCTGACGGATTTCGACCGATTGTGGCCGGCCGGCTCCCCCGCCGCTGTGTCCTATCGTGAGCGGATCCTGAACGGCACGTCCTTGGGGCCAAAAGATGTCATTTTCCCTTCACTGATTTAATCATTTTGTCACTGGCGAATGCTTCAATCCGGTCTATTCTGAATAGGTGAGCTGGGGCCCTGTCGTGGGCAGCTTTTGAGCTGTACTTGAAATATATTTTGTGGTCTATATAATTCAACACTAACTTTTTGCCACGAACTGATCACGCTATGACATCAGAAGGATCAAATACCACCGCCATCACGCTTCGCATGCCAGTGAAGGATGATGGCTTCAGGCTCCACCAGCTGGTGGCCGAGTGCCCGCCACTGGACCCCAACTCGATTTACTGCAACCTGTTGCAGTGCAGCCACTTTGCCGAAACCGGCGTGGCCGCGGAGAAGGAAGGCGATCTGGTCGGCTTTATCTCCGGATACATCCCTCCCCAACAGCCCGATACCGTGTTTGTCTGGCAGGTGGCGGTTCACGAGAAAGGTCGTGGACAGGGCCTTGCCAAGCGGATGCTGAAAGAGATCGTTGGCCGCGATGCGTGCAAAAACGTCACCCATATGGAGACGACCATCACGGAGGACAACGAAGCCTCATGGGCGCTGTTCCGTTCATTCGCCCGTGATTTGGGAGCCGAGCTCACCTACCACGAGCACTTCGAGAAAGAGACCCATTTTGGTGGGCAGCATGATTCCGAGTTTTTGCTGCGCATCGGGCCCTTCACGAAGCCAGTCTGAGTGCCCCGGTCCTGCATCCTGTCCAGCCAACCGTTGGCGGGATGGTAAACGACCGAATCGTTGTGAATTGAAAGAGCCGGCAGGCTACTGAGGTAGGCCTGCCAGACGGCTTCAATTAACGCGTTGTGGCCCTTATCGCAATCGAGTCCGTATTTCCTCGATAGGCTGCCGCGCATCTACCTCGAACCTGACATGCTAAGAGGCAAGACAATGGAAATTTTCAAGTCGACTGAATCCGAAGTACGTGTGTACAGCCGTGCGTTTCCGGTGATCTTCAATCGTGCCAAGAACGCGCACCTGTATACCGAGGACGGTAAGGAATACCTGGATTTCCTGGCCGGCGCCGGTTCCCTGAACTATGGCCACAACAACGATACCCTGAAAAAGGCACTGCTTGAGTACATTGAAGCAGACGGTGTAAGCCAGGGTCTGGACATGTTCACCACGGCCAAGCACGACTTCATGGAAGCCTACAAGAAGCACATCCTGGACCCCCGTGGCCTGGACTACAAAATGCAGTTTACCGGCCCTACCGGCACCAACTGTGTGGAAGCGGCCCTGAAGCTGGCCCGCAAGGTGAAAGGCCGCAGCGGCATTATTTCCTTCACCAACGGGTTCCATGGTGTGACCATGGGTGCGGTTGCGACTACCGGTAACAAGCACCACCGCGGCGGTGTTGGCACGCCGCTGGGTAATGTCGACTTCATGTTCTACGACGGCTACCTCGGCGACGATGTCGACACCCTGGCGATCATGGACAAACTGCTGAGCGACGGCTCCTCCGGTTTCGAGCTGCCGGCCGCAGTCATTGTGGAAGCCGTCCA
>NZ_CAJXKQ010000052.1 GCF_913055835.1 uncultured Marinobacter sp. | reverse complement strand
ACGGCGTAATCCGACAAGGCACCGGCACCGGCACCGGGCCTCAGTTGGCCAGTTCCAGCAGCAGGCGGTTCAGGCGGGTAACGTAGGCACCCGGGTCCGGGAGCTGTTCACCGCTGGCCAGGGTGGCCTGGTCCAGAATGACTGCGGAGAGCTCGTTGAAGCGCTCTTCGCCCTTCTCGCTTTCCAGGCGCTGAACCAGCGGATGGTCGACATTGATCTCAAAGATCGGCTTGCTGTCCGGCACTTTCTGGCCGGCCGCTTCCATGATCTTCTTCATCTGCGCGCCCATGTCGAAATCACCGACAACCAGGCAAGCCGGTGAGTCGGTCAGGCGGTTGGTTACCCGAACTTCCTGAACCCGGTCGCTGAGGGCATTCTTGATGCGCTCAAGCAGATCCTTGTGCTCTTCAGCCGCCTCTTCCTTGTGCTTCTTGTCTTCTTCGGTCTCGACTTCGCCAAGATCCAGATCACCCCGGGCAACGTCCTGGAACTGCTTGCCGTCGTACTCGCTGAGGTAGCCCATCATCCACTCGTCGATACGATCGGTGAGGATCAGCACCTCGATACCCTTCTTGCGGAACACTTCCAGATGCGGGCTGCTTTTGGCCGCGGTGAAGTTGTCAGCGGTGATGTAATACAGCTTCTTCTGCCCTTCTTTCATCCGGCTGATGTAGTCATCCAGCGACACATTCTGTGTGCTCTCGCCGGTATGGGTAGAGGCAAAGCGCAACAGGCCGGCAATCTTCTCGCGGTTGCTGAAATCTTCCGCCGGGCCTTCCTTCAGGACTGTGCCGAACTCACCCCAGAACTTCTGGTACTGCTCCGGATCCTTCTTGGCCAGCTTGGACAGCATATCCAGAACCCGCTTGGTCAGCGCGGTACGGATACTTTCCACTGTGCTGTCGTTTTGCAGGATCTCGCGGGACACGTTCAGGGACAGATCGTTGGAATCGATCACGCCCTTGGCGAAACGCAGGTACAGCGGAAGGAACTGCTCGGCGTCATCCATGATGAACACCCGCTGCACGTACAGCTTCAGGCCGCGGGGCGCTTCCCGGTTGTACAGATCAAACGGCGCACGGGCCGGAATATACAACAGGCTGGTGTAGTCCAGCTTGCCTTCCACCTTGTTGTGAGACCAGGTCAGCGGGTCTTCAAAATCGTGGGCGATGTGCTTGTAGAACTCCTTGTACTCCTCGTCCTTGATTTCGGTACGCGGGAGTGTCCAGAGCGCGGTTGCATCGTTAACGGTTTCGTACTCGTCCTTCTTCTCGCCTTCATCGGACTCGGCCTTCATAACAACCGGGAAGGAAATATGATCGGAGTACTTTTTGACCAGGCTGCGCAGTTTCCAGCCGTTGGCGAATTCCTTGGCGTCTGACTTCAGATGTAGAACAATCTGGGTGCCACGGTTTTCCCGATTGACCTGTTCAATGGAAAATTCACCATCGCCTTTAGACTCCCAGTGCACGCCCTCTTCCGCTGGCGCACCGGCGCGGCGGGTAAACACATCGACTTTGTCGGCCACAATAAACGCAGAGTAGAAACCGACACCAAACTGACCGATCAGCTTGCTGTCCTTTTTCTCGTCGCCAGACAATTGCTGGAGGAACTCGGCGGTACCGGAACGGGCAATAGTGCCGAGGTTCTGGATGACGTCGTCACGGGTCATGCCGATACCGTTATCGGTCAGCGTGACGGTATTTGCCTCTTCATCGAAATCCAGGCGAATCTTCAGCTCTGGATCGCCCTCGTAGAGGCTGTCATCTTTCAGGGCTGCGAAACGCAGTTTGTCCTCGGCATCTGAAGCGTTGGAAATCAGCTCACGAAGGAAGATTTCCTTGTTGGAATACAACGAGTGAATCATCAGGTGAAGCAGCTGCTTCACTTCGGTCTGGAATCCAAGCGTCTCTTTATTGGCTTCAACCGTCATGGCGTTCATGTCTCCTGCTACAAATTAAACGGGCATGTAGGGCGCCCGAGTTACTTCATCATTCATGGAGCGGCACGGGTAGGCAGAGCTTTCCAAAACACGCTGTGAATACGTCCATGTACGCTCGGCTCCGCCATCCATGGCTCCGCACGGTTTTGGAAAGCTCTGCCTACCCGTGCCACCAGGCTATTGAGTTCGTTCTGAGCAGAAGTGGGGGCGCACCGAGGCATTTCAAGCCCCGGTGTATCGGCAAATCAGTCTTCGAGGAGGAAGTGCGCCCTGGCAGTCGCAATGGGTTGCGAGCGGGATTTCTGCCAGGCGCTGACCATCACATTGGCTACGCGGTTGCCCTGGCGGGTCAGGCGGCATTCGGCGTAGGTCTCGCGGTTGAGACCCGCACGGAGGTAGTCCAGGGAAAAGTCGACGATGCGGGGCATGCGCAGGCTTTCCTGGGACATGATCAGGTAGATATTGGCGGACATTTCCATGAAGCCACCAATCACTCCACCGTGGATGGCCGGCAGGATGGGATTGCCGAGGTTGGAGTCCTTGCACGGCAGGCGAAAGATAAGATCGTCGCCGAACCGCTCACACTGGAGACCAATCCAGGTGGCATAGGGAATGCTCTTGAGCATACGGCTGAAGTCACCGGTTTCCTGGGTGTAACGGAGGATTTCAGGATCGGTCATTCTTCACCTCCGGTGATCAGGTCCCGATAGTGTTTAGGGCTGGCGTCCTTGCCGATGCGCATGAAGGTGGCCACGCAGTTGGCAATGGTTTCGCCCCCCTCCTGGTAGGCCTCGCAACGGGTGAAAATGATGTTCCGGGTTACCCGATAGGTTTCAGCCCTCGCGTAAACAGGCTTTCTCGGATGGGCCGGGCGCATGTAGTCCACACGCAAATCGAGCGTCGGGCAGAGTTCGAAATCTTCCAGGGCGCACAGGATCACACAGCCAGAGGTAGTATCCATCAGTGTGGTTATAGCGCCGCCATGGATCACGCCGGTGTCAGGATTACCGATGATCCGGTCACTATAGGGCAGACAAAGTGTGAGACTGCCTTTTTTGGCCTCGGTAACGGTCAGGCCAAGCTCTTTGGCCTGATTCAGTGTGTCGATAAAACGGGTAACCCGTTTCCGTCGGATATCATCGTTCATTCAGGTTCAACCTGTGGATCAGCTTTTGGGTTTTGGGCTGTTTTCCGCCTTGCCGGGAAGCGGTTCTTCAAAAACCTTCCCTGCCCTCAACGCTTCCAGAGCCGTAGAGCAGAACTCCCGGCGGTAAAGGACGATCACCACCAGGGTGGATGCCGCCATGAAAACGATCGGATGGATAAACCAGCCTACCACGGCGAGTGCGTAATAGTAGGATCGCAGGCCAAGGTTGAAGGCATCGCCGGCCAGATTACAGATATTGCCGGCGCTGCGGGCAAATGCTTCGCGCGCCGCCGGGCTGGTCCTGGTATCGTCCGGTGGCGGTGCGCTGCCCACCATCACAGAAACAAAGTTGTACATCCGCATGGACCAGGTGAATTTGAAAAAGGCGTAGATAAACACCACCAGCAACACCACCATTCGCAGTTCCCAGATCTCCCGCGTGGGCAATGTGCCGAATGGCATGGTGCTGAACACTTCCATCACTTCCTGGGTGTAGCCAAGAGCAGTGATAATACCGGCGAGAATCAGCAGGCAACTGGAGGCGAAAAACGCGCCGTTTCGTTCAAGGTTACCAACCACCGAAGCATCAGCAATCCGGTTTTCCCGGCGCAACATGACACGCATCCAGTCTTCCCGGTACAGGTCCAGCGTATTGGACAGGCAGGGACGATCGGCGGCGCGGCGTTTGGAGTACTCGGTATAACCGAGCCAACAAACCAGGAACCAGAGTAAAGCGATCAGTTCGAGGAGATTGCCCATGGGTTGCCTTTGGCTCGAAAATGGTGAAACAGTGCGGGAACAGGGGCTTATGATACGCCAAGGGCCTGCCCGCCACCACCGCTGAACACAGTGCGGTAATCCACCCATAGGCAATCATGTGCTATAAACTGGCCTTTCAGGAAGCGGGCAAATGTCTTGAAAATGCCCGACGTTGCATCATCCAAAAGGGAGTCCACTGTGAACCTGTCTGCTATCAGAACCAGCCTGGTCGCCATTACCCTGGCCCTGACACTCAGCGGCTGCTCGGTCAACCCGGTTACCGGGGAAAAACAACTTTCGCTGATCGGTGAAAGCCAGGAGCTCGCTATGGGCGCCGAGCAATACGTGCCCACCCAGCAAACCCAGGGCGGCCGGTTTTATGTGGATCCAGAGCTGACGCTTTACGTGAGCGAGGTTGGCCAGAAGATGGCGAGAGTCAGTGACCGGCCTGACTTACCCTATGAGTTCGTGGTTCTGAACAGCAGTGTACCCAATGCCTGGGCCCTGCCAGGAGGCAAGATTGCCATCAATCGCGGCCTGCTGACAGAACTTGAAGACGAGGCCCAGCTTGCCTCTGTCCTTGGCCATGAGATTGTTCATGCGGCGGCCAGACACAGTGTTCAACGCATGCAGCAGGGCATGCTGATCAGTGCCGGGGTTGCCGGCCTTGGCTTTGCCCTGTCGGACAACGAGTGGGCCGGGTTGATCATGGGTGGCGCTGCCCTTGGTGCCCAGCTTGCCCTGGCCCAATACAGCCAGGGCGATGAGCTGGAGTCGGATCACTACGGCATTCTCTACATGAAGGAGGCAGGCTACGATCCCCAGGCGGCGGTGGAGCTGCAGGAGCTCTTCCTGAAACTTTCCGAAGGCCGCCAGTCCGGCTTTATTGATGGCCTGTTCGCGACCCACCCACCCTCGGCAAAACGGGTTCAGGAAAACCGCGAACTGGTACAGAAGGTTGGCGCGGGCGGCTATCGTGGTGAAGACGTCTATGAACACAAAATGGCCAAACTCCGCTCGCTGCAGCCTGCTTACGATGCCCACGACAAGGCCATGGAACTGGCCTCCAAAGGTGAAATGAAGCCTGCGCTGGACAAGATCAACGAGGCAATCCGCCAGCTACCGCGGGAAGCCATGTTCTATGCTCTGCGCGGCCGCATTTATCAGGAACAGCAGGAAGCCGAGAAAGCCGCTGCCGACTTTGAAAAAGCGGTAGAGCTCTACCCGGAGATGTTCAAATATCGCCTATACAATGGCCTGAATGCGCTGAGACTTAACAATCTGGACAAGGCCCGGGAAAACCTTACCAAAGCCAATGAAACCGTCCCCACCTCCATTGCGTTTCTGCGCCTGGGCGATGTTGCGGTGAAGCAGAACAACCGGAATGAAGCTATTGCCTATTACAGCAAGGCTGCCGAGGCCGGAGGGGACGTAGCTGAAGAGGCCAAACGTAAACTGGCGGCGCTAACGCAGTAACTATCCGCTGAATCGCTGACTAGAGAAGGCCGGAGTCCTGAGGGATTCCGGCCTTTTTGTTGCTCGGGATCAAGATTGCCGGGCTGACGTGTAACTTCTGTCATCAGCTCCATTGACTTTTAGAGCAATAACTCTAAAAATCAGATGACATCAACAATCATTGGATGACGGACATGCTAGCGAAACGTATCCAGCCCATGGTCTTTCAGGCGCGCCGCCTGTATGTGGAGCTGATGTTCCAGGTAATGGGACGAGCCCTGCAGGCTGTGAGTGAAGTGGACGAGAAGGTTCAGAACGAAGCCAGGGCCCTGCCCGATGGCTTTCTGTTCGAGATGATGGTGATGCCGGACGGCTCGAAGCTGATTGTGGAACACACCGGCCAGGGACGTTTCCGTTACCACGGTGACAAGTCACCACGCCCGGTCGACCTGTCGATTCAGTTCAAGCACATTGCCCATGCGTTTCTGGTGCTGTCTTTCCAGGAGAAGACATCGGTTGCATTCGCCAATGACCGCATGCTGGTGGATGGTGACATCAGTTATGCCGTCCGTATGACTCGGGTGCTGAACCGGCTTGAATCCTTCATCCTGCCAAAACTGATCGCCGAGCGGGCCGTCAAGGAATACCCGGCCGACCTGCACTTGCCGGAAAAACTGATCAGCGCTGCGCGCATTTACCTGAAAGTTGCCACCAATTTTGTCGAGACAGTGAGAGCGTGATGACCAACAAATATTATGAGTTCTTCTGCCCGGTAAAAGTCATTGCCGGCAAGGCCGCCCTTGAACATATTCCCTATGAGCTCACCGGCATGGCTGCCAAGCGGCCAATGATCGTGACCGACAAGGGCGTACGGGCTGCCGGCCTGCTCGAACCCGTTATCGCGGCCTGTGAGGAAAGTGGACTGGAAATCACCTCCATTTATGATGATGTTCCCCCGGACTCCTCTACCACCGTAGTGCGCGACATCGCCGGCATCTATCGCCAGGAGAAGTGCGACTCCATCATCGCCGTCGGCGGTGGCTCGGCAATTGATACCGGCAAAGCCGTCAACATTCTGGTCTCCGAGGGTGGCGACGACATTGCAAAATACAGCGGTGCCGGCGTGCTAAAGCATCCTCTAAAGCCGTTTTTCGTTGTGCCGACAACGGCCGGTACCGGCTCGGAAGTCACTTCGGTTGCTGTTATCACCGACGAAGCCAAAGGCGTCAAGCTACCCTTCACGTCGTCATTCCTGCTTCCGAACGCGGCTATTATTGATCCGCGCATGACCCTCACCCTGCCGCCTCACATCACCGCGGCAACGGCGATGGATGCCATGACCCATGCCACGGAAGCCTTCACCTGCATGGCCAAGAATCCGTTGAGCGATGCCTACGCCACGGCTGCGATCAAAAAGATCAGCCACTCCCTCCTCAACGTTATGGACAACCCGAAAGACAGTGACGGCAGGCTGGAACTTGCCCAGGCATCAACCATGGCCGGCATTGCCTTCTCAAATTCCATGGTGGGCCTCGTGCACGCGCTGGGGCACGCCACCGGCGCCATCTGTCACCTGCCCCATGGCCTGTGCATGAGCCTTTACCTGCCCTACGTGCTGGAGTACAACCTGGAGACCATCCGCGAACCCCTGGGTGAGTTGTTGCTGTATCTGGAGGGCCCCGAAGTATTTGCAGCGACGCCGGCAAGTCGCCGTGCTGAGGCCAGCATTTCCGCCATTCGCAAACTTCGGGACGCGTTGTACAAGCGGTGCCAACTGCCCCGGACTCTGAAGGAGACCGGCAAGGTAACCGAGGATCAGCTCGACCACATCGCCGAAATGGCGCTGGACGATGGCTCCATCATGTTCAATCCGAAGGAAGTAACTCTTGACGATGCCCGCGCAGTCCTGCGACGCGCCTGGGCATGACCCATAGGCAGGGGCCTCGCCAGGCCCCTGCCCTGAACTGAAATTGTGTGAAGATAGACTTCAAATCATTGAAAAGAACTGAGCAAAAGAGGACAATCATCGACTTCTGGCAGGGATGATAGCCGGGTTCATTTTCCACCTACAGTACCGGTCCGTAGAGAGCCCCTTCCGCATGCAAAACCGACCTTCCTGCCGTATCTGTGCCATTCTGGGCGCCCTCCTGTTTGCTCACGTGGCACTGTCGCCTTCGGCATCTGCTACGCAGGAAACTGCCCAGCAAGAGCAGGTTTTCCGCTTCAATATTTCTCCCAACGGTTATCCGCCCTACCTGATCGTGCATCAGAGCCAGCCCTCTGGAATCATGTGGGATGTGGTAACCGTGGTTGCCCAACGCCTTGGCTATACGGTAAAAGCAGAGCAGATACCGCGAAAGCGGGTCGATCAGATGCTGCTTGAGGGTTACATCGACGCCACCCCGCGGGCCAGGGAATGGGCTGAGCAACCGGAGCAATTCCTGTTTACCGACCCGGTGGTGGACATCGAAGAGGTCTTTTTCGTGCCAGCAAACTCGGGGTTCTCCTTCGAGAGCCCGGAAGACCTGGTATCAAAAACGATTGTCACCCATCTTGGCTACCAATATCCGCTGCTTGACCCCTATTTCGAAGAAGGTCGAATTCGCCGGTTTGATGTTTCCCGGGACAAGGACATGTTCACCTTTGTGCTGCACGGTGACCGATTCGACGCAGCCGTTGCGGATCGGCTGGTCGGAAAATGGATTCTCAAGAACGAAGGACTGCGAGAACACTTTGACATAACGAGCGAAAGCATCAGCAATTACGGATTCAGGCTGATGTTGCGCAAGGACTGGCTGCCATTTGCCAAAAAGTTCAATGAAGAGTTGGCGAAGATGAAGAAGAATGGCGAACTAGACGCCATTCTTGCCAATTACCGATAGTCACCGCCGCTACTCCAGACGCCGGAGCATCAGCATCGGTGACACGCTCAGGACCGGCCGGAGCTGCCAGCGGCCAAACATAGCCAGAACAAAGGCACTAACCAGCGGGATGGGCAGTACAACGTGCCAATGCCACTGGAACGTGCCCTCAAACATTCTGAACTGAAGTGCCCAGACCGCTGCCTCGGCAGCAACCACGCCCAACAAGCCCGCAAAGCCACCCAGCAGCGCAAACTCAAGCATGGTGCTCCGCACCAGCAGCCTCTGACGGCCACCCAGGGTTCGCAGCAAGGCGCCCTCCCTCTGCCTGTCACGGAGCGTTGCGCTGACCACCGCCGCCATCACCACCAGCGCAGCGGCAAGAATCAGCGCGAGAATGGCTTCAATAGCCTGGGTTACCTGGCGGACGATCTCCTGGATTCGCTCGATCACATGGTCAATTTCTAGTACGGAGACAGTCGGGAACTGGCGGGAAAAGTCATTCAGCGCATCCTTCCTGTCCTTGGGCAAATAGAAACTGGTAATCCATGTAGCAGGCATGTCCGTCAGCCCCCCTTCCGGCGGGAAGGCCATGTAGAAATTGGGCTTCATGCTGTCCCACTGGACCGTGCGGATACTCGTCACAGCTTCAGTGACCTTCTCGGACCCGATAGTGAAGGTCAGTCTGTCTCCCAGTGAAAGGCCGAGTTTCCCGGCCAGTTCGGCTTCAACCGAGACGCCGTCCTTCTGGTTTTCGGCAAACCAGGTGCCTTCCACAATCTCGTTGTCTTCCGGCAACGTGGACATCCAGGTCAGGTTCAACTCACGATTGAGGGCGTTAACGTTCTCATCCTTACTGACCGTCTCCTTGACCGGCTGGCCATTGAGCTCGGTCAGACGCCCGCGAACCATGGGATAAAGTTTATCCAGTGGCTGGCCGCGCTCCTGCCAGAACGCATCAACGTCCTCCACGGCCTCCGGCGCGATATTGATAAGAAAATGATTGGGAGCATCATCCGGTAACTGGGCCTGCCAGTCCGCCAGCAGCGACGTACGCACCAGTATTAATGTGGCTGCGAGCATGAGCGTCATCGCAAACACAGCTATCTGGGACAGGCTGGCACGGCGATGCCGGTACAGGCCCACAAGTGCCAGACTCCAGGCGTTACCGCCACCACGAACCTTGCGCAGTGTTGCCACCAGCAGCCAGCCCACCAGGCCGAGCGCACCGAGCAGCAGTGCAAGCCCCCCAAGAAGAGAGACCACCAGAGCCAGTTCGCCGGCATACATCCAGACAAGCCCGAACACCGCCACAATGGCAATAATAATATCCGGCAAGGCTTCACGACCGGTTTCACCGGGCTGGCTGCGCAGTACACGCATGGCCGGTACATTCCGAAGCCGGCGGACCGGCGGGTAGGCGAAGGCGAACAGAGACACCAGCGCGGTCAGCAACGCAGGCACCAGCGCGGCTGGGTCAAGCTGGAAATCCACAGGCCGCTCCAGAACCTCGCTGAGCATTCGAATCAGCAGCCAGTAAAGCGGTATGGCCACCAAAAGACCACCAACAATACCGGTAACACCCCAGAGTGCCAGGCGTCTGAGATACAAACCGCCAATACCGGCCCCGCTCAGGCCAAGGGTTTTCAGTAGCGCTACGGTATCGCGCTGGGACAGGGCATATTGCCTGCTGGCAACGGCTACCGCCACAGCGGCGAGCAGAACCGCAAGGCTGCCGCCCAGTAGCAGAAATCGCTCGGCACGCTCGAGAGAACGGGAGAAGGTTTCACCATCCCGAACTCCTTCCCATTCATGGCTGGGCTCCAGCCGGGGTTGCAGCCATTGATAGTAAGATTCCAGCGAGGCTTCATCGCCGGCAAACAGGTAGACATACTCTACCCGACTGCCCTCCTGAACGACGCCGGTAGAGGAGACATCATCCACGTGCATCATCACTCTGGGCGCCAAAGCCGAAAGCCGGAAACCGCCATCGGGCTCTCGAATGAGCAGACCGGACACCTTAAGATTCAGATTCCCGACTTCCAGAGACTCTCCAAGTTCGAGATCCAGGAGTCTGAGCAAGCGCGGATTAATCCAGACCTCTCCGGGTCTGGGGCCCTGGTTAACCAGCTCTCTCGTTCCCTGTGGATCCCGTTGGATTTCAATGTCGCCCCTGAGCGGGTATTCATCGCTCACGGCCTTTACTGACACCAGTTGAAAATTATCCGCACCAAACACCATGGTGGAAAATTCCACCATTCGGCCGGTCTCCAATCCCTGATCGGACGCTTCCTGCAGCCAGGAATCCGGAATCGGACGGCCGTTCTCCGCTTCCAGCTGACGATCCGCCGCCAGGAACGAGCTGGCCGAAGATACCAGGGTACGCTGCAACTGGCTGGCGAACAGGGCAATGGTCGCAACCGTGGCAACGGCAATGATCAGGGCCGCCAGAACGACACGAACATCCCGTTCCCGCCAGTCCCGGCGGACCGACATGAGTTTTTTCGCAGCAGCCATCAGTGCGCCATCTCCTGAGCTGCTTCCGGTTCGGTAAGAACGCCGGCTTCAATGTGGAACTGCCGATTGCAGCGCGCCGCCAGGTGTTCGTCGTGGGTAACCATCACCAGCGTTGTGCCCTTCTCCCGGTTCAGTGCCATCAATAGGTCGGAAACTGCCTGCCCGGTGCGGTTGTCCAGATTACCGGTCGGCTCATCGGCAAACAGAATCAGCGGCTCAGAGGCGAACGCCCGCGCAATCGCTACCCGCTGCTGCTCACCCCCCGACAGCTGTCTTGGTGTGTGGGTCAGACGCTCGCCCAGGCCCACACGCTCCAGTAGCTCACGTGCTCTTTTTTCCGGTGAAGCCATGCCGGCAAGCTCCAGGGGCAACATAACGTTCTCGAGCGCGGTCAGCGCCGGTAACAGCTGGAAGGACTGGAAAACGAACCCGACCCGATGGGCCCGAAGCTTCGCCCGCTCGTCCTCACTGAGCTTGCTGATCGCCGACCCGTCCAGTTCGACTGTGCCTTCCGTTGGCGTATCAAGGCCCGCCAGCAAGCCCAAAAGCGTGGTTTTGCCGGAGCCGGAGCGCCCGACAATCGCTACGGATTCTCCCCGATTGATTTCAAGAGTGACCCCCTGCAAGATCGTGAGCGTATCGGTTTCAACACTGACACGGTGAGTCAGGTTATTGACCCGTAACATTGGGCTCTGGCTATCCGGGTTTATATTGGTCATCTGGTTCACGGAATCTCCCGATCCTGGGTCCTGAAAACGACTTAAAGGTGTATTGGTTGTCTATGCATACGGCATTGGTGTACGTCAGATCAATTCTTTTTCTCGTAGTTGCCCTGCTGGCACTGCCGGTAGCGGCCAGTCAAAGCACGCTACTGATTGTTGGCGATAGCCTCAGTGCGGCCTATGGCGTTCCCTCCGACACTGCATGGGTGCAGTTGCTGCGCAATCGGCTGGAGACCAATGGCATGACAGACTGGGAAGTGGTCAATGCCAGCATCAGCGGCGAAACCACCGATGGCGGTGCCCGCCGGCTGCCCGAACTCCTTGAGGAGAATGAACCCGAGGTGGTGATTATCGAGCTGGGTGGCAACGATGGCCTTCGCGGCTTCCCACCCAATGTGATCGAATCCAATCTCGCCTCCATGATAGAGAAGGTCCAGGGCTCGGGCGCGCGTGCCGTGCTGGTTGGCATGCAGATTCCACCGAACTACGGACAGCGGTATACCGAAATGTTCGCTGAAATTTACCCGAAGCTGTCAGACCGCTACGACACCGCCCTGGTTCCCTTTTTCCTGGACGGCATCTACAACCAGGACGGGCTGATGCAGGACGACGGGATTCACCCTACCGAGGAAGCCCAGGCCAAGCTGCTGGAAAACGTCTGGCCGGTGCTTAAGCCCATCCTGCAATAAGGCACGCTCAGATCAAACCCTGAAGGAAGGCCAAAGCGCGGCGCTCTGACCAGTAAAAGCCATCCTTCGCGTGCTCGACGAAGCCCACATGGCCGCCCCACCGGGGTGCTTCCAGGCGTACATGGGCGCCGAGCTGGCGCTTTGATTCCGGGAAGCACTGAGCTGACAGGAAAGGATCATCGGCGGCATTCACCATCAGCGCCGGCACCCTCACATCCCGCATCCGCCCCAGGGCCGAACACTGGGCCCAGTAGTCCCGGGCATCGCGGAAGCCATGAAGCGGCGCCGTGTAACGGTCATCAAATTCGTGAAAGCTACGGATATCGTCGAATCCCGAAACATCAATCAGGTCCGGAAACCTTTCCGCTTTGGCCTCCATTTTCACCTTAAGGTCCCGAAGAAAGCGCTGCATGTAGATCTTTCGGCTGGGTAGCGCCAGCATATCGGCGCTGCCGGCCAGATCGCAGGGAACCGAATAGGTAACCGCCCCGCAGATCCGGCTGTCCACCCGCTCTCCCTGCTCCCCCAGGTAAAGCAGCGTCAGATTACCCCCCATACTGAACCCCGACAGAAACAGGGTGTCGTATGTGCCGGCCAGACCATGATCAATTACCAGGCTGAGGTCTTCTGTGGCACCGCTGTGGTAAAACCTTGGCTGTCGGTTCATTACACCGCCGCAGGAGCGGAAGTTCCAGGCCAGAACGTCCCAGCCCTCCCGTAACAGGGCACGGGTAAGACCCAGCACATAAGGCCGGCGGCTGTGCCCTTCCAGCCCGTGAGACACGATGGCAAGGCGGTTACTGCCCTGCCGGTACCAGTCCAGGTGCAGTTCGTCGTCATCCGGTGTGGCGATGGTCTCCGGTTCCGGATCCACCATCGGCACTTTGCGAAACAGCGTCGGCCAGACAGACTGAACGTGGCCATTGCGCAACCACGGCGGTGGACGGTAGCGAAGAGTCCTGCTTTCGTACAATTTTTAGCCTTTCATATCAGGGGGTTGACCCCGTAAATCAAAGCGCTTAATATGCGCGCCACTTGAAGCTGTTCCCCGATAGCTCAGTTGGTAGAGCAACGGACTGTTAATCCGTTTGTCGCTGGTTCGAGCCCAGCTCGGGGAGCCACTTATTCCGAAATGCCGCTGTTTCTCACGAAGCAGCGGCATTTTTCGTTTACTACCTCAGAAGATCTGTTCGCGCTGCATAAATTCAGTCAGCACGCGGAACAGCGTGAACCCATCCTCGGTTCCGATCAGTTCCCGAATAGAGTGCATACCGAACTGTGGCACACCAATATCCAGTGTGGTCACCCCCAGATTTCCCGCCGTGAGTGGCCCGATGGTACTGCCACAGCCCATATCGCTGCGAACCACAAAGGTCTGGTGCGGCAAACCCAGTTCGTCACTGATGTGACGGTATACCGCTGCCGAGCGACTGTTGGTGGCGTAACGCTGGTTGTGGTTAACCTTGATCACCGGCCCCTGATTGAGAATCGGGCCATGATTCTCGTCGTGTTTATCCATGTAATTCGGGTGAATGCCATGGGCATTGTCCGCCGAGATCATCATCGAACGGGCAATGGCGCGAGCCTTGCCCGCGCCGGCCCAGCGGTCCAGAACCGCTGTCAGGAACGGTCCTTGTGCACCTTCGGCCGACATACTGCCAACTTCCTCGTGATCGTTGCAGACCAGCAACGCGGCTTCATCGCCAGAGGTTTTCAGCAGCGACTGGAGGCCAATGTAACAACTCAGCAGGTTGTCCAGGCGTGCCGAGGCGATGAAATCATCACGCAAACCAACAAACGACGCCTCCCGGGCATCGTAGAAGCTCAGCTCGTAGCCCAGAACCTTGCGGACACTGAGCCCGGATTCGGTTCTTACCTGTTGTGACAGCAAATCCACAAAGCTGGTTGTGTCGCTTTCCGGGACCTGCATCAGAACCGGTGGCAGATCGGTCTGGGGATTCACCGTGCGATTGCTGTTGGCTTCGCGATCGAGATGGATAGCCAGACTGGGAATGAAAGCCACCGGCTTACGGAAATCCACCAGGGTGTCCTGTACCTTGCCGTCCTCGTCCAGCACCGTCACCCGACCGGCCAGGGAAAGATCCCGGTCAAACCAGGGATTAAGCAAAACACCGCCATAAACCTCGACCCCCAGTTGGAAAAAGCCTTTGCGGCGAAGCTCCGGGTTCGGCTTGACCTTCAGGCAGGGGCTGTCGGTATGAGCACCCACCATTCGGACTCCCGAGGTAGTGACATCTTTGCTGCCGGTCCGGAACGCAACAATGGAGGAGCCATTGCGGACAACGTAATAGCCCTGTTTGCTGGCGAGCGACCAGTCTTCCCGCTCGTCTAGCTCCTGAAACCCGGCCGCACTGAGCCGTTGTTTCATGGTGTCGACCGCATGCCAGGGTGTGGGGGAAGTGTTCAGAAACTTCAATAAATCTTTGTTAAATTCAGCGTGTTCCATGATGTCCCTGATTAAAAGATAATTGCGCCAACAGTATGGCATGAAGCCGTAAAGCCTCATACTGGGTCAACGGACATTCCCTATAACCGGGTCACAAATCAACCATCACCGGGAGCCCAACGTGCCTGCACCGAGATTTCTCGACATTGAATACTGCCAGACCGACGACGCGCTTTTTCCCACCGCTATGGCCTGGTCGCTGGAAGACGGCCGAATGAAAACCGTGGTCATCGCCCCTTCCGATGATTGGCTCCCTGAAGACGGTGACCTCGGTGATATCGACCTGCTCTACCTGGAAGAACAGGGCGTGCCCCTCATCGAGCTGGCCCGGGAACTGCACCAGGACCTGCCAGACCAGACGGTGTTCGTGGACGGCCTTGATCCCGACGAGATTCTGGTGGACCTGATTTTCACGGCAGTGGGACAGGAGGCCCCATTTGAAATCGCGCCCATCAGTGAGCTTATTACCGGCCTGGACAGCGAAACCCTGGAAGATCGTCGTCGCCAGTTGCTGTTCGAGGAGAGCCTGGAACCTCAACTGCCCGAAAATGGCGTATACGCCCTGCTGCTGATGGCCAGGGAAGAAGGCCTGTTCGACGAAGACCTTTAACGGTGCAGAACAGACACAGGGAAGTGTGACACGGGTCGACGTAACAAACGGTTACACGAGGCAGAATCAGCCCGTATTCGCCTACGTCAGGAAGCCCGATAATAATGAACAAGGTTGTGCGAACGCTCGTCATCTGTCCGCTTGTCCCTACCCTGCTTCTCGCGTCGCAAGTCGCTTTGGCCCAGGAGACACCACGGGTGGACAAACATTACATCGGTCTGCTGGCAACCACTTACAACCACCGCACCATCGGTGAAAACACCAAGGAAACCGCCTGGGGCACGGGCGGAACCCTGGTGGTGGGTGGCCATATCACCGATCTGTTCCACGCCGAGCTTCGGGCCGGCGGCGGCTTCAAAGATGCCGAAGTCCCCAACAGTGACCTCACGCTGAGCGTTGATTACTACGCCAGCTGGTATATCGGGCTGCACTACCCCATCACCGACTACGCCAATGTTTACGGCCAGTTTGGCTTTTCCTATATCCAGGGTGAGGGCGAGATCAGCGACCCGGCGAATGACCGCAACAACCCCTTTCTGGACCTGGAAGGGGAGTTTCCGGACAGCGGCTTCAGCGTCAGTTGGATTGCCGGCCTGGACTTCGAAGTAATGGACGACACCTTTCTGGTGTTCGAGGGTGGAAAGCTCTTCGAAGACACCGCCACGGATGTGAATACCTTCCAGTTCTCCGGCGGCATACGCTACGAATTCTGAAATCGCTGCCACTGAATGTAGATCGGATTCCGATAAGGATGTAGGTCAGATCAGAATGTAGGTCGGATTAGCGAAGCGTAATCCGACAATCTATTGATACCCGATGCCGACGGTTCTTGTCGGATTACGCTTCGCTAATCCGACCTACTATTCGATAGCGGTTACGCCTTATGGCGAATATGCCAGCACCGGTGGATCCGTGCGTTGCGCTGAAAATCCTTGTCCAGGGTATCCCGGGTAACCTCGACAACCTCGAACTCGCTTTCCAGCGCCTCGTCCAACTTGAACCGCCGGAAGTTGTTGGAAAAGATCAGCAACCCATCAGAACTTAGCCGCGCCATGGCCTGCCTGACCAGCGTCGGATGATCCTTCTGGATATCCAGAACGCCCGCCATTCGAGCGGAATTCGAGAAGGTGGGCGGATCCATGAAGATCAGATCAAATCGCTGGTCCGCCGTTTTCCGGTCTGCCAGCCAGGCCAGGCAATCCGCCTGCTCGACCCGATGCTTCTTCGGATCAGCGCCATTCAGGGCCAGATTGTCCTCGGCCCAACCAACATAGGTTTTTGACATATCCAGGCTCAGGGACCGGCTGGCGCCTCCAACTACGGCATGAACAGTAGCCGCGCCGGTATAGCAGAACAGGTTCAGAAACCGCTGGTTTGCGGCGTGTTGCTGAATCCAGTGCCGCACCGGCCGATGATCCAGGAACAGGCCGGTATCCAGGTAATCCTTCAGGTTCACCTTCAGCACGCAGCCATGTTCGTGAACCTTGAAAAACTCGCCACTGGCCGCCTGCTTTTCATACTGGCTGGTGCCCGTCTGGCGCTGGCGCTGCTTGCACACCATGTCTTCACGTTCCACCCCCAGTGCCTCAGGAATCACTGCAAGGGCCTCGGCCAGGCGTTCACGGGCGGAACGTTCGTCCACCGATTTCGGGGCCGCGTACTCCTGAACGTGAACCCTGCCCTCATAGATATCGATTGCCAGAGCAAACTCCGGCATGTCGGCATCGTAAAGACGGTAGCAACCAATCCCCTGCTTTCTTGCCCATTGGCCAATGGTCTTCATATTCTTCTTGAGCCGGTTGCGGAGCATGGCCGCACGTTCCTCGTTGGCAATACGAGGAGTGATCTCACCGGGGATATCGGGGCCACGCGGGGTCATGGCGCTGGCGTCATTGATCTCGAACAACAGCAGTTGAGCGGGCAGTTTGCCGTTGAAAAGCCGGTATTGCTTGTAGCTCCGCAAACCGATGGACTTGCCGAATTCCGGGGCGCCGGTAAATACACCGAGACGCCAACCCGGAACTGCGCGTTTCACTGCATCACCCAGAGCCTGATACAGGGCACCCAACTCCCGGCGCTCGCTCAAGCGCTCACCATAGGGCGGATTGGTCAGCACCAGCCCCTTTCCGGACCAGTCACCCTCCAGACTCAGCGCATCAACCGCCCGGGCTTCAACGTGGACGATACTCTCCAGCCCGGCTCTCTGAATGTTTTTCCAGGCAGTCGCGATAACCCGGCTGTCCTGGTCAAAGCCCGCCAGTTTCGGGATGCGCCCCTGTTTGCCCTCATGGGCACGGCGCTCAGCTTCCTGGCGCAGGGACAACCAGAGTTCCGGCTGATGGCCGGGCCATTTTTCAAAGCCGAACCGCTCCTGCTTGCGGCCAGGCGCCATGTCCAGTGCCATCATGGCGGCTTCAATGACAAGCGTGCCGGACCCACACATCGGATCCACGAAATCGCCACCGGCCGAGGCAATCTCGGGCCAGCCTGCGCGCATCAGCAATGCCGCGGCCAGGTTTTCTTTCAGAGGGGCTACGCCTTTGTCAGTGCGGTAGCCACGCATGTGGAGGCTGTGACCACTGAGGTCGATGCCCAGAGACAGTCGTCCGCGATTGAGGCGGGCGGAGACAATCACATCGGGGTTCTTGGCATCTACCGAGGGACGTGCCCCGCCGTTGGCCTGAAACCGGTCAACAATGCCGTCCTTTACCCGTTGCGCGCCGTACTGAGTATTCCGGATGGCCTCATTCTGACCGAGAAAAGTCACCCGGAAGCTACCATGCACCGGGATATGCTGCTGCCAGTCCATGTGCACAACGCCGTCATAAAGCTGGTCGCCACTGTTGGCATCCACTTCATCAATATGAAGGATCACCCGGTTGGCAAGGCGCGACCAGAGGCACGCGCGGTAGCCCCCTTCCAGAGAACCTTCTACCCAGACTCCAGCCGGCGCATTGCGCACGGTTTCCAGACCAAAGGTGCTGAGCTCGTCCGCCAGAAGGTACTCGACCCCCTTCGGGCAGGTTACGAAAAATACAGATTTGGACAAGTTCAACTCCTGGTTCAGCGAAGACTGTTGGTAAGTTTCCGGAATACTGGACGTTCCGAAATCGGCGGTCTTTTTTTAGTTCACATAACTATAAAAAAAGCGTCACATAGATGAAATAATTAGTGTACATCCGCGCAAGGTTCGACTTACCTTGTAATTGACGCGTCGTTCCGGAAGGTAAAAAGCCTTCCGTTAACAGGATCCTGACTGCTCTGGCTTGAGCTGACAATAGGGGGTTATCCCGGAGCGGGTAACACTTGTCGCAGCCACTGCAGATGTGTACACGCTTGTTCTGTTAATCCATCAGTGAGGAACGGCATGAAAAGACAGAAAAGAGACATGTA
>NZ_CAJXKQ010000051.1 GCF_913055835.1 uncultured Marinobacter sp. | reverse complement strand
CTGTGGAATTGTCTTCTTCAGGACCGCCTGCACAGAACGTGCACTTGTCCATCTTGCCCCGGCTGCCAAAGTTGCCCGCTTGCGGGAACTGGGGCGCACCGAACGGGCATGCGTAGAAGCAATAGCCACAACCGATACACAGATCCTTGGAGTGCAGTACCACACCGTCCTCGGTCTGGTAGAAGCAGTCCACCGGGCAGACGGCCATACAGGGCGCGTCTGAACAGTGCATGCAGGCTACCGAGATCGAACGTTCACCGGGTTTGCCATCCTCGATGGTGACAACCCGGCGGCGGTTGATGCCCCAGGGAACTTCGTGCTCATTCTTACAGGCCGTTACGCAGGCATTGCATTCGATGCAGCGCTCGGCGTCGCAAAGGAATTTTGCTCTTGCTTGTCCTTCAAGTGCCATGGTCTACACCTCTTGTTATGCCGGCATGATCGAACACAGGGTGGCTTTGGTCTCTTGCATCTGCGTGACCGAGTCATACCCGTATGTTTGAACCGTGTTGGTGGATTCGCCCAGAACGATGGGGTCGGCGCCCTTGGGATACTTGTCCCGCAGGTCCTTGCCCTGATAATGACCGCCGAAGTGGAATGGCATGAACGCCACGCCTTCTCCGACCCGTTCTGTGACCATGGCCTTGACCTTGATCTTGGCTCCTTCTGGGCCATGCACCCAAACGTCACTGCCATCACGGACGTTCAGATTGTTGGCGTCGCGAGGATTGATCTCGATGAACATATCCTGCTGAAGTTCCGCCAGCCAGGGGTTCGAGCGGGTTTCGTCACCACCACCCTCGTACTCAACCAGACGGCCGGAGGTAAGGATGATCGGGAACTCCTTGCTGAAATCCTTCTGCTGGATGGATTCATACATGGTCGGAACCCGCCAGAAGGTCTTGTCTTCGTAGGTCGGGTAGTCGGCCACGAGGTCGCGACGGTTGGTGTACAGGGGCTCGCGGTGCAGCGGTACCGGGTCCGGGAAGTTCCAGACGATGGCACGGGCCTTGGCATTGCCGAACGGCGCGCACTCATGCTTGATGGCCACTCGCTGGATGCCGCCAGAGAGGTCGGTTTTCCAGTTGGTGGAGGGGCCTGCCACTGCTTCAATGCTGGCTCGCTCTTCGGCGGTGAGGTCACCATCCCAGCCCAGGTCCATCAGCATCTGCATGGTGAACTCGGGGTAGCCATCCTTGATTTCCGAGTTCTTGGAGTAAACACCGTCTGCCAGAATGTTCTGGCCGTTGTGTTCAACACCAAAACGGGCCCGGAACGTCAGGCCGCCCTCGGAGACTGGCAAGGACATGTCGTACAGGTTGGCAGTGCCCGGATGGTTCATCTCGGGGGTGCCCCAGCACGGCCACGGCATGCCGTAGAAATCACCATCGCAAGGTCCACCCACGGCACGCAGTGTGGTCTTGTCGAAGTGATGCTGATACTGCATGTGCTTCTTGAGGCGCTCCGGAGACTGGCCGGTATAGCCGATGGTCCACATGCCGCGGTTGAATTCGCGGGTGATGTCTTCAATCGACGGCTCATCTCCGTCAATGGCGATGTTGCGGAACATGCGATCGGTAAAGCCGAACTTGTCCGCAAACAGTTTCATGATTTCGTGGTCGACCTTGGAGTCGAACAGCGGTTCAACCACCTTCTCCCGCCACTGCAGTGAGCGGTTGGAAGCGGTCACCGAGCCGTAAGTCTCGAACTGGGTCGTGGTGGGCAACAGGTACGCGCCCTCCTTACGATCATGCAACACCGCAGAGACAGTGGGGAAGGGGTCAACCACGACCAGCAGGTCGAGTTTCTCCATGGCTTCCTTCATTTCTGTCATCCGGGTCTGGGAGTTGGGCGCGTGGCCCCACAGCACCATGGCGCGGGTGTTATCCGGCTGCTCAAGGTTTTCCTTGGCTTCCAGAACACCGTCAATCCAGCGGGAGACCGGAATGCCCTTCTCGTTCATCATGGCCCGGGACTTGCCGTCTTTATCCCAAACTGCAAAGCGGCCTTTCAGCCAGTCGAGGTCCTCTTCCCAGACTCGAGCCCAGTGGGCCCAGGAACCAGCAGACAGTCCGTAATAGCCAGGCAGTGTATCGGCGAGCACGCCGAGGTCGGTAGCGCCCTGAACGTTGTCGTGGCCGCGGAAGATGTTAGTACCGCCGCCTGCTACGCCCATGTTGCCGAGGGCCAGCTGCAGCACGCAGTAGGCGCGAGTATTGTTGTTACCGTTGGTGTGCTGGGTACCACCCATGCACCAGATGACAGTGCCGGGCCGATTGTTAGCGAGAGTGCGAGCTACACGCTCAAGCTGTGCGCCAGGCGCACCGGTAACACGCTCCACTTCTTCGGGGTTCCAGCGCTTCACTTCCTCGCGGATGTCCTCCATGCCGTATACACGGGTACGGATGAACTCTTTGTCTTCCCAGCCGTTCTCGAAGATGTGCCAGAGAATACCCCACACCAGTGCAACGTCTGAGCCCGGACGGAAACGCACGAACTCGTCGGCATGGGCTGCTGTACGGGTGAAGCGCGGATCGCAGACGATCAGCGGCGCGTTGTTTTCTTCCTTCGCCTTCAGTACGTGCAACAGCGACACCGGGTGCGCTTCAGCGGGGTTGCCCCCGATGATGAAGATCGCCTTGGACTTGTGGATGTCGTTGTAGGAGTTGGTCATCGCGCCGTAGCCCCAGGTGTTGGCTACGCCGGCAACCGTGGTCGAGTGACAGATACGGGCCTGGTGATCAACGTTGTTGGTGCCCCAGTAGCCGGCAAACTTCCGGAACAGATAGGCCTGCTCGTTGTTGAACTTGGCACTGCCGAGCCAGTAAACGGAATCGGGACCACTCTCCTCGCGGATTTGCAGCATCTTGTCGCCGATTTCGTTGATGGCCTGGTCCCAGGGAATCTTCTGCCACTGGCCGTTGACCAGCTTCATGGGACTCTTCAGACGGCGCTCGCCGTGAGCGTGCTCCCGAACCGATGCGCCCTTGGCGCAATGGGCGCCCATATTGAAGGGGCTGTCCCAGCCGGGTTCCTGGCCGGTCCAGACGCCGTTCTGTACTTCCGCTTCGACGGTACAGCCGACCGAGCAGTGCGTACACACCGATTTCTTGACGACCACTTCACCGCCACCGGTGGCTGGAGCTGCTGCTTCAACCCGACCCGATGTCAGCGACAGTGCCGCCAGACCACCCACTGCCACGCCAGACGTTGTCAGGAATTGACGACGATCCAGCGTTTTCGCAGCGAGAGAAGAAAGCAAAGAGCCTGCACGGGGGCCTTTCGCTACCCCGTTGGTCTTCTTCCTTAACATGTCGTATACCTCTCTCTTTTATTATTCTCGTTTTTCCGGAAAGCTCAGTCTCTCAAGGGCCTTTCGCAACCTTGATCAACTCGAACCCCCGTTAAAAGCGAGCCGATTCGAAATATTTACGTGTATGTTCCGTATCACGTAAACCGCGGCTTTTCGGTGCGTCTGTTCTGACGACCTCGGCTGCGGCGTTCGGTGCAACCGTCACTGCCACCGCAGCTGGAGCTGCGAAAGCGGCCATTTTCAGGAAATGGCGACGGCTGTTTTCACGCTTCGGGTTGTCCATTGGACACCTCCCCCTGGGTTAAGGGACCTGTCGGTCCCGGTTACTGAATTGCAAAGGCTTCGGCTTCCACTGCCATGAAGGCTCGGCCAAGCGAGCCCACCGGCGCGTAGAAGATGGCACTTTGCGCTTCTTCCAAGTCGGTAAAAAACAGTTCTGCCCACTTCGCCAAATGGGCATCAAAAAAAGCTTTCTGGGAGGCCACACCGCTGTCGCAGGGAAATTCGCCGGTGATAATCCCGGCCATGATTTCACACAGGGTGCAGATGTGGTCTTCCGGTTCCTTGACGTCGCTGCGGGCTTTGATACCACGTGACCGCAAATCGCTTCTGAGCTCGGCCAGGGGCTTTTCGTTCAGGAAGCCGGTGAGGTAGTAGCTGGCATAGGGAAGGAGCTCCCCCCTGCCCAGGCCGACAAACAGGTTATTGAACTCCCGCTCGAGATCGTAGGGGTTGGTGCGCTCTGCGAGCTTGGCCAGGTTCTTCGAGGCGGTGCCCAGGGGTGTGTCGTCCCCCTGCAGCGAGGCCAGACCTTGCAGCAATTCCGCCGAGGGTGGTCGGTCAAGCAGGACGCCCAGCAGCTGATAGATTTGGGCCCGCGCTCTATCTTCGTCAGTGATTGAGCGCGGGCACTGGATTTCGGCCGTGTCAGTCAAGTCGTTTTCCTTCTAATTATTATGTGCGCTCTCTCACACTATCTTAGTACACAAACAAGAATAGTGGGGTAAGCCACGATTATTTCGCCAATAGGTGAAATGTATTCTGCTAATAGTCAAAACGCATGCGAGGGCGGAATCGCGGTTCCGGCACCTCTTGTGATTGGCTGTTCTCCGGTTGTGCGGGCACTCGGTTGGTCAGCTCCGCCTGCCCGGTATGGTCGTCCAGCTCAATGGCTGCCTGTTCATCCTCATGCTCGTCAGCTTGCGCCTGCCCGGTGACCGTGGATTCGGCATCGGCCGGGGAGGGTTGAGCCAACGACTGCACTGGTTCATCAATGACATCCGCCGCCTTTTTGGCTTTATCCACCAGCCCTTCGCCGACCCGATAGAGTGATTTCACGGTTTGCCCGGCCGTCGACGCCAGGGTGTAATCCTCGTCGTAGTCATTCAGCCCATCGAGAACAGCCAGCACCGGATTGGATTTCCAGAGGCTTCTCAGGGCCTTTCGGCGCAGGAACTCGGGTATTTCCTTGCGCATGAAACCGGTGATATCCGTTCCGATCTCAATGGACGACGGATCAGGCAGTCCGTACTTCTCCAGAAGCTCCGGTTCAGACAGGCTCTCGTTAACGGCGAGTTCCTGTTCCTCCGGGGCCGGTTCGGCTTGCTCCGGCGCCGGAGGCGGCGTGGGTTCTACCGTTCTGTTGGCTTCGGCCTTTTTGCGCGCCCAGCGCTGCCAGCGTGATTCAACCATTACTGTAACCTGGGTTTCTTGATGTTGGCGGGAGCCCGGTACACATCGCTTTCCTGCCGAATACGTGGATCACCCTTGGCGTCTTCCACAGCGTCCACGCGCACCTCATCCCGGCGCCGTTTCTTGAACGGCTCCTCGATGTAATGCATGTCGACAAATTCCTTGATCCAGGCGGCCAGGGATTCCGGAATAGGCACGGCCTCAACAATGCTTTCGCCGCTGTCCAGGGAGTCCAGAGCCTCGTGGGCGCTGGCGGTAACGGTGCTGACCGCCCAGCCTGAGGGCGACTGACCGGTGACGTCACGGTCCAGGATGATCCAGACGGAAGGCGTGCTCATGTTGAGGGAGACGAGATAACCTTCGACATCGGCACGGAACAGCTCCATAGTGACCGTGCCGGCGTGGTAATCGACCAACTCGCCCTCGCGTACCAGTTCTTTCCAGAAGGCGTCCGGTGCCCCGGGGATGACAGCAACAGGTTTCCAGACGTGTTTCGCCCACCGCGTTACCCCCGGCGATCGGCGAACAACGGCACCCACCTGCAATGCTCGTTTCCAGTGATCGGTTCTACTGCTCATGATGTGTCTCTTTTTGTTATAGATAAAAGCTAGCAGGGCTCCAACAATTATCCAATTGTCCGAAAGTAGATGGCTGTGGCATGCTCGAAATAAGAGAGTGATTCGTATACGTATAACAACAACGAACAGAGTAAAGTTCCTGATGACATCAAAAAAATCTCTATTGCTGTGCACCTGCGACAAGAGCCAGGGCTTCAATTCCGAGGCCCTTCAGGCGGTTGCGGGTGCCGAGCAGGTCGTCGCGGTAGACCAGCTGTGCGGCAACGATATGAAAGTCGCAGCCGAGCACCTGGGCGCCAGCAACGACGTGCTTATCGCCTGTGGCCAGCAGGCAGCGCTGTTCGAGCGCCTGGCCGAGGACATTCACGCCGAGATCCAGCATGTAGCGCCACTGCACACCATCGATATACGTGACCGGGCGGGTTGGAGTTCTGCCGATGCCAACCCCAAGCGGTTGGAAGCCAAACAGGCGGCCCTGGTGGCCGCAGCCCAGTTGCCGGGGCCCACCGCCCCGGCTAAAACCATCCAGTCCAACGGCGTCTGTTGCATCGTGGGCCCCACCGAGCAAGCCATCCGCATGGCCGGGTTGGTACAGGATGAGCTGGGCGTTACCTGTGTGGTCAACGATGCCGGCCCCATCCAGTTGCCATCGGCTGCCTACGATGTGGCCAAGGGTCAACTGACCAGCGCTTATGGCGCCCTCGGCAACTTCAAGCTGGAGTTCGCCGGGTTGCAGACCCTGCATCCGGCCGGTCGGGGTGAGCTGGGTTACACGCCGGCGCAGACAACGGCTCGCAGCGAGTGCGACGTGTTTATTGATCTGCGCGGTGGCGCGCCGGCCTTCCCCAGCCACGAGAAGCGCAATGGCTATTTCTGGGCCGATCCGAACAAAGCCGGCGAGCTGGAACGCATTGCCCTCACAGCCAGGGAAATGGTGGGCGAGTTCGAGAAAACCGTCTTTTTCCGGCTGGAAGAGTCCCTGTGTGCCCATTCCCGGGCCAACAAGCCGGGCTGTACCCGGTGCCTGGACGTTTGCCCCACGGAAGCGATCTTCTCTGCCGGCGACCACATCCAGATCGATTCTGACATCTGCGCAGGTTGTGGCTCATGCGCGGCGGTTTGCCCCACATCCGCAGTCACCATGAACGAAACGCCCTACGAGGCGATAGTCAAAGTCATGGACGTGATGGCGAAGACCTATCGCGAGCACACTCACGAATCGCCACGCCTGGTATTCCATACCCTGGGCGCCGGCTCGGAAGCCATCACCTACCTGGCTCGCTACGACGATGGCCTGGCCGACGATCTGATCCCACTCGGACTGGAACATGTGGACCGGATTGGCCACGCCGAGATCATGGCGGCGTTCGGTGCCGGTTATGCCGAAGTGCTGATTCTGGCAGACAACGAACTGGATCGTCGGGCCCTGGCGGCCGAAGTAGAATTGGCCCAGGCCATGCTCAAAGGCACCCATAACTCGCCAAGCCGGGTTCGGGTGATTGATGCCATCGAGTTGTCCGCGCCGGGCGACAACGCGGGACGGGTCAGTGAGCCGGTGCTGCTGGTGGGCGGCCGTCGCGACATTACCCGGGTGACCGCCACAGCCATGGCGGAGAAGGTGGACGAGCCGATCCCGCTGCCCAAGGGTGCGCCGTACGGTGCCATCGAGATTGATTCAGACAAATGCACTCTGTGCCTTGCCTGCGTTTCCCTGTGCCCCACCGGCGCACTGGGGGATCACCCGGACCGGCCGGAAGTGCAGTTCACCGAGAACGCCTGTGTGCAGTGTGGTATCTGCGACAGTACTTGCCCCGAAACGGCGATCACGCTCAAGCCGCAGCTGGATCTGTCAAAGGCCGCGCTCAGCCCGAGGGCTTTGCATGGCGAAGAACCGTTCGAGTGCATCCAGTGCGGCAAACCGTTTGGTGTGGCCAGTACCATCAACCGGATTGTCGAAAAGCTGGAGAACCAGCACTGGATGTACACCAAATCTGATAATGTCCAGCTCATCAAGATGTGCGACGACTGCCGGGTGAAGGCACAGTTCCATGGCGACACGGCGCCCATGGCTGGCGCCGCCAGACCCAGGGTCCGTACCAGTGATGACTACCGGGACAATTGATTGATAGACAGGAATTTCCATGGTCCAGTACACCGAAGTAGGAAAGAGTAACCTGATTGGCACCGATGCGCCCCGGCCACAGGACAAGAACCCCAGGGGCGTGGATCGTATTATTGCGGTTGCCTCAGGCAAGGGCGGGGTGGGGAAATCCACCGTGTCCTCCAATCTGGCCGTGGCCATGGCGTCCAAGGGCCTGAAAGTCGGCCTGCTGGATGCCGACGTCTATGGCCCCAGCCAGCCGAGGATGCTGGGTGTGTCGGGCCGACCTTCCAGCCCGGACGGCAACACCATCCTGCCGCTTCGCAACCACGGCGTGACCCTTATGTCACTCGGGCTGATGACCTCCGAAGAGGAAGCCATTGTCTGGCGCGGACCCATGCTGATGGGCGCTCTGCAGCAAATGATGAACCAGGTGGACTGGGGAAGGCTGGACGTGTTGCTGGTGGATCTGCCGCCGGGCACGGGCGATGTCCAGATGACCCTGAGCCAGAAGTTTTTCGTGGCCGGCGCCATCGTGGTGTCGACGCCCCAGGACATTGCCCTGATGGATGCACGCAAAGGCATCGACATGTTCAAGCGCATGGACGTGCCATTGTTCGGCCTGGTGGAGAACATGGCTTCTTTCATCTGCGATGGCTGCGGCAAGGAGCATCATCCCTTCGGCCACGGTGGTGCCCGGGCTGAGGCCGAGAAGCTGGGGGCACCGTTCCTCGGTGAAATTCCTCTGGATCTCGATATCAGGATCGGCTCCGATGGCGGGGTGCCCATTGTGGTGTCCAAGCCCGACAGTCCGCAGGCCCAGGCTTTCCAGCGGCTGGCCGATCAAATCATTGCCTCCGAACAATACGCCCGGGCCGTCCAATGATCATTGAGTCTCCCCGTTTCCCGCCGCTACTGAGCGGCGAGGTTGTGCCCCCGCATACGGATCCTTTCGATAAGGCCGTCAGCCGTGCCATCGCCGGCGTGGATTCCGGCACCATTTTCTATTCCGAGGCCGTGGATACTCTACGGGCGGCACTGGTGCTGGCACCCGAGACGCCGTTGGAAGAGGCCATTCAGGCGGTGTACGTGGCCCAGATTGGCCTGGCCGAGAGCCTCGGGGCCCTGGCGCCGCCCGAGGTGCCGGTGCAGTTCCAGTGGCCTGACCGCATCAAGGTCAACGGGGCCCTCTGTGGCAGTGTCCGGTTTGCGGCCGATGTGTCCGACCCCAAAGAAACGCCGAACTGGCTGGTGATCGGTATCGTGGTGCCCTTCACCCATCCTGGCGGCGAGCCGGGTGAAACGCCGGATCAGACCTGTCTGTACGAAGAGGGCTGTGTAGAGATAATGCCCATGGCGTTGCTGGAGAGCTGGTCCAAACATACGCTGTTATGGCTGACCTATTTTCTGGACAGCGGGTTCGAGCGGGTCCACAACGAATGGCGCCCGCGCTGCGACACCATTGGAAAGCGCATTGAGGAACCCAGAGCCGGCCTGTTCGTGGGTCTGGATGAAAAGGGGCGCATGCTGCTGCGCCAGGATGTGATGACCGAAACTGTTAGCCTGATTGATTATGCGGAGCACCTATGAAACTGGCCCGAACCCTGAGACTGGACATTTCCGATGAAAACGTCTTCGAGCGGCCGGCACCCAGCGGGGAGTGGGCCATTTCCGGCGGCTTCGAGTTTTCCAACTGGACCGAGGCGGACCTGACAGGCAAAGCCCGGCAAGCCTTCACCAATGGCTGGTACAGCATTGAGTCGGGTGGTCGTGCCAGCTTTGTTGGCGTGTGCGACATTACCGAGCCGGAGCTGGAGCGGCTTCGCCAGACGCTCGCGCAGACTTTTGTGGAGATCTATGGCGCGCCGGATATCGAGGCGGCTTACCCGGTGGCCTGTGAAGAAATCGACCAGATGCGCAGCATGTGCGAGGACTTTGAGGACAACACCCTGCTGATGGTCAGCCGCACCCTGACCGACCTGGGCGTTGAGGAAACCTACCGCTCCCGTGGCCCGCAGGATGCCTCACTGGAGGCCTTTGCGGTCCACGGCAGCGTTGACTGATTACAGGCCGAAGCTGCCGTAGGGAATAAACCGGACGGGGGTGCCGGGCTCGATCTGCTGGGCGCTCTCATCCAGTTCCACCAGACCCTCGGACCAGGCCAGACCGGTCACCCGGCCAGAGCCTTCCGACCCGAATACCTCGACCTTCCCATCGCGAACCCGTGCCCGCAGCATCTCGCTGCGCCCGGGTTTTTTGTTCTTCGAGAAGTCAGCCGGCATGGTATACGCTTGGGGCTCGAACCATTCGGCCCCTGCCAACAATGCCATGGCAGGCGCACCAAACCTCAGCGCACAGACCCAGGCGGCCACCGGATTACCCGGCAGACCGACTACCGGCGTGCCCCGGAACATGGCAAGCGCCAGAGGACGGCCGGGTTTGATGGCAATGCGCCAGTTACTGATGTCACCGTGTTCTTTCAGGGTTTTCGACACATGATCCTCGTCGCCGGCGGACACGCCGCCGCTGGTCAGGATCAGGTCACACTGCTCCGCGCCCCGCTCCAGGGCTGCCCTGACCTCCTCGGCCCGGTCCAGCACATGGCCAAGATCCACGAGTTCGTAGCCGAGTTGTGATACCAGGGCACTGAGCATAGGGCGATTGGCGTCATAGATCTGCCAGTCTGTGACGGGGGCGCCCACCGGCTTTACCTCATCACCGGTGGACAGCACGCCCACCCTTAGCCGCTGATAAACATCAACGGCTTCCACGCCCACGCTGGCAAGCACCGAAATCTGGGTCGGACTGAGCCGGGTTCCGGCAGTGAGAATCCGGTCCTCGACTTTGATGTCTTCACCGGCTTTGCGGGCATTGGCGCCTGCTTTTAGCGTACCGTTCAAATGCAACTGGCCATCCCGGACTTCGCAGTCTTCCTCCAGAACCACAGTATCCGTGCCGGCGGGAATAACCGCGCCTGTCAGAATCCGGATTGCGTATCCCTTGGGCACCTGCCCCATGTAAGGCTCACCGGCGGCGCTGCGGCCATCCACCAGAGGCAGGGTGCAGGGCACGTCCGTTAACGGCCCGGCAAGAGCATAGCCATCCACGGCGGAATTGGTGCTTGGGGGATGAGCCCGGGGCGCATAGACATCACTTGCCAGGATTCGGTCGTTCACCTGTGACAGCGGAACCTCACGCTCCACCTCCACCACGGGATGCAACCTTGAACGCAACCGCTCAAGGGCTTCTTCGACCGGCGTCCAGTTCACGCCCGGGGGAAGGGCAAAACAGTCATTGCGAAGCGGCTTCATGACTCTCTCGCTGGTGGCTGTACATGATCAATAATAAAATCGGCAATGCCGGTGACGTCATTGATATCGAACAAAGGCCCGGAAAAATCGGCGGCATAGTCGCTGGCAACGGCGATGATGTTGGCGTCTTCCCGGTAAAGGGGCGATCGGCCCGATTCCTGCCGGTGTACTTCAATCTTCGGGTGCGCGTGGGTTTTGTAACCCTCCACCACGACCCAGTCGCAGGGCGACAGGCGGGCCAGCAAATCCTCCAGTGAGGGCTCACCTGCGCCCCGCAGCTCGTGCATGATGGCAATGCGCTGGCCCCCGGCCAGAATCACTTCGCGGGCACCGGCTTCACGGTGTTTGTAGCTGTCCGTTCCGGGCTGATCCACGTCCACCATGTGGTGGGCGTGCTTGATCGAGCTGACCGTTAAACCCCGGCCGGACAGTTCGCGAATCAGAGTGGCTGCCAGTGTGGTCTTGCCGGAGTTTTTCCAACCTACGATGCCTATAACGTTCACTTCAGATGCTGCTCCGCCCAGGCCAGATCGTCCGGGGTGTTGATGTTGAAAAAATCGCCCTCGTCAAAAACCACCAGAGTTTCGCCCTGGGCCTGTGTCCACTGGCGGATCTTGCGTACGCCCTCGTTCAGGGCGGCTCTCAGATCGTCTCTCAAAGCGACCCGCCAGCGCCCGAAGGTCGGCTGTGGCAGTCGGCCGCGCTCTGGGTCTGGCGTGGCTGCCAGCACCACCGGGGTGTCATGTTCCGCCAGTCTGGCAGCCAGATCCCTGGGAAAGGAAGGTGTGTCGGCGGCCACGCTGATGAGCCATTCGTGGCCCTGTTCGGCGGCCCAGTCCATGCCCGCGAGGACGCCGGCAAGCGGGCCGGGGAAGCCTTCGATGGAGTCCGCCACCACCGGCAGATCCAGGTCGTCGAACCGGCTTAAATCCCCGTTGGCATTCAATACCACGGCATCGACCTGAGGGGTGATCCGTTCGATTACCCGCTGGATCAACGACTGGTCGCCGAGCATGAGCCTGCCTTTGTCGCCACCACCCATGCGGTTTGCCTGGCCGCCGGCCAGGATAACTGCACATTGGCTCATGCAGTGCCTCCGTCAATCATGTTGAGCGCCTTTTCGACGCAGCTTCTTGTCTTCATCGGGTACCTGCGACAAGTCCTGATCGAACACCAGGCGGTGCTGGCCGCTCAGGCAGGTGAATTTCTTGCCACGCATCCGGCCGATCAGGGTCAGCCCGACCTGGCGGGCAATGTCGACTCCCCAGGCGGTGAAGCCCGAGCGGCTGATCAGAGTGGGAATGCCCATCAGGGATGTTTTTATCACCATCTCCGAGGTCAGGCGGCCGGTGGTATACAGAACCTTGTCTGCGGCCGAAATGTTATTCAGGTGCATCCAGCCGGCAATTTTATCGACCGCGTTGTGCCTTCCAACATCCTCCATGTACGCCAGGATTGTTTGTCCCTGGCAAAGCGCGGTGCCGTGGATGGCGCCGGTTTCCATATACAGGCTAGGCGTGTGGTTGATCTGATAGGAAAGATCGTAAAAGGTGCTGGTGTGCACCGGCGTATCCGGCAGTGACAGGCCTTCCAGCCCGGCCATCATGTCACCGAACACCGTACCCACGGCGCAACCGGAGGTGCGGGTTTTCTTTTCCAGCTTGTCCTCGACATCGGTAACGCCTGACGTGCGCACCACCGCAACCTCGAGTTCTTCGTCAAAATCGATCCCGGTGACCGTGTCTGTTTCTTTCAGCATGCCCTGGTTGAGCAGGAAGCCGAGGGCCAGATACTCCGGATGGTCGCCGATGGTCATGGCTGTGACGATCTCCTGGCTGTTCAGGTAGATGGTCAGGGGGCGTTCCTCGATCACGCTGATCGATTTGGCCTCGCCGTTCTCGTCCACGCCCTCCACTGGGCGGGACAGACGGGGATCCTTGGGATCGGGAAGTATGGGATCAATCGTCATTTTTGTTATAGCCGTTTCCTGGTCGTACTGGAATGGATGTTGTACGGAGATTGCCAGAGATTAGCCTATTTGGCATTGAGGAAAAACAGCTGCTTTTTGCCAATAAAAAACCCCGGCAATGCCGGGGTTCGATCTGGGCAGGGTAAACAGACGCTCAGTTCAGTCGCCCTTAATCCTTTTGCCTCACTGGGCGTTCGGGAAGAACAGTTGCTGCCCGTCCACTTTGAAGTCGGCAATCGCCTGCTGGCCTTCTTCCGACAGCAGCCAGTTGTGCCACTGGGCTGCCAGGTCGTGTTTGAGGTGTGGGTGCTTTTCTTCGGAGAGCAGCAAGCTGCCGTACTGGTTAAAAAGTACTTTGTCGCCCGAGAACAGCAGCTCGAGATTCTGGCGATTTTCGAACGCGACCCAGGTAGCACGGTCGGACATCACATAGGCGTCCATGCCGGCGGCGGTGTTCAGGGTCGGACCCATGCCGCTACCCAGTTCCCGGTACCAGCTGCCGCCCGGTTCCACGCCGGCGTTTTCCCAAAGCCTGAGCTCGGCCCGGTTGGTGCCGCTGTCATCGCCTCGCGATGCAAACGGTGCCTCTGCTTCGGCGATGGCAGAGAAGGCTTCGGCGGCGCTTTCCGCTTTACGGATTTTGGCGGGATCGTCTTTCGGGCCGATCAGCACGAAGTCGTTGTACATAACGTCTGCCCGCTCGGTGGCAAAGCCGTTCTCGACAAACCGTTTTTCCCCGGCGGTGTCATGCACCAGCAGGCTGTCGGCGTCGCCCCGGCGGGCGAGCTCAAACGCCTGGCCGGTGCCGACGGCTACAACGCGAACTTCGATGCCGGTCGCCTCCTCAAACTTGGGCAGGATCGAGTCGAACAGGCCGGAGTTCTGGGTGGACGTGGTTGAGGCCAGCGTAATGTAGTCGTCGGCCTGGGCACTGAAGGTCAGGCCCATGGTCGTTACGGCTGCCAGAACCAGATTCAGGGTTTTTTTCATCTTGTTCTCTCCTTTGTCGTGTCTTATTCGTAGAGCGAGCGATGGTTCGGTACGTTTATTTTCTTGGTGGGTGATCAGGCCACGAGCTCTCCGCTCAGGAAGGCTTGTGCCTGGCGCGAAGCAGGGGCGCTGAAAAAGATGTCGGCCGGCGTGTGCTCCTGCACTTTTCCGCCGGCGAGAAACAGCACGTCCCCGGCCAGCCTCCGGGCCTGATGCAGATCATGGGTTGTCATTACGATGCGTGTTCCTCTCTCGTGAAATTCCTGAACGGCGGCTTCCACGTCCTTTATGGCAGCGGGGTCCAGTGCGGACGTGGGCTCATCCAGAAACAGTACCGAGGGTGAAAGAGCCCAGGCCCGGGCCAGAGCGAGGCGCTGCTTCTCGCCACCCGATAAAACCCGGGCGGGCGTATCGGCACAGGAGGACAGGCCGAAGCGTGCCAGGGCTTCCCGTGCCAGCTCTGCACGCCGCTTGCGTGGGACGTTATTGACGGCCAGCGCGTGCGTGAGGTTGGCCAGTGCGGAACGGCGCAGAAGAACCGGGGTCTGGAATACCATGGCCTGGCGGGGTGTTTGGTCACCGGACCAGGTTATGGCTCCCTCCGTTGCCGCGAGCAGCCCGTGAGCCAGGCGGAGCATCAGGCTCTTGCCCGCGCCATTGGGGCCCATCACCAGTGTGGGGCCGGGGCCGTCCAGCGTGAATGAGCAGGGGCCAAAAAGCTGGTGGCCGAGAAGGTTGAACTCGACGTTGTCAAAGCGCAGCGACGGCGGTGCACTGAGTTCGATTGGTCTGTTAACGGGCACGTTCAACGATGTCATCCCATGCGCCTCTTGGCCGTTTCACTCAAAATGTACGCAGTAGCGTTGATCGCCATGACAAGCGTCAGCAGGACAATGCCGAGGCCTAACGCCAGGGGCAGGGCGCCCTTGCTGGTCTCAAGCACAATGGCCGTTGTCATGACCCGGGTGACGCCGTCAATGTTGCCGCCAACCATCATGACCGCGCCGACTTCCGCGCTGGCCCGGCCGAACCCTGCGAGCAGAATCGTCAGGAGGGCAAAGCGGGCGTCCCACAGCAGTGTGGGCATCATGCGAGCCTTCGACATGCCCAGCGAGACGAATTGCTCGCGATATTCGCCCAGCAACTCCTCCACTTTTTGCCGCGAGAGCGCGGCGAGAATCGGCAACACCAGTATCACCTGCGCAATTACCATGGCCCCGGGCGTGAACAGAAGACCCAGTTCGCCAAGCGGTCCGGCCCTCGACAGCAGCAGGTAAACGCCTAGCCCTGCCACAACCGGCGGCAGCCCCATCAGCGCATTCAGCGCGACAATAACCCCGCCGCGTCCGGGGAACTGCCATAACGCAACCGCAGCGCCCAGTGGAAAACCCAAAAGCGCCGCTATCAGGACCGCAACGAGCGAAACCTGCAGCGATAGCACCACGATCTGGTACAGCGAAGCGTCGAGATTCACCAGTAGCGAGAGCGCCACGTAAAACGCGTTTTCTTCCACAGCTGCGTCTCCTTAGTCTTGAGCATCGTGGCGTTTTTAACTACGCTTTGCGATGCTTGCCGTAAATAATGCAGCCAAAAACAGCATTATGCGTATTAATTGACTCCGGAGGTTCGATGTCTCTGCCTGACTATCTCACTACGGCCGAGGCTGCCGAGTATCTGCGCCTGAAAGAACGCAAGGTCTACGATCTGGTGGGCCAGGGCGTGATCCCCTGCGTGCGGGTGACGGGAAAGCTTTTATTTCCGCGCCAGCGTATAGATCTCTGGTTGATGAATCATCTGGAGGGTGACGAGGGCGTCAGCGCGCCAACGCCACCTGTGCTGGTGGGTAGCCAGGATCCGCTGCTGGAGTGGGCGGTGAAGGAGAGCAATGCCGAGCTGGCGATGCTGTGCCAGGGCAGCGGAGACGGGGTGCAGCGCCTGGTTGACGGTCGCGCCATGGTTGCTGGCATGCATATCTGGCACGCACAGACTGAGCGTTACAACGATCCGGTGACCCTGGGCTTGAGCGGCATGCGTGACCTGGTACTGATCCGCTGGGCCAAACGCCGGCAGGGCCTGCTTCTGGCGCCGGACAACCCCCACGGAATTGTGCAGCTGGAAGACATCGCCCGGCCGGGCCTGCGTCTGGCCCACCGCCAGCCCGAGGCCGGTGTCAGTCATCTGCTGCAGAGCCTGCTGGCCCGCTACCGAATTGATGGCAGCAAGCTTGCCTGGACCGAACATCCCTCGCTCAGCGAGGACGATCTGGCTCTGGCTGTTCGTCAGGGGGAAGCGGATGTGGGTGTGGGTATTGAAGCGGCGGCCAGGCGCCAGGGCTTGGCATTTATCCCCCTGCAGCAGGAGCACTTCGACCTGGCCATGCGCCGGCGCCATTATTTTGAGCCGGCCATGCAGCGTTTGCTGGCCTTTGCCGGTAGCGAACGATTCACGCATCGGGCCGAGACATTGGGCGGGTATGATGTCAGTGAACTTGGTAAAGTAGTGTATAACGCTTGAACGACAACAATAAGCAGACCATTCAGGCAGGAGCCCTCATGGGTTCGACAATGAAGAAGGTGATCAGTGAAAGCAGCGGCGCGCTGGGTGACATTGGCACATTGCTGCCCTTGACTCTCGGTGCCATCGGCGTGGCCGGACTTGCTCCAGTACCGGTACTCCTGGGTTTTGCCGTGTTTTACATCGCGACAGGTCTGTATTACCGCCTTCCTGTCCCGGTGCAGCCCATGAAAGCGGTGGCCGCGTTGCTGTTGACCACCCAGGTCAGTGCCCAGAGCCTGATCGCCAGTGGCGTTCTGATCGGTGCCATCCTGTTGCTTCTGGGGTCAACCGGATGGATCAACCGGGCGGCCCGCCTGGTGCCAGGGTCGGTATTGAGCGGCCTGCAACTGGGGCTGGGGTTGTTGCTGGCCAGCATGGGCCTGGAACTGATAGCCACTTCTCTGCCGCTGGGCCTGGTTGTGCTGGGGTTGCTGGCGGTCACCCTGAAACGGTTCCCCAGTTGGCCGGCGGCGCTCATGGGGCTGACGTTGGCCATGGTCCTCGGTGCGCTGCTGGGTTCACCCGGGCTGCCATTGCCGGCGGATCCTGCCATCTTCTCGATGCCCACATTGCCCTCGATGGATGAGTGGCAGCAGGGGTTCTCTATCCTGGTGTTGCCGCAACTGGCGCTGACCATCACCAACGCCATCGTTCTGACGGCTCTGGTGGTGGGGGATTATTTCGGAGATCAGTCCAACCGGGTCTCACCGGCAAGGCTGTCCGTCACAACTGGCCTGGCCAACCTGGTCCTGGTGCCTTTCGGTGCCTTGCCCATGTGCCATGGCGCCGGTGGTGTTGCGGCCCACTATCGCTTTGGCGCCCGCACCGGTTTGGCGCCGGTCCTGCTGGGTACGGGGTTACTCCTGGTGGCGATCGTGCCCGGCGGTCTATCGTTCATTGCCGCCGTGCCCGCGGCGGGTCTTGGCGCTTTGCTCATGGTTGCTGCTGTTGAGCTGGGCCTCACCAAACGTCTCTGGTCCGCCAAACCCTCCTGCTGGCCGGTGATTGGCATCACGGCTCTGATCACCTTCTGGGCCGACCCGTTTTTCGGCTTCCTCATCGGGGTGGCCGTGGAGACGTTCCGGTCAGCCTGGTTGCGTGGAAGGTTTAGTGGTGCTCATCAGGATTGAGGATTTCTTCCTATTCGGCTAATACAGTCCCTCCACCACACCCAGTGAGGGTTCAGCACCCGTAATTCTGAACACTTCATCTTTTGAAATGATATCCTCGTAAACCGCTATGAGGGACGCAAATCAATCTTGAATGCCGACCTCTTTGAAGCAATCGTTAACTGGAAACCCGGAGCTTTAACCGTACCCATGAGAGTTGTTATCCGTTATTTTTTCCGAACGCTGCGCCTGATACTGACACCATTCATGCTGCTCAGTGAAAAACTCAGCACGCCGGAAAGCGTCAGCCGTAGCGCTGATGAGCAGGCCCGCGCTAATGAGGCCAGCAAGGATCTGGCTCTTTACCAGTTCAAAGCCTGCCCGTTCTGTATCAAGGTAAGGAAGGAAATCGCCCGGCTCGGCCTCAATATCGAAACCCGCGACGCCCAGCATAACCCGGAGCATCGGGCAGAGCTGGAGGCTGGCGGAGGTCAGGTCAAGGTGCCCTGCCTGAAGATTCAGCAAGAGGATGGCAGTGTCCACTGGCTGTACGAGTCTGACGATATCAAGGCGTGGCTGCAGGAGCGGTTTGAACCGGCCTGATTGCCGGTACTGGTTGGATCGTCCTCGTCAGTTACCCCGCATTATTTCTCGGGGGTGGCTGAGTCCAGGGAAATATCGATAAGTTCATGCTGCAGCTTTTTCAAAAGGTGCAGCAGGCTGACGCTGTCATCAAAACTCATCCCCTGCATGGCCTGCCGGTAAAACTCGGCAATCGAGTCCTGCAGCCGATCCCAGAAGGTCCGGCCAGATTCGGTCAATACCACCAGTCTGGCCCGCCGATCCTGGGGGTCCGGTACCCGAATGACATGCCCGTCCCGTTCCATTCGTTTGAGCACGCCGTCGAGGTTTTGGCGACTGACGTACAGATACTCTTTGAGCTGATTGAACGAGGTGCCTTCCTCGAAACCCTCCCGTGACAGCGCCCCGAGCACCGCCCATTGCACGGCGCTGATGCCCATTTCATTCTGAACCTGACGCTGGAGAATGTTTCCGGTCTGGAACAGGCGGAAAAACAGGCGGTTGGGAATGCCTCCGGATTCGTTGACGATCATCTGTGCTCCTTTGGTGCCCCGCTGGCGGTTGGGCCGGCGAGGGCGGTTCTCGGCGTCCTGAATCACGGAAGGCATGGGACGCGTCACTTCGGCAGGTACTCGCGCGCAATGATGTTCTTCATGATCTGCGCGGTACCGTCACCAATCTGCAGGCCCAGGACATCCCGCAAGCGCTGGGCGAACGGTAAATCCTCTCCCCACCCGGTGTGGCCATGGGCCAGCAGGCACTGTTTCACCACATCGAAAGCGAGCTTCGGGCCCCACCACTTGTTCATCGCCGCCTCGGCGTTATGGGGCAGGTTGTTGTCCTTGAGCCAGAGCGCATGGTAGCACTGCATGCGCGCGGCATGAACGTAGGTCTGGTTTTCCGCCAGCGGATGAGTCAGGCCCTGGAAGGCGGACAGGTTCTGGCCAAAGGCAGTACGCTCGGTCAGCCACTGCCAGGTTTCTTCCAGGGACTGCTGGGCCACCGCCAGGCACTGCAGGCCGATCAGGGCACGGCTGTAATCAAAGCCCTGCATGACCTGCTTAAAGCCCTTGCCCTCATCGCCCATGCGGTGGCTTTCGGGTACTTCCACGTTATCGAAGAAGA
>NZ_CAJXKQ010000050.1 GCF_913055835.1 uncultured Marinobacter sp. | reverse complement strand
TGGAGCGGGAAACGAGATTCGAACTCGCGACCCCAACCTTGGCAAGGTTGTGCTCTACCAACTGAGCTATTCCCGCTCTTCGTTTCCGGGGCATTGCCTCGTCAACGGCTGCGTATTCTACGGATTACCGTTCGGGCGTCAACAGTTTTTTATCAAGTTTTTGTTTTACTGGAGATTGTGGGCAAAGTTTGGCCAATCGCGGTGCCGGATGCAATCATGCGACTTGCGCACTGGCAGAGAACCTTTGCACTCTCTAAGCTAGTCACTGGCAGGCAACATCACTCAGGGATTCGACAGAACGTGCCCAGTCCTGATTCTTCCGAGCAGACCGACCCACAAAACCCGTCTTCCAAACCCGGCTCCGTGACCATTGAGGCCGGCACCCTGAGGGTGACGGATGACTGGCTGCTGAGCCATTACCGGTCGCTGGCGTCAGTGGCGTCCTCGTTGTCCTCCAGGAATAAGAGTGAGTTATCAATCGACCTCTCGGGGCTGGATCGGATTGACACTGCCGGTGCATCACAGCTGGCCTCACTGATCGGCCCCGAGCGTTTGCTCGACGCCGTAACAGCTGCCAGCGACTTGCCTAGGGAGAAATCGGCCTTGATAGCCGCCGTCTGCGAGGCCATGAAAGATCAGCCCGAGCCGGATCGACGCGCTCCCTCCCTGGTCTGGAGCTTTGTGACCGGAACCGGGCAGAAGGTGGAAGGCATATTCCGGCTGCTTTGGATTCTCGTGGGTTTTATTGGCCAGACCCTGGGCACCCTGGCCTGGAACCTTCCCCGGCCCTGGCGTTGGCGAATGACACCCTTTGTGGCTGCAGTTCATGACACCGGCCTGAATGCCCTGCCCATCGTGGCGTTGCTGACATTTCTGGTGGGTGCCGTGGTGGCGTTTCTGGGGGCAACTGTACTGGAGGATTTCGGCGCCACCATTTACACCGTCAACCTGGTGGCATTCTCCTTCCTGCGGGAATTCGGGGTGCTGTTGGCCGCGATCCTTCTGGCCGGCAGAACCGCCAGCGCCTTTACCGCTCACATCGGCGCAATGAAGGTTAACGAAGAGCTGGATGCCATCCGCACCCTGGGCCTGAACCCGATCGAACTGCTGGTGTTGCCGCGGGTGATGGCCATGATGGTTAGCCTGCCTATCCTGACTTTCGTGGGCATGATCTCGGGGATGGTTGGGGGCGCCATGGTCTGTGCCCTGGTGCTGGATATCACCCCTTATCAGTTCATGAGCATCGTGCAGAGGGATATTGCCCTTCAGCATTTCGTGGTGGGCATTGTGAAGGCACCTATCTTTGCGTTCCTGATTGCGGTGATTGGCTGTCTGGAGGGATTCAAGGTGGCTGGCAGTGCGCAATCGGTGGGTGAGCACACCACCTCCAGCGTGGTTCAGTCGATCTTCATGGTGATTCTGCTGGATTCCATTGCTGCACTATTCTTTATGGAAATGGGCTGGTAATCATGGCGGCTATGGCAGAGTCCACGAAACCCGAGGCAAAAAAGGAACCAGTGATTGCGGTACGGGACCTTTGCAACCGCTTCGGCGAGCACGTGGTGCACGACGGCCTCGACCTGGACCTGCTGCGGGGCGAGATACTGGGCGTGGTTGGCGGGTCGGGAACCGGCAAAACCGTACTTTTGCGCAGTATCGTCGGCCTTAATACCCCCGCGTCGGGCCATATCCGGGTGTTTGGCGAGGATCTGATCCAGCTTTCGGCCCGTGAACGCTCCCGGATTGAACAACGCTTCGGTGTACTGTTCCAGGGTGGCGCGCTGTTTACCTCCCTGAACCTGCAGGAGAATATCGCGGTTCCCCTGATAGAACATGCCGGCCTGAAGCGGCCTGAAGCGGAACAGCTGGCTCGCATGAAGCTGGCGCTGACCGGTTTACCGCCCGAGGCAGCGGTTCGTTACCCCTCCGAACTCTCCGGCGGCATGGTAAAACGCGCGAGCCTGGCACGGGCCCTGGCCCTTGATCCGGAAATCCTGTTCCTGGATGAGCCAACAGCGGGCCTGGACCCAATTGGGGCTGCCGCTTTCGACCGACTGATCGTGACGCTTCGGGATGCGTTGGGGCTGACCGTGTTTCTGGTGACCCATGATCTGGACACCCTTTACTCAACCTGTGACCGGGTTGCGGTATTGTCACAGCGCAAGGTGCTGGTAGCTGATACGCTGGAAACCGTTGCCGCTACGGAGGATGAGTGGATTCAGGACTACTTTAACGGCCCCCGTGGCCGGGCAGCGAGTTACGCATTCAGGGACCATTCGAACACACGGACGCAGGAGCAGTAACCATGGAGCCGAGGGCCCATCACCTGATCATTGGCCTGTTTACCATCCTGGCCTTCGCCGCTGCGCTGGTCTTTTCGCTATGGCTTGCGAAATCCTCCGCCGACCGGGAATGGGGCTACTATGAGATCGTGTTCGAGCAGGCAGTTGGCGGCCTGTCAGAGGGTAATCCGGTGCTGTACAACGGCGTTCAGATTGGCGATGTCGTGGAACTGAACCTCGATCCGAACAATCCCGCCCATGTGCGGGTTCTGGTGCGGGTTGATCAGTCGATTCCCATACGGGAGAACACCAGAGCCGGCATGGTGCTGGCCAACATCACTGGCAGCATGAGCGTCCAGTTCAGCGGTGGAAGCCCCGACCAGCCCGTGCTCAAGGGCGACCGGGACAACCCGCCGGTCATTTTTGCTGAGCCCTCGGCTTTCAATAACCTGCTGGCCAACAGCGAACAACTTCTGGCCAAGGCCGACCAGCTGCTTACCAGTGCCACGGAGTTGCTCTCCGGTGAAAACATCGAGAACGCCTCTGCCATCCTCAGAAACACGCGGGAAGCGACAGACGCCCTGCTCGACCGCCGGGAGCAGTTGACCGCCCTGCTCGAACAATTCGATGCCGCCGCCATTCGCGCAGAGGAAGCCGCGATCAAGGTATCCAACGTTTCGGATAACGCCAACGAACTGCTGCAAACCGATGGCCGGCGGGTTCTGCAATCCATGGATGAAGCCCTCGCCGTTATCACCACCACCATGGCCAGAATTGATGAGCTAACCCGAGACAACCAGGGAGCAATGGATGCGGGGCTTCAGGGCATGGGCGAATTGGCGCCCGCGCTTCGGGAGCTCAGGGCAACCCTGCGCAGCCTGAACCAGTTTACTCACCGCCTGGAGCAGGATCCCACAGGCACCCTGTTCGGCAATGACACCATGAAGGAGATGGCACAGTGACATTGAGGTCAATCAGAAACCTTGCGCTTGTCCTGGGCGTTACCTTTGCCAGTGGCTGCACCGTGTTTCCGAACCCGGAGCCACCCAGGGTGATGGACCTGGCGCCAGTCCAGGCCGTTCCAGCGGCGGAGCAAACGGTTCAGGCATCCCTTCGGATTGATACACCCTACGCCTCAGAACCTTTCAATGGCTCGCTGATACTGGCAAAGCCCACGCCACAGGAGTTTCGGGCCTACGAGGGGACCCGCTGGCGGGACACGGCACCGGTAGTGGTCCGGGATACGCTGGTAACCAGCATTCGAAAAAGTGGTGCCTACAGGAACGTCATCACCGATACCAATCCGGCGCAGGCGGATTTGACCCTGGTTACCGAACTCTCGGCGTTTCATTCAGAAACCCCGGGAACAGGACCCGAGGTGGTCATCGAGCTGCATCTGCAGATGATTCACAACCGTTCGAGAGCAAACCTGTGCACTCGCACTGAGCGAATTGTGGAGCCGGCCTCGGGCACATCGGTTGACCAGATTGTCGAGGCCTTCGGGGCTGCTGGCAGCAGGCTCGCCGCCAGGGTGATTGAATGGACTAGGACGTGTGACTATCCGCCTCGCCTGAGGCCTTCTCCGGAAACAGATCAGCCCAGGCAGCCTTGAGGTAAAGCCCCATGGACCAGAGCGTTAGAATCGCGGCGATATAGAGCAGCGCCAGAGCAACATTGGCCCAGAGTACGCCGGGAGGAAATGCCAGCAAGCCCACGATTGCCGCCATCTGAGCGGTGGTCTTGATCTTGCCGATATAGGAAACCGCCACGCTGGCGCGGCTGCCGATTTCCGCCATCCACTCCCGCAAGGCGGAAATGACAATCTCACGGCCGATGATAACGGTGGCCGGGATCGTCAGCAGAATCGCCGAGTGCTCCTCGATCAACACAGCCAGCGCAACGGCCACCATGAGCTTGTCTGCAACCGGGTCCAGGAAGGCTCCGAACGGAGTGCTCTGGTCAAGTTTTCGCGCCAGGTAACCGTCCAGCCAGTCCGTGGCCGCCGCCAAACCAAAAATTGCCGCACTCACGAGGTAGCTCCACCCCACCGGAAGGTAAAAAATCACCACGAACACCGGAATCATGATGATGCGGGAGAGGGTGAGGATGTTTGGTAGATTCATGCTGTCCTTACTCGTCGTGCAATGCTGCGTATATGGTTTCGGCCAGTGATTTGCTGATGCCCTGCACCTTGGCCATCTCATCCACTCCGGCCTTGCGGAGTTCCTGGATGCCGCCAAAATACCGGATCAGGTCGCGACGCTTTTTCGGCCCCACGCCTTCAATGCCTTCCAGTGTAGACTGCCGGCGCTTTTTATCACGGCGCGCCCGGTGCCCGGTTATCGCAAACCGGTGGGATTCATCCCGGATGTGCTGGATCAGGTGCAGCGCGGGCGAATCGGCTGGTACCCGGAAGACATCGCCAGTCATGGCATCTATCAGCTGCTCCATGCCTGCACGACGGGTCACTCCCTTGGCGACACCAATCAGCGGGATGTCTGAAATCTCAAGCTCATCAAACACTTCCCGGGCAATGTTCAACTGCCCTTTACCACCGTCGATGAAGACCAGGTCCGGCCGCTTGCCCTCCCCGGCCACCATCCGCTTGTAGCGGCGGGTAAGCACCTGACGCATGGCGGCGTAATCATCACCGGCGGTCACGCCCTCGATATTGTACAGGCGGTAATCGCTCTTCAGGGGGCCATTCTCATCGAAAACCACACAGGATGCGACGGTATTTTCCCCGTGGCTGTGACTGATATCGAAACACTCCATGCGCGACGGGGTTTCCGCCAGCTCCAGGAGGTCCCGCAGGGCCAGCAGGCGCCGGTATACGGTTTCCTTGCTCGCCAGGTGCGTAAGCAGGGTCTGGCGGGCGTTGGTCATGGCCAGTTCCAGCCACCGGCGACGCTCACCCCGGACATTCCCGCGAATCCGGGTTTCCCGGTTTGCTGATTCTGTGAGGGCCTCGGCCAGCAGCTCCTGACCTTCCACCTCAACCGGCACCAGGATATCCCGCGGAATCTCCCGACGGGTATTGCCGCCAAAATAGTACTGCCCGAGGAAGGCGCTGAGCAGTTCACCCTCGGTCTGCTCGATGGAGTAGCGGGGGAAATAGTCCTTGGTGCCCAGCACACGACCACCGCGCACGATGATTACCACGATGCAGACCACCCCGGCATCCTGGGCAATGGCAATGACATCCGCATCGCCGCCCTCGCCTTCGATGGATTGCTGCTCCTGCACGTGGCGCAGGTGGTTGATCTGGTCCCGGTAGGCCGCCGCTTTTTCAAACTCCAGATTCTTCGAGGCAGCTTCCATGGCGTTCATCAAATCATGGAGGATCGCAGGGTTCTTCCCTTCCAGAAACATGGTGGCGTGGCGGATGTCCTGCTGATACTCCTCCGGCGTAATGTATTCAACACAAGGTGCCGTGCAACGGTTGATCTGGTACTGCAGGCAAGGCCTTGTTCGATTCCTGAAAAAGCTTTCACTACAGTTCCTTATGCGGAAAATCTTCTGTAATACATTAAGACTTTCCTTGACCGCGCCGGAGCTTGGAAACGGCCCGAACCAGGTGCCGCCACCCTTTTTGGTGCGCCCACGGCGGAATGTCAGTGATGGGTAATCGCTGTGGGAGGACAAATAGATATAGGGGTAGGACTTATCGTCACGGAGCAGGATGTTGTAAGGCGGCCGTAACGATTTGATCAGGTTCTGTTCTAGCAGGAGTGCCTCGGTCTCACTGCCGGTAATGGTGACCTCGATGGAGGCAATCTTGCCAACCAGGGCTTCGGTCTTGGGCGCCAGGCCGGTCTTGCGGAAATAGCTACCAACCCGCTTCTTGAGGTTGCGGGCCTTGCCCACGTAGAGAACCGAGCCACCTTCGTCGTACATTCGGTAGACGCCGGGCCGCTCGGTTAACTGTTTCAGGAAGCTCTTGCTGTCAAACTCCCCGATATGGGTGTTCTCAGGGTCAGACCTTGTCGGCATCAAGCAACCCGAGCCGCACTGCCATCAGGGCCAATTCAACATCACTGGAGATTTCCAGTTTCTCAAAGATCCGGTAGCGGTAGCTGTTCACGGTCTTCGGGCTCAGGCACAGCTTGTCCGAGATGTCCTGTACCTTCTGGCAATCCACCACCATCATGGCAATCTGCATTTCCCGTTCGGACAGCCGGTCGAACAGCGAGAGCTCGCCGTCTTCATCGCGATCACCGCCGCCCAGCTGTTTCAGGGCCATCTTCTGGGCGATTTCCGGGCTGATATATCGCTGGCCAGTATGGGCCATTCGGATGGCGCGGACCATCTCTTTGATATCAGCACCTTTGGTGATGTAGGCGGTGGCTCCGCTTTGCATGACCCGGGTCGGATAGGGGTCGTCCGCGCAGGCGGTTACGACGATCACGCGAATGGAATCATCAATGCGGAGTATGCGACGGGTTGCCTCGAGGCCTCCGATACCCGGCATGCGGATATCCATGAGCACAATGTCCGGCCGCTGTTGGCGAACAAAATCGATGGCGTCCTCTCCGGATGACGCCTGCCCGATGACTTCAATGTCCGGGTTGTCAGCCAGCATCCGGGTAATACCGGATCTCACCAGCTCATGGTCATCTACAACCAGTACCCTGATCAAAATTCACCTCGCACACGGCTTTCGGGAAAACAGCGCGATTGTAACGTTTAGTTCCGGCCCCGGGTAGGTGCAAACCCAAATACCGTGACACACCTGACGCCTAACCCGGCACACCCAGACCCGCAGTATTCTCAACAGGGTCGAACCAGACCACCAGCTCGCCACGTCGCACCGCAGACATCACCCTGCTCTGCTCGGCCATGGGGTTTTCTGTATCGTTCAGTCCGTGGTAACGGGTGCAGTATTCTTCCACCAGGCCCTGAAGCTGGTCTTCGGTCAGCAACTCGGTGTCAACGATGAACTTTTCCTGTCTGGGGTCTTGCTCGGGCTGGTGTTCGGGGCTGTCGGTCATACTACCTCCTGTGACGCCACCATGTTACGAGTTATGGTGGCGAGGTAGAAGCCCGGCGAGGGGTTCCGGGCCGAGGATCGTTGGTCAGGCAGGTTCTTCGGCGGTACGAAAACGGGCGATCAGTTGGCGCATGGAAGCCGACTCATGCCTCAGCGCCTCGCTGATGGTCCGGGTTTGTTCAACGCTCTCGATCAGAAAATCGGCGCTTTCGTCCAGCGCTGTTGATCGGCGGCCAACCCGTCCGATCTCATCCCGCTGCATGGCAACGGCCGAGCTTATCTCGGCACTGTGATTCTCGAGGTCCACAAACTGGCCCTGCAATGACTGGAGGTGACCCTTGAGTGCGGCCAGATGCTCACGGTTGCTGCTGCCGGCATCGCGCATCTCTTCCAGAAGGACATCAACACTGCTGACCCCGGATACCAGGTCCTGAACCCACTGGGAGATATTCCGGGTAGAGTCAGAGGTGCGGCGGGAAAGGGTCCGAACCTCATCGGCCACCACCGCAAAGCCGCGACCATGCTCACCCGCACGAGCGGCCTCGATGGCGGCGTTCAGGGCCAGCAGGTTAGTCTGCTCGGCGATGTCGGCAATGACCCCGATAACCTGCTCAATCTTGCCCGTGGATTCGTTCAGGGCATGGATGGAGCCAGAAACTCGGGAAATCACATCCACCGTATGTTCCGCAGCTTGTTCACTGGTGGTCAGTCGACTCTGCACTTCTTCGTTGGCTGCTACTGCGTTTTTCACGGTGTTAGCCGATTCGTCTGTGGCCCGCTCTATAGCTGAGGCCTGATCGGCAATGGCGGCCATGGACTGGCTCACGTCGTTAATCTGCTTCCGGGTTTGCTCAGAGGCCGTCTGCAGCGATTCGGCACCGCTATCCAGGGCCCCCGAACGCTCATCCAGACCGCCGGCGGCCATGCGAATGTCTGCAATAAAATGCTCGAACCGGGAGACCAATCCACCTAGCGCATTGGCGACACCAGCCACCTCGTCCCGGCCCTTCAGAACGGGTACCTGCGTAAGATCGGCGTTCTTCTCCATGGCGACCAGGTCGTTTTGCATACCCTGCAAGCGCAAAATCACCGACTGCCTCAGCCACCAGGTCATGATGATGACGATAAGCAGGAAGGACACGGAGCCGGCAATCAAAAAGGTCTGCTGGCCGGCCAGAAACGAAAGCAATTCGTCGGCGCCATCGGATACAGACCTTCGGCTTTGAAACTGGCGCTCAGCGATGGCTGCGAGCATAGGTTCCATGGCCGGAAAAAGATCGAAATCCACCACCTGGCCGACACGGTAATAGCTTTTCTCGGCAATGCCTTCTTTCATCCGGGCGATAAGCGCCAGTACCCGCTCGAAATCCTCACGGTGTGCTTCTGCCCAATCGCGCAGGCCCGGTTCTGCCTCCAGGCTCTGCCAATGGCCCGGCAGCGTGTCTTCCAGCCGTCTGAACTCGGTCTCGATCTCATCCCAGAGCGAAAGCTGGGCTTTGATCTTGTAGGCGAGGTCCTGAAGGTGGCGATGATCCTGCTCCAGATCCGCCAGCAGCCAGGCTTCGTTGAGATTGGTCTGTATCAGGGTTTTGGAGGCGTCTTCGGCTTTCAGAATAATGCTCCATGAGAGCGCGGCAAGCCCGGCGAGGGCGAAGACAGAGAGAAAGGCGAAAAACAGGATCCGGGTTCTTACTGTGCCGAACATGACAACTCCAACAGCGGGCTATGCCGCGGATGGTATGCCGATTTCGTGACACTTTTATTGCATTCAATGCGTCAGTCTTTTATCGCTGGCAACCGAGAATCGTGTTAACCACTTCAAATAAATCCCTTTATTCACTATGATCGCCGCTTTCAGACCGTTTGGATGCTAATGAACCAGTCCGTCTTTCGACTCACCCTACCCATTCTGTTCGGCTACCTGCCGCTGGGCATGGCTTTTGGCGTGTTGTTCGCAACGCAGCTCGACTATGCCTGGTGGGCAGCGCCTCTGATGGGCCTGGTGATATACGCTGGCGCCGGCCAGATACTGGCTGTGAGTCTTCTGGCGGTTAACGCCGGCCTGCTGGAAGTCTTCATCGCGATGTTTGTTCTGAATGCCCGCCACCTGTTCTACGGGCTTTCATTGCTGGGCCAGTTCAAGGGGGCGGGCTGGCGCAAGCTGTACCTGATTTTCGGTTTAACGGATGAAACCTATTCCCTGCTCACCAGTCGCCCACGGGGCAGCGACCGGGCTCACGAACAGGAAGTGGATTTCAGGATCACCGGGTTTAACCAGTGTTACTGGGTAGCCGGATGCGCGACAGGCGCCCTGCTCGGCGAGAATGTGGCCTTTGACAGCACCGGCATCGAGTTCGCGCTGGTGGCCCTGTTCATTGTTCTTACTCTGGAGCAATTCAAATCGCTGGGAGAAGGCTTCCCGATCTGGCTAGGCGCTGCGGCTGCCGGCGTCGCCATGCTTGTTCTGCCACCGGCACATCAGTTGATCGGGGCCATAGCGCTGGTGACTGCGGTGCTTTTGCTGGAATACCGGAAGCATCGTCGACAGACACTGCACAGGGAGAGCAGCCATGGGTGAATCCGGCTATCTGGCAGCCTTCATAGCGGTAGCGGCGATCGCAACCTTTGCCACACGGGTGATTCCGTTCCTGTTTTTCGAGAGACACACGGAACACCCGCTGGTGCGCCATCTGGGGCGCTACCTGCCGGCGGCGGTGATGGCTTTGCTAGCGACGGTGTTCCTGCAGCGTTCGGCGGACTGGTCAGGTTCCTGGATGGGATTTGACGCACTGCTACCAGGGGCCCTGGTTGTGATTGTTCACCTGTGGCGCCGCAATGCCCTGCTGTCTATTGCCGCGGGCACCATCAGCTACATGGCCATCCAGCAAGCCGGGCTCTGACCCGGCCCTGTTTACACCCTGTTTTCGAGGTTGGCGACCAGCCGGGAATCCTGAAGCGCAGCGGTGCGGTGTTTAACCACGCCTTTGTATTCCGGGCTTTCGATCATGGCCATGAAGGCATCGATTGACGGGTACCGGACCAGCAGCACCTGATCCCAGGATTCGTCCGGGGGCGCAATCAGCGAACCGACGCTGCGGCCAGACCAGATAACTTCCGCGCCTACCGATCTTACGCAGGCAGCGGCTTCTTCCATATACAGCGAGTAGGCTTCACGGCCGGTTCGCTCCGGCACATCTTCCTTGTAATTGGCCCGATCGCGAAAGCGCAGCAGATTCAACATCACCACAGGCTGGTCTTTGGGGGTATCCGCCAGCACTTTCTGAAGCTGCTCGGGAGTGGGATTAACGGCGTCCATCCTTATCCTCGTCTTCTGGTGTTTCCGGGGCCTACTATAGCCCAGGCCCGAGGCGTACACGCAAGCGATTTCATTACCTTTCATTCAGTTTGCTCCTTTTGCCTTCTCTGTTCGTACGGCTACAGTGAAGGAAACGCAAATCCCATAACCGAGAGGACGATATGGCTACCCTCAAGATTAACGGCGAGCGCTATGAGCTCGACGTTCCCGACAACATGCCCCTGCTCTGGGTGATTCGCGATGTTGTCGGCCTCAAAGGAACCAAGTTCGGATGCGGCATGTCCCAGTGCGGCGCCTGCACAGTCCACCTCAACGGAACGGCAATCCGCTCCTGCGTAACGCCCGTCTCCGCCGCCAGCGGCGAAATCACAACCATTGAAGCCATGGCCGAAGACCCGGTGGGCAGCAAGGTACAGCAAGCCTGGCTCGACCTTGGGGTGGCCCAGTGCGGTTATTGCCAGGGTGGTCAGATCATGAACGCCACCGCTCTGCTGAAAAAGACGCCAAACCCTGAGACCGGGGAAATCGTTGATGCCATGGCAGGAAACCTTTGCCGTTGTGGCACCTACAACCGGATCCTTGCAGCGATCGAGCGAGCTTCCGGCCAGGAGGGTGAAGCATGAGCGCCGACGACAAATTACTGATCGCCAACGTTAGCCGTCGCCGATTCCTGATGGGCCTGGCTGGCGGCTCTGCACTGGTGCTGGCGGCCCGTTGGGACGTGGCCCTGGGTGGCAATGAAAAGGCCCAGTTTGGCGCCGGCGCAATGCCAGGTGGCTGGGTCGATGATCCCAATGTGTTCATTCATATTGATGCGGATGGCCTCGTTACTATCGTGAACAACCGGTCTGAAATGGGCCAGGGTATCCGTACCAGCCTGGTGATGGTCGGTGCCGACGAGCTGGGCGCCGATTGGGATCATGTGAGAGTCGAACAGGCCGAGGGCGACCACAGTAAATACGGCAACCAGAATACTGACGGTTCCCGCAGTATGCGCCACTGGTACCAGCCCATGCGCCGCGCCGCAGCAGCCGCTCGGCAAATGCTGGAACAGGCGGCCGCCGATGAGTGGGGCGTGCCGGTCACTGAGGTGCAGACCGCTGTCCATACCGTTGTTCACAAGCCTTCCGGCAAGGAGCTCGGCTTTGGGGAACTCGCGGCCAAGGCGCGAGAGCTTGACGTTCCAGGACGCAATGCCCTGGTGCTCAAGCGCGACGAGGAGCTGCGATTCATCGGCAAGGAAACCGGCCTGATCAACGGTGAGCTAAAATCTGCCTATCCCAAGGCGATCGACGGCGATGACATCGTGACCGGCAAGGCCATCTACGGCGCCGATGTTCCCTTCGATAACCTGCTTTATGCCGTAATTGCACGCCCTCCCGTTTATGGCGCAACCGTTGCCAGCTTCGATGATACCGAAGCCCTCAAGGTGCCTGGCGTCGAGAAGGTCATGAAGGTTGAGGGTACCGGCCAGCCCGCCGGCTTCAGTCCTCTCGGTGGGATTGCCGTGGTGGCTTCCAATACCTGGGCCGCCATGGAAGGACGCAAGGCGCTGAAGATCGACTGGAATCTGGAGCCTGCCGGAGACAACGCCGGCTATACGTCATCTGCCTATCGCGAATCCTTGGAAAAGGCGGCACAACAGCCTGGCAAGGTCGTTCGCCAGCACGGCGATCTGGAGACAGCGCTGGAAAACGCCAGTGAGCGGGTCTCTGCCACCTACTACATGCCTCATATGGCCCAGGCACCCATGGAGCCTCCGGTGGCGACTGTTCAAATCAAGGACGGCAAGGCCGAAGTCTGGGCACCGGTCCAGAACCCGCAGGCAACCCGCGATACCGTCGCCGGCCGACTGGGCCTGGAGGCGGAGAATGTCACCGTTCACGTTACCCTGCTTGGCGGTGGTTTCGGGCGCAAATCCAAACCGGACTTTGCCATTGAGGCCGCCAGCATCGCCGAGGCCTTCAAGGGCCGGCCCGTGAGGTTGCAGTGGTCAAGGGAAGACGATATTCACCACGCGTATTTTCACGCGGTGTCGGTCGACTATCTGGAGGCCGGGCTGGACGATAATGGCCAGGCCACAGGCTGGCTACACCGGACCCTGTCACCGAGTATCGGCTCGCTGTTCGCGCCCGACCCAAAGCACAAGGGTGAGTTTGAACTGGGCATGGGCTTTAACACCATGCCGTTCTCGGTGCCGGCCCTGAGGCTGGAAAATCCACAGGCACCCGCCCATGTGCGTATCGGCTGGTTCCGTTCGGTCTACAACCTGCCCCATGCCTGGGCGATCCAGAGCTTTGCCCATGAAATGGCTGTGGCGGCCGGCAAGGACCATCGGGATTACGTTCTGGACCTGCTCGGGCCGGACCGGGAAATCCATAACCTGACGGTGGGTGATGGCTGGAACTATGGCGAAGATCCGGACCTCTACCCCATCGACATCGGCCGCATGCGCACCGTGATTGAGCGGGCGACCAGTGAAGCCGGCTGGGGTAAATCTCCGGGCAAGAATCGCGGGCTGGGCCTGGCGTTTCACCACAGCTTCGTCTCCTACACCGCGATCGTGTTTGACGTGGAAGTGGATGATGAAGGTGAGCTGACCATCCACCGCGCAGACATTGCCTTCGATTGCGGCCCACAGGCCAACCCCGAGCGGATTCGCTCCCAGCTGGAGGGCGCTATCGTGATGGGCATTGGCATCGCGCTGCAAAGCGAGGTGACCTTTGAGGACGGTGTGGCGCAGCAGGGCAACTTCGACAAGTTCCTGATCCCCCGCATGCCGGATGCTCCGAAAACACTGCGTGTTCATCTGGTCGACAATCCTGGCGAAGCCATGGGGGGCGTTGGTGAACCTGGCCTGCCCCCGGTAGCGCCGGCGCTGTGTAATGCGATCTATGCCGCTACCGGCAAACGAATCAGACGGTTGCCCGTTGGTGACCAACTAAAAGCATGAACCAGATTACAGGGCCCTCCGGGGCCCTGATTTTTTAAACCTTTACCCTCTCCCCCATACCTTCGTGGTATTCCCATAGCATCCTAGCTTTCTCCCCGCTTATAATCCGGTTGATCTCTTCACTCCCCTCGACCCAACGGCCGCCCTTGATGACCCTGATCGATCTGTTCCTGCAAACCATGGAAACCACACTGCCCGTGTTTGCCATGGTCTTTATCGGCCTGGGGCTACGCAAGATTGGCTGGATCGACAATGCATTTGTAAATACCGCGTCGGCTCTGGTGTTCAAGGCGACGCTGCCGACCCTGGTGTTTCTGAGTATCATCCGGGCCGACCTGGATACGGCATTCAATCCCGGGCTTCTGGTGTTCTACCTGGGCGCGACTCTGGGTAGCTTTGCCATCACGTGGCTCTGGGCCCGGTGGCGCGTGGTTCGGGAAGATCGCGGGGTCTACGTGCAGGGAGCCTTTCGGGGCAACTGCGGGATCGTCGGCCTGGCTTTGGCCGCCAATCTTTACGGGGACTTCGGCCTGTCGGCGGGGGGCATCCTGCTTGGCCTGGTGATCATCTCCTACAACATTCTCTCGGTGATTGTGCTGGTGGCCTACCAGCCGGGGCAGACAACGGACTGGACGAAGATCTTCCACGACATCGTCCGTAACCCGCTCATCCTGGCGGTCTTTGTAGCCATCCCCTTTGCCGCCCTGGACATCACCCTTCCGGGCTGGGTCATGACCAGCGGCGACTACTTTGCCTCGCTCACCCTGCCCCTGGCGCTGCTTTGCATCGGTGCCACCGTCTCCCTGAGCGCCATCCGTAGTGACAGCAAAACGGCCTTTGGCTCGAGCCTGTTCAAGATGGTGATATTGCCGACGCTCTGCACGGGCGCGGCCTGGCTGGCCGGTTTTCGGGGTTCCGAGCTGGGCCTGATGTTCCTCTTCTTTGCCAGCCCCACGGCAGCGGCGAGCTTTGTGATGGTGAAGGCATTGGGCGGCAATGACCGATTGGCCGCGAATATCATCGCCCTCACTACCCTGCTGGCGAGTATTACCGTGACTCTGGGGGTCTTTGTGCTTCGCAGCGCGGGTTTGATCTAGGCCTCGCCGCGCCCTATGGATTCAATAGCGGCAAAGCCTGCCTGGCAGCCGCCAAGGTACCCACCACCGAACAGGTTGTAGTGGTTCAGGTAATGGTAAAGGTTGTAAACCTCGCGCTTGATACCATAGACCGGCGTCCGTGGGTAAAGCGCGTCGTAAGCACGATAGAATGCTTGGCCGAAGCCACCAAACATTTCTGTCATGGCGATATCCGCTTCCCGGTCACCGCAGTAGACGGCAGGATCAATCAGCCAGGGGCCATCAGCGCCATAAAGCACATTGCCATTCCAGAGATCCCCATGGAGCAGGCTCGGGTGCTCACAGTGGGCGTTCAGCCAATCGCGGAGCGCGCTACCGTGCTCATCCAATACCTTTTCGAACCGGCTTCTCTGGCCCGCATCACGAATACGGGAGACCTGATAACCGAGACGGTCCCGAGCAAAAAAATCACCCCAGCTGTCACACCAGCGATTGGGTTGCGGCGAGAGCCCAATGTAGTTGTCCCGACTCCAGCCGTAGGCGTTCTGACGTAAAGCGTGCATTCTTGCCAGTCCTTCACCCAGCACCTCGCGAGCCCGATCCGAGGCCCCTGAAGACTGTATGGAGGTGATTTCGAGTTCGTTTTCATCCACCCGGTGAACGTCCGGAACGCCAATGCCGGTTACTCCGGCCTCATCGAGTGCGCTGGCGAGGCGCTCCAAACCCTCCGCTTCACAAATCAGGGCATCGGTATAACCAGTCGCATTGTGTTTCAGATGGGTCTTGGCCATCGGCTCTCGCGCTCCTTGAAGTTGTGATGCCCGAACCGGTAGATTGAAATAAAGCCTGACACGACGGAACGAGCGGGAGCAAACAATGAGCACCAAACGCTGGCAACTTTTGATATCCGGACGGGTACAGGGTGTCTACTATCGCGCCTCGACGGAACAGAAAGCATCCTCGCTGGGCCTGACCGGCTTTGCTCGCAATCTACCCGATGGCCGGGTCGAGATTGTTGCCGAAGGCCCGGAAGACCGTCTGGACGAACTCAAGGCCTGGTGTGCGGAAGGGCCACCGGATGCCAGGGTGGACGCGGTCGATATTGCCCAGGAGTCCCCGACCGGCGAATTCAGCAATTTCAGCGTGCGTTAATCGATCCGCCTGAGCCAGAAGGTCATTGGCTTGGCGGTTTCTTCCGACTGGTCCACGTCTTTCCAGGTGTAGGTGGTGGCCAGCTCCGGTACTTTGCGATAGCCGCGGTTGTGCCAGAATTGATCCAGGGGCTGGTAATCCGAAGGCCTCAGCGGATGATCCAACGGCCGCTCTACGGCGCAGAAACAGCAGTGTGTGAAACGGCCCTGCTCCCGGGCATGGCCTTCCCGGTGGTCAAAAAAGGCCACCCCGATGCCCTGCCCCCGGTAGTCCGGCAGCAGCACCGACTCACCGAAATAAAAGATCTTTTCCGGCTCATAACCCTGTTTTATAAACGGGCCTTTGAATTCTTCTGTTTCGTGGTCCATCGGGATACCCGTTGCGGCACCGATAACCGACTCTCCATCCATTGCCAGAACGAACAGGCTCTCTGGCGAGCAGGCATAGGTATCCAGATACTTGCGCTCATAGTCCATATCGCCGTCGTACAGGTAGGGAAAGCTGCGGAATACTTCAATTCGCAGACGTGCGAGATCATCAATGTATGGGTTAATCTGGTCACCGCTGAGCCGGATCATCGATACCGCCATCTATTACCCCCTTTCAAAAGGTCGAGCATGCAACAGGACAAGCCGTTTTCCCAAGCCTGCGAGAACAATAAAGCGCCGATTCTGGAAAAACTGACGGCGCTTTTCAAACAGCCAGGCACCATTCTGGAGATTGGTACAGGCACCGGCCAGCACGCGGTGCATTTTGCCAGCCACTTGCCGCATCTGGTGTGGCAGCCTACCGATCATCCCAACAATGCCCAGCTCTCTCGGGCGTGGATCGATGACTCGGAGCTCACGAATATCAACGCGCCCCTAGCCCTGGACGTGCTTGATGGAAGTTGGGCCGATCTGCCCGCCATCGACGGCGTTTTTTCTGCCAATACCGCCCATATCATGGGCTGGCAGGAGGTTCAGGCAATGTTTCGCAGTGTGTCGGAGGTGTTGCCGAAAGAGGGAATCTTCTGTCTGTATGGGCCGTTCAGCTATGGCGGCCGGCACACCAGTGAGAGCAATGCTCGGTTTGATTTGTCGCTAAGAACGCAGGCGCCGCATATGGGGATTCGGGATATGGAGGATCTGAAGGTGCTCGGCAAAGAGACAGGACTGGTGCTTGAGGAGGATTTTGGGATGCCGGCTAATAATCGGTTGTTGGTTTGGCGAAGGACGGAATGAGAAACCTGCGCCCCCTCGATTGCCGGAACCTGGAGAGGGAGGGATTATTCGGGCCTTCGGCCCTCACCCCTTCGGGGCCGTCGTCGCTTTGCTCCGACGTTCCTCAGCCTGCGGTGCAGGCTTCGGTCGAACCGCGAGGATTCTTCTTACCCTGCCTATCGGCCAATAAAAAACCCCAGCAGTGCTGGGGTTTTGTATTGGCGGAGAGGGAGGGATTCGAACCCTATCAGCAAGATGGCCGGGAGCGGAATACCACGTAATATCATATAGATAAGCTTTATACCTCGGACCTCCAAGGAGGAAAAAGGACACGACTTTGTCCCAATTTTGCCCCACTGATCTGCCCCCAAATTACTTAACCCCTGACTGGCTGGTAACATCGGTTGACTGACCCTGACCCCGTTTCAGTACCGCCCATTGTTAGAAACAATCCGGCCGAATGCTGCAGCGTTAATTTTCAGTGTTGCATGACTGAAAACTTGTGCAATGATGGTGACCATCAAGCAGCAAAACGCAACGAACTCAGTTGCATTGCTCAAACGAAAAAGCAACCCGGCTCCGGGGGTTAATCGAGGGGCAGCTCAGCCGGCGGTGGCTTAAACACCGGCAGTCGATCACGGGGTCAAGGTGCGTCCAAACCGCACCGCCTCCTCTCCGGGGGTCGACCGGAAGCCCACGGCATAGGCAAAAGATCAAACCCCGCGTAGCGTGGCTGCCCGGGGTTTTCTTTTTCTGACATTTCCGTACGTTCTGAGAGGGACAATCGTGGATATGGAACTGGCGTTCTACGCTTTTTCAGCCTTTTTCCTCTCCGTCACCTTAGTATGTCTAATCAGCCTGTACTTCTCGGATTCTATTGAGAAAAAGGTGCGCAAAGTGTTTCGGAAAGAAGATAAGTCCAGATGAGATGTTCGGCACCGGCCACGCTCAGTGGAACCTACGCCAAGTGGAGTTGATCAGGCGTTATGTAGGTACCGAAGGCAGCGAAGATTGAACGGCAGGCCGGAATTTAGGGAAGGCTACAAGAAACCATCATCGGAGCTGCCAAAGCTATCTATGCCAAAGTCGCTATCCATCCCAGTCCCAATGCTCATACTGTCGTCGCTCATTCCGTAAACGTTACCGCCGACATCAATCATACTGTCGGCCATAGGCAGCCCGGTCGCGGGGTTGATGCCACCGCTTGCGATACCGAAGTCATTGCCTGATGGGCTGAAGCAATCATTAAACAAGTCGTCCGTAAAAAGGCTTTCATCATCGGTCACAGACTCTGTCCCTGAATCTTCGAAAATACCGCCCGCCTGGCTAATATCTTGCCAGTCGGGGAATGTCACCATTGGTTCTGGAACTGGCTCGGGCTCCGATTCTGGCTGAGGCGTCTTCAGTCCCAGTCCGTCATGGCTGACGTACTCCTTGCCCTCATGGACGGTGTAAACGGTGTACTCTTCAGGCTTGAGTTCATTGCTTTTGGAGAACAAAGACTTCAGGGCTTTGAACATAACCGCATCATCCAGATTCTTGAATTGAGCTGCTTCCCGACAACCTAGCGCACAACCAAAAAGATCAAAGCGATTGCCTGAGAGGCCGTGCCCTTGACCGCGTATTATGTTCGTCCAGAGTTGAAAAATCCGACTCAAAACCCCGATCTAGATTTGTATAGATTCGAGTGGAGGTATAAGCCAACACTGGGGTACGGCGAATGTTCGCTTCGGTCGCAAAGCGAACATTCAGGCGGATAAACCAAAACTTTCCTGTGGAGAAATATTAGGGTTTCAGATGACCTTAAACAGCCTGTTTTTTCGCTGAATTATCCCACGCTTCGTTTCACCATCTAAGTTTATGAAAACAAGTTCATCCTCCTGATTTAGTTATGACTGCCCCATGACACAATCGACTTCTGTTTCCACAAGCCATTGCGGGTCTATGAATCGACTCACTTCAACGAAAGTGCAAGCTGGCTTGATTTCCGAGAACAGTTCTCCATGTGCTTTCGCTGCCTGTTCCCAATGAGATATATCGGTGAGCATGATACGAGTCCTGGTTATGTCAGACGGTTTCCCTCCCGCCTCCCCAATAGCCTGAATAGACAGCTCCAGGCAATATCTGGTTTGTCCATAAACATCTCCAACGAAAACGGTTTCGCCATTGTTGATAGGTGCGGTTCCGGAAACAGAGATCACGTTCCCTACCCTGCACGCCCTCGAAAACCCAATTGGCTCTTCCAAGTGGGAACCTGAGCTAACAAGCTGTCTCATTTTGTCCTCCTAACCAGTAAATATCAGTTGGTGAATTAACCTTCCCGGTAATAACGTCCCGAGCCCAGCGCCTATCAAACCCAATAACGCGCCGGTGGCAAATCGCTTGTGAGTTCTGAGTTTTCCTTGTCGAGCTGCCAAGACGGCCGCAGAAACCGACACGATGATCCAGATCGAGAGAATATGGATAGGACTGTAACCGCCAAAACTCGAAGAGAGTCCCTTCAAACCGAAAGAAGAAAAAGCCACGGTTAGCATGGCAATTACCCAAGTCCAACCTAGAAACCTGTGCGTCCGGCTACCCTTGGACGTGGCCAATTGGATTAGGCCCACGACCAAGGCGTATATCGCGGCCGAAACATGTAGAAGCAGAGCCATGTGATCTTCCCCGCTATCGCTCCCATCTCAAAAACCGGCATGCTCGATGACTTACAGAGATTCTCATATCTCGAAAGCCCCAACTCCACGCATTCGATATCCTAATTTGGCACTCCATTCAGGCGGTTCCATCGCGGCTCTGGCCGTAGATAAATGAAAGTACCAAGCCCTCTGTCAAGGCAACAAAAACCCAGATGAAAAGCTCTAATCCTACGAGCGCTATGGGTTCATGGAACATGTTGAACGGGACATGAAACTCAAAGTACTGTAGTGGTCAACTAATCCCGGACAGTATTTTAAGGTTTTCCTCAGCGGCAACGGGCGAAATGCCGTCGTTGAATGC
>NZ_CAJXKQ010000049.1 GCF_913055835.1 uncultured Marinobacter sp. | reverse complement strand
TCAGAAGTGAAACAGACCAGCGCCGATGGTAGTGTGGCGTTGCCCATGTGAGAGTAGGTCATCGTCAGGCTCCTAATACCGAAAACCCCAGCATCTGTGATGGTGGGGTTTTTTATTGCCTGAAACTAAAGTGGCTGAATCAAGGCAACCAGATCTCAAACACCCCACCACCAAAGCTCCCACCATTGTGAAGCTTTATAGACCCGCTTCGCCCCCCTTCGCTGTGTAGTTTGGCCACGGAGGAGGCGAAAAACAGCCCAAGGCTGGTACTGCCACTTTTGAAATCAAGCGATTTAAAGTTCAGGGTGCCGGTATGCTGCATACTCTCTGGATAGCCTTTCCCGTCGTCCTCAACACCAATCACCAAATAGCCATCTCTTTGACCAGCAGTGAGCAGGATTCTGCTTCGCGTGTAGCGAATAGCGTTGTTAATGGTGTTGTTCAGCACGCCGGTCAACAGGTCCTCGTCGAAGAATCCGTTTATGTCCCCGGCCTCCACCGAAACCTCAATGCCGAGCCCCTGAAGCAGAGGCGTGTGTCGAGCAAGGTGTTCGGAAAGAAAATCCGGTACAAAGTGCTCTTCAATGTGCGCGGAAAGGTTGTTCTCGCCAAGACGATAGATGCCAAGAAGTTGAACCAGATCGTTATGCATCCGTTCTGCTTCATATTGCAGGGTATTGAAGCGCGAGGACTCTCCCAGGCTTTCTTCGTGTTCACTGCGCAGTTCATCCAGGGAGTTCAGGAGCATGCCAAGCGAGTTCTTCATATCGTGAACGGCTGAGGCGAGAACCATTGAAAAATCGATATTCTGGTCATTCATTGCATCAGTCCCTTCAGCTTGCGTTGTAAGGCAATATAGCGGCGATGTTGGCGGTGTTGCTCCGGCAGCCCTGTTAAACGATTAAGACAGTACTGGCAGCGTTTCAGGAGCTCAGGATTGCCCGGATCATCGGCATGCTTCTTCATCAACACCTGAACAAGGTTAAGGTTGAGAGCCGCGTGGTCCGGGACGATCTCCAGGGCCTTCGAAAAGGTTTCGGCTGCTTCCTGCAGGTTTCCGGACTCGAAGGCTCTGATGCCATCCCGGTTCAGGGTTCTGGCCTTGATCTTCTGGCGGAATCCCACGGGTTCATCCAGAAGACTTTCAATTTTCTGGAGGGTCTCGGGATCATCGCTGAAACGTTCTGACATCTCTCCCAGAAGCTGTTTCGCATCGGCTTCATGTCCCAGGCGAAAGAGGGTCTTGGCGTAATCCAGTCCCGTTCTGGCATCCATAGCTGCAGTATCCTGGAGTTCCGGCCTGATGCTCTCAAGGATCCTGGCGGCCTGTTGATCCTGTCCCTGCCCAGCATATACCCGGCACTGAACGATCCGGCTACGCAGACTGATGCCGTCCTCGCCGTCGAATCGTTTTTCCATTCTTTTCAGCACTGCCAGCGCTTCTTTGGCTTTCTGCGCACCCTCTTCCTCAAGGTCGCCTTCACTCAAATCCGCGAGCGTCTGACCCAGTGCAAGGTAGTGTTCGGAGTTGTCATGTATGGAGTGGGTTCCCAGTTCAACCGTTCGGCGCCATGCATCGGAGGCCGTGTCCATATCCTGGTTTGAACCGGCAAGTTCGGCAAGATGCTTTTGTCTGAGCAGGGCATTGGGGGAATGCTCGGCGGCTTTTTCGAGAACCTGCTGTGCCTGGGTCGGACGGCCCTGTCGTTCCAGGCCCTCGGCAAGCAGGTCATACGCTTCCATGTAGTCAGGATGCTTCGCCAGAAGGTCCCTGAGGCCGTCTACAGCCTCGTCGAGACTGCGTTTGGCAAGCAGGACCTTGCAGCGTCCAAGCTTCGCCCAGGAAAGCTCACGTTGCGCCAGGACATCATCATAGATCTTGAGCGCGTGAGCGAGGTCGCCGAGCTGGAAATACAGGTCACCCAGGGTTTTCATCAGCCAAGTCTTGTAACGAGGCTGTCGGGGCAATGCCTGGAGGCAGAGCGAAATAGCCTCCGGATAGTTTTCCCGGTCGATTTCCCGGTTAATGGGCAGCAGAATGTTGCGCTGACTGATCAGGGCACCCAGGCGTTTCTCCAGTACCGCCCGATTGATCGGTTTGGTGAGGTAAGCGTCCGGCTGATACTCCCTCGCTCCCATGACCATTTCCTTGGACGTCTCTGCAGTCACCATCAAAAAGAGAGAGGACCGTTTGAGAAGCTTTTTGTGTCGCAGCTCCTCCAGTATGTGCTGGCCGTTCTTACCCTCTCCAAGGTTAAAGTCGCATAACACTACGTCTACGTGATTGTAGGTACAGTGTTGAATCGCCTGGTTGGCGTGGGCGACCAGTTCGATTTTATCGGCACCACAGCTGCGCAGCATTTGGCGCATGGACAACCGGAAATTCTCGAAGTCATCGATGACCAGGTAGGTGAGCTTGCCGAACGGATTGAAGTCAGCTTTGGAATCGGTCATGAGCGCTTCTGTTTGAGTAGCTTGTTAACCAGTGCCCGCAGGGCAGCGGGTTTTACCGGTTTGTAGAGAATCTGATAGCCCCGGTCGATGGCATCTTCCCGCACTTCAGGCGCCATATAGCCGGTGATGAGTATGCCCGGGATGTCAGCGTCCAGCGCATTACGGATGCTGTCCATGGCGTCGAGGCCGTTCTTGTTATCGTCCAGTTGATAATCCGCAAGTATAATATCTGGCTTATTGCCTTCCAGTTTTGCCATGGCATCTTCCAGGCTTTCGGCTGCGGTCACATCACACTTCCAGTTGCCAAGTAGTGCCACCATTCCCTGCAGGATGGCGGGGTCGTTGTCGATACACAGGAAATGCAGGCCGCCAAGATTTGATACTCTCCGGGAGCCTGAGGTGGGCTTGGCTGCGGTGGTCTCATTTTGCTCAGGTGCGGCTGTTGGCACCGTTATACCGAAGACGCTGCCGCGGCCCTGGACAGAATGGACACTGACCGGATGATTCAGCATGCCGCTTATACGGTCGACGATAGCGAGACCAAGCCCCAGGCCTTTCTTGTCCCGGCCATGCTGAAACCGACGGAACTCCTCGAAGATATGGGTTAGTTGATCCTCGGGTATCCCGGGGCCGGTGTCCCAGACTTCTATACGGATATAGCCTTTCAGACGGCGGCAACCCAGGAGGATCTTGCCTTCGGGCGTGTAGCGTATGGCATTGGACAGGAAATTCTGGACCACACGGCGAAGTAGCTTGGCATCGGACCGGATCCAGACTGTGCTGGGGACCACGTGCAGCGCCAGGTTCTGGTCCTTGGCAATGGCTGAAAAATCCGTCGCCAGATGGCGCATGATCTCGTTCACGGGGAAGACGCCGATGTCTGGCTCCAGGGCGCCCGCATCCAGCTTTGAAATATCCAGCAGGGTGCTGATGATTTCCTCGGCAGCCCCGAGGGAGCTGTCGATGTGGTCCACCAGATCTTTCATTTCGCCGTCATCGGCCTTGCCGGCGAGGGCAGAGGTGAACAGTCTGGCTGCGTTCAGGGGCTGGAGCAGGTCATGGCTGGCAGACGCCAGGAAGCGGGTTTTGCTCTGGTTGGCCTGTTCGGCCACGGATTTGGCCTTCAGCATCTGCTCGTTAATAACCTGGAGCTCCTGAGTACGTTCTTTTACCCGCTGCTCCAGATAGATGTTGGTTTCCTTCAGCGCCTGCTCGGTCCGGCGCATGGCGGTAATGTCCTGGAAGGTAGTGACGTAACCACCCCCGGGTATCGGGCTGCCATCGATGCGTAGAACCGTCCCATCCGGCCTCTGGCGCTCATAGGACATCGGTCGGCCCTCTCGCATACTGGTGCAGCGGTCAGCCACGATCTCATCAATCCTGCGGGCGGAGAGGTTAGCGTTGGTCAGGTTGTAACGCATCAGATCTTCTACCGGTCGTCCAACTCTTACGAAGCCTTTTGGATAGGTGAACAGTTCCAGATAGCGATGGTTCCAGACTACCAGTTGCTGCTGATGGTTAACTACAGACACGCCCAGACTGATATTTTCGATGGCGGATTGAAGCAGCTCACGACTGAAGGTCATGGCCTGGGAAGCTTCATCGACAATGCTGACCACGTCCTCAATCTGCATGTCCCGGCCGGTGAGGGTAGATTCCAGTACCACCCTGGCCGTAGAGGCGCCGATCACCGAAGCCAACTGGCGTTCAATGTATTTCATCAGATGTGCAGACGCCGGGCGGTGTGGATGCAGGCGAATGGCATTGCGGCGTTCGTAATTCCGGAAAATGGTTTCCGAGCGCTCTTCACCCATGAACCGGTCCGTGAGGGCCTGCAGGTCAGACGTCAGTATCTCTCCCTGCCAGCTCTGGTGCTGGGCGGTTTCGGCCTTGGGCTGTGGATCGTGGAAGAAGGAAGCGATCTGGATTTTCTCTCGGACACGCTGACGGGTGAGCATCGAAAGCACGATGTACACGACCGTGTTGATTCCGAGGCTCCAGATAATGCCATGGCTGGTCTGGTCCAGCTCCGATCCGAACAGGGCAGTGGGCCGGGTCCAGTTTAATCCCCAGATTCCGTGCTCAATTAGTGTGTCGGTGACCCAGCCTGTTGTGGCCAGTGCCGGCAGCAGAAGGGTGTAGCACCACATCAGGAAACCGAGCCCCAGGCCCCAGACGGCGCCCATGTAATTGCCCCGGCGCCAGATAATGCCGCCGACCAGAGCCGGACCGAACTGGGCTGCAGCGGCGAAGGAGAGCAGGCCGAAGGCTGTCAGGCTGTAATCCTCACCGGCCATCCGGTAGAAACCGTAGGCCGTGAGCAGTACCACGAAGATGGCGACACGGCGGATACTCAACAGCAGGTAACTAAGATCCGTACGCCGGTTCATGCCCGGCCGGAAAAACTTCAGCAGGGCCGGCATGATTATCTCGTTACTGACCATGGTGGCAATTGCCACCGAACAAACGATTACCATCGCCGCTGCCGCCGAACCGCCACCGAGGAACGCCAGTATGGCCAGCCACTCCTCGCCGGCCATGATCGGCAGTTGAAGGATAAGCACGTCGGGGTTTCCAGCTGAGGCTTCGGGTGACAACAGACCGGCTGCGGCAATGGGAAGCACAAAGGCGCTGGCAACGATCAGGTAGATCGGCATGGCCCAGCGGGCTATCTCGAAATCCCGATGATCAGTATTCTCGACCACCATCACATGGAACTGCCTGGGCAGGCAGATGATGGCGAACATGGCAATGAGTGTCTGGGTGATAAATGCCGGCGCCTCAATGCCATCGGTGGTCAGGGTGCCGATCAGGTCTGCATCCCTCACCCGGTCAAACAGGTCTCCGAATCCGCCATACAGACCATAGCCAACGAACAGGCCGACGGCGACGAAGGCCACGAGTTTGATTAATGATTCAAAGGCCACGGCCTGGATCATGCCCCGGTGATGCTCGGTGGATTCCAGGTGCCGGGTGCCGAACAGGACGGTGAATACCGCCAGGGCGAGGGTGATGTACCAGGCGGAATCATTCCAGGCCGCCGTGCTCAATTCCTCATAGCCGGTACCGGTCTCCGAGAGCACGTTGAAACCCATGGCAATGGCTTTGAGCTGCAGGGCAATGTAAGGAACGCTGCCGATCAGTGCGAAGGTGGCGATCATCGCGGCCAGTAGTTGGGATTTGCCGTATCGGGAGGCAATGAAGTCCGCGATGGAGGTGCTGTTGTTGCGCTTGCTGATATAGATAATACGGCGCAGCAGGGGCGCGCCGAAAACAAAGACCAACAGCGGGCCAAGGTAGATGGGCAGAAACCCTAGCCCCTCCTGGGTGGCACGGCCCACGGCGCCATAGAAGGTCCAGGAGGTGAAGTAGACAGCCAGGGACAGTGCGTATATGTGGGTGCGTGCCAGTCGCCTGCGGTACAGGCCGGGATGTTTGTCACCGGCCCAGGCGATCACGAACAGGATCGATATGTAGGTGATGGAAATAAGGACCAGCAGCCAGGCACTAATCATGGTCACACGTTCCCGACAGTATCAGCAGTTTGAAGCATCACGCTAACGAAGTATCACTCTGCGCACACGGTTTTATACAGGGTGTCTCCGGGCTCAAGCAGCTTCAGGTTGTCCACTCGGGGACTTCCGTCAGAGCCCAGTGGCACCAGCTCCCGGGTCGCACAGTTGATGATGTGGATGCGATGGGAAACGGCGTCCGTCATTTTCTGCTCGAAACGATAAAGGGTAAACCGAACAATATCCTCGCTGTTGGTGTCACGACTGATGCTTTTGGTGTCGACTGTCGAGAATGCGGTGACATAGGGGAAAACGAAGGTCCAGGGGCGCCACAGGATGCCGTCTGTTTCGGTATTCACAATTACCGCCTCTTCCGGCAGACGGACCTGCTTCTGGTCAAACCAGGTGTATTCCATATAGATGAGATAGCCGAGCATGCCCGCTCCGGCAAACACCGGGATGATCCACTTCGGGGCTTTATTTCGAGTGGCGGCACGAATACCAAGAGCGATACCGGCAGCGCCAAGGCCGCAAAATACAGTGGCGACAAATGTCCAGAACATATAATGACTTCCTCAAAAAAGAACGGGCTCCCTCATTGAGGAAGCCCGTTCAGTATCAACCTGTCAGTTCATTGAACGTATCAGGCTGAGATGTTGCTTAGTGGTCTTGAGCTTGACCGGCACCACGCGGGTAACGGACGCTTTCAACCAGCTCCTGAATCTCAACGGGCGGTTCTTCAGTTGCGTTGGATACAATGAAGGCTACCGCAAAGTTGACGATTGCACCAACCGCGCCGATAGACAGCGGGGAGATGCCCAGCACCCAGTTTTCAGGGGTGTCTGCCAGGTTGTTAGTGCCCGGAATGAACAGCCAGCCCTTGTAAACGAAGATGTACACAAGAGTGAAGGCCAGACCGGTCAGCATGCCAGCGATGGCGCCTTTGTTGTTCACGCGCTTGGAGAAGATACCCATCATCAGCGCAGGGAACAGGGAAGCCGCTGCAATACCGAATGCAAGAGCTACGACCTGTGCCGCAAAGCCTGGAGGGTTGGCCCCAAGGTAAGTGGCAACAACGATCGCGACCGCCATGGAGATCCGGGCTGCCAACAGCTCACCTTTCTCCGTAATCGCCGGGTTGATGGAACCCTTGATAAGGTCGTGACTGACCGCCGAGGAGATCGCGAGCAACAGACCGGCCGCTGTGGACAGTGCTGCTGCCAGACCACCTGCTGCGATCAGACCGATGACCCAGCCGGGCAGGTTGGCGATTTCCGGGTTGGCCAGTACCAGGATATCCCGGTTAACGACGAGCTCGTTGCCGTTCCAGCCGCGGGCTTCAGCCGTGGGCGCGAAGGCTTCGCTGTCGTTGTACAGCTGGATTCGACCGTCTTCGTTCTTGTCAGTGAACTGGATAAGACCAGTCACTTCCCACTCCTTGATCCAGTTCGGACGCTCATCATACTGGATCGGCTCCGCAGCGGTGCCGTCCGGGTAGATGGTGGTCATCAGGTTCAGGCGAGCCATGGAAGCAACAGCCGGTGCAGTCAGGTACAGCAGGGCGATGAATACCAGGGCCCAGCCGGCAGACCAGCGTGCGTCAGCCACCTTGGGAACTGTAAAGAAGCGGATGATAACGTGGGGCAGACCCGCAGTACCGATCATCAGCGACAGGGTAAACAGAACCATGTTCAGCTTGTTGTCGATATCAGCGGTGTACTCGTTGAAGCCGAGGTCGGTGATAACCTGGTTCAGCTTGTCGAGGATCGGCATGCCGGAATCCACGTGAGTCGAGAACAGACCCAGCGGAGGAAGCGGGTTGCCGGTCAGTTGCAGGGAAATGAACACCGCAGGAATGGTGTAAGCGATGATCAGTACGCAGTACTGGGCCACCTGGGTGTAGGTGATGCCCTTCATGCCACCCATAACCGCGTAGATGAATACCACAACGGCTGCGATCATCAGACCAACGGTGGAATCAACTTCCAGGAAGCGGGAGAAGGCAACACCGGCACCAGCCATCTGGCCGATAACGTAGGTTACAGACGCTACGATCAGGCAGATAACCGCCACCAGGCGGGCATTCTTGCTGTAGAAGCGGTCGCCGATGAACTCCGGAACCGTGAACTTGCCGAACTTCCGCAGGTACGGAGCCAGCAGCATCGCCAGCAGAACATAACCGCCAGTCCAGCCCATGAGGAAGGTGGAGTTGGCGTAGCCACCGGCAGCGATCAGACCTGCCATGGAGATAAACGATGCTGCGGACATCCAGTCGGCGCCGATTGCTGCACCGTTGGTGATCGGGTGAACGCCGCCACCGGCAACGTAGAAGTCGCTGGTGCTTCCGGCCTTGGCCCAGATAGCGATTGCGATGTAGAGGAGGAATGAGCCCCCTACAAACATGATGTTAATGGCAAATTGGCTCATTCGTTCTTACTCCTCGTGCACGCCGAATTTTTCATCGATCTTGTTCATACGCCACGCGTAGTGGAAGATCAGAGCGATGAACGTGAGGATGGAACCTTGCTGGGCGAACCAGAAGCCCAGATCAGTACCACCAATCGGAATGCCCGCAAGCATTGGACGGAGCAGAATTGCAAAGCCGTAAGATACCAGGGCCCAGACGATCAGGCTCCCGAATATCAGGCGTAGGTTCGCCTTCCAGTAGGCTTCAGCGTCGTAGCTATGACCTGACATAGGATCACTCCTGTTTTGTTGTTGTGGAGGTTGGGTGGGTTTTTGGTGAGGCACTTCGGTTAGAGAATTTATTATTCATATAAGTACTTCTCCGACTAGTTGTCCCTACTGACTTTACTGGTCAAGCGATTTATAGATATTGGCAAAAGGTCTAATTCTCAGTAATTTGGCGTGACGTCGGTCTATTTTCGGGACGACAGGCCCTGCATCGATTCAGTAACGATGCATGTTTTGCAGCCGCCGGTGGTAATGAAGTTTGTCGTACAACCCCTTCAGGGTTTTTACCCCTTCCGTGCGGGCCTTGTTCAGGGCTATGAGGGTGAGTTCGGCTGTGGCGAGAGCATCGGAGGCGGCATGATGTCGTTCACTGACTTCGAGACCAAAATAATCCGCCCAGTTGTCGAGCCCTTTGCCACCGGTTTTTGTGTTGGGGAAGAAGGCGGGCATCAGATCTGCAACGTCCATCCAGGTGTGGGGCTGGGTATATCCCAGCTGCGCCTTCAGGGTCTTTTCCAGGAATTTCTGATCGAACGCCGAGTGGTAGGCCAGAATCGGATCTCCATTCATCCATTCCAGGAGATAAAGAAGAGCATCCTCGATTTCGTGACCCTGGGTCAGCGCTTCCGGTCCGATCCCGTGAATGAGCACGGTTTCCCGGATGTCGAGCTCTGGCCGCCTGAGGATAAGGTCGAACTGGTCGCCGAGGTGGATGATCCCGCCCCTGATAGCAACCGCTCCGATTGCGATTACTTCATCCTTCGCAGCATTCAGCCCCGTGGTTTCCAGATCAAGGACAATCAGGCGGCAATCAGTGAGTAACTGTTCCCCCGGTGTTTTCGGGTTGGGCAGATTGCCGGTATCGTGACTTCCGATCTTTCCGCCCCGGCGATGCTCAATCCATTGTTTTATTTGTTCCAGCATGTCTCTGTCTCGCGCCTGAAAGTCAGAGTTGGTAGGTAACTTCGAGCTTTTGCTGCAATCGCTGCGCCTGCCTGAAGGATTCCCTCAGAATTCGACGGTCGAGGGGGTTCAGGTCGTCGGGATCAATATAGTTTGTCAGTTCCTCTCCTTTCGCCAGCATTTCCTGGTGGGCCCGCATCCGGATGGCCTGTATCAGGCTGTAAGCTTCCTGCCAGGCGTTGGCATCTTTCGGGTCAAAGATGCCTTTTTTGGCCAGCTCATCCATACGTTCCAGAGTGTTAGCGGTCTCAACGCCATTTGCCAGGGCAAATACCCTGACCGCCTCCACGAAGGGCGCCAGCCCCTGACGCTTCAGGTCCAATGAGTGCTTGTTGCCCTCTTCAGACAGGTAGCGGAAGTTGCGGAACATGGTCAGCGGGGGCTTGCGCTGGAAGGCATTGCCGGCAAGCATCTTCTGGAACAGGGCGTTTTTCCGAATCCGCGCCAAAACCTTATCCAGAAGGGCATCCAGAGGTTCCGTCGGCCCATAGATGGCTCTCATATCAAGGAAGATTGAGGAATACACCAGGTTCTGGGGTGTGGAGGCGTCAATGAACCGGATAAACCAGTCGTCCCATTCCCTGTCGCTCAGGCAGAGTTTCGGATTGCTCGCCATGATGTTGCCTTTGCACAGGGTAAAGCCGCACTCAGCCAGTTCGTCGTTAACCTTTCGGGCAAAGGGCAGCAGCTTCTCGCGGACCTGATCTTCGGTCATGCCTTCGGGAGTCTCGAACAGGATGCCGTTGTCCTGGTCCGTCAAAAGTGTCTGCTCCTGGCGGCCCTCACTGCCGAACGTCAGCCAGGTAAAGGGAATACCGGGGTCGTTCTTTTTGATGTTCAGTTCCAGAACCCGTCGGACGGTCACGTCGTTGAGTGTGGTGATAATCTTGACCACCTGTCCGGAGTCAGCGCCGTGCGCCAGCATCGCATCCACCAGACGGGAGACATCGGTTCGCAGGCTCACCAGGGTGCGCAGATGGGTAGCCGTCCCGATAGTGCGGGCCAGGTTCACCAGATCCACCCGCTGCAGAGAGAACAGGTCCCGTTCCGAAACCACACCAATCAGTTTATGGTCATCGTCGATGACGCATAGGTGGGCAAAATGGTGCTCTGCCATCAGCATGGCGGCTTCGAACGCATCAGCATGAGACGGCAGGCAGCAGGGATCCTTGGTCATCACCTGCTGTATTGGCGTGTCCAGCGGGCCGGTGCCTTCGGCAATCATGGTCCGAAGGTCCCGCAGTGTGAAAATACCGGTGGGGATGCGGTTCTCGTCGGTAATGATAATGCTGCCGACATTGTTCTCGTGCATGCGGGCCACGGCTTTTCGCACCGGAAGGTCGGGCGAGCACACGATCGGATTGCGCAGGGCATAGCGTTCGAGAGGGGTGTCCAGGGATGTGCTGGAGCCCATTGAGGCCATGGCGTTTGACTGGATGCGCCGGTTCACCTGGTCGAGCAGGCTGCTGACGCCTCGCAGGCAGAAATCCCGAAAAGGTTCACTTTCAGAGAAGAGGGTAACGAATGCCGCCTGCCCGATGCTGAGGCAGAAGGTGTCGCCTGATGCCCGGTGCAGGGTTCTGGTTGGCCGCTCGCCGATCATGGCGGCCAGAGGAAAACACTCACCCTGGCTGATTTCGAAGGTGGTTTCGGTGCGGTCTTCCTTATCGTTGTGGCGCTCGCCACGAATCCGCCCCTGTTTAACCACGTAGAACCGTTTAACGACGTCATGATCTGGCGAGAGTACAACATCGCCATCGGCGTAGAACTGAATGGAGGCGTTCTCGGCGAAATGCGCCAGATGCGAGTCATCCATGCTGGAAAACGGGGCATGTTCCCGCAGAAATGTCATGATTGCTCGGATGTTCTGGGGGCGGTCATTTTCCTGGTTCGCTGAGGCCATGTCCGTCATCACTCGCTGGTTATTATTGTCCGTCTGAAGTGTAGTGTAGCTAAAGCCAACGTCGCCCTACGATTTTGGTCGCATCAGGCCTGACATAGATCAGTTTTCTTTAAGGCCGGTAACCCGGGTGGTAAAGTCGGTAATTGAAACGGGTCATTAACTGCAATGCCATGACTACCAAAGAAGAGCGCCTCAGCTTTTTAGAGGAAATGAAAGACGTCCGGCGAATCCGCAAGCCCAACCGGGCCGAGGTGACAACGCCCCGTGAACTGACGCCAGGTCATCTGGAACGTCAGAGGGCGGCCGTGGAAAAGCCATTGAGGGATGCCAACCCACTGACATCCGACATGGTGGAACCGCTCACCGCCCATGATGTTCTGAGCTGGCAGCGGCCCGGCATCCAGCATGGCGTGTTTCGCAAGCTCAGGCTGGGCCAGTATCCCATTGAGGCTCGTCTCGACCTGCACCGGATGACGGTCGAGCAGTCCCGGCGTGAAGTCTTCAGGTTTATTGGTGATTGTGTTCGCTACGGTCTGCGCTCGGTCATCATTCTTCACGGCAAGGGGGAGCGTAATCCCGATGGTATTGCCCAGCTTAAAAGCTACCTCGCCAAGTGGCTTCCGGAGCTGGACGATGTGCTGGCCTTTCATTCGGCCCAGAAACACCATGGTGGTACCGGTGCAGTTTATGTCATGGTGCGAAAAAGCGACCGGGACAAACAGCATAATCGTGAACTCCACGGCAGCCGCTAGCTGCTCCGATCCCAGGCATTCCTTAACTAGAGCCGCAATTGCGGCTGAATGGAGGTTATCGTCGTGAAAAAAGTTGCATTGATTGTATTCGCCGTACTGGCACTTTCGGGTTGTAAGGATCGAGTGATCTGGAACGACAACGGCAAGGTTGAAGAAGCCACAACGGATCGGGAGGTCTGGAACTCCAACGGCAAGATGGAATCCGGCGAGCGCAAGATCTGGGTGAACAAGGATGGCGAAGACGTCGTCAAATAATATCTGAACGTCTGCCCCAGGCGCGGGCACTACAATAAAACCCGGCAATGAGACCGGCGATATAAGGAGAGAGTGGGATGGCCGTGAGCCTGACAGTCAATGGCGACGAGCGGTCGCTGGACATCGAAGGAGATACACCGCTTCTTTGGGTGTTGCGCGATGAGTTGGGGCTCAAGGGCACCAAATTCGGCTGTGGCGCAGGCCTCTGCGGCGCCTGCACAGTGCACCTGAACGGTCAGCCAGTGCGCTCTTGCTCTACGCCCGTTGAAATGGCTGTCGGTGGCCAGGTGGTCACCATTGAAGGATTGAGTGATGGTGACCGGCTTCATGCCCTGCAGGAAGCCTGGATCGAGCACGGTGTTCCACAGTGCGGTTACTGCCAGTCAGGCCAGATCATGAGTGCGGCTCACCTGTTGGCGAACAATCCGGCCCCGTCGAGGGAGGAAATTGTTGCCGCCATGACAGGAAACCTGTGCCGATGCGGGACCTACTCGCGGATTATTGCGGCCGTGGAATCCGTCGCTGGCTCTGAGTCTTCAGGCGGCTCTCAGGGAGGGGAGGCGTAACATGGCGATGAACCGACGGAATTTCCTCAAGGTCAGTGCAGGTGCTTCCGGCAGTCTGATGGTTTCCATGACGTTGCCGGGCTGTGCCGGAATCCAGACCGGCTACGAACCTGATACGGGTGAGTGGCGGCCCGATGCCTGGCTTGAACTGACCACCGATGATGAAGTCTTCTTCACCCTTGCGCGGGTTGAAATGGGGCAGGGTACCTACACCGGGTTGACCACGCTGATCGCCGAGGAGCTGGAAATCCAGCCGGAGCGGATCACGCCCCGTTTTGCGCCTGTGGCGCCGGAATATCGAAATCCTCTTTACAAACTTCAGCTCACCGGCGGCAGTACCAGTGTTGCAACCAGCTGGGAGCCTCTGCGAATGGCCGGTGCGGAAGCCCGGCAGATGCTGGTTATGGCAGCGGCCCGGGTCTGGAACGTGAAAGCGGCCGAGTGCCGGGCCAGTGAAGGGCGGGTGGTGCACCCGAACGGTATCGATTCAATGGCCTACGGCAAGCTGGTGGAGCTGGCTGCCAAGGAGGTGGTGCGCGGAGACATTGCCCTCAAACCTCGGAGTGAATGGAAGTATATCGGCAAACAACGCGGCAAACTGGATGCCCGGGCCAAGTCCACGGGAACCGCGGTTTACGGAATTGATGTGGATCTCCCCGATATGGTTTACGGGGTAGTTTCACGGCCTCCCCGTCGCGGGGGCTGGGTCCGGGACTTTAATGCGGATCAGGTACGGGCAATGCCCGGTGTGCTTGACGTTGTTGAGATCGAGCGTGGTGTGGCCGTTGTTGCGGACAAATACTGGCGTGCCCGGAAGGCCCAGGATGCGCTCGAGATAGACTGGGATTTTTCGGATGCGGTGTCTCTGTCCACGGACGATGTGTTTGATTCCTATCGGGCAGCAGCCGATGACGATCCCGGAGAGTCCGAGCGTAGTGAAGGCAGTTTTACCAGCGCGATGGAAGAGGGTGACCGGGTAGTGGAAGCGGAGTACGCCCAGCCCTACCTCGCCCACGCGACACTGGAGCCCATGAATGCCACGGCCTGGTACCATGGAGACCGGATGGATGTGTGGGCGCCCACCCAGGCGCCGGATCTTGGCCGGATTGCGGCAGCCAGGGTGACCGATCTCGGGCCCGACGATGTCACCATCAATACCACCTTCCTCGGCGGCGGTTTTGGCCGTCGCCTGACCCAGGATTACATTGAGGAAGCGGCGGCCGTGGCCTATCGTATCCGACGGCCAGTCAAGGTTATCTGGTCCCGGGAAGAGGACACCCGTCACGACCTCTACCGTCCGGCAATGCTGCACCGGATGAAAGGCAGTCTTTCCGGTGGTGAACTGACGGGCTGGCATCACCAGATTGTTGGTCCGCAGATCCTGGACTGGTATGTCCGCAATGCGGCGCCTGCCCAGTACCCCTGGGCACCAAAGTTCATGTACGACACACTGGGCTCAGTCGGGCTGATGGCCGAGGGTATTGCCACGCCGAAAGATCATTCCGCGATTGAAGGCGCGATCGAGTATCCCTACCAGGTGTCCAATATCGATATCCGTCACACCCACACCGATCCCGGCATTCCGATTACCTGGTGGCGTTCGGTGGGCTTTTCGCACAACGGGTTTGCCGTCGAAACCTTCATGGATGAACTGGCCCATGAGGCAGGTCAGGATCCTTACCAGTTCCGTCGTCGGCTGATTTCCCACGAGCCAAGGCACCTGCAGGTGCTTGAGCGGGTTGCGCGGCTTGCCGACTGGCAGTCGCCCGTGCCAGAGGGGCGTGCCCGAGGTCTTGCTTTGTTCCGTAGTTTTGGTACCTACGTGGCGCAGGTGGTCGAGGCCGGGATAGAGAATGGTGCTGTTCGGGTTTACAAAGTCACCTGCTCTGTAGACTGCGGTCAGGTGGTGAACCCGCGTATCGTGGAAGACCAGATTGAGGGCGGCATTCTGTTCGGACTGACAGCAGCGCTCTACGGTGAAATCACCCTGAAGAACGGCGAGGTCCAGCAGAGTAACTTCCACGATTATCCGTTAATGCGACAGTACGAACGACCTGAGGTGGTGGTGGATATTGTTGATAGCAGCGAGGCGCCGACCGGCGTTGGTGAGCCGGGCGTGCCTCCGGTCATACCGGCTCTGGGCAATGCCCTGTTTGCTCTGACCGGCAAGCGCCAGCGAAGCCTGCCACTGAAAGCCAATGCCTGAGTCACGCGTTGCCCATTCAGTTGTTACGGGGCGCCAGACCGTCATAGGCAGGATGTCTGACTGGCTACAGGCGGGGCAGCGGGCCTGGCTGTGCACCATCGTCGAGACCTGGGGTTCCTCGCCGCGCCCGGTAGGCTCCTGGCTGTCAATTGCGGAATCCGGTCACTGGAGCGGTTCGGTCTCCGGTGGCTGCCTTGAAGAAGATCTTCTTCGTCGCACAGCGGAAGACGGCCCGGATCATCCCGTTTTTGTTGATTACGGAATTACCGATGATGACAGGGACCATTTTCAGCTTCCCTGCGGTGGCCGGATCCGGCTACTTATCGAACCCCTGCAGGGCCAGTCAGGGCTTGATCACGTCCAGGCGCTGGCGCGAGCTTTGCACGATCGCGTGCCGGTAGTTCGTCGAGTCCCCCTGAAAGGTGCTCCGGTCCTCGACCATTCCGTGGCTGTGGCCGGCAAGTCGGTTCGCTTTGATGGCGAGCAGTTGATCCACGCCCTGCAACCCGAGTGTCGGCTGCTGTTGATTGGCGCCGGCGAGGTTGCCCGATACGTTTATGAGTTCGCGACGGCGGCGGAATTTGCCGTAACGCTCTGTGAACCAAGGGAGACCTTTGCCGCTGGCTGGAGTTTTGATCAGATACCGCTGGACCGGCGCCTGCCCGATGATCTGATCTCGGCCCAGTTTGGCGACGCCTGGTCCGGTATCCTGGCCCTGGCACATGACCCGCGCATCGACGATATGGGCTTGCTTGCGGCTCTTCACTCCCAAGCCTTTTACATCGGAGCCATGGGATCCAGGAGAACCTCGGAAGCCCGGCGGGAAAGGCTTGCCTCCCTGGGGCTCGATACGGCTGCGCTGGCACGACTGCGTGCACCCATTGGTGTCGATATTCCGAGCAAGACGCCGGCCGAAATTGCTGTCTCCATTGTCGCAGACCTGATCTCTGCAAGGCATCATTTGCGGGGCGCTGCTTCGTCCCTATAATGGCGGCCATGGGAGTGTTGTAAGCACTCTGAAACCCGGGAGAGAGCTCGTGTTTGATGTAACCCGATACGCAGTCGCCGCGGAAGCGATTGTTGAGGCCGGCCAATTCCTGTATCGGCAGGGTTGGTCACCGGCAACCAGCAGCAACTATTCGGCCCGCATAGACGCGGAACACATTGCCATAACCGTTTCTGGCCGCCACAAGGGCCAGTTGGCTGCCGGCGATGTTATGGTAGTGGATCTGGCGGGTCGTCCAGTACAGAGTGACTGTCGGTCCTCGGCAGAGACCCGGCTGCATACGGTGTTGTACGAGGTATTCCCGGAGGTTGGGGCGGTGCTTCACACCCACTCGGTGAAAGCAACGGTTCTCAGTCGCCTGCTGGAACCCGGCCAACCGCTGGAGTTGGAGGGCTACGAGCTGCAAAAGGCGTTTGCGGGTGTCGACACCCACGAATCGGTTCTGACCGTTCCGGTGTTCGACAACACCCAGGACATCGACGCGCTGGCGGATCAGACCCGAACCTGGTTCCGGGAACACCCCGAGCAGCCCGGTTACCTGATTCGTGGCCATGGCCTGTATACCTGGGGCAAAACCATGGCCGATTGCCTGCGCCACGTCGAGGCCTTTGAATTCCTGTTTGAATGTGAGCTTGAAACCATGAGGGTCCGCCCATGACTACCCTGAGCATTTTTGACCAGAGCCAGCCGGAAAAAGCACGCAAAGTGACCGAAAATCCTGAAGAGATACGGGAACTGCTGGCCCGCCACGGTGTTCGCTATGAGCAGTGGCCCACCAAGGACTTGCCGTCTGATGCTTCCTCGGAAGACATTCTCGAAGCCTACAGCGAAGAAGTCTCGAAACTGAAACGGGAATGCGGCTTTCAGACTGCGGATGTTATCAGCCTGAACCCGGACAACCCCCAGAAAGACGCGTTCCGTCAAAAGTTCCTGGACGAACACACCCACAGTGAAGACGAAGTTCGTTTCTTTGTCCGTGGCCAGGGGCTGTTTTACCTGCACTTTGGCAGCGAAGTGTTCGCTGTGTTGTGTGAGAAGAACGATCTGATCAGCGTACCTGATGGCACACGCCACTGGTTCGATATGGGGCCGGAACCGGCGTTCACCTGTATTCGCCTGTTCACCAACCCCGAGGGCTGGGTCGCCGAGTTCACCGGTGATGAAATCGCCAGCAGGTTGCCCCGTTACGAGGCGCTGGCAGGAGCGGCGGGATGATCCGGGTTGTACTGACGGACATCGAAGGGACCACCAGCTCTATTTCGTTTGTCCACGATGTCCTTTTCCCTTATGCCAGCGAGCACCTGCCGGGCTTTGTTCGCGATCAGCACCAGGACAACCTCGCGGTTTCCGAACAACTGGATGCGGTGGCCGAGGTTTCAGGTGTGGCTCGTGAGGATGTTGAAGGCCTGATCGAGGTGCTGAAGACCTGGATCAGTGAGGATCGCAAGGAAACCTCCCTGAAGGCACTTCAGGGCATGGTCTGGGAACAGGGATACCAGCAGGGAGAGCTGAAGGGGCACATCTACGCCGACGCCGCCGATTACCTGCAGCGCTGGCATGATCGGGGGCTGCGTTTGTTCGTATATTCGTCAGGGTCGGTCAAGGCCCAGAAGCTGATTTTCGGTTTCACCACGGAAGGCGACTTTACGCCATTCTTCTCCGGCTACTTCGATACCCGGATCGGTGGCAAGAAAGAGGCCGCCTCATACCGCAATATTCTGTCGGAGTTGGGCGTAGAGGCGGCCACGATACTGTTCCTGTCAGACGTGGAAGCCGAACTCGAGGCCGCCGAGGAAGCGGGCATGCAGACTGCCTGGCTGGTTCGCGAGGGGGATCTGCCAGAGACCGAACGCTTTGTCGCCCGTGATTTTGCGGAGGTCGATAGCCTGCTGCAAAAACGCTAGGCCCAGGGCTCTGTAACGCCATCGCAGGAGGAGTGAATGCCCGGAACCGGACTTTGCAGAATTGTTGCGCCGGTTCTTGCCGTCCTTCTTACCGGCTGCGATCCTTTCTCTGACGCCCGCCCCATGATGGATGAGTACGTGGAGCGGGTGGCCCGGGTACTGGAGACCGATCCAGAGTTTTCTGAACTGCCTTCCGCAAGCCAGCTCCCCCGCCGCCGCGACCGGGTGTTGCCCATGCCCGAGCTGGAAATGGGGATGCTCGATTTTCTTTCGCTTTACGGTTGTGAACTCCAGTACGTGGTTGGGGAGAAAACCTCGGTGATGGGGCGGGTGATGCAGCCCCTGAACCGCCTGCGTTATGAAATCCGGTTTATTGAGGCGGCCAGGGACTGTCTGCCGGAAATAGAGGATGAAGAATTCGCCGAAGAGCTGACTGGCGCCATCGACAGCAAGCTTGAATCCCTTCCCATTGCCATCTGGAATGCCACCTGGGGTGTCGAAGAGATTGAGAAGCTTTTCACCCTGGCCAAGGGCTATTATCCGGTTGCGCCAGAGCGCAACCCTGTATCGGACCTGGCGCTTGATATTGCCAGCCTGAATGCAGCCGTTGTCCGTTTGTACTCGGAGGACCTGGCGGTTTCGCTGGATTTTGCCGGAGACGTTCATCAGCGCTGGCAGGCGGAATACCGTGCCGGCCAGTTAATCAACAGCGCGCTGCTTTTAACCGCACGACTGCAGGATGGTACGGAATTGCTCAGGCAGAGAATCGAGGGCCAGCCCCTTTGCCTGAATGGTCAGCCCAATAACCAGTCGGATATTGTGCAGAACATGTTCTTCAGCGTGTACATCGAAAAGATTCAGCCATACATGAGCGCCGTGACCCAGGGAAGGGTTGCACTCATCGAGCCGTTCGAGCGGCTTGCCGAGGTCCAGAAAGAGGTCATGCCGGAGAGCTTTACCGAGTGGTATGAGCGCCATCTTTCGCAGGACGGCCAGACCAGTCTCTGGCGGGAACTCGACGCGGCCATGATGGCTCACACCAGAGCCTGGCAGGAATTGCTGGGCCAATGCGGCTTGCGTCCCGGGGCCTGATCCGGCCTCAGCGCTGGCTTTCCGGCGTTACCCTCAGAATTTCCTCTACCGTTGTCTGGCCGGCGGCCACTTTCTGGGCGCCACTCAGGCGCAGTGATTTCATCCCTTCCTTGTAGGCGTCCAGTCTCAGCTGCTCCAGCTCACAATGATCCGTGATCTGTCGAAGCAAGGGGCCTGATAGCGTCATGATTTCATAAACCCCGGCCCGCCCAAGATACCCGGTGTTCCGGCATTCAAGGCAGCCCACGGGGTGATAGAACTGCTTGGGAACCGGCGCTTTCCAGGGCCGGGTCAGGGTCTGCCAGGCCTGCTCGTCGGCGGGGCCGGGGGTCTTGCAGTGAGGGCAAAGCGTTCGGGCAAGCCGTTGGGCCATGACACCCAGTACCGTGGCCCGAATCAGGTAGGGCGGAATACCCAGCTCCATCATCCGGGTAATCGCGCTAGGGGCGTCGTTGGTGTGCAGGGTCGAGAGCACCAGGTGGCCGGTGAGGGCAGCCTGAACCGCCATTTCCGCCGTTTCCAGATCGCGGATCTCGCCGATCATGATGATATCCGGGTCCTGCCGCAGCAGGGCCCGCACGCCGGCGGCAAAGGTCAGGTCAATATTGGTCTGAACCTGCATCTGGTTGAACGCCGGCTCCACCATTTCGATGGGGTCCTCGATGGTACAGACGTTCAGCTCGGGGGACGCAATTTGTTTCAGGGTCGAATACAGGGTCGTGGTCTTGCCCGACCCGGTCGGCCCGGTCACCAGGACAATGCCGTGGGGACGGGATGTGATTTCCTGCCAGCGCTGGCGGTCTTCCTTGCCAAATCCCAGTTGCTCATAGGACTTCAGCAGAACGTCCGGATCAAAGATCCGCATGACCATCTTTTCGCCGAAGGCGGTGGGCATGGTCGCCAGCCGTAGTTCCACCTCCCTGTTATCCGGCTTGCGGGTCTTGATGCGACCATCCTGTGGGCGGCGCTTCTCGGCCACATTCAGGCGACCAAGGATCTTCAGTCGACTGGTGACTGCGACGCCCACGTGTTCCGGGAATTCGTAAACGTTGTGGAGCACGCCGTCGATCCGGAAGCGCACCTGGGTGACCGTTCGGCGGGGCTCAATGTGGATGTCCGAGGCGCGCTGGTCAAAGGCATATTGCAGCAGCCAGTCGACAATCTTGACCACGTGCTGGTCATTGGCGTCCGGATGTTCGCTGGCACCAAGATCCAGTAATTGCTCGAAATTCTGGTTGCCGGCCACACCCGGTCCCTGGCCGCCACTGGCCTTGCTGACGGAATTGGCCAGTTGATAGAACTCAACGGTGTATCTTCGGATATCCTCGGGGTTGGCAACAACGCGACGGATATCCTTGCGGACGGCCTGTTGAAGGTTTTGCACCCACTCGCTCTTGAACGGCTCACTGCTGGCGACCAGCACCTCGTCGGTACCGATCTCTACCGCCAGAATGCCGTGGCGTTGGGCAAAGGCGTAAGACATCACCCGGGCAATGGCGGGCGTGTCGATCTTCAACGGATCAATGTGGTAGTAAGGCTGTCCGGCCCAATCCGCCA
>NZ_CAJXKQ010000048.1 GCF_913055835.1 uncultured Marinobacter sp. | reverse complement strand
CTGAGGCTACCAAAAATGATGCATCAGGACTGGCGCTGCCAGTGCGAGGAATTCCTGGAGCTGCCTGAAAAACAGCGCAAAGATGAAGAACGGATTACCCTGTCCAAACCGGCTTCCACCTGCCCTTCCTGTGGCCATGGTATCCGGGCCTGGGAAAATATTCCGGTTATCAGCTGGTTGGTTCTTCGGGGCAAATGCGCTTCGTGCAAAGCTCCCATCTCGCCGCGCTATCCGATCATTGAAGCCGTTACTGCGATTTTCTCGGTGGTAACCATTGCTGTCATCGGGCCGAACGAGTCGGCGCTTTGGGCCCTTTTGTTGGTTTGGTCTCTGGTCGCTCTGACCGTTATTGATTTCGACACCCAGCTTCTGCCGGATAGCATAACCCTGCCGCTAATGTGGCTGGGGCTGGTGCTGAATTATTTCGGTGTGCTTACGGACTTCAACAGTGCCTTTTGGGGTGCGGTGGCCGGGTATCTTTCGCTTTGGTCAGTTTATTGGCTGTTCAAGCTGGTTACCGGCAAGGAAGGTATGGGGCATGGGGACTTTAAATTGCTGGCTGCGCTTGGTGCCTGGCTTGGGTGGCAGTTGTTACCGGCGGTGATTTTGCTTTCCTCGGTGGTTGGTGCGGTAGTGGGTATCAGCTTGATGGTGTTCAGGAAGCATGGGCGGGAGGTGCCGATTCCGTTTGGGCCGTATTTGGCCACGGCGGGGTTGATTTGTTTGTGGTTTGGGGGTGAGATTCAGGCGGTTTGGTTTGGGTTCCTTGGAGTTTAGTGGGGTGTCGGATTACGCTGCGCTAATCCGACCTACGTGGGGGTGGTTGCCGGATTACGGCTTGGAGTGGTTGTCGGATTACGGCTTGGGGTGGTTGTCGGATTACGGCTTCGCCTAATCCGACCTACTGGTAATACGACCTACGTTGAACTTGCGGAATTTTTTGTAGGTCGGATTAGCGCAGCGTAATCCGACATTTTCTTCTGAATCGGAGATTTAATGGCAGTTATCGGCCTCACCGGCGGGATTGGTTCCGGAAAATCCACTGTGGCTCGGCTATTCGGTGAGCTTGGCGTTCATTGGGTAGATGCCGATGATGTTGCCCGGGAGGTGGTGGAGCCGGGAACGACCGCTCTTGCTGAGATTGCGGAGCATTTTGGAGAGGATATTCTGACTTCCGAGGGTTCTCTGGATCGGGCGCAACTTCGTGGCATTGTTTTTGAGAAGCCGGAAGAGCGAGCCTGGCTGGAGGCGCTCTTGCACCCGATCATCCGCGAGGAATTGATTCGGCAGTTGAGCCCGGAGAATTACCAGCTTCCCTATGTGCTTCTGGTCTCCCCTCTCCTCCTCGAAACCGATCAGCACGAGCTGGTTGACCGCATTATCGTGATCGACGTGCCGAAAGACGTTCAACTTGAACGCACCATGGCCCGGGACACGAATTCCAGGGCGCAGGTTGAGCGGATCATTGCGGCTCAGATGTCGCGCGAAGATCGGCTGGCGCGTGCGGATGAGGTGATTGATAATGACCGCCCTCTGGAGGATGTAACGCGTCAGGTGCGGGAGCTGCATGAAAGGTTGCTGGTGGATTTTGGCTGACTGGTTTTTACGCTCTCGTTTTGCAGGTCTTGCCGCGGCACTGTCTCTGACATTCTCTTCCCCGGGCCACAGCATTGAGCCGGTCTTCGAGGTCCGGGAGCGTTCTGTGGCAGAGATTCTCTCCCCGGCTCAGCTACCGATCGGTTTTTACACCTTCGAGCCAGACGAATACTGGGCCGATCCGAGGGATTCGTACTGGTTGAAGTTCAGTAACTGGGTGTTGCGCCAGGAGCGACTACACGGGCAGAAGATCCAGTCGGTTGGGCAGTGGGCGGACCGGACGCTCTCCGGCAGCGCCCAGAGCCTGCCCAACAACGAGAGCTATCTGCGGGTTGGCTTTGCAACGGAATCCGAATATGGCGATCCGGCACAGTTCGAGCCGGAAGCGCGATTTCGTCTCGACATTCCCACCACTGAACGAAAGCTGAGGCTGGTTATCGAGAGCGAAAGCGAGGAACTGATTCCCCTCGGCGAGCGCCAGCGGGACCGGCAGCTGACCGAGCCGGAACGTTCCGACACGGAAGCCACCGGCGCGCTGCGCTACCTGACCCAGATTGGCGATGCTATCAATTTCTCCAACGATGTGGGTGTGCGGCTGAGGCTTCCGCCAGATGCCTTCTGGCGCGCGACCGCTGAGAAACGCTGGCGCCTGGACGACAAGTGGATTCTCAACGCCCAGCAGCGGTTCTATTATTTTCATCAGGACGGCTGGGGCGAGCGAACCTGGGTTGGTGTTGGGCGCCCCGTCGGCAATGAATGGTACTTTCGCTCGTCTTCAGAGCTGGAGTGGGTGCACAACGACAAGGAATTTGTCGCCGGCCAGATATTCAGCATGCGCAAGCGCATGAATAACCGGCTGATTGTAACGCCGAGACTGGGCGTTCTCGGGGAAAGTAAACCTTCGTGGCGCACCACTTCTGCGTTCACAGATCTCACGTTTCGCTACCGACTGCATAGTAACTGGCTTTATGCCGAGTTGATTCCAGCGTTGGAGTTTCCTCGGGAGGAAAGCTTTAAAGACCGGGCGTCTGTGGTGTTCCGGGTGGAGATGTTTTTCTCCGGTACTATCGAGGATGATCGTTTGTAATGCCAAGACACCCCTCAAAGCCAGCGGCCGAGGCCCTGACCCTCACGCCGATTGCCATTACCCGCTCCTGCTTCCGGGACAAGTTCGGTGTGCCGCGCCAGCCGGGGCTGACCCGTCATGCCCGGGCCGACCTGATCATCCAGCCACCGTTTGACCGGGAAGACGCATTCCGGGGGCTGGAGACCGCGAGCCACCTGTGGTTGACCTTTCAGTTTCACGAAGCGGTGCGGGCGGAATGGCGGCCAGTGGTGCGCCCTCCCCGGCTGGGCGGCAACCGCAAGATGGGGGTGTTTGCCAGTCGCTCACCGTTTCGGCCCAACAGTCTTGGTCTGTCGGTGGTCCGCAATGAGGGGCTGATTCGCAGAGACGGCCAGTTGATCCTGCGCATCAGCGATCATGACCTGATCGAAGGCACACCGATTCTCGACATCAAGCCCTACCTGCCCTTCGCCGATTCAGTGCCCGAGGCCACCCTGGGGTGGGCAGATTCTCCTCCCACGGAAAGACTGGAGGTGGTTTTTCTGCCGGAGGCGGAAGCGCAGATCCGTCAGCTGTCACCGGAAGACTATCCGGAACTGCGCCCCCTGATCGAGGATGTGGTGGCTTACGATCCACGCCCGTCTTTTCGGCGTGGGCGCGAAGAGGAGCGCATCTACGGCGCACATTTATACGATCTGAACGTACGATTTCGATTTGTGAATGATCATTCACGGAAACGTGTCGAAGTGCTAACGGTCTGTTAAACTGCTTTTGGTGATTTTGTAGTCGACACAGGGAATATGTGCCTTGCCTTCAAAACGGCTCTTCAAACGATTGGGAATACGGCCATTGGCGGCAAGGCTGCTCGCCTACGTATTGCTGTTCAGCGTGTTTCTCTCTCTGGTGGCCACCGGCGTTCAGCTTATCGGCGAATTTGAGCGGCGGAAGAACGATCTTCTGAACGACCAGACCCGCGCTGCGGAACTGGTTTCGGGCAGTATGAGCAACAACATCTGGCTGATGAATTTCAGCGAAGTGGCCAACGCCCTGGACGACATGAAGGCGGTTCCCGCGGTCCAGTATGGCCGGGTGGTGACCAGCACCGGCGAAACCTTCACGACCGGCACCTACCCAGAGGGTCGGGTGCTCTCCCAGACTTTCCCCCTCGTTTTCGACCGCTCCAGTACCCGCGGCCCGGAAAACGTAGGCACGCTGACGGTTACCTCCTCCATCGACCAGATTTACACAGACCTGCGCAACCGGGCTCTGGTAAACCTGCTGTTCCAGTCCATCGTGGTTATGCTGGGCACCCTGGGATTGCTTGTGATTGTGCGTTTGACGCTATCCCGGCACCTGGAATCCATGGCTGACTACGCCGCAAGGCTCAACCTGGACGCGCTGGTCGACCCGCTGAAACTCAAACGCAAGACGCGGAAGACGCCAGACGAGCTTTCGGAGCTGGAGCAGGCCCTGAACAAGATGCGCCTGCAAATCCTGGAGGACACCCGCTCCCTTCGCCAGACCACAATCCAGTCTCAGGGCGAACGGGACGAGGCGGTGCGGGCCAACCACGCCAAGAACCAGTTCCTGGCCAATGTCAGCCACGAGCTGCGCATTCCGCTACAGTCCGTATTGGGATACGCCAATCTGCTGACCGACACGCCCCTGGATCAGGAACAACGGGAATATGTGCAGACGCTGCTGAGCGCCTCCGAAAGCCTCTCTGCCATCATCAACGATCTGCTGGATATCTCCAGCATGGAAGCCGGCAAGCTGGTGCTGGATGACATTCCGTTTGATCTTCGGGAAACCCTCAATGATCTGGTGCACATGCTGGGTTCCCGCGCCAGGGAGAAGGGCCTGGCGCTGGAACTTCGCATCGACGAGAACCTGCCCTGGGCCCTGAAGGGCGATCCGGTAAGAATCCGCCAGATCCTGCTGAACCTCACCTCCAACGCCATCAAGTTTACCGATTCCGGCCATGTGCTGATCAGCATTGAAGTCCTTGGTCGCCGGGACGACAAGGCACGCCTTCGCATTGCCGTGGAAGACACCGGTGTGGGCATTAACCCGGAAGATGTGCCCCTGGTTTATGAGCCCTACGTGCAGCTTGGCCAGCAGTTCCAGCGTCAGTTGCCCGGTGCTGGTCTGGGGCTGACTATCTGCCGTCAGTTGGTAGGCCTGATGGACGGCTCCATGGATCTGGAAAGCCGCCCGGGCGAGGGCTCTACCTTCTGGATGGAGCTGACCCTGCCCGTCGCTCCCGAGAACGCCGCCCGGGTTCGGCCGGATACCCGGATGGTGAAAAACCGCCGGATTCTGGTGGTGGATTCCTACGAGTTGTCCCGCAAGATCACCCTGGAGATGCTGTCCCGCCACGAGGTAAACATTGAGGCGGTGAAATCTGCCGGGGAGGCGCTGACCTCCCTGCGCACGGCGTTCGATGGCCAGCAGCCCTTCGATGCCATCATCCTGGACGGGTTTGTGCCGGATATGGACAGCGACCTGCTGTGCCGGCAGATTCGCAGCAATCCGCTCTGGTCGGACATGCGCCTGTTGATCCTGTCATCCAACCCCCAACGGGGCGATGCCGAACATTTTCGCCAGGCCGGTGCCGATGCCTTCCTGAGCAAGTCGCTGCGGGAATCCTGCCTGACGCCGATTCTGAACCAGTTGTTTGCGGATGCCGCCAAACAGGAACGCCGTTTCCTGACCCGGTTTTCCCTGCAGGCGGTTTCCGATACCGCCCGGCGCCGGGAACTTCCCTGTGGCCGGATGAAGGTGCTGCTGGTGGAAGACAACCCGGTCAATCGCACCCTGACCCGCCGCCTGCTCGAGAAGCTCGGTTGCGATGTGATGACCGCCAATGATGGCGAGGCGGCGGCCAGCCTGTGGCAATGGCACCCTTTCGATCTGGTGTTCATGGATTGTGTGATGCCCCGGGTAGACGGTTTTGAAGCCACCCGACGCCTGCGGGAGTGGGAACAAGCCCACAACCGCGAGCGAATCCCCGTAGTGGCCCTGACCGCCAGTGCCATGGAAGAAGACGAAGAACGCTGCCGCCGATGCGGTATGGATTCTTTTGTTGCCAAGCCTGTCAATATTGAAATGCTGCGGGCAGTACTGGAACAATATTGTCAGGCGTCTGCTGCTTCCTGAAGGCTTTCTCTCAAATCAGGGCACAGACATCCAGACACGTTTCCCAACCCCGAAGGCAACCATGAACGTTGAATGCCCAACCTGTAAGAAGTCCGTGGAATGGACCGAGACCAACCCCTGGCGCCCGTTCTGCTCCGAGCGCTGCAAACTGATCGACCTGGGGGCCTGGGCCAACGAGGAATACCGGGTACCCGCAGAGAACGCATCACCGGAGGATCTGGACCAGGGCGGCGAGACCACCCGGCACTGACCTGCGAAAAACGAAAGTTAACGGGGACTTACTGGCTTTTAAGTTGAGTGGCCCGGTACACCCCGTTAACATACCGCCAATTCCGCTAATAACGTAATGAAGGTGCACAGATATGAAAGCGTCCCGGATTTCCCTGATGATTCTCTCACTGGCTGCCGCGCCTGCTTTCGCAGGGGATGTTGACCTCAGCCTCACCAACGATTCGGTCAAAGGCCAGGTAAACTTCTTCAACACCAACAATGATGTCCAGCTTGGCGCCGGCTACACCTACCATGAAGGCGGCCGCGACATCTTCAATGCGGATTTCCACGCCCAGGGCCGCACCGCTATCGGTAACCTGCCCACAACTGCAGGCATCGGTATGCGTGGCATATTCTGGGATCAGAACCGCGCTGATGGCGGTGCTCTGGGTCTCGGCGGTTTTGCCACCGTGAACATCCCGAATGTTCCCGGCCTGTCATTCACCGGTGGCCTGCACTACGCGCCAAGCATTCTCTCGTTCGGCGATTCGGATGACATGACCAGCCTCGAGCTGCGTGGCAGCTATCGCGTTATCCGGAACGCCGAGCTCTTTGCCGGCTACCGTTATCTGAACACCGATATCGAGAATTCCTCACGCGACGTCAATCTCGATGAAGGCGTTATGGCGGGCATGAAGATTTTCTTCTGATTTCCGCTCTGTCCGAAACGGGCCCCTCCCCCGGGGCCCGTTTCCCGTTCTTTACATAACCCTTTCGTGCTTTTCCTCACGCTTTCCCGAGAATCCGACTGTTAGACTGTTTGCCTGTATTTTCTGCACGGATAGCCAGGCATGCGTTTCACACTCGGTTTATTGCTCTCCTCAACTCTGTTGCTCACCGCCGGATGCGGAAGTGGCGAAGACGCCATTGAGGGCGCGGCCAGCCAGCCCAACGACTTCGCTAGCAACAAGAATCCGGTTGATGATTTCAGCTCCGGCAGTACGGGCGATTCCACCAACGCCGGCGGCCTGGCCAGCAACGAAGTCCGTGTGACCATGGAAGTACCGGATGGCGTTACCAGCGAGGGCGAGCTTACCCGCCGCAACCTGAGAATCGTGCAGCCGGACAGGGTGAGTGTTTACTACACCAACCAGGCCCTGTCTGTGCTTGATGAGCCCGCGATTTCCACACGCACTGACAGCGAAGGCTTCACCATCATCGAATTCACCAACGGCCTGCCCCTGGGGCCGGATGTGGTTATCGATGCCAGTTACGGCAATACCCGTATGCGCGCCCTGGCCGCCGATGCCGACCGGGATGTGAAGGTGAACCCGTTCTCCGAGTATCTGATACGCAACACGCTGAGCAACTACACGGCCGGTGAGTTCCAGACCATTATGGATTGCGTTGCCGATGCAGGCGGCGAGCTGTGCCTGAACAAATATGTTTGGTCTACGCTGGCCGACCAGGTGCACGACTTCGAAATTGATATCCCCTCCAATGTTGGCCTGGGCGGCGCCCTCGATGTGCTGGAGAATAGGGGCGACTTTGCCCGCTACGTGAGCGCCATGGCCGATTACGCGGTGCTGGACGAGACCTCCTCCGGCAAGATCAGCGCCAGCTCGGCGGACTACAATTCTGTGTTCCTGGGCATTGAGCTGGGGCAGACGTTTCTGGAGTCGACCCTGAGCGGCTCCGGGCAATGGGGTGTTCGTACCGCACAGGAGGAAGTTCTGACGGATGAGAACGGCACCGGTTATGTTTACCCGGCTCTCACGCTGACCAGCTTTGACGCGTTCAACATCCGTGTCACCTCTCTGGCCAACGATATTCCCTATGACCGGGAGGCCCTGATTCATCAGGATGGCAACAATTTCTTCGTGCGCGGCTCCGATTATTGGGAACGTAACACTCACTCCTCGTCTCCCGGCGCCGCTACCCTGTTGGAAGATACTCGACTTCTGGCCGGCAGGGCCCTGTTCCAGAGCATTACCGGCCGTGGCAGCTCGAAAATCATTGGCTGGACCCGGAACCCCTACTACCTGGATGCCTTTACCAGCGCTCCCGTGGATGAAACCACCGGGCCAGACCGGGTAATCAGCGGCTATTTCAGTGCCGGCAAGGCGATCGAGCTGGAGGCCGACGGCGATCAGCTGCGGCGGCTGGACACTCTGGAAGACCAGTACCTGTCTGTTCTGGAAATAAACCTGCTACGCCAGGAAGGGTTCAGCGCAGACACGCTGAATGGCCGGGAATACAACGTTGTCTACCTTTCAAACCGGTTCAGCGATGACACTGTGCCCCTTGCCATTGAAGCCGGCGTTGGCCAGTGGCAGATTAATGGCGGCACTATTAGCCAATCCCAGAGCTTTACAACGGTGCAGCGCGGTAACTCCGGCAATGTCACCACTGATCCCAGCGGAACCCGAACCGAATCCTGGACCCTGAGCAATCGCACTTCGCGTCTCAGTAAAGGCGATGTGGATGTCGGTCGGTTGAACCTGGACATCACCACCGCCTCCGGTGATTTCGAGCAACCGGATATCGGGATTGGCGCCAGCACACCGGATGGCACCCTGATGGCCTTCAATCTGGACGACAGCCCCCTGGGAGACGGGCTTTTGATTGCGGCCGAGCAAACCGCCAGCGGTGCACCCACCACGGGACAGTTCCGGCTCCAGGGCGTAGCTTTCGCCCTTGCCCCGGATACCAACCGGCTCCACCATTTTGACAACGCGTTGCTGACCATTGACTCCTCCAGCGCCGCGACACTGTCGCCGATCACGCTGACGAGTACCCATGCTGTCGACACCGAGACGGTGACAAAACCCACGCTTGAGAGCGATCCGGACATCACGCTGACTTACAGTCAACCCGGCGATGGCCAGGTGCAGTTCACCGGTGGGAACCTGGTGATGGAGGGTTTTCACACTGCCAGCCAGGACCAGTTCTACTTGCGTTTCCGCAATTCGGAGGGCAACGAGGACCAGATTGGCCTGGTGATTGCGACACGCCTGCCCTGACCGCTGGATCAGCCGACGAAACCCAACGGGCAAACGCTCTCGTATAACCTGTTATAATTCTTGCTATATCGACTTTAACGAGAGGTTTTATGTCTGCGGGTAAACGGGCGATCATGCTGATAGTGCCACTGATTGCGTTTGCAATCGGGGGTGGTTTCTATACACCTGAGGCGAGCGTTGACCAAAGCAACTCCGATAACTCGGGTTCCGAACCTGCACTGTCTTCCCTGCCATCACTGCCCCACTGGGCCAATGACGATCTTCCGGATTTCTCACAGTACCGGGACACGACCGAGAAAAAAGCCGCCTTCTTTTCGTTTCTGTACCCCAGGATTGTTCTGGCTAATTCCCGGATTCTGATCGAGCGCGACTATCTGGACAGCCTCGCTGACAAGGAAACCCTGACCAGCAAGGAATACAACTGGCTTGCCCAGCAATCCGAACGCTTGAGGGTAGATGCGGAGCCCGGCAGCGACGAGCAGTTTGCCCTGCTACGCAAGCGCCTGGATGTGATTCCGCCTTCCCTGATCCTGGCTCAGGCCGCCAACGAATCTGCCTGGGGCACTTCCCGGTTTGCGACCGAGGGCAACAATCTGTTCGGCCAGTGGTGTTTTTCCAAGGGCTGCGGGCTGGTGCCCCTCGGGCGTGCTGAAGGCGCCAGCCATGAAGTGGCGAAGTTCTCTTCACCGTACCGGTCGGTTCGCGCCTATATCCAGAACCTGAACCGCCACCCCACGTACCAGCTGTTGCGGGACGTTCGCCTCAAGGATCGCCGCAACAACGCCCCCCTGTCTGGCCTGGAACTGGCTGAAGGCCTGCTCGGCTATTCCGAAAGGGGCGAAGAATATATAGAAGAGATCCGGGCCATGATCCATTACAACAACCTGGAATTCTATGATGATGATTTCCGCAGCGTCGTTGGTAACCTCGACCCTGCCAGCCTGGAGCAACTGGCCTCCACGGAAGCGCCAACCGGGTTGTTACCCCGCCAATCATCAGTGAACACCAACCCGGCTGAAGGTTAGAGACCCTACCCCATGCTCGATTTTCTCCCCGCGCCGCTGAAGGGGACTTTGGCGGCCCTGCTTATCCTGTGTAACACATTGGTGCTGTTTCCGGTTCTTCTGGTATTCGCCCTACTAAAACTGGTGCTGCCCATTACCAGCGTTCGCAAGGGCTGCACGGTGATCCTCAACAACATCGCTTGGGTCTGGATCGGTTTCAACAACCTGCTGATGGATCTTCTGCATAAGGTGGACTGGGATGTTCGCGGGGTTGAAAATCTCAGCCGCGAGCACTGGTATTTTGTCACCTGCAACCACCAGAGCTGGGCCGACATTCCCGCCATTCAGTACGTGCTCAACAGCCGGATTCCCTTGCTGAAGTTCTTCCTTAAGAAACAGCTGATTTGGGTGCCGCTACTCGGAGTTGCCTGGTGGGCGCTGGATTTTCCGTTCATGCACCGCCATACCAAGGAGCAGTTAGCGAAACGCCCCGAGCTCAAGGGCAAGGATGTGGCGGCCACCCAGGCGGCCTGCGAGAAGTTTCGCTACACCCCGGTGACGATTTTCAACTTTATGGAAGGCACCCGGTTTACACCAGAGAAGCATGACCGGCAGAACTCACCCTACAAGCATCTTCTGAAACCGCGGGCAGGCGGTACTGCCTTTGTGCTCGGAGCCATGGGTGAGATGATCCATACCATGCTGGACGTGACCATTGTGTATCCGGACGGGCGTGCCGGTTTCTGGGATTACCTGTGCGGGCGGATTCGCAGGATTATTATTGAAGTCCGCACCCGGGAAATTCCCGGCGAGTTTCTGGGGATGGATTACGAAAACAACCGGGAAACCCGGGTCGCGTTCCAACGCTGGGTGAGTGAGATCTGGGCGGAGAAGGATCGGCGCATTGATGAGCTGAAGTCAGAGGGAAAAGCTGAAATTGGGATCTGACCCCGTTGGGTCAGCCCCCTTCTTCACAGCAAACCGAGTTCCCGTGCTCGAACAATAGCCTGAGTTCGGGATTTCACTTCCAGTTTGGCATTGATCCGGCGAGCGTGGGTTTTCACCGTATGCAGGGAAATGTGCAGCTTGTCTGCAATTTCCTGGTTTGAAAGCCCTTTGGCGATCAACTCAAGCACGCCTTGCTCCCGCTCGCTGATTGGTTCGGCCAGGGAGTCTGCACCGGCCGCACCGGCCCGCAACTCGAACAGCTCGCCCAGCGCTTCTTTAAACCCACTTTCCGGCAACTGGCCAAAGCCTTTTGCCATCACTTCCTGCAGCTCAGTGCGCAGTTCCCTGAAGGGACTGATGAAGTGCTCCGTCGCCGCTTCGGAAACAACGGTGGACAGGATTTTAACGGCAACAACCGGCCCTTTTTCATCAAGAACAATCACCGCCTCAAGCAGGCGCATGTGCAACTCCACGCCCCAGGGAATGGCGCCCTCATAACGCTCTCGAATGCCGTGCAGGGTTTCCCGGGCTCGCACAAGGTCACCACGGGCGATGTCAACCCGAACCTGCAGGCAGTCCAGAAGACCCGGCATCATCGGGAACAACTCCGGCACGCAGCCAGCTTCCCGATAGGGGGCCAGTTTGCGAACCGCCTGGTCCGCACTGTCAATCTGATTCTGGGCCAGCCAGCAATTGGCTTTCAGGGCCTCAAGTACGGGGACGAACAGCGATTCGTCAACCTGCCAGGCATGCATGGTGCGCTCCGCCCGGCCAATCCAGACAAAAGCATCCTCAAGCCGGCCCTGGCCACGGCACATCAATACGCGGATCGTCATTGCCAGTAGCAGGCCCAGATCGCGGGTCTGTTCGGCATGACGTCCGCAGGTAACCAGCAGGCGGTCTGCCTCCGCTTCCCGGCCCTGGTGCCAGAGCACCAGCACCAGATTCAACTGCAGCCGGGTTTCACCAATTCGGGCGGGCCGAGAAAGCTCCTGCATGGCAGTATCGAGACCGGTGCGCAACAACTGCTCAGCGTGTTTCAGGGCGCCTTTGCCCAGTTCAATCCGGGCATGGGCGTAAACCGCCAGAGCTTCAGAACCGGAATCCCCGGCTTCCCTGGCGAGTCTTGATGCAGCCCGATTGGCTTCCCGCGCTTCCTGGAAGCGACCTGCGGCACACAGGGCGCTGGAGCGGACCATCTGGGTAACCAGCTGGCCCTGGGTGCTGAGCTCGCCTCCGGCCAGGGCCTGATCCGCGATGTCCAGGGCCGGGCCAACACTGCCCTCGCCCCGCAGAATAAAGGCTTTTAGCGCGCAGATGCGTGCGGCCTGTTCTTTCTGGTCAGCCTCGGCAAGGCCGTCAATCAGCGCCCGCGCCTGTCGGAACTGGCCACCAATGGCGTGCACCCAGCTATAGACGATCCGCAGCCGCACGCTCCGTTCCAATAGCTGTGCCGGCAGGCTCTTGCGAAGACGCAGTAGTGAGGCCGTATCCTGCCCGAGCAACAGGGCTTCGGATCCTTCAGACGCAATTCGGATAACCTCGTCCGCATCGCCAGCGAGCAGCGCATACTTGAGGGCTTCCGGGAATTGGTCACGCACGCCAAACCACCGACTGGCCTGAAGCATTCGCTCCGAGTAACCGGCCATTACCGGTGACTTGAGCCATTCCTGCAATAAAGGATTAACGCGATACCAGCGCCCACGGCCCGGCATCGGCTTCAATGGCAGCCCCCGTTCGACAGCTTGGGAGGGTACGAAACCGGTTTCTGGCAGCAGGGGCTCAAGGGCCAGGAACAGTTCATCGGAACACAACTCAAGTTCGGCAATACCGCGCATGGAACGCATCTGGCCCGGTGTCAGGTTGCCCAGGACTGATTCCTTGAGAAAGCGCTCAACGCTCGGTGTTTCCTGTATCGGCTTCCGTTCAATGTTATGGAGAACTTCCCGACGATACAGTGCCAAAGGCGTTGCCCAGCCCTCGGTCATATCATAGAGATTATCAACAGCCACACTGGTGAGTTCGCTGTTTGCCGTTGCCGGGCGGAAAAACTCGAAGGTTTCCGAACGTGAGAACTCAAGCGCTTCCGGCCCGATACGGATAAAACGGTTTTCCAACTCGAGACTGTGCGTTTCGAAAGGCAATGCCTTTCGCGAAATCAACACGATGGATGAGCCAGCCGGAACGTCAGTAACCAGTTGCGCAAGCAGATCCACAACAGCGGGATTGCTGAGATTCTGCAGGTTGTCCAGCACCAGAACCCGTGGATGACCTGAATTTTTTCGGGCCAGCGCAACCTGCATCATTGAAAGAGTATCGGAGAAGGTAGCGCCACTCTGCAGACCTTGCTCGGGGGTTTCGGGCAGATCCAGGGCAATGGCAAGCAAAGTCAGAAAACGGGAAGGCGCATTGTCCTGGGAGTTGAGTGCGACCCAGCGTACCTGATCAGCCGCCATTTCTGCGCTGCCCAGGGCACTGACCACGGCATGGGATTTTCCGTAGCCACAGGGTGCTTCTACAAAAAGAACGCCTCGGGAGGTCAGCGCGTCAGAAATTCTGCCATCGAGCCTGGGCCGGACCAGTGAATCGGATGGAACGGGAGGGATCTGAACCCGCTGCCTGAGCAGGTCCCTGACCAGCTCACCTCGCTGAAGACCACTATTCGCCGACTGAAATTCATCGTTGGCTGCACAGCCATCATTGAATGGTTTCACGCACTGCCCCATTTTACTCCGGCCTGAGCTGCCCTTCACCGCCGGAAAAGTGGATCTTGCACTGACTTTTGAGTGGCGACCGGCATCGGGTACGCCTTTAGTATGATAGGAAGGTTAAACCAATTGAGGGGTGGGCTGCAAAATTTTGACGTGAAAGGATTTTATCGTGTGTTAAAAAAACGGCGGGCCCTTGGGCCCGCCGTTTTTCAAGTCTTCAGAAAAACCGTTACCGGGTACCAGCGCGGCGCAGTGCGGCCGGCGTGTAGTCCCTGGAGCGACGCTCAACGCCAAACTCATACGGGTTTTCTTCTTCGTTGGTCAGACCGAGTGCGAGGTAACGGCCAGAGAGCAGGTCATACAGAGTCTCAATGGCGTACCAGGGCACGTTCTGATCATAGAACTGCATGTTGTGTGCTTCGGCTACACGCCAGAGCTCACCACGACCGTCATAATGATCAATAACGGACGCCTGCCAGGAGTCTTCATCAATGTAGAAGTCACGCTGTGCGTAGATGTGACGAGCGCCTTCCTTCAGGGTAGCCCGAACGTGCCACACACGGTGGAGTTCATAGCGAGTATACTCCTGATTGATGTGGCCAGGCTTGATGATCTGGTCATAGCTCAGGCTGCGATCGGTCAACTTGTAGGAGTTGTACGGGATGTACATTTCCTTCTTGCCCACCAGCTCCCAGTTGTAGCGATCCGGAGCGCCGTTGAACATGTCGAAGTTGTCTGAGGTACGCATACCGTCAGACGCTGTGCCCGGTCCGTCATAAGCAACCTGCGGTGCGCGGCGAACACGGCGCTGACCGGCGTTGTATACCCACGCACGACGGGGCTCTGCAACCTGGTCGATGGTTTCGTGTACCAGCAGAACGTTACCCGCCAGACGTGCCGGAGCGGTAATGGCCTGCTTGAAGTAGAACAGTACGTTCGGGTCCATGCCCGGCTCGTAATCCGCCAGGTATGTACGCCAGGTCAGCTCGTCCTGGAATTTCACCACCGAGAAGTCACCACCCTCGGTCGGGGTCACCTGGCCAACGTTACGCTGTACCGAGCCACCGCGGTAGCGGGTAATGTGGTTCCAGATCACTTCCAGGCCGTTTTGGGGAATCGGGAACGGCGTGGCAGACTGGTAGTTGCCAAGCCCGTTACCATCCTTGATCAGCTCAACCTTGGTTGCGTTCTCAACTGTCTGCTCCATTACCTCCTGGGGGTAAGCGGCGGTACGATGGGTTTCGTACACCGGCATGAAGTAGTCGTCGTAACGCTCAATCATGGCAACCTGACCCGGAGACAGATTGTCCTTGTATTGCTCAACGTTGCTCTGATCAATGGTGAACTTTGGCTGCTCATCCGGGAACGGATTCACATAGATACCGTCACCGTCATAGCCGGCCGGTGGAGTCGTCAGACCACCAGTCCAGGCGGGAATCGCACCGCCGTTGCCCGCTTTTTCTGCACCCATCGGTGTCAGCGAGTTACCCAGCTTGGCCGCTTCTTCAGCAGAAACCGCACCCCAGGCCTGGCCAGCAAACATGCTCGCTGCCAGAACGCCTGTGGCCAGTAGTTTCTTGTTCAGTTTCATTTAAATTCCCTCGTTCAACGAATTCTTTCCGGGTTCAGAATGAGTATGAAACGCTAGCACTCACGAAATCACGGTCAGTCAACTCGTTATACGGCTTGCCGCCGAAAAAGTTTGTGTAACCGATGTTACCGGTGATCTTGTTCTGGTACACCGCCTGCAGAGACAGACCAATGGCCTTGCTGCCTTCGTTGAAGGCACCACCCGGCTGCGGGCTGTAACCCTGAACATCGTGGCTCCAGGCCAGTTGCGGTGACAGGTTAACACCGGCCAGCGCGTTCGGGTAATCCCAAACCAGGCGGGTACGGTAACCCCAGGAGAAGTCGGTTGTGAAGCCTTCGTTGTTGCAGTAGGTCGTATTGATGTTCAAAGCCGCACCGGTGGCACCACTTCCATCACATGCACCTCCTGGCAACTGACCAATACCAAAGGTGCCGGACCTGCCGTAACGGGCTGTATCGTAATCCGGGAGGTCGTGAACGTAAGTTGCACCAAACTCCGTAATCAGGGAGAGACGGCTCGCGCCCATCACCTGATCGAAGAACTTGATCAATGTGAACTGAGCCTGAGAAACACCATACTCATCCCATCCTCTTACGGCCTCACCGTTGAGAGAAGCACCGCCGGCTTCTGCTTCACGGATAACCTGCAGCTGACTGGCTGGTTCGCCAGTTTCCGGGTTGACGACTTCGTTACCACCATAGAGGAGCTCGAATGCGTTCCACTGCAGGGGCATCTTGTCACGGTAGGAGTACTCAGCACCCAGCGACCAGCCACCCGGGGTGGTGGTGTTGATGCTCACACCGTACAGGTTGATATTCTCCGGGTACTCAATGAAGTACAGCGGCAGGTTCTGGCCATTGGCCGGATCCCGCACAATACCGCTTACGTATGGCAGGCGACTGTTGTACTTGATGTAATAGAAGCCAAGCTCTGAGTCATTAAGCTGCGGCACATACCAGCGCAGAGCAACGCCGAACTGGTCTTTGGAATCCGCCTCTCTATCGCCGACGCGATCCGATACCAGGCCTTGGGCAAGCGCTTGGGAGTCCGGCAACTGGCCGGCAAGAAGTACCGGGCCACAACCGTCAGGGGCAAAATCGTTGGTCGAGAAGAAGGTGCCGCAATCGTCTGGGCGGATGGGTTCCCAGTCTGCCTGCACAAAAGTCTCTACGGTAACGTTCTCGGTAACACCAGCAGACATGTAGAACATTTCAACGGGCAGCAGAGCGTCTTTCAGCTCAGAACCCGGTGCGCGAAACGCAGGGACGTCCACGGGGTTGATAACGTTAATGCCACCCTGAATAAAGGTGCTTTCACCCCAACTTACCACCTGCTTGCCGTAACGTAGGCTCACAGGGATGTTTCCGAAATACCAGTCGGAGAACACGTAGGCGTCGAGAATCTCACCACCGGAGGCGTTATCTTTTGCTTCTTCGTTCAGTTCGCGACGCTGGCCAACATAATCTACAGCCCGGCTCTCGTCTTTCAATTCAAAATCGTACCAGTACCGGCCGCGAAGCAGACCACCAACCCTGGTCAGATAAGGGTTGTCTACGTAGTAGTTCAGGTAGAGTTCGCTGTTACCTTTGACAATCTTGGAGTAGGTATCGCCACTCTCGAAGTTGAGGTTGCCGTCATCGTAGTTGTTCGTGGAGGCACCAATGTTTTCCAGAGCGCCGCCGGGGGTGTACTCAGGGCCAAGGTTACCCTGCGCGATCAGTCGCTTGTCCCGATCTTCAACTCGCCAACCTGCACCCGCAGAGAGTGTGGTGTTGAACTGGGCTTCCACATCCCCTACATAGAACGAATAGGCTGTCGCCTGACCGGATACGCCGGCTGCAACTGCCACGGCCAGCGGTAATTTGGTCCAACGCTGCCATTGATGTGTTTTTCTTGTCATTGGAAGGCTACTCCATTGTTGTTCTGAGTCGCTGCTCTGATTATTGGTGTTCACGATGTATTGGAGGCTTCATGCACAGTGCTCGTGATGTTGGCACTATAGCTAACGCCTTCGGGCGCTTTGATCAGTCAAAAGTATGATTTTGCTCTCATCCCTCTGTTAACGCCGTTTGCCGCCGGGTTTCTTCGCACAGAATCACTATAGACAACAAATTTGGATGCAACCACTTTGGTTTTGGTGGTTTTTTTCGCGGTTTTTATTGGCGCCGCGAGTTGGGCGAAGCGCCGAGGGGATGAATGTTTCTCCGGGAACCGCTACGAGCACATCCATGTGCGCTTGACGTCGGCCATCCTTGGCCGCCGACATTCCCGGAGAAACATTCATCCCCTCAACGCCAGGCCATTGAGTTGGCCTTCAGCGGAGCACGCGAAAAAGGATTTTTAGGAACGTATACCCGGAGATCTGGCCGGCCGGGGCAGGAGCCCTTCCCGAAACTGTCGGCAGCATGGATGCTGCCGTCAAGCGTACAGGGACGTATTTACAGCGTGTTTCGGGAAGGGCTCCTGCCTCGGCCAGACTCCGAAGCTTAAAGCATCTCGATAGCCATGGCCGTAGCCTCGCCGCCACCGATGCAGAGCGCTGCGATTCCTTTCTTTTTGCCGTAGCGCTGAAGGGCGTACATGAGGGTGACCAGCAGGCGGGAGCCGGTGGAGCCGACCGGATGGCCCTGAGCGCAGGCGCCGCCGTGGATGTTGACTTTCTCGGGGTCGAGACCGAGTTCGCGGATGGGCATCATGGCGACCATGGCGAAGGCTTCGTTGATCTCGAAGAGGTCTACGTCATCTTTGCTCCAGCCGGTTTTTCCGAGCAGGGTTTCGATGGCACCGACCGGGGCGCAGGTGAACTCGGACGGGTGCTGGGACTGGGTGCTGTGGCCGACGATGCGGGCCAGGGGCTTGAGGCCGCGTTTTTCGGCTTCGGATTCGCGCATCAGTAGCAGCGCTGAGGCGCCGTCTGAGATTGACGAAGCATTAGCGGCTGTGACGGTGCCGTCTTTCGAGAAGGCCGGGCGCAGGCTCGGGATTTTTTCGATGTTGGCGTTGTGAGGTTGCTCGTCGTCCTCGACAACCAGGTCGCCTTTGCGGGTCTTCACCGTCACCGGGATGATTTCGTCTTTGAGCAGGCCCTCTTCAATGGCTTTCTTGGCCCGCGTGAGGGAGGTGATGGCGTACTCGTCCATTTCTTCCCGGGTGTAGCCCTTCTTGTCGGCCATCTCCTGAGCGAAGGCGCCCATCAGGCGACCGGTTTCTGCGTCTTCGAGGCCATCAAGGAACATGTGATCCTGCGGTGCCTGGCCCGGGCCCATGCGGTAGCCGCTGCGGACGCCCTGCAGAATGTATGGGGCGTTGGACATGCTTTCCATACCACCGGCGACCATGATGTCGTTGCTGCCGGCTTTGATCAGGTCGTGGGCGAACATGGCGGCTTTCATGCCGGAACCGCAGAGTTTGTTGATGGTGGTGGCGCCGGTGTGGTCCGGGAGACCTGCCTTGCGCATGGCCTGACGTGCCGGGCCCTGCTTGAGGCCGGCAGGCAGGACGTTGCCCATGATGACTTCCTGCACGTCTGCAGGCTGTAGGCCAGCGCGCTTGACGGCTTCAGCAATGGTGATGGCGCCCAGGTCGGTGGCGCTGACGCTGGACAGGCTGCCCTGGAATCCGCCCATGGGGGTACGGACACCGCTTACGATGACGACGTTGTCTGTGCTCATTTCTGAATCTCTCTGTTGGTTGTCTGGTAGGTTTTTTTGTCGGATTACGCTTTGCTAATCCGACCTACTCTCGGGTGTTTTCTTTTTACTTGGGTTTGTCGGATTACGCTTCGCTAATCCGACCTACTCTCGGGTGTTTTGTTTTTGCTTGGGTTTGTCGGGTTACGCTTCGCTAACCCGACCTACTTGGAGCTGGCCCCTGTAGGTCGGATTAGCGTAAGCGTAATCCGACGCCACTTAAGGTTTATGCGGTGCCTCGAGATATTCCCGGGACTGCATTTCCAGCAGGCGGGATTCGGTACGTTCGAATTCAAAGCCCAGGCGGCCGCCGGCGTAGAGCTCGGTGATGGGTGCAGCGGCCGAAATGATGACTTTAACGTTGCGGTCGTAGAATTCGTCGATCATGTTAATGAACCGGCGGGCCTGGTCGTCTTTCTCCTTACCGAGCACCGGCACATTGCTCACGATGATGGCGTGGAACTGCCGGGCCATTTCGATGTAGTCGTTCTGGCTGCGCGGACCATCGCAGACGTCTTTGAAATCAAACCAGACCACGTCGTCCGCGTGGGCCTGGGCGGGGATCTTACGGCCGTTGATTTCCATGGTTTTGCTGTGTTTACCGGCTTCGACCGCCAGGGCATCGAAGCTCTTACGAAGACTGACGTCGGCTTCTTCATCAAGAGGGGAGTGAAACAGTTCCGCCTGTTCCAGGGTTCTCAATCGGTAATCAACCCCGCCGTCCACATTGACCACGTCGGTGTGCTTCTTGACCAGCTCGATAGCCGGCAGGAAACGGGCCCGCTGGAGGCCATCCTTGTACAGTCCATCCGGGATGATGTTGGAGGTGCAAACGAGGGTGACGCCGCGGCTGAATAATCCGTCCATCAGGGTTGCCAGGATCATGGCATCACCGATATCCGAGACAAAAAACTCGTCGAAACAGATAACCCGGGTTTCATCGGCAAACTTTTTGGAAACCAGATCCAGAGGATTTTTCTCGCCCTTGAGCGATTTAAGCTCATTGTGGACCCGCTGCATAAACCGGTGGAAGTGCACCCGCATCTTGCGATCGAAGGGCAGCGACTCGTAGAAGGTGTCCATGAGGTAGGTTTTGCCGCGGCCTACCCCGCCCCAGAAATACAGGCCCTTGACCGGCTCTTCCTTCCCTTTCTTGAGCTTGCGCAAAAGTTTGGCCTTGGGCTTGCTCCGATCCCTTTCGGCCTCCACCAGTTTGTCGTACAGTGACTGAAGGCGCTTTACGGCATCTTCCTGGGCGGAGTCCTTCTGGAAATCCGGGCGTTCAAGATCCTTCTGGTATCGTTGCCAAGGGGTCATGTTCGCACTGGTTTCGGAGGACATCGCAGCTGTCATCAAGATATTCCCGGAAGTTGATCGTAAATTTGGGCGCCGTATTGTCTCGCATTTGGCGATTTTTCGCCACGTTGGCCGCCTGTGCGGCAATACGACGATTGGCGCAGGCCACAATCATGGGATGATGGAGCCTGGAGCGTTATACTCGTAGACAGGGGCTTGGCTCATTTCAAGGTAAAAGGACGACACAGCATATGACAAACCTGATTCTGGCAGCGATTGCCGCATTGGTTGTTGGCATTGTCATCGGGGTATTTGTTGGCCGTTCCGGGCAGGGAACGACGCTTCGGCAGCGCCGGGCGGAACAGCAGATCGAGGAACTGAGAAGCGAATATACCCGCTACCAGGCCCAGGTGAATGAGCATTTCATGGAGTCGGCCCATTTGCTGCGCCGCTTCAATGATGCCTACCGCGATGTGAACCAGCACATGGCCCGGGGCGCCAACCGTCTTTGTAATGACGAGGACTGGATGGAAGAACTGGCTCACGAGACTTCGAAGAAGCGCCTGGAGGAGGTTCGCGAGGATGCTTCCGAGCCACCACGGGATTATGCGCCGAAGACGGATCCCAAGGATTCCGGAACGCTTGCTGAGGACTTTGGGCTCAAGAAGGGTGATAAGGCTCAGCAGGCTTGATTTAGTGAATGCTCGGTCTTTTTTGGGAGTTCAGGCCACTTTAAGACTGTCGGTTTCGGGGAGGGAGCGTGGTAGGCGCCCCTTTCCGAGAACCGCTACGAGCACATCCATGTGCGCTTGGCGTCGGCCATCCATGGCCGCCGACATTCTCGGAAAGGGGCGCCTACCCCACTCCGTCAGCTTCGGTGCAATTCGCACTAAGCCTTCATCTAATGACCTGTTTCTGATTAGACCGGGTTGTCGCAATCAATAAACTTGTGCTTTACCCCGAACTCCTCAGCTAATGCCTTTCCGAGGGCCTGAACGCCATACCTTTCGGTCGCGTGGTGTCCGGCAGCGTAGTAATGAATGCCACACTCCCTTGCCGTGTGCGTCGTCGGTTCTGAAATTTCACCGCTGATGTAGGCATCCAGACCAGCATCCAGAGCCGTGTTGATGAAACCCTGTGCAGCGCCGGTGCACCATCCTACCCGCTTGATAGTCGTCGGGCCCTCGCCCACCCAGAGCGGTTCGCGGTGGAGCTGTCTGGCAATGTGAAGACCGAAGTTCTCGGGAGACATTGCTTCTTCCAACTCGCCTTCCCAGACCAGGCCTCCGAGCGGGCGTGGATTCTTGATATTGAGAACGTCCGCCAGCTGACGGTTGTTGCCGTATTCGGGGTGGTCGTCCAGCGGAAGGTGATAGGCGACAAGATTGATGTCGTTGTCCAGAAGCTGTTTCAAACGCTCGCGTTTCATGCCCTGAATGCGCTGATCTTCGCCTTTCCAGAAGTAGCCGTGGTGGACCAGGATCAAATCGGCGTTTGCTTCAATAGCAGCTTCGATAAGGGCTTTTGAGGCTGTTACGCCGGAGATGACGGTTTTTATTTCGGACGTGCCTTCAACCTGCAGGCCATTTGGACAGTAATCCTGGAAGTTCTCTGGCTGCAGCCATTCGCCGATTTTCTTCAGCATGTCGTTTCGATTCGCCATAAAGCTACGCTCCGACTATTTCATGAAAGCTAGACGAGCGGGGTAGGCGCCCCTCTCCGGGAATGTCGGCGGCCAAGGATGGCCGACGTCA
>NZ_CAJXKQ010000047.1 GCF_913055835.1 uncultured Marinobacter sp. | reverse complement strand
ACCGTTGAACGAGTTAAGCGTCAAAATTCACACTCATTGCCACTAATTTTGACACATGCGCAAGGATCAATTTCAAATAACGTTTACTATCAATCTCTTGTATCCGTCCCCACTGGATCGATAGTCTGATGGGCTTGTTGATCAACTATCCATTGAACCTTGCTTCTGGGTTTCTCTTCTAGGTCTTTGTTAATTTTCTCTACACCGTCAGGGTCACAGTAAACATAGTCGTTGTACCTAACGAATTCGCGGTCTGTAGTTGCAATATCTATTCTATGGGCACAAAAGTGAGTATTGCCGTACACATCCACATACCGTGTCAGCAACCCCTTCACGCGATTTGGAAGATTGAAAAACAAGACAACTCTAGCTGTTTCATCTGGCATCAGTCGGTGAACGTCAGGAGAACAGCGGTAATACTTCATATTATCGGTAAGCATGAATACTGTGATCTTTGTCGCTGTTCCCAAACCCACATTACTAAGTTCGATCAAAAGATAATTTTGCTCAGCAACACCAGTAACCATGCACTCTAATTTTTTATCCTCGACATCCTCTCGAAATTTTCCACCTTCCATTATCAAAATTGGCCTCACGGAGTCGTTACGCTCTCTTTCTGCCCTCTCCCTGCCCTCTTTGATATTTACTTTGAGGGAGCTAACAGTAATTGCGATACCGAAAAGACCCAGCACCAATGGGGTGAACTCACTAAGGAAATCTATAGCATTCACACCGGCTAGTGCGGCTGCACCAAGAAAAACCAGAGCAACTACGAAAACTAGTAATAGATCATTAACAACTTCAACGCTGAATCTCTTCAACCATTCAGGTATGTCCCTCATGAATTAGCTATCCTATGTTCTATATTCCCCTAATGGTTTACTACTTCTCTTCCTATGCTGTTTTCTGGCGTCAAAGGATCAAGACTTAGCGCTTTAGTCAGAGCCCTATTCTCGGCTTCACTCAATTCTGAAATGTAGTGATTCGATTCTATTAACTGGTCTGAACTTTCATGATCCTTTCCAAAAAAGTGATGCTTACAGTGGTGTTCATTGTCGAAAATGTCGATTGGATTAGTAATCACTCTTTTTACCCTTGAAGGGAGACAATAAGATATTTGGAGGAATGCTAGCTCCCCAACCGCAATTTTATCGATTTCAGACGTGGCCTTGTAAAAATCACCATTCTCACACACGAGGAAAACATTCACGTTGAGCGCCACACCGAGACCCGCATTCTCTACAGACATGGACAAAGTGGTGACATTCGGTCCGTTGGGCATATTCCAAAAACACCGCATAAGCTGGAAATCTCGGCGCGTACCAAAAACCTTTTGACGATGATCGTAGTTAACCGCCTTGGCGATAAGAACCGGCCTCACACCTTGGTCTCTTTCCTGTTTTGCTCTATCCCTTCCCTCTTTGATATTCAGCCTGAGTGCCGTAACAGTGACCAGAATGGAGAACATAGCCAAGAGTAGAGGGGTGTAGTCTTGTACTATTTCCTTAGAGGACCAGCCGGATAGCTCCACCACACCGACGATAGCAAGAGAGACACCAATCACTATCAGTGCATCCTCTGCCAGTAGCTGTACCCCTTCCCTGACTCGCGTTGGTATCTGCATACCGTTACCTTTGCCAATGAGTTAGCCAAACCCTAGCACACTGCTAGACACGCAAGAGAACAGATATCCGGTAAGGTAATCTCAATCTAACATCGTCGTCGAATTTCCGAGATACGCGTTTTTGAGACGCCGGAATTTAAAGAATTTACTTGACTCTTCTATTAGCAGCCCGGTATCGCCTGAAACGACATTCCCACCTTCCCCAAATATCTCTTCTTTGCTGGACATGGAGTTTATGGCGGTCACGAAATACAAATTACCGTATACATCCCTAAATCCTAGGTAAAAGGAGAAGTCTTGAAACCTCCCATAATTGTAGAGGAGTGTAATTGACACCTCTGAATTAACATGCAGTACCGGCAGAACACCTTCTGCCTTATAAAGGCTACCTCCTGCTTCGCCAATAAAAACAAGTTTTTGTGCAATGCCAAGACCGTGATTATGAACGGTACACTTAAAAGTCTGATAATCCCGTCTTCTACTACCTTCATTATCGGGAAGAGTAAGACGAAGTCGATAATCCGAGTAGAATTTGTCTGAAGGCATAGCTTTGCTTAATAGAACTAAAGGCTTAACACTGCTATTCCTATCAACGATTGATCTATTTCTTGCGTATACCAGATTCACAAAAAGTGTGATTAAAGTCGTGACAATCGCAAATGAAGCCAAAAACAAAGATGTTATTTCTCGAAATATTTCTTGATCTGACAGATCGACACCAATCTTATGAAAAATACCAAAAAATATGTAAGCAAAAGCGACAAGGACAAATAAACTAAAAACCATCAACAAAGATATGAATATAAATTTTTTCACTTTAAGAGCCTTCTTACTAATTATATTTCATTTCGATTTAGTATATCGATCGTAGAATTATTCATTCAGATTAGATCATTTTACGTTTTTTACCACCAAGACCTTATCTTCATTTTTGGTGAGCGCTAGAATCCACCGACAAAAACAAAGTCGCTTCCCACATCATCAAGAGTCGGGGACAGTATCACCAGATGCCATACGGCCGCGCACAATCGTAAAGGATCAGCGGGCTGTCTGGATTCCACACAGCCGCCCACAGATTGATTATTAAGATGATTAATGGACGTTGGCCTAATTGTGTTGAAAATATCAAGAAGACCAAAACAGGCAACTCCATTAGCAACTTCAGATCTTCCAGAAACAGGCACAAAAACCGAAATAATTGACTATAGAGCGCAAGCGCTCACGCTTTCCCGCTGTGTCTTTCTGCAATGTCCATAACAATAAGGTCGAAATATAGATCATTGGATACCGAAAAGTAACGCTTTTTAAGATGTGGATTAATACCGTAAGAATCCAGACACCATTAATTACTTAAACTAAGCAATGACCGGTGAAGAAATATAATTATTAGTAGAGCAGCTACTAAATCAATCATACAGGACTGATTTAAAGTAATTTTTTGTCTATTGACAAATATAGATTTCATGAGACTCCTATATATCTAATTAGGAGATAATTATCATGAAATCACAAACAATAAAAAGAATATCGACATTCGGGGAATTATGGAAAGACGTAGTAGGTTATGAAGATAGATTTTTAATTAGTAACTATGGAAGAGTGTTTGGCAAAGCATCAAAAAAGATCTTAGTACTTGGCACTAATAAAAACGGTTATAAAGTCTTATCAACGAGAATAGGCGGAAGAAAGGGTGAATATAAGTGTTTCAGAGTACATAGATTGGTAGCAGAAGCTTTTTTAGATAATCCTGATAACCTACGCCAAGTCAATCACATCGATGGCAATAAAATTAACAACCGCGTAGAAAACCTTGAATGGATCAGCAATCAAGGAAATATCAGACATGCTCTCGATATCGGTTTGATTACACCCCGGAAGGGTGAAGAATTAACCAACTCTGTACTAACAGATGAAGATGTGAGGTTTATCAGGGAACATTACACACCGAGACACCCTGAGTACGGCAGGAATGCACTAGCAAGACGATTCGGGATAGCTGGAGCAACGATTACTAGAGTGCACCAAGGGAAGGCTTGGAGGCACGTAGAACAGCCCTAAAGCGCCCTACCCTCATCATCCCCTTCTAGAAAGAGAAAAGCCCCTCAGAACGAATCTGAGGGGCTTGAATGTACACCGGGAGGGACTTGAACCCCCACGCCTTGCGGCAGTAGGACCTAAACCTACCGTGTCTACCAATTCCACCACCGGTGCAAACCTTGAAACTTGGTGCCCATTTTACCTAGTCAGTTTCTAGCTTCAACCAGAATGCTTAACACGGTATTGGCACATTTTTGACACATTTTGATGTGCCACAGTAGGAAAACCCTTGAAAATCAGAACTCTCACGGGTTGCCCCACTGGAACCTAAATCCAGTGCGTCTACCAATTCCGCCACTCTCGCATATCCGGCGCAGCTCTGAACCATAACAGGGAATCAGGGTGCTCGGAAACAAACAAGGGGAAAAGTGGGGTGGACGAAGGGGTTCGAACCCTCGACCGCAGGAGTCACAATCCTGAGCTCTACCAACTGAGCTACGTCCACCACATCGGGACATGCCTTTTACTTTTCAACTTTGCTGGTTACGGTCGCTCCGGCGCGGACCAAGCCGACGACTTGATGGCGCGCCCGGCAGGACTCGAACCTGCGACCATCCGCTTAGAAGGCGGATGCTCTATCCAGCTGAGCTACGGGCGCTTGACCGTTCGCCCACCTGAACATCCAGAAATTGGTCGGGGTAGAGAGATTCGAACTCCCGACATCCTGCTCCCAAAGCAGGCGCGCTACCAGACTGCGCTATACCCCGTTTGAACTGAACAACAAGTGCCTCAGCAAAGTTGGCGCGCATATTACCGGCGCCGGAGGGTTCCGTCAACACGGATTTCCAAATTCCCTGATACAACAGCCTCTTCAGTGACAAAGCACTGTGCCGAAAGTTCCTTCGAGCCCCCTCAGGCACCCGTTCAATTGGAGTTCCGGTGGAAGCATGAGACAATGCCCAACCTTCAATTTACCCATGCCCAACCGACAAGACGAGACATGACCGCCAAACTGATCAATGGAAAAGAAATTGCCGCCGAAGTAAGACAGCAGGTCGCGGCCGGGGTGGAAGCACGCACACAGCAGGGGCTGCGTGCTCCGGGACTGGCCGTGGTACTGGTCGGCAACGATCCCGCATCCCATGTATATGTAGGCAACAAACGCAAGGCCTGCGACGAGGCAGGAATTCTCTCCCTTTCATACGATCTGCCGGAAGATACCTCCCAGGAAGCCCTGGAAGCACTGATTGACGAGCTTAATGAAAACCCTACCGTGGATGGAATCCTGGTACAGCTCCCCCTGCCCTCGCATCTTGATGCAGACCCGATTCTGGTGAAGATCCGTCCGGACAAAGACGTCGACGGCTTCCATCCCTACAACATCGGCCGCCTGATGCAGCGCAAACCCACCCTGCGCCCTTGTACACCGGCTGGCATCATTACCCTGCTCGATAGCATTGACACGCCCTACAAGGGCCAGCATGCCGTCATCGTGGGCGCATCCAACATCGTCGGCCGCCCCATGAGTATGGAGCTGCTTCTAAAAGGCGCCACCGTCACCGTGTGTCATCGCTTCACGCCGGACCTTGAGAAGTTTGTCCGGGAGGCCGACATCCTGGTTGCTGCGGTCGGCAAGCCCGGCCTGATCAAGGGCGACTGGGTGAAACCGGGGGCAACGGTGATTGACGTGGGTATCAACCGGATGGAAGACGGCAAACTGCATGGCGATGTGGATTTTGCAGCGGCCTCAGAGCGCGCCGCCTACATCACACCAGTTCCTGGTGGAGTTGGGCCGATGACCATTGCGACCCTGCTGCAGAATACGCTGTACGCCGCGGATGTGCTGCACAAGGACTGAGCCAAGGTGTTGGATTATGGCTTCGCCTAATCCAACCTACCAAATCGTGGACTGAATTCGACTTCTGTTGGATTACGGCTTTGCCTAATCCAACCTACAAACGGGAGCAGTCTGTCAGGTAGGTCGGATTAGGCGAAGCCGTAATCCGACAAGCCACAAAAAACCCCGCCGAGGCGGGGTTTTTTATGCGCAGCGCTTACTGCCCGTATTTGGCTTTCGCCTTCAGACGGTAAGCGTGCAGCAGCGGCTCGGTGTAGCCGTTGGGCTGCTCGCGGCCTTTGAGAACCAGATCGAGCGCTGCCTGGAAGGCGACACTGTCATCGAAGTTCCCGGCCATGGGGCGGTAGGCCGAATCACCGGCGTTCTGCTTGTCGACCACCGCAGCCATGCGCTTCATGGTTTCCATGATCTGGTCTTCGGAGCAGATACCATGGTGCAACCAGTTAGCCAGCAGCTGTGATGCAATACGCAGAGTCGCGCGGTCTTCCATCAGGCCGACATCATTGATGTCAGGCACCTTGGAGCAGCCAACACCCTGGTCGATCCAGCGCACAACGTAACCGAGAATACCCTGGGCGTTGTTGTCCAGTTCCTGCTGGATATCTTCGGCACTCAGGGAGGCCGGATCATCCATTACAGGCACTGTCAGGATGTCTTCCAGCGCGGCACGGGTGCGGCTTTCCAGCTGCTTCTGGACATCAGCCACGTTCACCTGGTGGTAGTGAGTGGCATGCAGCGTGGCAGCAGTGGGAGAAGGAACCCAGGCGGTATTCGCACCGGCCTTCGGATGGCCGATTTTCGCTTCCAGCATGCCGGCCATCAGGTCAGGCATGGCCCACATACCCTTACCAATCTGGGCAACGCCACGGAAACCGGTTTCCAGGCCAATGTCCACGTTCCACTGCTCGTAGGCATTGATCCAGGTGGCCTGCTTCATGGGACCTTTGCGGATAAACGGACCCAGCTCCATGGAGGTGTGGATCTCGTCGCCGGTGCGGTCCAGGAAGCCGGTGTTGATAAACACGGCACGCTCTTTGGCGGCATGGATGCAGGACTTCAGGTTAACCGTGGTACGGCGCTCCTCGTCCATGATGCCCACTTTCAGGGTGAAGCGCGGCAGACCAAGAGCGTCTTCAACACGGCCGAAGAACTCGTTGGTAAATGCCACTTCTTCCGGACCATGCATCTTCGGCTTCACGATGTACATGGAACCTTTGGTGCTGTTCTGGAACTGGCCGTTGCCTTTCATATCGTGAATGGCGATCAGCGAAGTGATCAGGCCGTCCATGAGGCCTTCCGGCACTTCGTTGCCGTCTTTCAGCAGGATGGCCGGGTTGGTCATCAGGTGGCCGACGTTACGGATAAACATCAGGCTGCGGCCTTTCAGGCTCAGCTCGCTGCCGTCCGGCGCAGTGTAGCTGCGATCCGGATTCATCTTGCGGGTCAGCTGCTCGCCACCTTTTTCAAAGGTTTCCTGCAGATCGCCCTTCATCAGGCCCAGCCAGTTGCGATAGGCCAGTGCCTTGTCGTCAGCGTCCACGGCCGCTACCGAGTCTTCGCAGTCCATGATGGTGGTGAGTGCAGACTCCATCAGTACCTCTTTGACGTTGGCACCGTCGTCTTTGCCAATCGGATGGCTGGCGTCGATCTGGATCTCGAAGTGCATGCCGTTCTTGACCAACAGCACGCCGGTAGGCGCGTCAGCAGCACCGGTGTAGCCAACGAAGCCGGCTTCGTCTTTCAGGCCAGTGGACTCGCCGTTCTGGAGCTTGACGACCAGCTTGCCACCTTCAACCAGATACTTCGCAGCATCTTTATGGCTGCCAGAGGCCAGCGGCGCAGAGCTGTCGAGCAGGTTGCGAGCCCACTCGATAACTTTGGCCCCGCGAACCGGGTTGTAACCACGGCCTTTGTCGGCGCCGCCTTCCTCGGAGATAGCATCGGTACCGTAAAGGGCATCGTACAGGCTACCCCAGCGCGCGTTCGCCGCGTTGAGCGCAAACCGGGCGTTCATGATCGGAACCACCAGCTGCGGGCCGGCCATGGTGGCCACTTCCGGATCCACATTGGAAGTGGAGATCTTGAACTCGGAGGGCTCGTCAACGAGATAACCGATGTCTTTCAGGAAGGACTTGTACTCGGCCATGTCCAGCTTCTGACCCTTGTGATCGCGGTTCCAGCTATCCATTTTTTCCTGGATCGCATCACGCTTGGCCAGCAGCTCACGGTTACGTGGTGCCAGCTCGTTTACGATCTTGTCGAATTCTGCCCAGAATTTATCGGCATCGACCCCTGTGCCCGGGATCGCTTCATTGTTCACGAAATCATACAGATTCTTTGCGACCTGAATGCCGCCGACTTGTACGCGTTCTGTCATCGTTGTCTGCCTCAGTGGGTTACGTTTCCCGACTCCCCCTTTAGTCTTGCGGGGGCATTCTAATTTGAGCGCCGCATTGTAAGGGAAAATCCTTACAAGATCATTCCCGCAGGCGCAAAACTGGTCTGACCAACCGGCAAGTCCCGGGAATTCAGGCCTTACGCCAGGTCGTTCCCTCCCGGGAATCGTCCAGAATAATCCCTTTATCGAGAAGTTCGTCGCGGATCCGGTCGGCCTCGGCAAAATTCTTCGCCTTGCGCGCATCGGCCCGGGCCTGGATCATCGCTTCAATGTCTTCTGCGCTGAGCTCACCACCGGTGTCCGCCTGGAAGAAGGCTTCGGGGTCCTGCTGCAGCAGCCCCAGAACACCACCAAGCCTGACCAGAATCGCCGCACTGTGCTTGGCGTCCTCTTCACGGCCATCCCGGCGATGCTGATTAATCTCGTTGGCAACCGCGTGCAGGACAGCAATGGCACCCGCGGTGTTGAAGTCATCGTCCATCGCCTCGGCAAACCGCTCGTCGTGCTCGGCTTCCGGCACATCGGCGGCCTTGGCGGGCACAATGCCCCTCAACGCATGGTATAGCCGGGTGAGCGTGCGGCCGGCCTCAGCCAGATTTTCCTCGGAATAGTCCACCTGGCTACGGTAGTGGCTGGAAACCAGGAAGTACCGGACCACTTCTGCCGGGTACTTCTCCATGATCTCGCGGATGGTGAAGAAGTTACCCAGAGACTTGGACATCTTTTCTTTGTTCACCCGGATGGCACCCGCGTGCATCCAGGTGTTCACAAAGGTGTGGCCAGTGGCACATTCTGACTGGGCGATCTCGTTCTCATGATGCGGAAACAACAGATCCGGACCACCGCCGTGGATATCGAATGTGTCGCCGAGGCAGCAGGTTGACATGGCCGAACACTCAATATGCCAGCCGGGACGACCATCACCCCAGGGCGAAGGCCAACTGACCTCGCCTGCTTTTGCCGCTTTCCACAAAGCGAAATCGGCCGGGCTTCGCTTGGCTTCCTGAACATCCACCCGCGCGCCCGCCAGCAGGTCTTCCAGCTTTTTCTTGCTGAGCTTCCCGTACTCCTCGAAGGAATCCACGGCAAAGTAAACATCGCCGTTATCCGCCGCATAGGCGTGTCCACTGGCAATCAGCTTGTGGATCATCGCGATGATTTCGTCAATATAGGCCGTAGCCCGGGGCTCTTCATCCGGAGACAGCACGCCAAGACGGGCTTCATCCTCGTGCATGGCCTTGATCATCCGGTCGGTGAGCTCGTTATAGGGCTCGCCGTTCTCATCCGCCCGACGCAGGATCTTGTCGTCGATATCGGTGATGTTGCGAACGTAGTTCACCTCAAAGCCTCGATGGCGCAGGTAACGGGTAATCACATCAAAGGCCACCAGCACCCGGGCATGGCCCAGGTGACAGTAGTCATAGACGGTCATACCGCAGACGTACATCCGGACCTTGCCAGGCTCAATTGGCCGGAATTCTTCCTTCTGCTGGGTAAGCGTATTGTAGATACGGATCACTTGCCCCCCTTACCCCAGGAATCCCTGAGCGTAACGGTGCGGTTGAAGACCGGCCGGCCGGCAGCCTCGGTATGGGCCTGATCACAGAAGAAGTAGCCTTCCCGCTCGAACTGGTAGGGAAGATCCGTGCGAGGCGCAGCAAGACTCTTTTCAATACGCGCACCTTTCAGAACCACCAGTGATTCCGGGTTCAGGTGATCCATCAAATCACCGTCCTTGTCGCTGTCCGGGGATTCATGGTTGAACAGGCGGTCGTACAGATTGATATCCGCCTCCACGCTATCGGTGGCCGACACCCAGTGAATCACGCCATTGGGTTTGTAGCCTTCAGGATTGACGCCCAGGGTGTTGGGGTCGTATTCGCACTTGAGTTCAACAATCTCGCCGCTATCGTCGCGGATCACTTCCCGGCAGGTCATTACATAGCCGCCCCGCAGACGCACCGCCTGATCCGGCGCCAGCCGCTTCCACTTGCGCGGCGGCTCCATTTCGAAATCTTCCCGGTCGATATACAGGGTCTGGGTCCAGGGTACTTCCCGCTCGCCCATATCCGGGTTCTGCGGATGAACCGGCAGGGTCAGTGTTTCACTCTTGTCGGCCGGATAGTTGGTCAGTGTCACCTTCAGCGGGCGCATCACACACATGGCCCGGGGAGCACGACTGTTGAGATCTTCCCGAATGGCGTGCTCCAGCATGCCCACATCCACGGTTCCGCCAGCCTTGTTTACGCCAATCATGTCGCAGAAAGTGCGGATGGATTCCGGTGTGTAGCCGCGGCGACGCATGCCGGAAATGGTTGGCATCCGAGGATCGTTCCAGCCATCGACAACGCCCTCATCCACCAGACGCTTGAGCTTGCGCTTCGAGGTGATGGTGTAGTTCAGGTTCAGACGGGCAAACTCGATCTGGCGCGGGTGGCACGGGCCTGAAATGTTATCCAGCACCCAGTCATACAGCGGCCGGTGATCCTCGAATTCCAGAGTGCACAGGGAATGGGTGATCCCCTCCATGGCGTCTGAAATCGGATGCGTGAAGTCGTACATCGGGTAAATGCACCACTTATTGCCGGTCTGGTGGTGTTCGGCGTAACGGATTCGATAGAGGATTGGATCCCGCATGCTGATGTTGGGAGATGACATATCGATCTTGGCCCGCAGCACCAGCTCGCCGTTCTGATACTTGCCGTCCCGCATGTCGCGGAACATCTGCAGACTCTCGTCCACCGGGCGGTCCCGGTAGGGGCTGTTTCTGCCCGGCTCTTTCAGGCTGCCCCGGTACTCGGCCATTTCGTCGGCCGTCAGGGCGCACACATAGGCCTTGTCCCGGGTAATCAGCTCCTCGGCAAACTCATAGAGAGCATCAAAGTAATCCGAGGCGTAACGTACGTCCCCGGCCCACTCGTAGCCAAGCCACTCCACATCCTGCTTGATGGCATCGATGTATTCCTGGTTTTCCTTTTCCGGATTGGTGTCGTCAAACCGAAGGTTACAGTCGCCGGAAAAGGTCTCGGCGATGCCAAAGTTCAGGCAGATCGATTTGGCATGACCAATATGCAGGTAACCATTGGGCTCCGGCGGGAACCGGGTGACCACCTTGCCGGTATGCTCTCCGTTGGCGATGGCATCTTCGATCAGGCTCTGGATAAAGTTGTGGGCTTTCTTCGACTCGGCGCTCATACAATCTCTGTTAAAGGGGGAGTGAATCTTAAACCGCATATTATACTCACAAATCCTTGCCGGACTCATGCATAGCGGGAAACTCTTGAGTACAATGGGGCCCGTAACGTACCTAACCTTTCTGAACAGGAAAACCTGATGATTCTGCTGACAACCAACTACGGTGACATCAAGCTGGAACTGGACTACGACAAGGCACCGGAAACCGCCAAAAACTTTGAACAGTACGTTCGCGACGGTTTTTACGATGGCCTGATCTTTCACCGTGTGATCAGCAATTTCATGATTCAGGGCGGTGGCTTCGAGCCCGGCATGACACCGCGCAAAACCCGCGATTCCATCCAGAATGAAGCCGATAACGGCCTGAGCAACATGCAGGGCACCATCGCCATGGCCCGCACCATGGATCCGCATTCTGCCACCGCCCAGTTCTTTATCAACGTTGAGAATAACGGCTTCCTGGACCACACCGCCAAGAACGCGGAAGGCTGGGGCTACTGCGTATTTGGCAAAGTGGTCGAGGGTATGGACACGGTCAACGCGATTCGCGCGGTACGTACCACCATGCGTGCCGGCCACCAGGACGTGCCCGCCGACGATGTGGTTATCGAAAAGGCCGAGGTTCTGGAGGACGCGTGACCACGCTGTTTATTTCAGACCTTCACCTCGAGGAATCCCGCCCGGATATTACTGAGGCATTTCTGGGATTTCTCGATGGGACAGCCAGCGGCGTTGATCAGCTCTACATCCTCGGCGATTTTTTCGAGGCGTGGATCGGCGATGATGAGCGCACACCGCTCCAGGAACAGATAGCGGCTGCCCTGCGCAAACTTCGGGACAGCGGCACCGAGATTTTTCTGATGCACGGCAACCGGGATTTCCTGATCGGCGAGGAATTCTGCAATCGGGCCGGTGCAACGCTTCTGGATGACCCAACGGTCATCGATCTGCACGGCACCCCTACCCTGCTGATGCATGGCGACAGCCTGTGTACTGCGGATGTGGAGTATCAGAAATTCCGGGCCAACATGCGCAACCCGCAGTGGCAGCAGATGATTCTCCAGCGCCCCCTGGAAGACCGCCAGCAGATGGCCCGTCAACTCCGGGAGATCAGCATGGCAAAAAATCAGGGCAAGGAAGAGTTCATCATGGATGTAACGCCCGAGGAAGTCGTGAAGGACATGGAGACGCACGGCGTTCAGAGGCTGATCCATGGCCATACCCATCGGCCCGCAGTGCATCAGCTGACTGCCAACGGCTTGCCGGCAAAGCGGATTGTCCTGGGAGATTGGGACAAGAACGTCTGGTGGCTGAAAGCGAAACCGGGCCAAGAGCCCGAGCTTAAGAAGCAGCCGTTATAAAAAAACCGGGCAAATGCCCGGTTTTTTTAGCCCTGGCTTCAGTGCGCCAGTATCTGCTGGAGGAACTTCTGAGTCCTGGCTTCCCGTGGGTTGGTGAAGAATTCGTGCGGCGGGGCCTCCTCCACGATCTCACCTCCATCCATGAAGATAACCCGGTCGGCCACGGTTTTGGCAAAACCCATCTCGTGGGTTACACAGAGCATGGTCATACCGCTGCCGGCGAGCTCGATCATGACATCCAGCACTTCCTTGATCATCTCGGGATCCAGCGCCGACGTTGGCTCATCGAACAGCATGATTTTCGGCTTCATGCACAGGGCCCGGGCAATCGCAACCCGCTGTTGCTGGCCACCGGACAATTGCCCCGGATATTTTAAGGCCTGATCCGGAATTTTTACCCTCTCCAGATACTCCATGGCGGTCGCTTCCGCCTCTTTGCGAGGAATCTTGCGGACCCAGATCGGCGACAGGCAGCAGTTCTCAAGGACCGTCAGGTGCGGGAACAGGTTGAAATGCTGGAATACCATGCCGACTTCCCGACGAACCGTATCGATCTGGCGCACATCATCGGTCAGCTCAACGTCGTCGACGATGATTTTGCCTTGTTGATGCTCTTCCAGCCGGTTAATACACCGAATGAAGGTCGATTTACCAGAGCCGGACGGCCCGCAGATAACAATTCGCTCACCCTGGGCTACTGTCAGGTTGAGGTCCTTCAGTACGTGGAAGTCCCCGTACCACTTGTGCATGCCTTCAACACGGATAATGTCGGACTTCTTACCGGTGTTATCCTGTTCGGAAGGCGTTGCATTGGAAGTTTGGGTTTGTTCTGTCATTGGGTTACCCATCAGGTTTTATGACCGGTGTCGAGTTTGCGTTCGAGATTCTGGCTGTAGCGGGATATGCCGAAGCAGAAGACCCAGAAACAGAAGGCGACAAAGACATAGCCTTCTATGGCCACGTTCTGCCATGCCGGGTCTGTCACAGTGGACTGGACGGTTCCAAGCACATCAAACAGGCCGATAATCAGAACCAGCGTGGTGTCCTTGAACAGTGAAATGAAGGTATTCACGATTCCCGGAATCACCATTTTCAGCGCCTGGGGAAGAATAACGAGCCCCATCTTCCGCCAGTATCCGAGCCCGAGGGCATCAGCTGCCTCATACTGGCCACGCGGAATGGCTTGCAGACCACCCCGGATTACTTCCGCCATATAGGCAGACTGCCAGAGTGTGATACCGATCAGGGCACGCGCCAGCTTTTCGAAGTTAACGCCTTCCGGCAGGAACAACGGCAGCATCACTGAGGCCATAAACAGCACCGTGATCAGGGGCACCGCCCGCCAGACCTCAATGAACACCACGCTCAGACCACGGATGATCGGCATCTCCGAGCGCCGCCCAAGGGCCAGTAGAATGCCGATAGGCAGGGAGGCAAGTATGCCAATGTAGGCGAGGATCAGGGTCAGCATCAGGCCGCCCCATTTGGTGCTCTCGACTACTTCAAGGCCGAACGTGCCGCCCGGTATCAGGAAGTACCCGATAATGGGCAAGCCGGTCATCCCGAAAATCCCGAGCCATTTGCGCCCCGGGAACCGCTCGATGAACTGGGGCACAAACGCAATGGCCAACAGCAGGAACATGGCGTCGACGCGCCACTGCAACTCATCGGGGTAGAACCCGTAGATGAAGAAATTCAGACGCTGACTGATAAACAGCCAACAGGCGCCGGCTCCGGTACAGTCGCTCGCATCCTGGCCCTGAAAGTTCGCTTCGAACAGCAACCAGTTCAGGAGGGGCCCGACACTGGTCACCAGCAGGTAGCCAACCGCCAGGGTCAGCAAGGCATTGTACCAGGTCGAGAACAGGTGCTCTCGCATCCACTTGACCGGACTGAGCGCCTTTTTGGGTGGTTTCATGGTTGACTCAGCCATCATCGCTCCTTAATCGCAACAGCCCGGTTGTAGATATTCATGAACAGCGAGATCGAAAGGCTGATCGTGAGATACACCGCCATGGTGATCGCCACAACCTCGACCGCTTGCCCGGTCTGATTGAGGGTGGTGCCCATGAAGACTGCAACGAGATCCGGATAACCGATTGCCGTCGCGAGAGATGAGTTCTTCGCCAGGTTCAGGTACTGGCTCGTGAGCGGCGGGATAATCACCCGCATTGCCTGCGGTATCACAACCAGACGCAACGTAAGCCCGTTAGGGAGCCCCAGCGCTTTGGCCGCTTCAGTCTGGCCCTTGCTCACTGACAGGATACCGGACCGGACAATCTCGGCTATAAAACTGCCCGTGTACAGCGATAGCGCCACCCACAGAGCGGCAAGCTCGGGGATGATGGTAATACCACCACCAAAATTGAAGCCCTTCAGTGCGGGCACTTCCCATTCGAGCGGGCTGCCTGCTGCGAAGTAGGCGATTGCCGGCAACAGGACCAGTAGTGCAACACCAACCTTGAAGGTGGGAAAGATCTGGCCAGTAGCCAGCTGCCGCTTTTTGGCCCAGATTCGAATACCAACAACGGCGGCAATGGCGATCGCCAGAGCCCACCAGACCAGCCCAAAACCGTCCTGGGTCAGCGGCTCCGGAACATAAAGCCCGCGATTGTTGAGAAACATGGTACCGCCCACATCGATACTCTGGCGCGGCGAAGGCAAGGCGCCCAGAACGGCGAAATACCAGAAAAAGATCTGCAGCAGCAACGGGATATTCCGGATAACCTCGATATAAACGAGGGACACCTTGGCAACCAGCCAGTTGCTGGACAGACGGGCCACACCAATGATGAATCCGAGAATCGTTGCAGCAACGATGCCCATTGCGGAGACCAGGAGGGTGTTGGTCAGGCCAACCCAGAAGGTTCGGCCATAGGTCATGGTGGCATCGTAAGGGATCAGGCTCATGATGATGCCGAAGCCGGCGGTCTCATCAAGAAAGCCGAAACCGGTGCTGATGCCCCGGCTCTCCATGTTGGCGAGCGTGTTTTCTACCAGTGTCCAGCCGGCCCAGAAAACCAGTGCGATGGCGACAACCTGGAAGAAGAGTGAACGTACCCGCGGGTCATACCAGGGCTTTGGCCCGGCAGGTCTTGAATCAATTGTTTGTTTTTTCATGCAATGTTCCGAAAGGCTTCCCTGCAGCTGACTTCATCAGAGATCACCGGGGCGCCCCTTGCGAGGCGCCCCGGTGTGCTTTCAGGTGTTACCGGACTGGCGGGGCATACATGATGCCGCCGTCGGTCCACAGGGCGTTGATACCCCGGTCCAGACCGAGCGGTGTGTCCGGACCAACATTGCGGTCATACATCTCACCGTAGTTACCGACCAGCTTAACAACCTTGTGGCCGAAGTCATCAGGCAGGCCAAGCTTGGCACCCATGTCGCCGTCCGTACCCAGCAAACGCTGGATGTTCGGGTTATCGGACTTCAGCATATCGTCGGCATTGGCACTGGTAACACCCAGCTCTTCCGCGTTGATCTGTACTGAAAGCACCCACTTGACGATGTTGAACCACTGATCGTCACCCTGGCGAACCACGGGGCCCAGCGGCTCCTTCGAAATGGTGTTTGGCAGAATCTTGGCTGCACTCGGATCAGACAGCTTGGAACGCAGCGCCGCCAACTGGGAACGGTCAGACGTCAGCACGTCGCACCGACCGGCAGAAAACCCCTGAACGGTTTGCTCAGAGGTATCGAATACGATGGGTTTGAATTCCATTCCTTTGGCACGGAAGTAGTCGGACAGGTTGAGCTCTGTCGTGGTCCCGGCCTGGATACAGATAGAGGCTCCGTCAAGCTGGAGTGCATCGTCTACCCCGATATCCTTGTTGATCAGAAACCCCTGGCCGTCGTAGTAATTCACGCCAGCGAAATTGAGGCCCAGCGAAGCGTCACGGGTCAACGTCCAGGTGGTGTTGCGGGAAAGCATGTCGATTTCACCGGACTGCAGTGCGGTAAAACGCTCCTTTGCGGTGAGGGGCGTAAACTCGACCGCGGAGGCATCCCCGAAGATCGCTGCAGCTACAGCGCGGCAGGTATCAACATCGATACCGGTCCAGTTGCCTTTTTCATCAGGTTGGGAGAATCCCGGGAGACCGGTGGTAACACCACACTGCAGGTGGCCCTTCTCCTTGACGTTTTCCAGTGTGGTGGCTGCCATGGCGCCAGAGGCCGTGAACGTACCCACTGCCAGAGCAATCCCCAGGGCAATCGATTTCGTCTTTCTCATTGTCTTTTCTCCGAACATCAGTTGGTTTTTCGAGACATATGCTTTCAGCAATTTGCGAGCCATACATCCTAAATCCATGATTTATATTGTTTTTATTCGCCACCAGGGCGTTACAGACAGAACTGGAACGAGGTGACGCTGCTTCATGCACTGATACAGTGCTCTCATTACGACCCCATGCGCCAAAAAAAGGCGGCTTTGGGGTCGTGCTCCTTAAAAGTAGAACAAGGTTCGGGAAATGAACTAGTTTTTATGCAAAATTATTCGGAAATTTTGAAGACGGGAGGCTCTTTATAGGTCTCGAGACGCTTCAGCCATCCCGGCAGCCAGCGCTCTCGTTCAATCGGGTCCTCTGCGTTTTCAGCTCTGCGCGTGAGCACCGTAGCGGCCGCCTCCCGAAACTGGACGAGAGCACTATGGTCATCGGAGCCAGACATTGCCAGTAGCACCTGCAGTAGCCCCCAGCCTTGATCGTTGTAGCGTTCCTTGGGTGAAAGCCCCTCTCCCTTGAAATTCACATAGTCGATAATGGCATAGACGCCGCCGGGCGTCTGACTGAGCGCTTTCAACCTGTTAGCCACTTCTGACTTTCGCTCATCCGGAGCGGCCTCAACAATTTTCCCCAGCGACTGCCTGGCCCGGCGGAATATGAATTCCGCCTGAATTCCCTGAGTGCCCGCCAGAAACTCGCGTAGTTCTGCGAGCCGGGGCGAGTCGTCGACAGCCATGAATTCCGCTTTCCGGCTCCAGGGCGCATCGAAGGGCTCCAGAGCCCGCAGCCATTGGGGAATATTGACTTGTCGTTGCTCCATGTATTCCATCAGCGCGGGAAAGCTCTCGACAAACCGACCCTCAACACCCTTCGGATACCAGATAAAGTGTCCGATACCGAGCGACGGGAAGGCCTCACCATCATTCCAGTGGACCAGGCACTGGAAACGACCTGCGCATTCGTTCCGGAAAATCTGCTGACCCACCCAGTCCAACTGGGCGGAGGTCAGCGCCAGGGAAACATCAACATCAGGACTCTCCGACGCGGACATATCCTCGGACTCAGGAACGGGATCCGTAGTCTCGTTCGCGGAATCACAGCCAGCGAGTGCGAAAACCGTGATCAGACCAAGCAATGCAAACGATTTACCAAACACCAGCGCCTCCGGTAGGTTCAAAATTACGGGCGATTACTCTACAGCATGTTCAGCCAGTCTTGCTTTGATGTCCTCTGGAATTGGCAGGGCCTTCTCTGTTTCGTAATCGAAATGAATCAGCACGGCGACGCCCCGGGCAATCTGCTTGTCGCCCTGCCAGGCTTCCTGAACGACATGGAACGAGGAATTGCCGATCTTGCCAATGCCTGTTTTGATCTTGACCGGAATATGCCAGTAGCTCTGGGCCAGCAGATCAATTTCCAGCCGTGCAATGATCAGCGGCCAGGTCTCCGCCTCAAGGGTGGGATGAAAAATCCGGAAAACCGGCGTTCTGGCCTGCTCGAACCAGACCGGCAAAGTGGTATTGCTGATGTGCCCGAGGGCATCGGTATCGCTGAAACGTGGTTCCAGTTCCAGATGAAACATGGCGGCTTCCCCCTTTTGAAAACCGCCTACTATACACCGGCCATACGCAAACGACCCAGATCTCCGACTAAGGCACGATACGCAGCACTCGCCCTTCGGCGCTGTCGGTAAGCAGATACACCCCACCGTCAGGCCCCGTGGCAACATCCCGAATCCGCTCATCAAGCTCTTCGAACATCGTTTCCGTATCGTTGGCCTGCCGTCCGTCCAGCGTCACCCTATGCACACTTCTGTCGGCGAGCGCGCCCACAAGCAGGTTGCCCTGCCAGTCAGGAAACAGCTCGCCCCTGTAGCGGGTCATCCCTGAGGGCGCGATTGAAGGGGTCCAGTGCAGCAGCGGCTGCTCCATACCCTCATGCTGAACAAAGGGCGTGATCATCGCTCCCGTGTAGTCGATGCCATGAGTGATCACCGGCCAGCCATAGTTGTGTCCCGGCTCGATGATGTTGACCTCATCCCCGCCACGTGGGCCGTGTTCGTGGGCAATCAGCAAACCATCAACGGAATCGTAGACCAGCCCCTGCACATTGCGGTGTCCGTAGCTGTAGATTTCCGGAAGAGCATCGTCGCTGCCAACGAAGGGATTGTCTTCGGGTGCCGTACCATCCGGGTTCAGGCGGATAATCTTGCCAAGATGGCTGGACAGGTCCTGTGCCTGCTCGCGATAGTCAAATCCATCCCCCAGGGTGACGATCAGCGTACCATCGGGAAGCCACGCCATTCGGCCACCATAGTGGGCACTGCCCTGCTTCGCAGGTTGAGCCCGGAATATCTCGACTACGTCGTGCAGAGCCATTCCCTGTAACTGACCACGGGCAACACATAGGTGATTGGCTGCGGCGGTACCGCAAGCGTAGGCAAGAAATACCGCCCGGTCAGCCTCAAAATCCGGCGACAGCAGGACATCAAAAAGGCCAGCCTGAGCATCATTGAAAACCGTCGGCACGCCTGTAATCGGCTCCGGATCCAGACCCCACTCCCCTGAAATGCGCCGCAACCGCCCTGCCCGCTCCGTCACCACGGCGCCACCCTCAGGGAGAAACGCCAGGGACCAGGGATGCTCCAGCCCGGAGATTAATGTCTCGACGGTGTAGTTGCCGGGAGACTGGGCCTGCACCGGCGCGGGCAGCGACCCGAGGCCCAGTGCCAGGCAACAGGTAAGAATAACCGTCGGTGCATGACCAACATCAACGGTATGCCGCCTGGCCGTCAGTCGGGCGAACAATGCACCCGCAAACGCCGCCGTTAGCAACATCGCGAGCAGCCCACCCGCAGACCGGGTAGCCGCAATGAGCGTAGGCATGGGGGCCAGTGCATTGGCCGTCAGCAGCGCCACCCACAGCCCGCCGGCCCCGGCCAGGGCAAACAGCGGTACCCGCAGCCCAGGCCCCATGAAGCGTGAGACAGTCGTGGCGACGATCTGGGAAACGAGGAAACTGACACCAAAAAGGATTCCATAAAGCGGTGCGAAGGAAACCAGATCATGCACAGTGGCGGACAGGCGAGCGTCAGATCCAACCCCCACCCCGATGGCCTGAAGGGCCAGGAGGTTTAGCTGGGTCTGGACCACCGTACCAAGAACCACTCCGACCACCAGTGCCACCAGGAAACTGATGACGTTTTTCTTCGTTCCCTGCATTCCCGCCATTTTGTCCGCCTCCATAACCGTTTGCCGTTTATACGACCAATTCTGTCAGATACAAACACAAAAAAGCCGGAGCATCACGCTCCGGCTTTGTCAAAGGCGGCCTGGCCCTGAAAACTCACTGCTCCACAAAGGCCCGCTCAATCACGTAGTGCCCCATATCGCCGCCCCGGGCTTCCTTGAAGCCCATGTTATTGAGGATGGCGCAGGTGTCCTTGAGCATGCTCGGGCTGCCGCAGATCATGAATCGGTCGTTTTCCGGGTCGAAATCCGGCAAGTCCAGATCGCGGGTAATCTTCCCGGTCTCCATGGCATCGGTTAGCCGGCCCCGGTTGCGAAACTCTTCGCGCGTGACGGTGGGATAGTAAACCAGCTTGCCCTTGACCATTTCGCCGAAGTATTCGTTCTCCGGCAATTCCTCAATTTCCTTCTGATAGGCCAGCTCGGAAACGTAACGAACGCCATGAGTCAGGATCACCTTGTCGAAGGCCTCGTAGACCTCGGGGTCCTTGATAATGCTCATGAACGGCGCGAGCCCGGTACCCGTGCTGATCAGCCAGAGGTTCCTGCCCGGCAGGAGGTTGTCCAGAATCAGGGTTCCCGTCGGTTTACGGCTGACCAGAATCTCGTCACCCACCTGAATCTTCTGCAGACGGGAAGTCAGTGGACCGTCCTGAACCTTGATCGAAAAGAACTCAAGCTCTTCCTCATAGTTGGCGCTCGCAATGCTGTAAGCGCGCATCAGGGGCTTGCCCTCGGTCTCAAGACCGATCATGACAAAATGGCCGTTCTTGAAACGAAAGCCCGGATCCCGGCTTGTGGTGAAGCTGAACAGGGTATCGTTCCAGTGATGGACGCTGGTAACTTTCTCTTTGATCAGGTTGCTCATGTAAACCTCTTGCCTGTCCGATACGCTGTTTTACGGCGAATGTTTTAACTTTGGATTGCGCTTAGTGTAACCCGGCACTAACCTATCGGGAAAATGGGATATTCTCATAACCTTATTCGAGTGAGCCGATTAAGAGCCAAAAGTTATGAAATACAGTTTCCGGCAATTGGAAGTTTTCCTTGCAGCGGCCCACTTCCAGAACATTACCCGCGCGGCCGAATCGCTGGCCATGTCGCAGTCAGCAGCCAGCAGTGCGCTGAAAGAACTGGAAAACCAGTTCGATATCCAGTTGTTCGATCGCGTTGGCAAGCGGCTTCAGTTGAACGAACTGGGGCGTCTGTACCGCCCGAAAGTAGAAGCCGTCCTGGCTCAGGCCAATGAACTGGAACAGGCTTTCAGCAAGCACACCGAAGTGGGTGCTCTGAAAGTGGGCGCCACGCTTACTATCGGGAACTATCTGGCCGTGGGTGTCATGGCCCAATACATGAATACCCCTACCCATCCAAGAGTCTCCCTGGAAGTAGCCAACACCAGCACCATTGCCAGGCGGGTCAAGGACTTTGAGCTGGACATCGGACTGATCGAAGGCGAATTGCAGTCATCAGAGCTGGATGTGTTGCCCTGGAGAGGTGATGAGCTGGTTGTGTTCTGCTCTCCAAGCCACCCTCTTGCAAGGAAAACCTCTCTGTCGGATGAAGACCTGCGCAACGCCACCTGGATCATGCGTGAGCAGGGTTCCGGTACGCGCCAGAGCTTCGAGCGGGGCATGCACGGCCTGCTGTCGGATCTGAACGTGCTGCTGGAACTGGAACACACGGAAGCCATCAAGCGGGCAGTAGAGGCAGACCTTGGCATTGGCTGCCTGTCTGAAGTGGTGCTGGCCGATGCCTTCAAGCGGGGCAGCCTGGTGCCGCTGACCGTCCCCGAACACCGTCGGTTTGACCGGCAGTTCTACTTCATCCTGCACAAGCAGAAATACCGCAGCGCCGGCATTGACGCCTGGATAGAGCTCTGCCGGAAACTGGAGTGATCAAGACGGGCTCAGAAGAAAGCTTTCTTCTGACCCCAACCTGGCAGGCCAGCCTTAGCTTACTGGCCCACTATGGAACCGGAACTCTGTATCCGGCTCCTCGATCAATGCTTTCTCGAGCGCCAGAAAATCACCCACGCGCGCCTCAATCGGCCCACCGGCAGCCTGCTCGGCCAGCGCCAGGTAATCCTGATAATGTCGGGCTTCCGATTTCAGCAGACTGGTGTAGAAGTCCGCCAGCTTCTCATCCAAAAATGGCGCCAGGGCGGCAAACCGCTCACAAGAGCGCGCTTCGATAATCGCACCCACAATCAGCACATCCACCAACCGCCCGGGATCTTCCGCACGGACCTCCTGCCTCAATCCTGCAGCGTAGCGGGCCGGCGTCAGGTGACCATACTCCACGCCCCGTTTTTTCATGATTGCCAGTACCTGTTCGAAATGCCGGAGCTCTTCCCGGGCCAGCCGGGACATCTTGTTCAACAGATCGGTGTTGTCGACATAGCGGTACATCAGGCTCAACGCGGTGGAGGCGGCTTTTTTCTCGCAGTGGGCGTGATCAATCAGCATCAGATCCTGATTCGCCAGGGCGTTGTCGATCCACTGTTGCGGGGTCCGGCACGGCAGGAAGTTGTGAATCTCTTGCAGGGCGTCGTTCATGGCTCAGTACATCGGTTGATTTGCGGCCGGCGAGTATAGCGCACTTAACAGATTCCTCCGACCTCTGTCCAACTTAACTTTATAAGGGGTTTCCTATAGAATGCAGCGCCAGATTAAGGAGTCTCTGAATAAACCCTGAAACCCCATCGGTGATTTGAGGCATTATTCAGAGGCTCCTGCGGCCTTTCCGCCAAAAACCGCCCGCCACGGCATGAAGCCAACGGCGCGGGACATTCCAACTGATGAGGGTCCATATCGTGTTAGAAGCCTATCGTGAACACGTTGCCGAACGTGAAGCCCTGGGTAT
>NZ_CAJXKQ010000046.1 GCF_913055835.1 uncultured Marinobacter sp. | reverse complement strand
TCTGCCAGGCTGTGATCATCGTGGCTTTCCAGCAGCCGAACCATCGCTTCCAGGGTCTCGAACAGGTTGCTGCCATCGGGGAGACGCGTATCCGGGTTCAGGAACACCAGGGTCGGCTTGATGTGGCGCTCGTAGAGAGTAACGATCTGCTCAAACAGGTTCTGACGGAACTCCAGGAATTTCTCCGGTGCCCGGCTGGCGTCGCCGGACAGGTCCGCAAGCTGGGCACTGATGGTCTGCATGCGCAGTACATTCTGGCGAAGCAAGCCGATGAGTTGGCTGACCCGTTCGTTCAGATCGTCACGCAGTTCGGTGTAGTCCGGGTCGGCATCGCTGAAGCTGCTGGTTTCCAGCCGATTGCGCACATCCCGTAACGTCACCAGATGGCCCCGCAAGCGGGCATCGGTCAGTTCCTGATACAGCGACGCGTTACAGGCCCGCATCAGGTTGATCAGGGCGTCCTGGAACACCAGACGACGCTCACCTCCGGCCTTGATGATGTCGATCACCAGGCCGCTGCGAAACAGGTTGTCGGTATTCAAGGCGAACCGCACCCGATCCCGATCCGCATTGCCAAGGGTGCGGGTATAGTCCATCACCTCGGCCACCAGATCGCTCTCGCGGATATACCGGGCTTCGTTCCGATCCATCCGTTCGATCATCCGGAACAGGATCTTCGGGTGCTCGAACAGCAGCCGGGTGGTATCCAGGGTGCTGAAGCGTTTACTCATCCACCGGCTCCATCAAGCTGGCCTGGGTCTGGTCAGCCCAGTGGCTCATGGCCTCGCCGTTGGTGAAGCCTTCCGCCCCACCCCAGAACACCAGGGTGCGTTGCGGGCTGTAAGGCTTCGCGGTGCGCATCTGCCCTACTTCCAGGTGCCGGCCGATCAGGTAGATCACTTCCGCGCTGGCACTGTGGGTGGCCGCAGAGAACAGGTTGAAGCCCTGCTTGCGGAGACGTTCCAATAGCGACGGCATCTGGCTGATGTCCACGCTGGCCAGCTCATCCAGCACCATGGGGAACGACAGCTGCACGCCCGGATACAGGACGCGCTTCAGCAGCCGGTACACCAGTTCCAGATTGATCAGGGCCGTGGTGGAGGTGGACTGACCTTTCTTGTCCAGATTGGTGGCATTCTGCTTCCGGGTTCTGTAGGAAATGCCGGTGATCACCTTGTCCATGGTCAGGCGCTTGCTGCCACCCTCCCCGAAAAAGTCCGCCACAAACACCCGCAAACGGTCATAGAACGCGTCCGACTGCAGCTGGTTGCCATAAGGATCGATGTTGTTGGCTTCTTCCACCAGATTGCGGAATTTCGGATCGGTGTGGATGTCCACGCGGATTTCCACCAGATCGTTGATGTGCACGCCTTCCAGCTCGCGGTTCAGCTGTGCTTCGAAACGGGCAATGTGCTCGTGATTGGATTTCAGGGCCTGCCGGTAGCTCGCCACGGTTTCGTTATGGATACCCACCTGCTGCTCCAGCACATTCCAGCGCTCTGCCATGCCGGCGAACAGGTCCGATAGGCTCTTGAACGTTTCTCGAATGACCGAGGACGCCGGGCCGTCTTTCTGCAACTCGCCTTCCGTGTCTTCATGGATGCCGAGATAAACGAACTGGCGCAGGTGGTCGAGAATACTGCGACGACGCTCTTCCAGGTCGTCCAGTTGGCTTTGCAGATCGTCAAACGCCGCCACAGACACCTGTTCGACGTCCAGCGGCTGTTCCGCCTCCACGGCTTTCAGATGCGGGAAGCGATGCTCCACGGTGCCCACGCTGCGACTGAGGCCCGCCAGTTCCCGTTCACGCTCCTCAATCCGCTCTTTTTCGGCCCTGGCTTTGGCAGCCTTCTGCTGAACCGCATCCTGCTTTTCCTGTTCCAGCCGGGCCTGCTCTTTCAGCTTGGCCAGTTGCTCTTCCGCCGCCTGTTTTTCTTCAGTGGCGTCCTTAAGGGTGGTCGCGGCCGCCGGGTAACGCTGCAGCGTTTCCAGATCTTTCTCGATGGCACGGATCTCTTTCTCGGTGCGCTCGATCAACCGTGGCCGATCGTGTTCCTGGTTGGCGGTGTCTGCTAGTTCCGCCCGTTCCTTTTCCAGGCCATGAAGTTCGCCTTCCACATGCCGGCGCTGCTCTGCAAAGTCGGTCTGCCGCGCTGGCTGGGCCTGATATTCGGCATCGAACCAGTCAAAGCCTTTGTCATTGGGCACAAATAGTCGGGCAAACGCTTCGATGGCCGCCTTGCTATCGGCATCCAGATCCTGGCCCGGGCTCGCCATCACCAATCGGGGGTCGACGGCCCGCAGCGGGGCAGCGGTAGCCTCGTCCAACTGGTTCTGCAGCTGCCAATGTTGCTTGCTTTCCCGTTCCTTCAGGGATTCCAGCTTGCGCTCCAGCTCCTGCTTCTTCTTCTGGATCTGCTCCAGCCGAATTTCCGCCTGGGCGGCGCTTTTCAATGCGGCCAGGTGCCCTTTCCTGCTCTCAAGCTCTTCCTTCTGGATATCCTCGATTTCCTGGAGCGTCATCTCCCCATACTGGGACAACAACAGATCGCCATCTTTCTGGTTCTGCTCCGCCTGCTTGATGCGACGCTCGGCAGAACGGATCTCGCCTTTCAGGCCGCTGGCATCCTGCTCCAGTTTTTTGAGGGCCTGGAGCACATGGCGCAACGTCTCATTCTGTTCATTGAACGCCTCTGCTGCGGCTTTTCGTTTTGAACCAATGTCCTGCAAGGCATTGCTCACACCATCCCGAAACGCGGCGAAATCATGCTGGCTGCGGAGTAGCGTCTGGTAGGCCTGATAATCCTTTTGCAGCCTTTCAAACCGCGAACGCTCTTTTTCGATCCGGTTGAGCTGGGTTTGCTGCTGCTTCAACTGATCATGGCGGTTCAGGAAGTCGTCGATGTTGAAATCAAAGGCATCGTCGGCGAACTTCTTGTCTGCCTCGATGATGCTGGCCACCGCATTGGACATGGCCTGATCGTCTGCCTTCATTTCGAACAACAGCAGGATGAGCGTGCGCAGCGACTGCACCCGGCGCTCATCAGACTCACCCAACGGCAGCACGGAATAGCGCACGGCATCGGCGTTCATGAGCTCACTGCTGTACAGCATCTGTTTGAGTTTGGCCGGGTCATTCACCAGCCTGGTTTCTTTTGAAAGCTTTTTCAGCTTTTCTGACAAGCGGCTGAACGACAGCTCCGGCACCGCCTGGCCAATGCCGTCCTCATCATTTCCATCCCAGAACAGCGGCCGCAGCTGATCGTAGCTCACCGGCACAAAGGCACGGCCATAGCTGAGCTGACTGGCGCTGTCGCGGTACAGAATCTGGCAATGCACTCCGGCCGGGTTCTCGGCTTCCATGATCAGGAAACTGAACTGGCTGGGAAAGTAATGCTGGTAGCTTTCCTCGTTGGTATAAAAGCTGCCGGCGCTGGCATTGCGGAAGGCGAATTTCTTGCGGCTGTTCTTGAAGTTGTTCTCCGGCAACAGAAAAAGTCGCAGGCTGTTTAATAGGCTGGACTTGCCCAGGTTCCCCGGGCCAAGAATGAGGCCATGGTTATCCACCGGAATTTCCACGTAACAGAAGCCGGCGGAATCCACCAGCACCAGACGGCGAATACCAAAGTTGAAATTGCCTGGGCTCCCCTGGGAGTCACTCATCCAGAATTATCTCCTGTTCCATGAATTTGCCGGTCGATCGAAACGCCTCGGCCAGGGCCACAAAACCAAGCCCTTCCGCCAGCGATACCGCCCTTGTAAACCGTTCGGTGCTGTCCGGTCTGTTGCGAAACCGGTCCAGCCATGGTTGCCAATCGCGAGGCTGAACAAAGGTGGCTTTGTCACCAAGAGAGGCTGAAACCGTCGAGAACATTTGCAGACCACCCGCATCATAATCGAATGCGCAGAATACGTCTTCGTAGCCCTTCAACCAGTCAAGAATCGCGCCCCGGGTAACCCGGTTGCCACCACCCAACAGCACGTCGCACTCCGAAAATGCCAGGCGCTTGCCCAATGTTTCACTAACGAAGTCGAGCATCTGCGCATACTGGAAGAAATTCTGCTCGTTCTCCACCACCAGCACCGAACGAGCCCGCTTGAAACCGATATCCACCGATTCCGATCCTATAACAACGACGTCCGGCCGGCTGGACGCCAACCCATGATGGTAAACGAGAAGAAAACTGACCTCGGTGCCATGGCGGTGGGAATTACCCTTTTTCGCGGCGTCGAGCCGGTTCAACGGCGTTTGCGCCACATCCTGCAGCTCAGCGAAAGCGCTTTCATCCAGAATCGTGACAAGCCAACGGTTGGTTTTTACCTTTTTCGCCGCAAACAAATCCCTATGCCGGCGCCTGAACGCATCCGGAAGTTTCTTCAGGAAAGCTTCGTAGTTAATGGGCTGGCCACTGAGAATTTTGTCAAGATAGTCGTTCAAGGGCTTACCGCTGTTAACCTTGGAGTAGTGTATGGGCTGGGAAGCAAAATAACTCATAAAGCGTTAATATGGATACTGTACTTGGTCCCTCACCATTCTTGGAGCAAACACTATGCGCCTTCAGGATTTAATTGACGAGGCTAGCGCTCTCCCCGTCGACGAACGAGCGCTGGTTGTAGAGTCATTATTGAAAAGCCTGAACCCAATCGAAGCCAGTATTGACGAGAAATGGTTAAAGGTTGCCGAAAGCCGCCTCGACGAACTCGATTCCGGAAGAGTAGACGCAGTACCTGGCGATGAGGTTTTCAGAAAGATTCGGAGCAGGCTGCAAAAATAATGGATTATTCCTTTCACCCCGCAGCGGAAGCGGAATTGAATGATGCAATCGATTACTACGAATCAATCCACCCAGGCCACAGCATTTTCATTCTTGCCGTTATGAATTTTCATCGCGAGCCAGATTATTGGGAAAAGCGGCAATAACTGCGGAATCCCATCTAAATGCCCCAAACCTTAGTTAGTTTTGATCATAAATTGAGCCGGCTAACCTGGCAGTCCCTTGGTGACCAGGTCATGGGCGGGCAGTCCGATGGTGCGCTGATTCACTCCGAGGAAGGCGTCGGCCTTTTTCACGGCACAGTACGACTGGACAACGGCGGCGGCTTCGCCTCAGTAAAAGCAGACTTTCCGGAACCCGTCGATGCCTCTGGGTTCGCAGGCATTGAATTGCTGGCCCTCGGCGACGGTAAAACCTACAAAATCGGCCTTCGCAACAGCACGGACCGCCGCAGCATCGTGTACCAGCATGCATTCACACCAGGTACAGAAGAATGGAGCCGCATACGCCTGCAGTTCAGTGAATTCATCCCTACCTGGCGCGGCAAGACAGTGACCGACGAGGCACCACTGAATCTTTCGCACCTGGCTTCAGTGAGCCTTTTCGTGTCAGGGCGGCAGGCTGGTGAATTTCGCCTGAGGATGCAGGACTGGAGGTTGATGCAATGACCAAACTCGCCCTGGTAACCGGTGCCAGCGCCGGCATTGGCAAGGAGACCTGTACCCTCTTTGCCCGCAACGGCTACAGGGTTATCGCCCTGTCCCGACAGCCTACCAGCGTCGAGTCTGCCGATCTGGAACTGGCGCTGGATCTGTTGTCCTTTGAGCAGATCGAAGGGCTTGCCGGCACGCTGGAGACGGAAATTGCGGCAGCTGAGCGGGTTATTCTCGTCAACAACTCCGGTTACGGGCAATTTGGCGCGCTTTGCGACCTGTCCGAATCCATGTGGCAACGGCAATTCAGTACTCACGTATTTGGCCCCATCAAACTGGCTGCCGTCTGTCTGAGACTCTGCGAGCAACACGGCAAACCCTTGCGGGTCATCGCGGTTAGCTCTGTTCTCTCCATCACCCCCCAGAAAATGAAAGGCGCCTACTGTGCCGCCAAATCTGCGATGAACACAGCCCATGAGAGCTTCTGGTTCGATGAACAGGGCAGCGAAAGCCTGGAAAGCCTCTCGCTGGTGCTCCCGGGGCCCGTGAAAACCCGGTTCAGGGAACATGCCCTGGCCGCGTTACAGCCCGTGCTTGAGAGAGCGAGCGCGGTGCACCGGGACAAGTACAAAGCTATGGAAGCCTCGCTTGCGCCGGGCGCCGGGATCAAGCCCTTTACAGCCAGTACATCGGACGTTGCCAAGAAGATCGTCAGGGCCGCAGAAGCGGTACGTCCCAAGCCCCGATATCTGGTTACACCCCAGACCTACGCGGCTGAATTTATCACCCGGTTTATTCCCCGCTCGATCCAGCGAATCCTATTGAGGTAGGCAATCATCCGCTAAAGCCGGCCCCGTTTGGGATGCAAGCCGAATAGCAACATATGTATTGCATAAACTCCAAATAGCAACTAATGTATTTCATATCGGCTAATAGCAACTTATAAGCTTCATCATGAATTCACTACTCGAACAGATAAAAGCTCGCCGTAAAGCCCTGGCGCTAAAGCAACACGACATGATGCTGCGCGTGGGGATGTCCCGCCAGCAATATCAGCGGCTGGAATCCAAAGGCAATCCGCGGCTCGATACTCTTGAGCTGGTGGCCAAAGGACTTAAAAGCGAATTGCTGCTTATTCCGCAGGAAAAGGTGAGTGCCGTGCTGGCTGTACTCGCGGGAGATTCAAAGACAACTAGCGAGCCAGATCAATCCGCCAGGAAAAAAAGTGAATCACTAGCCGATGATCCATGGCAAGGATTGCTGGGAGAAAACGAGTGAGCCCAATCGCCAACGATGAAGTCAACGTATTGCAGCTCACCATCCATGGCGTTCTGGTAGGCTACCTCGCGGGCTTTCAGAACGGTCGCAATGTATTGAGCATTGCGGATACCTTCAGAAATAATTCCGCACGCCCGACATTCAGTTTAATTACCCACCCCACGTTTCCGAATGCAGCCAGGCTAATGTCGGAACCGTGGGCACGAAATCAACGGCTGCATCCTGTGCTGTCCAATCTGCTCCCAGAAGGCGCCCTACGTGAACTCACAGCGCAAGTCCTGAAGGTGCATGTCGATAATGAATTTCAGATACTCTCGTATCTCGGAAAAGATTTGCCGGGGGCTATCGAAGCCACCCCCATGGACCCTCAGGAGGTTCCCGCCTATTTACTCGACAACGTGCTAAACACACACGGGAAAGTCAAAGCGGCCAAATTCGATACAGAGGCTCTTCGTAACAAAGGAAAAGACCGGTTTTCCCTCGCTGGCGTGCAAATGAAATTTTCCATGAAGGAAAGCGATGGGCGTTACAATTTGTCGCAAGACAACGTGCTGGGTGACTGGATCATCAAAACTCCCTCCACCAAGCACAAATTTGTACCGCTGAACGAATACACCGCCATGTCACTGGCGGGGCTCGCGGGTGTTGATATTCCCGAGATCCGTCTTGTTGAGCTGGAAATGCTCGATAATCTGCCGCGAATCAACCTACCCGATGAGAAGCAAGCCTTCGCCATCAAGCGCTTCGACCGCGAAGGCAATCAGCGCATTCACATGGAAGACTTCGCCCAAATTTTGGTGAAGTACCCGCACGAAAAATACACATCGGCGAACTATGAGGCTATCGGCAAGGTCATCTATGATTTTTCTGGCGATGGGCTCGCTGACGCCCAACAGTTTGCCAGGCGTTTGTTGATTAATATTCTCCTGGCAAATGGCGATGCGCACCTGAAGAACTGGAGCTTGCTATACCCCGACAAGGTCACCCCACGACTGTCCCCCGCCTACGATATTGTGACTACCAATGTTTATATCGAGGGAGAAACCCAGTACGCGCTCAATCTCGGCCAAACAAAGGAGTGGTATGCCGTCACCATGGCGCACTTTCAGCAGTGGGCGGAAAAGTCAGGCGTTCCATGGCGGGCGATCAAGCCGCATTTGGACGACACGCTCAGCAAAGCACGGGACCTATGGCCGGAAGCTTTGGATACACTGCCGATGGATGAGACTCACAAAAGAGGGCTGAAAGAGCATTGGGGGAAACTTCACCAGGATTTTAAAATCTATACCACTGGCTGACGGCGGGCCTTTTTCACCCGCCGGGCCCGGCTCAGTTCATCCTTCACATATGCTCCCACGGCCCTAAGGATCCCCAAGTCCGGATCCGCCTCTTCGCCATCCGCCAGCCGGAAAATCTGCTGGTAGTACCATGCCTGGCCACCCAACACGTTAATGACTTTCAGCGGCATCAGCGGGCTTGCCGGCGAGAAAAACCCTCGTTGGGCAAGCTTGATGTGGTCTTCATGGCAAACCGTCTTATCGATGCGCCCTTCAAGCAGATCCCTGGGCGTATCGGGATCCGTGCAGAGCGGGCGGCCTAGGCCAACCACATCGGTTTCGCCATTAGCGACTGCCTCCTCCATAAACGCGCGCGTCCGGAATCCACCGGTGACCATCAGCGGGCAATCGCACACATCGCGAATCGTCTGGGCGTAATCCAGAAAATAAGCTTCCCGCTTGCGGGTGCTTTCCCGCACCGCCGGTCCATCGCTTGCCGTGTCGGCATCACCGCTGTAGCCGAGCAGCCGCGGCTGTTCGTAGGTGCCGCCAGACACCTCCAGCAAATCAATACCCTCCTCATTGAGCCAGCGCACCACGCTTACGGACTCATCGAGCGTAAAGCCGCCCTTGCGGAAATCGTCGGAATTCAGCTTTACCGCCACCGGAAACTCCGGCCCCACAGCGGCGCGTGTTGCCCGCACAACCTCCAGCAGGAAACGGGCGCGATTCTCCAGTGAGCCACCCCAGCGATCGGTACGCTGATTGGTGACAGGCGACAGAAAAGACGACAACAGATACCCATGGGCCCCGTGCACCTGAACGCCGGTGAAGCCCGCCTCTTTGGCAACCCGGGCAACATTGGCAAAGCGCTGGACAAAATCGAGGATCTCCGGCTCCGTAATCGCCCGTGGGCGGGCATAGTTGCCCATCAGCGATAGCTGGACTGCCGACGGCCCCATTGGGCGCGTGGTCACGTAACGCGGCGACTGGCGACCGGCATGGGAGATCTGCATCCACAAATGATTGCCGTTACGGGTGCCCGCTTCCGCCCAGGCACGCAACTGCGCCATACCCTCCGGCTCGCCTTCTGCCGGCGCCGGATCAATCGCCACGTTACCCGGCCGCTCCAGCACCCGGTGATCAATCATCACGTTGCCGGTAATCAGCAGCCCCGCTCCACCATCGGACCAGCGGCGGTAGAGGGTTTCATGGCGGTGGGTGGCGTGGAGATGATCGTCTGCCAGCCCCTCGGTCATGGCGGCCTTGGCGATGCGGTTGGGGAGGACTGCTCCGCAGGGGAGTTTCAGGGGTTGGGCTAGGGGCGATTCGAGCATGGTAATCTTAATCCGTCGAATTCAGTCTGAAAATCACGCTCATTGGGCTACTTCCTTCATGGCTTTGATACTCGACGGGGCCGAAATACGTAAAGGGCGCCGCTTTGCCATTGCGAAGCTTATTCTCACGGACAAATAGGTGCACTGAAAGTCCAAGCTTTTTGTGTTCAATCAGTTCACGACCACGCTTGCTTTGAGGCGTGGTTGAGTTCTGGCTCTGCCAATGAAAAGTTTGCTCATCAATCCAATGATCAACATAGCGGTGCTGGGCGCCTTTGCCCTGCTTGTTTAACGTCACTAACAGAATATGGGCATTGGCATCTTTCAAAAAGACGTGACCGCTTTGCCAATTGCCAGGATTAAACGTCGCTCCGAATAACTCCGGAATCTCTTCTCTCGGGATTTCCTGTCCGAGAGCCATTTCCAATGGATCGATAATCTCGCAAAAGCGTGCGAATGTTCGAAACTGTTCAATCAGTGCGGGCGTGACAATAATGTCTTCATACTCTGGGTTAGCGGCTTCAAGCCGATATTCCCCAACTGGGGATTTACGAACAGTACGAAGAAGGTATTGCGTGTCGCCTGTATCATCCAGCCGCTCAATCGCGAGCGTTTTACCCGTGATCGATCCAGCTTGATTGGGATTGATCTGCTCAAGCAGCAGATAATCACCGTCTTGAATCGGCTGCTTCCCACCATTCATTGAGTTACCCGATGCTCGGGCAATAAAATGACGATTTGGCTCTATTCGCCCGTGTCCCAACCCGATGGACCTGTACTCCGGTTCTTCGGCGTTACTGCTCCTGAAATGGCCACAAGCGATCTTCAAGGATGGGAAGTAAGGCAGTTCCGTTTCAGAAGGGGTGATCGGGACAACATTTTCAACAGATTGCTGCTCTTGTTTGGAAGACTGTCGCGCTTCATAGGAAGCCAGGCGATAATCAATTAACTCCTGCACCATCTCCTCGAAAGGCGGTATCTGTTCATTTTCCAGAACAACGACAGGCTTAAACTGATCGTTCTCGATCTCAAAAATAGCTGGAGACTTATTGGTCCAATGATCGACCGGGTTCTTCTTCCAGTACTGTTGCCATTGAGGCGAGGAACCATCCACGCCCTTCACTGAAGAGGCAATTTCTTGATACAGCCTGGGACGGCGTTTCAATGTTTCCCAGGATGTCTGGGCCAGTTTGGAAAGCTTTGGTGGACTACGCCATCCATCTAACTGCTGGAAGGCGTCTAGCAAAATCATTTTGAATGATTTGCTCATGGACGTCGTTTCAACTTCCAGCAAAAAGCTTTCGTAGCGGGACAAGAGTTCTGACTCAATCTCGGTGAGATCGTTCATGTCCCGAACCAATCCAAACCAGCTTCCGTGCAGTTTGCGAGTTTTAGCGATACTGGCACCGAAGTGGTAGTACTCGGTAAGTGTTGGGCGACGACCCAAGGTATCTTTAAGTACCTGATAGTCTTTCTCAGCGCCCTGATGGTCAAGGCCTTTAAGGAAGTCAATCACCGCCAGATCGTAATTGATAAAGCATCCGTCTGGCAGTTCCAGCTGGTTCTTTTCAGCTTTCCTGGCAAACTCCGCTAACTGTCGGTGATTCATCGCCTGGCCAATCAGCGCCTGGGGTTTGTGCAGGAAACTCTGGTGGTTACCCACGAAATCCAGAATCACAAGCTTGTCTTTGCCAGTGGCTGCGCTTTTCCGTAGGCCCCGACCGATCTGCTGGAGGAAAAGGATCTTGGATTCCGTTGGGCGCAAGAGCAGCACCGTATCTATGGCGGGCAGATCGACACCCTCATTAAACAGGTCAACGGAAAAAATCACATCGAGCTGACCGTTTTCTAACTTCTCCAAGGCCTCGCCACGCGACATCTCTGATTCACCGTGGACGGCTGCGGACCTTACGCCTTTTCTAGAGAATTGGTCTGCCATGAAATCGGCGTGAACCCGCGAAACACAAAACGCCAAAGTCCGGCTTTGCTTCTGCTCGCCCCAAACCCTGTGCACGTGTTTGGCACGTCCGTATGTAGCCAGTTTATTCGCGAGCAGATTGGGATCGAACTTTCCGTTACGCCAGGGGATCTCGGTGTAATCGACAGTCTCGTCATAGATGCCGTAGTAGTGGAACGGCACGAGGAATTGTCCCTTAACTCCCTCGAACAACGGATACTCGAATACCAGGTTGTCATCGCATAACGACAAGATATCGGAGCGGTCCGTGCGATCTGGCGTGGCCGTTAATCCCAGCAGGAACTGGGGCGCGAAATAACTCAGAAGCCGATGATAGACAGGCGCTGCGGCATGGTGAAATTCATCGACAACGATGTAATCGAAATGGCGTGGATCGAATCGTTCCAAATGGGTTTCTTTGCCGAGCGTCTGTACCGAAGCGCAAAGGATATCCACTGTCCGATCGCGCTGCTTACCCATGTAAAAGCCAACGCGGCTACTCGGCTTGATCCGCAAATAGGTTTCAGCCGCCTGATAAAGAATTTCTTCGCGGTGGGCAACAAAAAGAATCCGACGCGCACCCACTTGAACGGCATCAAAGGCAGATAACCAGGTTTTACCTAAACCCGTTGCCAACACGACCAAACCTCTTCGGTAGCCTTCCACCCGTGTCAGGTCCAGTGCCTCTAGTGCTTCTTGTTGCACGTCATTAGGTGTCGGGACTTCCTGTTTCTCATCACTGCCCGGTTCCAGTGACTGTTCGGGTGGCTTTCTCCGTTTCTCGTACTCATCGATCCAGTTGTCAGTGAGCCGCACAGCATTTGGGTGCTGAAACAGTTCATCGAACCTACTGGCAGCCTCGAGGTACCCAGAGTCGGGCGGGAAATCCACCTGATAATTCCATTCCAACCCGTCCTGCAGCGCTTGTCGGCTGATATTGCTGGAGCCGATGAACGCCCTGCCCCACATTTGCTGATTCTCAACATGGCCAGCGAACAAATAAGCTTTCAAATGAAAGCTACTCCCTCTGCTCTGATAGACACGCACCTGAGCACCATGGTCATGCAATAGAACAAGCTTCCGAAGAGCCTCTGTGTCGGTAATATCCAAATAGTCACTGGTGAGAATGCGGATGCGAGTTGGATCAGGAGTTTTCTGCAGCGCGCTAACTAAATCCGGGAACAAGAGATTTAAACCAGTGGTCTTAACAAAAGCTACCGCCATATCTACCTGATCAGCAGCTTTAATTGCCTGGCAAAGCTTAGGTAGGAAATGATGTTCTTTCCCGCCGGTCGTCAGCTTTTTGTGGGCAGCCGGCGCTTTAGTCAGAAGAATGTTCAACCACTGCTCATCCCTACCAGGACGCTGATCATCAGTGCGCCACATATGGCAAGCTTCAAAGTCTGTCAGGTCCTGAATCCACTGCTCAGCAATCGACTCGTCAGCATCAGTAAAGTGCCGGCCATTGTGGTTACGTTCCCCCTGGCCAATCTTGAAACTCATGTAGAAAACGCCATCCGGTTTCAGGGCATGCCATAACCGTTCAATAGCTCTCGGCACTTCAACGAGAGGCAAATGCAAAAGGCTGGCACAAGCCCAGATACCGTCATATGTAATGGTCTCTTGAACGTCTGAAAAGGACCTGTGCTGAATTGGCAACCCGGTCTTTTGGCGGGCAAGAGAGGTAATGGCTTTTGAGCCATCGAAAGCAGAAACGCGGTAGCCGTTCTTTTTGAAAAACAAAGCATCTCGACCAGAACCACAGCCAGCATCGAGAATGTATCCACCTTCGGGAATTTGTGGCAAGAACTCGCGGTAAAGGTCCTCCATGCTGACCTCAAACGTAGACTCCACAAAGTCATCGGCATTGCTGTCGTAATAACTCAGCGTATCCTGCATCAAATAGTTCCCTTGCGACTAATTAGCCTTAAGTCGATCTAGACCAGGCTACCAGGCGGACAGGTCGTCGCCAACAAACTCGGGAAATCTACTCCAGAACTTCTCTTCAAGGTGCAGGAGTGTTATTTGAATCACTGGTCTCAGGCCAACACCGCCACAAACTCTCCAACTACTCTCAAGTCGTGAAGATCTTCGTCTTCAATCACGATATCTTGATAACCATGAGCGCTAGTGACCGGTTTCAAGATGACTCTTTCGTTAACGAGTTCATCGCCGGACATCGTTTTTTCACTGCGATACAGTTTAACGGTGAGGCAACTGCCGTTATCAGGGTCTTCAATAGCCCGGTGTTGCACCAAGACTATCTTGCCATTTCGCGTTCCTCCTGGGTTCGCGTTAAAGAGGCACCAAGCGCCATTGGGTATGCGCTTATTCATCGATTCACCAACAACCTGCGCGACAAACTGGCCCGGCCTGGTGGCAAAATGTTCAGGCAGATTTACCCATTGAACCTCTTCGGCGGGCAACTGGAATTCACTAAATTCGCCGGCTGCTGCGTGCAGGTTATACACAGGAACAAAGCCGTCATACGGAACCGCTGAATCATAAGCAACGACCTCATAGGGAAGAGGCAGGTCCGTAATATTATCCATCTCTTCTATGAGCTGGTTTTCTGCAAATCTACGGAAGTGTTCTCTGGTTTCTGCATCTGCAGAGTAGACGTAGCACCCTTTCATGCCCCGTGTCATCAAGGTGCGATAGGTGTTCTTGATGATCATGTCAGCAATTGCGATGGCGCTTTCCCGATCCTCTTTTAACCTCTTTTTGTACCCGCGCACAGAACGATCAGATTTTGAGCGAGCGCCGGCATTTGTGACAGCAATGCCATCCCGGATTACGAAATCATCTCCGATAATCACGCCTACATAGTCGAGTTCTAAACCCTGGCATGTATGGATACAGCCAATCTCACTGATAGAATCCTCGGCGATCAGCCATTTTGAGCCGTGCTTGTCGAGATTCCACCTTGCTCTGAAACCATATTCAGGGAACTCGATGTCAAACCTTGCTGGATCCTTCTTACTGTTCCAGTCCCAGCAATAACCGGCCACCAACCGAGCTTTGTTGGCCCGGCGATTTTTGTTTTCAATAAAATCCCGGAGCTCATTCGGATCATCAAAGACCCTAAAATCGTAATCGATGCCATCCAGCGATGTGTTCGCGGTTTCCCTGATCTGCAGAACATGATCAACCCACGCCAGATAGCCATCTGAGCCGTTGCACCGGAATTGTGAGCTCAACTCCATGAGGGTCACTTCTGACCCCATTTGCCCGGCAAAATGCCGGATCTCTTCCACAGTGCCAATATCCGAAAGCGTGACTCGCTGGTCTTCATCAATAAAGAAGACCGACGTCCGGGCGCTATTTATTAGTTCTTTTATCTGGTTCTCACCAAGATTTCCGTAGAGCCCAGACTTTTCGTTAAGCCGGTGAGCCTCATCGACGACCAGCAAATCAAAAAAGTTGTTCTCAGTGTCTATGTAACCACCTGACCCTCTGAACAGATTATCTATGTGGGTTTTGCGCATGGTGCCTGTCAGGCGAGCCTTGAAGACTTCCCTGGGGGCTGCATTCTTGCTGACAAATTGGGTCAACATCTCTCTGTTGGTTGCTTCAACGATCAGGTTAATTGCAACAACCGATTTCCCAGTGCCCGGTCCACCCTTCACGATAAAGGTCTGTTTTGGCTTTTTGCGTCCCTTTTCGGCAAGATCCAGCGCAGTCTCGTAAACCAGTTTCTGCTCATCGAGCAAAATGAATTCCCTGTTGCCACGGAGCATCGAAGCTAGGCAATCGGCAAGTCCTTTTGACGGTTTAATCACACCATGTTCGATCCGGTACAGAATGTTATCGCTGTCGCCATACCGGATATTGCGCCTAAGGAACTCCGACAGCTTCTTCGCATCGCTCGAAATATAAACCGGCGCTCGTTCGGTGTGCGCAGCATAGCGGGAGTCGTTAATGGCCTCGCCACTATCCATATTGTGCAGATAAGCGCAGGGTTGAAGGCTGATGCGCTCCTCTCGGACCGTTTCGTTGTAGTCCTCAATCAGGGCTGAATACGACCATGCTTGATAGGACGGGTGGTTAACTTCACGGATAGACCCGTTAAGAAATGTTCGGACAATTGCGTCTTTGTCCGTAACCTCTGCTTCGGACCACTGCTTCAGTTCGACGATAACTGCAGTGTCATTGCGAGAAGAGTCTTTGCCCGTCAGGATAAAATCAACTCGGCGACTGGTAAGTGGAATCGTATACTCAATGGCCACACCCGCCGACGGCGGTATCCCTTGGTCCAGCAACGCGTTAAACATGTACTGAAGCGAATTCTTCCATGACTCAATTTCGGATTTCGGGGTTCTTCGCTTGAGCTTTTTCCAGACCTCTTCCTCGATAACCTTCTCGATCTGGTTGAACTTCACATGCTCAACAAATTCCGCCTTAGAAGCCGAATAGACGATCACGAATAACCCCTACAACTCGTTATATTTGTTGGACCTGCCTTTAGCTTTGGCAACAGGATATTTGAGGGCATTCGCCTCTATTTTTCGGGCAGATTCTTTAGCGATATCCACGCCCAAAGAATCTGCCAGGAGGACAAGATAGAGCTGGATATCTGCAATTTCGTCTTTCACTGCCGCCAAACGTTTTTCACTGAGGTTTTTCGAGTCGTCTTCGCTAAGCCACTGGAATTGCTCCGACAACTCACCCGCCTCACCACACAGGGCCATGGTTAGGTTTTTCGGTGAGTGGAACTGGCGCCAATCGCGTTCTTCAGCAAATTGTTTCAATTTCAGGCGCAACTCTTCCAGCGAATCCATTTTGGCTCAACTCCCCTTTCTCGTGACAAAACCATTTGCTTTCGATCTATTTGCACATTAACGAAACTTAAGTGCACCGGTCCACATAATCCATGATGAACACTCCAACTAAGCGCTCAGTTCCTTCGATGCTTGAATATCCACAGGCGGCACCCCCAGGTCCTGCCACTTCTCCGGATGGCAGGTAAACAGCAGTATCTGGTGCCGGCTGGCCGCATCAAACAGAATCCGCTTCATGTCTTCCAGACGGTCGCTGTCACTGTGTACCAGGGTGTCGTCCAGAATGACCAGCGTTGGCCTTCCGGCTTCCCTCAGCAGATCGGCGTACGCCAGGCGGCTGATCAGTCCCATCTGTTCCCGCGCACCGAAACTCAGTTCGGTGATCTGCCCCAGTTCGCTGCCCCGGCTGAAAGTTCCAGGCCGTAACTGTTCGTCGACTTCCAGGGAGGCTTCCGGGAAAAGCACCGACAGGTAATGGTTGAGGTGTTTTTGCAGCGGTGCCTGCAGGCGGCGCGTAAGGGCCTGGCGTTTTTCGGTGAGCAGATTCAGCAACAGATCCAGTGCCTGGGCGCGGCGGTGCAATTCCTGATAGCGGCGGTTGCACTGGTCATACTCCGCCTCTTTCTCGTTGAGCTGTTCTTCAAGCCCTTCAGCACCCCAGGCTTCCAATCTGACTTTGATATCGCGGAGTTCGCGGCCCCGGTTCTCCTGGGTCTGGCGTAGCTGATTGACCGCATTCTGGTAGCGTTCGATGTCCTGCTTGAGAAACTCCGGGCGGGCTTCGCGGATTTCCCGTTCGCGGCATTCGAGGCTGGCTTGCAGTTCGGCCTGCTGTTTTGCAAGGTTCGCCAGGTCGGTCGTTATTTGCTGAAGTTGCTGCTGCCGTTCCGGGCTCTTTTCTTCATCCGCCAGCCGCTGCCATTCGGTTTGGGCGTTATCCCTTGCCTGCTTCAGGGCCGACAGACGGGACTGATGCGCGCGCTCGTCTGCCTCCGCTTTATCCAGTGCGGTGCCGGCCTGGGTGAAAGCGGCTTCTGCCTCATCCAGGGCGGGAACGTTCGCTTTCTGGTCCGGTTCTGGCGTGGCCTGCAATTGGCTTCTGGCTTTCTCCAGTTCGCTTTGCGCCTCGCTCTGTTCGGAAACCAGTTGCTCAATGCCGGCCGGCGCCACGGACTTCAGCAAGTCTTCCGCGTGCTTCTGGGCTCTTCCGGCATTTTCAAAGGCTGAAAGCCGGTCTTCGGCCTCTTCCACGGATGTCACGCCTAGGGTCTTCAGCTTTTCGGCGAAGCTGTCCTCGAGCGTGTTGAGCTTCCGGCGGGTGCTGGCCAGCTCTTCGCCGCCGGGGGTTATGCCCAGGGTACCCACGCCGGGGATAACCAGGGTGGATTCTTCCAGAAGCTGCTGCTCGCCTTGCCCGGTCAGTTGCTCGTTGTTCAGCGCTAATGACGCGTTGGCTTCCAGCTGCCAGCTCAGTCGGGTGGCGATGGTCCGTGAGCGGATGGTCTCTTCGTTCAACCGGTTCGCGGTGGCTTTCAGGTTTTTGACCGCGGCGGAATCGATCCGGTTGTCTCTGGCCTGCTGCCTGGCCTGCTCCAGTTGATGGTGGTAGTCCTTGGCTTTGGCGAGGTTCTGGGTCAGCACCTGTTTCTGTTGCTCAAGCCGCCGAACGTCCTGCTCGAGCCGTTCACGGGTTTGCAGCAAGCCGGAAAGCTTGCGTTGCTTCTCTGCCTGTTCGTAGGCGGCTTTGGCTTCTTGCAAACGGCCTGCAATCATCGGGGTTTGCGCTTGTGCGGTGGCAAGGGCTCGCTCCGCACGGTCCAGTTCGGCTTTTCGGCCCTCAAGCTGGCGACTCAGGCCTTCCAGGTGTTCCTTGTTCTGTTGCAACAATCGGTGGTTCTGCTGCAGCTGGCCGAGCGTTGCTTTCTCCTGGTTTTGCTGCTGCTCCAGTCGCTCTACCTGCTGATAGCGCGCCCGGGCTTGCTCCAGCTGTCGCTGGGCCTCTTCCCAGGGGCGCTCGGCCTCGGCCTGATCGTAATCCTGGGTCAGTTTGCCAAGCCGATCGACCTGTTCCTGGTATTTATGCACCCGCTCCTTCAGCTCTTCAATCTCAACTTCGTATTGGGCGCGGTCTTTTTCCAGTTTCAGGTAATCGCCCCGGGGCTTGCCGGTGCTGGTCAGCAGGGTGTCCCGCTGGCTGCGGACGGTCTCGATCAGGTCATCGCCGCCGGAACTGGCCACCTCACCCACCATGGAGTTGAGAGCGGACTTCAAATGATCCCCGGCGTGCTCTATGGCCTGTTCGATGTCCTGCCCGGTGCCCTGCTCCACCCACAACAATCCCGGTATGCCCCAGTGTTCGGCTTTGCTGGCGCCGCGTTTCGGGTACTGGTAGCCCAGCAATTCGGCCAGTTTCTCTTCTGCGTCGTCTTCGCTGTAGGTTTCGGTGCCGACTTTCAGGTCACAGCGCTTGCGCTGCAGGAAGCTCTTGGTGAGATGCCAAGAACGGCCCTCGTGCTCGAAATCCAGTTCAACGGTGGGTGCCGCGGCAGAATCGCCCCAGGGCCGAAGGTCGTCTACGGCGGTTGAGCGATAGCGCTCGAAGAACGCGGCACGGATGGCACGCACCAGGGTGCTTTTGCCGGACTCGTTGGGGCCGTGAATCAGGTTGAGGCCGGGTTCCAGGTTGTCCAGAACAAAGGGTTTACGGAACTGGCGTAGCTGCTCAATGCGCATGCGCTGCAGTTTCATTGGCTGGCCTCCTGTTCCCGCTCCCGGAGCAAGCCGGCCAGAATCGCCAGCGCATCCCGGGCGACATCGTCCTGGGCCCCTTCCTGCTTCTCCCGCAGGCTCTCAACCACCTCGCCCACGTAGCCATCTGCTTTCAGGGCGGCGATGTCTTCATCGGTGGGGGCAAGCTGAAGCCCGCTGCGTTCACAGCGAAGGCTGCGGAATCGTGCTTCGGCAACCGACAATGCCTTTAACAGCGTTTCCTCACCGGCCAGGGTTACCGAGCCTTCGAGGCGCAGATCGACAACGGCGGATTCGGGCAAGGTGTTTAGGCGCTCCAGCAACTGGTCGAGGTCGGACTGTACCGCCAGGGTTTCCCGCCACTGGTGCCACTGATACCGCCCTGTTTGCAGTCGGGTGACGGTCGGGGTTGCCCCGGGTTCGGGGACTTCAACGACCAGGGCATTCCCGGCTTCGTTGTTCCGGAACCGTTCCGGCTCGGGGGTCCCGCTGTACCAGGTGCGTTCATCGATCTGTTTGGTGCCGTGCCAGTCGCCCAGGGCCAGATAATCGAGCCGGCTGGCTGCTGCACGGTCTGGCGCGATGGGATTGGTGGAATCAATCTCGTCCGGCAACAGGCCCTGGACACTGCCGTGAGCCAGGCCGATCCTTGGGTAGCCTTCCGGTGATTCGTACCCGCTGAATGGCTCGGTGAGATCGCCGTAGGTATGGCGCTGGGTCAGGGGTGCGCAGAGTATACTCAGGCGCTGGGGTTCCAGATCGATGACGCCGGGCTGAAGTGCCAGGTGGACGTTCTCCGGCACCGCACACAGGCGTTGAGCTCGCGTCCATACGCTCTCGGCCAGGGCGGCATCGTGGTTGCCGGGCAACATGACCCAGGGGCCGGCAAAGCCCTTGGTGGCGTTGAATACTCGCCGGATGGTGCGATCGGACACCGTTTGTGCGTCAAACACGTCACCGGCCACAACCACCGCATCGCACTGGTTTTCATTGGCCAGCCGCGCAAGGGTTTCAATGGCCTCGAAGCGAGCCTCGACCAGGGCTGCGCCGTCTTCGGTTTCAAAACGGGTAAACGCCCGGCCCATCTGCCAGTCTGCCGTGTGCAAAAACTTTGGCATTTTATCTACCTGAAAGATCTCGGAATTTTGGCGTTATTCTAGACTACCCGCAGCAACTTTACAGAGGCGGCACGACAATGAACGTTGCTCGGGAGGAGTCTGTTCAGGTCGGGTCTTACGCCGGGCTCAATCTGCAGGCTGCATATTTGAATTCCGGGATCTTTCCGAACGGATCCAGCGCCGGGTTGGTAAGCACGTTCGCCGCCGCCTCCACAAAGGCGAAGGGAACGAACACCATACCCTCGGGCATGGTCTGGTCGGCCCGTGCCGTCAGGGTGATGGTGCCGCGCCGGGTGGCAATCTGGATGTCATTGCCCGAGGTTACGCCCATGCGTTCCAGTTCCGCTGGTGCCAGGTAGGCGGCCGCTTCCGGCTCGCGCTCGTCCAGCACCTTGCTGCGACGGGTCATGGCGCCGGTGTGCCAGTGCTCAAGCAATCGGCCGGTGGTCAACACGATGGGATAGGCCTCATCCACCGGCTCATCCGGTGGCAGCGGGCTGGCCGGTGAGAATTTCGCGCGGCCGCCTGCCCGTGGGAAGGCATCGGAGAAGACCACGTCTTGCCCCGGCGCGTCGTCTGCGGGGCATGGATAGGTTACGGACCCTTCGCGCTCCAGGCGGGACCAGGTGATATGGTCAAGCGAGTGCATGCCCTGTTTCATTTCTTCAAACACCTGCTCCGGGCCGGCGTAGTGCCAGGCCAACCCGAAACGCCGGGCCATTTCCTGGATAACCCACCAGTCGGGCTTTGCCTCCCCCGGCGGCGCCAGTGCGGCCCTGCCCATCTGCACCTGGCGGTTGGTGTTGGTGACGGTGCCGGACTTTTCCGACCAGGCGGCGGCAGGCAGGATAACGTCGGCAAACTGGGCGGTCTCGGTGACGAACAGGTCCTGCACCACCAAGTGCTCGAGAGCGGCCAGCGCGGCCCGGGCGTGGGTAAGATCCGGATCGGACATGGCGGGGTTTTCACCGAGGATGTACATGCCCTTGATGGTGCCCGCCTTGATGGCGTCCATGATCTCCACCACGGTGAGCCCCGGCTCGGGGTCCAGTTCGGTGCTCCAGAGTTCTTCGAAGGCGGCCCGCAGCTGTTGATCGCCTACCGGCTGGTAATCGGGCAATACCATGGGGATCAGGCCCGCATCGGAGGCACCCTGCACGTTGTTCTGGCCGCGTAATGGATGCAGGCCGGTGCCGGGTCGACCGGTTTGGCCGCAGGTAAGGGCCAGGGAAATCAGGCAGCGGGCATTGTCGGTGCCGTGTACGTGCTGGGAGATGCCCATGCCCCAGAAGATCATCGCGTTTTCGGCCTGGGCGTAGGCACGGGCCACTTCACGAATAGTGTCCGGCTCTACACCGCAGACCGGGCTCATCACTTCCGGGGTCATGCCTTCCACACTCGCTGCCAGCGCTTCGAAGCCTTCGGTGTGGGCGTCAATGTAGGCCTGGTCGTATAGGCCTTCGCTGATAATCACATTGAGCATGGCATTGAAGAGGGACACGTCGCCACCCGGCGAGAAGCGCACGCTGCGCCAGGCATAGGCGTCCAGCGCTTGGCCCCTCGGATCAATGATGATCAGTTTGGTGCCGTTGCGCGCGGCCTGCTTGAAGTAGGTAGCGGCTACCGGGTGGTTTACCGCCGGGTTGCAGCCAGTGAGGATGACCACATCGGCTTCGAGCGCCTGCATGAAGGAGGCGGTGACGGCGCCCGAGCCCAGGCATTCCATCAGCGCCGCCACGGAGCTGGCGTGGCAGAGCCGCGTGCAGTGGTCCACGTGGTTGGAGCCAAAACCGGTGCGCACCAGCTTCTGGAACAGCCAGGCTTCTTCGTTGGAGCACTTGGCGCTGCCGAAGCCGGCGAGTGCGGCCGGTCCGTACCGGCTTTTAAGTTGGGTTAACCCGCCTGCCGCCAGATCCAGCGCCTCTTCCCAGCTTGCCTCCCGAAAGTGCGTTAACGGATTGGCCGGATCAAAGTCCGGATCGAGCCCTTTTGGGATGCCTTCCCGGCGAATCAGCGGCCGGGTGAGCCGGGCCGGGTGTGAGGGGTAATCGAAGCCAAAACGGCCTTTCACGCAGAGCCTGCCCTGGTTCGAGGGGCCATCTTTGCCTTCAACAAACAGAATGCGCCCTCGCTGCTCGCCTGCTGCGCCTTCGACATGAGCGGGCTCGTCTTTCACGTGATAGGTCAGTTGGCAGCCCACGCCGCAATAGGGGCAAACGGAATCCACGGTGCGGTCGGCCGTGGCGGAATCTCCGCGGCCCTGGGCATCGATCAGGGTGGCGGGCATAAGCGCACCCGTCGGGCAGGCCTGCACGCATTCGCCACAGGCAACGCAGGTGCTGTCGCCCATGGGATCATCGAAATCGAACACGACTTTGGAAGCGGCACCGCGATGGGCCAAGCCGATGACATCGTTGCCCTGCACTTCCCGGCAGGCGCGCTCGCACAGGCCACAGGTGATGCAGGCGTCCAGATTAACGTTCATGGCGGAATGGGAAGCGTCATGCCCTTGGGCATGAACCAGTGAATCCGGCCGGGGCTCTACATGGTGAACCGTGGGTTCTTTACGTTCTGAATGCGCCGGGATGCGTTGACGCACGGAGCTGGCATCGATGGCCAGTTGGTCTGCGGTATCCCACAGGTGGCTGGAGCGATCCGGGCTAGCCTCGCGCTCTGGCTGATCGGCCAGCAGCAATTCGAGCACGCCTTTGCGGGCTGCCTGCACCCGTGCGGAGCCGGCACTGCGAACCACCATGCCCGGGGCTGCCTCGCGAATGCAGCTTGCGGCTAGCACGCGCTCACCCTCCACTTCCACCATGCAGGCGCGGCAATTGCCGTCCGCGCGGTAACCGGGAGCATCTTTGAAGCAGAGGTGCGGGATGGTCTCGCCCGCGCGCTTGGCAACCTGCCACAGGGTTTCGCCGGGGTAGGCCTGAACTTCCACGTCGTCCAGGGTCAGGGTAAACATTTCGCTGGCGTGGCTCGTGGCTTTTTTGGTCTCGCTCATGGCTGCCTCCCTACCCTTTGGCGATCAGGTTGTTGCTGGCCAGTTCGCTGCGGAAGTCCCGCAGCAGGCTCAGTACCGGATTGGGCGCGGCCTGGCCCAGGCCACAGATGGAGGCATCGGCCATAACACCCGCCAGCTGCTGGAGAGTTTCCTCATCCCAGGTTTTGCGTTCCAGCAGGGTGAGCATCTTCTCGGTGCCCACGCGGCAGGGGGTGCACTGCCCGCAGGACTCATCCGCAAAGAAGCCCAGAAGATTGGCGGCGGCAGCTTGTAGATCGTCCTGATCAGACAGAACAATCACGGCGGCGGAGCCGATGAAGCAGCCATGCTCCTGAAGCGTGTCGAAATCCAGCGGAATATCGGCTTTGCTGGCCGGCAGTATGCCCCCAGACGCTCCGCCCGGCAGATAGGCGAGGAGCCGATGTCCCTCCGCCATGCCGCCGCAGTATTCCTCGATCAACTCATTGAGTGTGATGCCGGCAGGTGCCACATGCACCCCGGGCCGCGTGACACGACCGGAAACTGAAAAACTGCGAAGCCCCTTACGGCCATGTCGCCCCTGGCTCGCAAACCACTCGGCGCCGTGGGCGTGAATTCGCGGGATCCAGTAAACCGTCTCGACGTTGTTGACCAGTGTGGGCTGGTTGAACAGTCCCTTCTGGGCCACGAACGGCGGGCGATGGCGCGGCTTGCCGGGTTTGCCTTCCAGGGATTCGATCAGGGCGGATTCCTCACCGCAGATATAGGCACCTGCGCCACGGCGAAGGATGATAAAACCTGGCTCGACGATGCCCGCCGCTTCCAGCTCGGCAATCGCCGCTTTCAGAACCTGGTGCAGGCCGGGATATTCATCACGGAGGTAGATGTAGAGGGCCTTCGCTTCAACGGCCCAGGCGCTGACCAGCGCGCCCTCCAGAAATACGTGGGGTTCACGTTCCAGGTAATAACGGTCTTTGAACGTGCCCGGTTCGCCCTCGTCGGCGTTGATCACCGCATAGCGTGGGCCCGGTTCCGCGCGAACGGCCTGCCATTTGCGGTAGGTGGGAAATCCAGCGCCACCGAGGCCGCGCAGGCCTGCGTGCTCCAGCTCCTCGGCCAGAGATTCGACGGTGACCTTTCCCGCCTGGCAATCGGCCAGCAGGCCATAACCGCCAGCAGAACGATAATCCGCCAGGCCTTGCCACTGGATGTCTTCCGGGTGAATCCGGCCCTGCTCTATGGCCACGCCCACATTCTCGGCACTGGCATGGCACACATGATGATGGCCAACTTCGACCACGGGCGCCGTGTCGCAGCGCCCCATGCAGGGTGCACGCCGCACACGTACCCTGGCGGGATCAGTTCCGTCAAATAGCGCCTGGTGCAACGCCTCTGCCCCGGCCAGTTGGCAGGAAAGCGAATCACATACCCGCAGGGTTAAGGCCGGTGGTGGCGTTTGTTCGTCATGAACAACGTCGAAGTGGGCGTAGAAAGTGGCCGTTTCATAGATGGCGGCCATGGGCAAGTTCATGAAAGTCGCAAGGGCCCGCAAGCGAGCCATGGAGAGATAACCGTCGGCGTCCTGCAATACATGCAGGTGCTCGATAAGACGATCGCGGTGGCGCAATGACGAATCAACGCGTTCATCACCGATCAGATCCCGCAGCTCCGACAATACTGCCGGTTCCAATTGACGGCCCCGAGGGGCGGAGCGCCGGCGTTTGACCTTCTTAACGTCTGTACTCATTGTTTTTGACCAGGCGCCGAGGGTACAGATACAGCCTTGTTGGCTGACTTGACTGCTTTCCAGTCATTGAAGCATATGGAGACGGGGTGACGCCAGACGATGAACAACGGAATCAAAGTAGCCTGTTGTCTGGCCTTCAATCTGGACGTTTGAAGCTGGGGGAAATGATGGAGGCGCGGGTCGGAATCGAACCGGCGTACACGGAGTTGCAGTCCGCTGCATAACCACTCTGCCACCGCGCCGG
>NZ_CAJXKQ010000045.1 GCF_913055835.1 uncultured Marinobacter sp. | reverse complement strand
GGCGAGGAAAAGCAGCTGGCCTATGACCGGGTTCACCTGTCGGAGTATTTCGGTGGCTCTACCCACGCGGATCTCGCCATGGGAACGCTGGAGTGGTACACGGAACAGGGCATACAGCTGCACCTTAACGAGCAGGTGACCGGCATCGACCGGGAAAATCGCACCCTGGAAACGCCCCGTGGCAGCTACCGGTACGACGAACTGGTGCTGGCCACCGGCTCCTTTCCTTTCGTACCGCCCATCGAGGGCAATGATCGCCCCCACTGCCTGGTTTACCGGACCCTTGATGACCTGGATGCCATTCGCGCCAGTTCCGAAGGTGCCCGAGCAGGCGTGGTGGTAGGCGGTGGCCTGCTGGGTCTTGAAGCGGCCAATGCGCTCAAGAGCCTGGGCCTGGAGGCCCACGTTGTGGAGTTTGCGCCCCGGCTGATGCCGGTCCAGCTCGATGCCGATGGCGGCGCCTTGCTGCGCCGCAAAATTGAGGAGCTCGGTGTGCAGGTGCATACCGAGAAGGCCACTACGGCGATTACCGAGGGCGAGGACGCCCGGCTGCGCATGAACTTCAGCGACGAGTCCTTCCTGGAAACCGACCTGATTGTGTTCTCCGCCGGCATCCGCCCCCAAGATGCCCTGGCCCGGGCCAGTGGCCTGGAAATCGGCGAGCGCGGTGGTATCGTGATCAACAACCAGTGCACCACCTCGGACCCGCATGTGCATGCCATTGGCGAGTGTGCGCTCTGGGAACAGAAGATTTATGGTCTGGTGGCCCCCGGCTACACCATGGCCCGCACCCTGTCTGCCGCGCTGAACGGCGATCGGGAGACGGCCTTCACCGGTGCCGACATGAGCACCAAGCTCAAATTGCTGGGTGTGGACGTGGGTTCCATTGGCGACGCCCACGCCCAGACCCCAGGCGCTCGGAACATCCGCTTCAACGATGAGCAGGCCGGCCACTATCGTCGCATGGTGATCAGTGAGGACGGCAAGACCCTGCTGGGCGCCATCCTAGTGGGCGACAACAGCCACTACGACACCCTGCTGCAATACGCCCTCAATGGCATCGCCCTGCCGGAGAATCCGGAAACCCTGATCCTGCCGGAAAGCCAGGGCGGCGCACCGGCCCTGGGCCCCGATGCCCTCCCGGAAACCGCCTCCATTTGCTCCTGCCACAACGTCACTAAGGGCGATATCTGCGGCGCCATTGATGCCGGCTGCTCCGACCTTGGTAGCGTCAAGGCCGAAACCAAGGCTAGCACCGGCTGCGGCGGCTGCACCGCGCTGCTCAAGAACGTGGTCGACAGCGAGCTGGAAAAACGCGGCGTGGAAGTCAGCAAGGACCTGTGCGAGCACTTCCCGTACAGCCGCCAGGAACTGTTCCACATTGTGAAGGTAAACGGCATTCGCACCTTCCGCACGCTGATCAGCCAGCACGGCAAGGGCCACGGCTGCGACATCTGCAAACCGGCGGTGGCCTCGATCCTGGCCACCTGCTGGAACGAGCATATCCTGGCCACCGACCACGTGCCGCTTCAGGACACCAACGACACCTTCATGGCCAACATGCAGAAGAACGGCACCTATTCGATCGTGCCGCGTATTCCCGGCGGCGAGATCACCCCGGACAAACTGATCGTGCTGGGCGAGGTGGCCAAGGAGTACGACCTGTACACCAAGATCACCGGCGGCCAGCGGGTGGACCTGTTCGGCGCCACCCTGAGCCAGTTGCCGGAGATCTGGGAGAAATTGATTGCTGCCGGATTCGAGACCGGCCATGCCTACGGCAAGTCCCTGCGGACGGTTAAATCCTGCGTCGGCAGCACCTGGTGCCGCTACGGCGTGCAGGACAGCGTTGGCATGGCGATTCGCCTGGAGGACCGCTACAAGGGCCTGCGGGCGCCCCACAAGGTGAAGATGGCGGTGTCCGGCTGCACCCGGGAATGCGCCGAAGCCCAGAGCAAAGACTTTGGTGTGATTGCCACGGAGAACGGCTGGAACCTGTATGTCTGCGGCAACGGCGGCATGCGGCCCCGGCACGCCGATCTGTTTGCCACGGACCTGTCTGACGAGGAACTGATCCGCACCATTGACCGGGTGGTGATGTTCTATGTGCGCACCGCCGACCGGCTGCAGCGCACCAGCGTGTGGATGGAGAACCTTGAGGGTGGCCTGGAGTACCTGAAGCAGGTGGTGCTTGAGGACAGCCTTGGGATTGGTGCGGAGCTGGAGGAGCACATGGAGGGGATTGTTGGTACCTACCAGTGCGAGTGGAAGACGGCTGTCGAGGATCCGGAGAAGCGGAAGCGGTTCCGGGAGTTTGTTAATGCGCCTTCTCAGACCGATCCGGTTCAGGAGTGGACGGTTGAGCGGGGGCAGCGTCGGCCTGTTTTGGAGTCCGCTTAGACTGGTTGTTGAGGGGCGGAGCGCAGGGGTCGGTATCTTGCCCCTCGGGAAAAAGAACTCGCTTCGCTCAGACACCTTTTTCCTGTCGGGGAAAGATACCTACCCCCACGCTCACCAGACCAACAGTTAACGCCTGGGTGCAATAAGCCAGAATTTTTTTGAGACGAATCGGCGTAGACAGCTAAAAACGATTCGACTCATTGTAATAGCGACATTGGAGGAACATATGAAACCACGCACTCGTTGGGAAGCCGTCTGTACCGTAGACGATTTGGTACCGGAATCTGGCATCGCCGTCTGGACCGAGGACGGCCCAGTGGCGGTGTTTTACCTACCGCACCGGCTGCCGGCGCTGTTTGCAATCAGTCACACGGACCCGTTCAGCGGCGCCAATGTTCTGGCCCGGGGGATTACCGGGGATTTGAAGGGGGAGCCGGTGGTGGCCTCGCCGCTATACAAGCAGCATTTCAGTCTGCGTACCGGTGTCTGTCAGGAAGACGATGCCGTACGGGTCAAAACCTATCCGGCGCTGCTGGACGGCAACCAGATCCGCTTGGAAGTCCGGGCCAACCAGCGAGAATCCATCGCGGCCTAGGCCCTTAACAATGCCGGCAAGAGCCGGCGCGTGGTATGGGAGGTCTTTGTGGAGGGGAAAAGATGTCTGAGCGAAGCGAGTTGCTTTTCCCCGGAAGAAAGACCTCCCATGGCGCGTGACGGCGCTACTCCCAGGTCAGACCTCACCCGTACGGCGTGACCGCCACCGCTCCCGCCAGCCCAGAACAAAGATGGTCAGTGACGGCAGGAAGGTCACCGTTACGATGGCAGCCCCCAGCAGGCCGAACAGGACGATGGCGCCCACGCCCCGGTAGAGCTCGGTGCCTTCGCCGGGCAGGAACACCAGGGGAGAGAGGCCGCAGATGGTGGTCAAGGTGGTCATGGCGATGGGGCGCAGGCGGGTCTGGACGGCGCCGGTGACTGCCTGGACCACGGTAACGCCTTTCTGACGCAGGTTCTGTCGGGCCTGGTCCACCACCAGGATCGGGTTGTTCACCACGGTGCCCATCAGGATCAGGAAGCCTAGCATGGTGATCATATCGAAGGGCTGCCTCAATGGCTGCAGGCCGATCATGGGCAACAGGCCGCCTACCAGGTTCATCAGGGCCAGGCCCACTATGCCGCCAGCAACACCCAGGGGAATGGCGGTCATAATGAGCAGCGGGAAGCCCCAGTGGGCGAATATGGCCACCAGCAGCAGGTAGACAATGGCAATGGCGATGATGAAATTGCCAGTCAGGGCCTCCCGGGTGGCATTCAACTGGTCGCTGGCGCCGGAGATATCCACATCCACATTCGCGGGCAACGCGCCGCTGTCGCGCATGGACTGCAGCAGTTCTGTGCGCACCCGCTCAACCCCGGCTTCCAGGGGCACGTCACCCGGGGGGATCACGTTCAGGGTAACGGTGCGGCGACCATCCACCCGGCGGACCGTGCTGGTATCCACGGTTTCCTCGATGGTGGCCAGGCTGGAGAGCGGCAGGGTCGCGCCCTGGGGCGTGTGCACCATGACATCCGGCAGGCTGTCCAGTGACGGATTTCGACCTTCGCTGCCGTAGACGTAGATATCGATCTTTTCGTCGTCCAGGAAGAAATCGTCAACATAGCTGCCCTCGGTCAGAGAGGCCACGGTAAAGCCAATGCTTTCTGCCCCAAGGCCCAGTTCCGCCGCTCGATCCCAGTCAGGCATGATCTGGATCAGCGGTTGCGCCAGAGACAGCGTGGAGGGCTGGCTCTGGATGCGGGGATTGTCGAAGATCTCTTCTGCCCGCCGGTAGGCGGCGTTGGCGGCGCTGTAGACCGAAACCAGGTCCGGCCCGGAGATGTCCAAGTTGATGCTGCGGGTGCCGCCGTCGTTACTGGAGATGATGGAGCCTTTGGCCGCGAAGGCGCGCATGCCCGGGAACTGTTCGTAGAACCGGGTGATCTCGTCCATCAGGGCTTCGATGTGCCTCGGGTTCAGGGTCTCGGCGATGATGCGAATCCTGGTGGGCGTCACCTGCATGTTGAGATAGGCCATGGGCGGAACACTGGTTTCGCCAGCCGCATAGGCCTGGCCATCTGCGTTCACATGGGGCAGGAAGTAGTCTTCAACCTGCCTGGCAATGGCTTCCATCTCTTGCAGGTTGTAACCCGGCGGCGCCGACATGGCGGCAAAGGTCTTGGGCTCCTCACCTTCCGGCAAATATTCCGCGGGCGGGGTCAGCACGAAGATCACCCAGAGGCTGAAGCCGACCGTTGCGGCGATCACCAGCACCCTTCGCAGGGTGCCATTCACCAGCCATCGCACCGCCCCCATGGCGGCACCGCTCCAGCGACCCGAGGTTTCGTTGCCGTACTCGTCTGTGGTCACGCCTCGCCGGCCAAAGTCCAGCCGGGCGCAGAGCGTAGGAATGATGGTGATCGCCACCAGCATGGAGGCAAGGATGGCGGCGGAGATGGCGATGGCGACGTCGGAATACAGCTGGCCCGCTTCTTCCTCGATGAACAGAATCGGCAGGAACACCAGGATGGTTGTGGTGGTAGACGCCAGCACCGCCGGCCAGACTTCCCGCACGCCCTTGAGGGCGGATTCGAAACGATCCAGCCCCAGGCGCCGGTGTCGCTCGATGTTTTCAAGCACCACGATGCTGTTGTCCACCGTCATGCCGATGGCAAAGGCGATGCCGGCCAGGGAAATCACGTTGATGGTGCGGCCGGTGATCAGCAGCCCGATAAACGCGGCTATGGCACACAGGGGAATTCCCACCACCCCGGCGAAGGTGGCCCGACCGGACCTCAGAAACAGGAACATCACCAGGGTCGCGAAGGCCGCGCCGATACCCAGGTTGGTCCAGACGTTGGCCACCGAGGCTTCCACGTACCGGGCATCGTCTGCGGTCAGGCCCAGTGTCATGCCGGCCGGCTCAAGCACCTCCCGGTTGATATCGGCCACCTCGTCCATCATGGCGCGTTTGATATCAATAACGTTGGAGCCGCTTTCGCGGCGGACCTGAAGACCAATCACCCGTTGGCCGTTGATGATGGAAAGTTCCCGTATCCGTGAGTGACCCTGTTGCACCTGTGCGACCTCTTCCAGTCGCACCACGCTGTCTCCCTGCCGGCGAACCACCAGCTGCTCCAGGGATTCGACATCATCGAAACGACCTACCGTGCGCAGCAGATAACGGCGCTTGCCGGCATCAATCTCACCGCCGGAAATGTCCTGGTTGCGGCTGACAATGGCATCGCGCAGATCGAGCAGACTCAGGCCCCGCTGGGCCAGAGCAGCTTCGTCCACGATAATCTGCATCTGCCGGTCGGCACCGCCGCCGACGGTGACTTCGGAAACCCCCGGCACGCTCTCCATCCGGGGCCGCACGCGGTCCTCGATGAAGTCACGCATCAGCTCGATATCCAGCTCCCGGGGGTTGCCCTCGAGGGTGGAAATACGGAAATACATGAACGCATTCGACGAGAAGGACGCTGCGACAATGCGCGGCTCATCGACGTTTCTCGGGTAATCCGGTACCTGGCTCAGGGCGTTATTTATCTGAATCAGGGTCTCGGTGATATCCACCCCGAACGGGAATTCCAGCTCTATTTCCGCCGCCCCGCTGGAGGCTGTGGAGGTCATCCGGCTCAGGTTCGGAACGTTGCGCAGGAACCGTTCCTGCTCGATCAGAATGTCCTTCTCGATGTCCTGGGGCGTAGCGCCCGGCCAGCTGGTTTCCACCGTGACCGTGCGCACTTCCAGATCCGGAATCATCTGCACCGGAATCCGCAGTGCTGCGGCCGCGCCAAGTATCGCGACAATCAGGGCAATAACGGTGACCAGAGTGCCGTGGCGGATAATGCCGGCAAACATCAGCGGCTCTCCCGTTCGGCAATGCGCACGCTGATACCCTCGCTAAGGGATTCATTGCCACGTACCACCACCTTCTGGCCCGCTTCGAGACCGCTGGTCACTTCTACCCGGCCCTCAAAGCCGGTACCAAGACGTACCCGCTTTTCATTCACGGTCCAGGTTTTCTCATCCGCCGGTTCGGCGATCCATACGGTGGTTCGGCCTTCGGGATAACGGTTGATGGCGTCCCGCGAGACCGTCAGGCCACGTTCACCGGTGGTGACCCTCAAGACCGCCTGTGCAGACATACCCGGCAGCAGCTTCAAGGACTCCGGCTTGATGGCACGGAGGAGAAAGGTTCTGGACTGGGGATCGTTGACCGGCACCAGGACATCGATGGCTGCGCGGCTCAGTTCCTGCCCGTCCTGCATCAGCAGCCGACTGTTGTCGTCGATGCGTTTGTAGAAGGACTGGGGGACCTGGAAATCCAGACGCAGGTTATCGGTATCGACCAGGGTCAACAACTGGTCACCCGGAGTTACCCATTCACCAACATCCCGGGAGCGCTGGCTGACCACACCGTCGAAAGGGGCGGTCACGCGGTGACGACGGACCTCGACTTCTACCTGTTGGCGCGCCGCTTCAAGGCGAGCCAGGGCAGCTTCGCTTGCGGCCACTTCACTTTCCCGGGCACTGACTTCGGTCGCTGCAATGTTGCGGCCCGCACCAACGGACCTGGCCTCGCGCAGCCGACGCCGGGCTTCTTCCAGGCGGCTTCGGGCTTCCTCGGCCTCTGCCCTGGCGGCTTCCAGCTCCCAGGTAACCAGTTCATCATCCAGTGCCACCAACACATCACCGCGGGAAACACGATCGCCGGTTTCCACTCGAACCTCGTCAAGCAGACCGGCAACTGTCGCTGATATGCCAGATACCCGAAGAGCGTTGACTGTGCCATTCAGGGTCACTTCCTGAACAATATCCTCTGATGAGACGGTTTCCAACTGCACACCGGGCAGATCCTGGGCAGCGGTGAATATCGGAAACAGGCTGTACACAAACAACAAGATTCCCTGCAGGCTCTTCACGGGGGTAGCCACTTCCTCTTCTCCAAGCTTCATTTCAATGGATGCAATTACTAACCTTAGTAGATGGCTTACGATGAAAAAGCCGGTCCGGACCTTGAACTCCGTTTGGCCCGGGTGCTGGCGGGAATTCGAACCGGGGTCAATTCCGACGCCGGCCATCTGAGCTACTATTGTCACACCACTGATAACAAGGACGCCCCGTGAAACCTCTCAGCCCTACGGATCAGCTTTTTCTCTGGCTGGAAAAGCGGCAGCAACCCATGCACGTGGGCGGTCTTCAGCTGTTCTCGTTTCCCGAGGACGCACCGGATGACTACGTCGCCCAGCTAGCCGACCGGCTCAGGCAGTACACCCGGGTAACCCCGCCGTTTAACCAGCGCCTGGATTACCGTTTCGGCCAGCCGGTCTGGGTGGAAGACGAGCACCTGGATCTGGAACACCACTTCCGATTCGAGGCACTGCCAACGCCGGGGCGGGTCAGGGAGCTGTTGTCGTTTGTTTCGGCAGAACATTCTCACCTGATGGACCGGGAGCGTCCGCTGTGGGAATTCCATCTGATTGAAGGGCTGGGGGAGCGGCAATTTGCGGTGTATATCAAGGTGCACCACGCTCTGGTGGACGGTGTATCGGCCATGCGGATGGTCACCCGGATGCTGTGCCAGGATACCGGCGAGCGGGACATGCCGCCGATCTGGGCCATGCCACCCCGCCCGGCCCGTGAAAAGGAGGATGGCGGCTCCTCCCTGTGGCGCAGTGTCGGCCATCTGCTGGGCGAATCCGGCAAGCAACTGGGCACCGTACCGACCGTAGCCCGGGAACTGCTGCGAACCATCAACGACGCCCGGAAAGGCCCGGCCTATTCCTCGATTTTCCACGCACCCCGCAGCATCCTGAACCAGAAGATCACCGGTTCCCGACGCTTCGCCGCACAATCCTACGAACTCGGCCGGATAAGGGCGGTCTGTAAAACCTACGGAACCACAGTGAATGACGTGGTGATGGCCATGTGCGCCACTGCACTGCGCAGCTACCTGATGAACCAGGATGCCCTGCCGGAGAAGCCGCTGATCGCCATGGTGCCGGTGTCCCTGCGCAAGGATGACAGCTCTGGCGGCAACCAGGTGGGCGTTATCCTCGCCTCGCTGCACACCGATGTCACCAGCCCGGTCACCCGGCTGATGCAGATCCATGAGGATGTGAAAGCCGCCAAGGACCGCTACGCCCACATGTCTCCGGAAGAAATCATCAACTACACCGCCCTGACCCTAGCGCCGGCGGCGTTCCATCTGCTCACCGGCATGGCTCCGAAATGGCAGACCTTCAACGTGGTGATCTCCAACGTCCCCGGACCGCGAGAGACCTGCTACTGGAACGGCGCCACGATGGACGGCATGTACCCCGTGTCCATCGCCATGGATCGCCTGGCCCTGAACATGACCCTGACCAGCTACGGCGACCAGGTGGAATTCGGCCTCATCGGCTGCCGCCGCACGCTACCCAGCCTGCAGCGGATGCTCGACTACCTGGAAGAGGCCCTGGTAGAGCTGGAGGCCGCTGCCGGCCTGTGAGCAGGTCGATCAGCCGAAGCGACGCTCTTCATTGCGGATGGAGATCTGGTTGTTCAGGGTCCAGAAGTCATACAGCACGCCAATCAGGAACAGGCCGCCGGTCAACAGGTAGATAATGCCGGTGACCCACTTGCCCATGTACATCCGGTGAATCCCGAACACACCCAGGAAGGTCAGCAGGATCCAGCCGATGTTGTAGCTGACCTCACCTTCCCGGAACCGCAGGTCCGCTTCCCGGTCCATGGCCGGTATCAGGAACAGGTCGATGATCCAGCCGATAAACAGCAGCCCCAGGGTAAAGAACCAGATGGTGCCGGTAACGGGTTTGCCGTAGTAAAACCGGTGCGAGCCTAGGAATCCGAAAATCCAGAGCAGGTAGCCGATCAGTTTGCTGTGGGTGTCTGGGCGATCTGTCATGTTCGTTCTCATCCTTCTGGATTCGTAGCTGATTTACACTATAACCCCAGCCTGCATGTGCTGGGGGCTGGCCGGGGGGAAGGAATATTTTCCCTCGGGAAAAACAACTCGCTTCGCTCAGACATCTTTTTCCTGTCGGGAAAATATTCCTTCCCCCCGTCCGTCGAACCATTGTGGCATAAGGAAGAAAAAACAAATTAAAACAGCTCAATAAATTACTCTGACGGCCCTCAGCTTTGTCCATAGGGCGTGGGGTGGAGCCTGAATTTTTCGGGGAAAAAGATGTCTGAGCGAAGCGAGTTGCTTTTTACCCGAAAAATTTAGGCTCCATCCTGCGACCACGCTCCAAACCAAGCGGCCCGAGAGACTTAAGAACCCAAGCCAAACCTCAAGGCCCAACCTCCGGAGCCGGATCCGGACCACCCTCGCGAAACTCGCTGGCCGACTTGCCGGTCCACTTCCGGAACGCCCGGCTGAAGTTGGAGAGGTCGGCATAGCCCAGCTCGTAGGCAATCTCGCTGACCGACTGGTTGGTGTACCGGAGCAACTGGATCGCCCGGTCTTTCAGTACAGACTCCAGAATTTCACGGTAGCTGGTATCCCGGTCAGCCAGCCGGCGTTTCAGGGTTCGGGACGAGACGCAGAAACGCTCGGCCATGGCTTCCAGTGACGGCAGGGGGCCGGGCATCATCCGGAGCATGTTGCGAATGGCCAGGACAATGTCACCTTGTTCTTTCAGGGCCTTCTGCAGCTCGAACTCGCATTGCTGGCGGGCCATTCGGGAGGCTTCGGCGTCGGCCAGGCGCATGCGTACTTCCAGGAGTTCCCGGGGGAACACCATCATTTCGTCGGGCTGGCCGTATTCGAATCGGACCGGTAGCTGGTCCGCGAACTGCCGGTACCAGGGCGGCTCCGGTGCGCTGAGGCGGACGGTGACACCCGGCAGTTTGCCGTCTTCCAGGGCAAAGCCGTGTTTTGCGGCGTCCTCACGGTCCAGGAGCTGTTCGGTCAGCAGGATCAGGGTGGCACTCACGGTCTCGGCCAGAAACGGGTAGAGGCCGGGTACTTCGAATTCGGTGCAGAGCTTTACCAGCACCTGATCCCCCGCTTCGGACTGGCTCATGCCGAGAAACGGCACCCGCAAATGCAGGTAACGGCGCACGGAGTCCAGGGCATCGGCGAAGGTGGGGCTGGTAAGGGCCGCGAAGCCCAGGGTGCCGTGAATGGTCAGGCGTAAGTCCCGGGCCAGCATGAAGCTGAGGCCGTCCTGGCCGGCCAGGTTCACGGCCCGTTTGGCCATGATGATGGCATCAGTGACAAACACCCGGCTGTCGTTGGACTTGAGATCGTCCGGGGAGAATTCGAGCCCTTCATAGAGTGACCGGTCGTTATACCCCAGTTGCCGGACTGTCTCGGCCAAGACCCGCAGGTAAGCGCCCGGCACCAGGAACAATCCCAGCATCTGCCGTTCTTTGTCCGGACCGGTTGCAGTCATTGGTATTCCTTCTGATTGGCGTGGCTGAAGCACTTCCATGGACTCTATCAGAAGCCCCCCGCCGCTACAGTGGGGCCCGGCACACCCTGGTCGTCGTCAGAATGGTCAATCAATTTCCGGCCCGTGTCCCATCCTGATCGACCGCCGTCCCCTTTGCGCATTCCTGCCCAACGTTGACTGCCCCACACTGAACCCATGACATCAGCCAGAGTGAGGAGTACACACATGCTGAGCAACAAAACCGCAGAAAAGAACACGGCGACGGTTACCCGGGCCTCCAACACACCAGAGAACGTCACCATCACAGCCCAGCGCATGGGGTTCGAGTTTGGCGAGCAGGTGCCCCGCTACTGGGTCGATAACAGCTACACTATCAGTCACATCATGAATGGGCTCTCAGTGCTGTTTCCGCAGGGCGAGCAGTTCTTTGTCGATTCGGTAAGGGCGTTCCGGGACCAGGTCTCCGATCCCAAGCTGAAAGAAGAAATACGCGGATTCATTGGCCAGGAGGCCATGCACTCCTTGGAGCACATCGCCATGAACCAGCACGTTCGTGACCAGGGCATGCCGGTTGAGGAACTGGAAAAACACCTGGAAGTGGTTCTGGGAATCGCCAAAAAGCTGCCCAAGCGTCACCAGTTGGCGATCACCTGTGCCCTGGAACACCTGACTGCCATGATGGCCGACATGCTGCTGGACCGCGACGATGTCCGCCAGGACATGGACGAGTCCATGCGCCCGCTCTGGGTTTGGCACGCAATTGAAGAAACCGAGCACAAGGCGGTTGCCTACGATGTGTTCCAAGCGGCAGGTGGCACCTACGCCGAGAGGGCCTTTTATCTCATGTTCAGCACCGCCGCCCTGGGTGTGATGAGCACCTACTTCACCAGCCGGATGATGCTGAACGACCGCAAGAATTTTTCTTTGAAAGACACCGCCACCGGTCTCTGGCGCCTCTGGGGCGTTAACGGCACCTTCTCGAGCCTGATTCCCACATGGTTGGAGTATTTCAAGCCCGGCTTTCACCCCTGGGATCACGACAACAGCGACCTGATTGCGCGTTTCAAAGAGGAAATCCAAGCGCACATCGCACCGCAATACAAGAAAGGTAATCGCCGGACGCTTCAGTAAATCACGGAAGCAACTCCCAGCCCTGAAGGGAAGCGGGTGGGGAGGTCTTTGTGCAGGGAAAATGATGTCTGAGCGCAGCGAGTTGCCTTTTCCCGGAAGAAAGATCTCCCCACCCGATTCCCCACTCCCGGATCAGGAATGCGGCTCAGCGACGCCGGATCGAATGACTTCTCCTTTCTTCCATAACCGCCATTCGCCTGGCTGGTAAACATCCCACTTTTCATCTGTGGTCAGAGGTTCAGTAACGATCACGCTGACGATGTCATTGGGCGTCGTTTCCGATTCGAAATCCACCGTCACATCGGCGTCTTTCAGACGTGCAGGACCAAACGGGGCTCTCCGGGTGATGCTGGCCATTTTGGTGGTGCAGTAAGTGAACAGCCAATCACCGTTACTCAGTAGGAGGTTGAAAACGCCCTGGCTGGCGTAGGCGACGGACAACCGGACCAGGCGGTCGATTATTTCATCGGTTCCGGTATTGCGATCGCAGTGCGTTCGAAGGTGGTTAAGAATATCGCAGAACAGCGCCTCGCTGTCGGTGGTTCCGACCGGCTCGTAGAAGCCGGGATTCGAACGGAAGCCGGAGAGCTGGCCGTTGTGGGCAAACACCCAGTAGCGGCCCCAGAGCTCACGCATGAACGGGTGGGTGTTGGCCAGGCAGATATCGCCAACGTTGGCCTGGCGGATGTGGCAGATGGCCACTTCGCTTTTGATCGGGTGGGTCTGGACCACTTCTGCGATTCGGGAACTGGCGCTGGCGTCGGCGTCGTGGAAGGCACGCACGCCCTTGCCTTCGTAGAAGGCCACACCCCAACCGTCCTTGTGGGGGCCGGTCTGGCCGCCTCGACGGGTGAGGCCGGTGAAGCTGAAACACAGGTCGGTGGGCGTATTGGCGCTCATGGCCAGCAGTTCACACATGGGCTACTTCAATCTTGCAGGAGAATGACTACCCCAAGAATACCGGAATCAGCCCGCTTCGACAGTCAGAATCTCAAGCTGACGGGGGTTATGGCCGGCGCCGACCACCCGGTTACGCCCGGCTCGCTTGCCACTATAGAGCCAGCGATCGGCTACCCGGAACAGGCTTTCGGCTTCCCGGCCGTGGTCTGGCCACTGGGCAATTCCGAAGGACGCCGTCACCCGGATTCGGGCGTCACCATAGGACAATTCGCGTTCAGAGATCCGCTGGCGCAGTTCGTCCATCAGCACAAATGCATCCGCCGGCTTCACATCCCGCAGTATCAGGCCGAACTCCTCGCCACCCAGGCGGCCGACGAAGTCCGTGCTTCTGAGGCGCTCAGTCAGACACCGGCTGATGTTCTTCAGCACGAAGTCTCCGGCCTCGTGGCCGAGGGTATCGTTGACGACCTTGAAGTGGTCAATATCCATGACTACCAACGCGAACCCGTTGCCACTTCGTTCACCCTCGGCGATGGTGCGATTGAGGGTACTCTGGAAGTTACTGCGATTTGCGAGACCGGTCAGTGCATCGGTCTGGGCCATATCCACCAGACGCTGCTCCGCCTCTTCACGGCGAACCTCATACATGTGGATGAAGGCCAGCATGAGCGCTCCACACAGAACCATGTTGAGCAGATCAATCATCGCATGGGGGGTGCCGACCTGGCCCAGGTGGATGTAGTAGATAACGCCGCCGACAATCATGAAGGGCACGCTCAGGATCATGCCTTCTTTTTTGCCAAGCAGCAGGTAGGCGAGAACCGGCATCATCAGCACCCACACGAAAGCGGACACCGAGGCTTCCGGCAACAGCATGATCACCAGGAAAAAGGCGAACAGGGGCACCAGGTAGGCATAGACCCATTGCTGCAAATGAGGCGTCGATTTCAGACGCCAGACCCCGAAATAGAGCACAGCACTGGCAAAGAGCTCACCTGCACCCACCCAAGGGTAGCCATTGAGAAACTGCAGGCAAGCAAAGACCACCAGAGCCGAGCCGGTGACCAGAAAAAGCAGCCGCATCAGTGAGCGGCGATGGCTGTCGCGCAGACCCGAGCGGCTCTGTTCCAGAGTGGCCCCCAGGTCGGAATGGTGAGGCGTATTCATGCTGACTCTTCCTTGGATCAGCTTTCGAGTATAGCCCCGAAAACCTGTTTGTAAAATGTACAGTGGGCCCGGCTTTACCCGGGCCCCTGACAGTCAGGCTCACGCATCAGACATACAGGTTCTTTCGGGAAAAACGCTCTACCAGCGGCTGGTAGGCAGAGCCCAGCAGGCGGTTGATCGCATCAATACCCCAGGCGTCCGGGCCCACCAGTATCCGGGACTCATTCTTGAGTATGCCTTTCACAATGGTTTCTGCAGCTTTTTCGGGCGTGGTCATAGCGAGTTTATCGAAGCCCTTGCGCTGGGCAACGGCGTTCTCGGACTTGCCCATGCGCGCGGCATTGGCAATGTTGGTGCGGATGCCACCAGGGTGCACACAGCTCACCGCCACTGGCTGGTTTTCCAGCTTCATTTCCTGACGCAGAGCTTCAGTGAATCCACGCACCGCAAACTTGGCGGCGTTGTAGGCGCTCTGCTTGGGCACGCCAATCAGGCCAAACACACTGGACACGTTCACCACATGGCCATCGCCCGAGGCAATCAGATGGGGCAGGAACGCCCGGGTGCCATGGGCCACGCCCCAGAAATCAATGTCCATGACCCATTTGAAGTCTTCGTCGGTCATCTCACGCACTGTGGCAGAGAGGGCAACGCCCGCATTGTTGATAACCAGGTTCACCTGACCGAAATCTTTCACAACCTCCTCGGCATGGGCAAAGATGGCATCACGATCGGACACATCCAGCCGGTAGGTCTTCACATCGGCGCTCTCAAGCGCTTCGACCGTTTCCGCCAGGCCTGCCTCATTGACATCGGACAGCGCCAGCCGGCAGCCCCGGTCCGCCAGGGATTTGGCAAGCGCACGGCCGATACCCGAACCGGCACCGGTAACAACGGCAACTTTGTTCTTCAAGTTCTTCATGGTCACAAGTCTCTTGTTAGGGGTTCTGGCAATTAAAGCAGATACTCTAACAATTGGCTGTCAACCGGATATGGCTTTCGGGCTATCTTCCCGGGGCACTGGGGCCACTCACCCCAGCAGGTTGTCCAGGGGTTGCTCGTAACTGGGGGCAAACACCTTCAGAAAATAGGCGACCTCTGGCAATCCGTCCTCGTCCAGCCGCTTGCGGATCTGCCGGGCGGCGGGCTCGAATTCCTTGTTGCCGGCGCGGATTTCCGCCTGGCACTTCAGCCAGGCCGAGAGTCTGTCGGCTGCCTTGATGAGTTCTTTGTCTTCTGCCGGCAACTGCGATTCCCGAACGTAGGGTGAGAAGTCCTCCCGCAGGTCCTCCGGTAACAGCGCCAGAAGCTCAGCCTCCGCCTTGTGCTCAATGTCCCCGAATGCCTCCCGCATAACCCGGGAATGGTATTTCACCGGTGTCGGCATATCTCCGGTAATCACTTCCGTCGCGTCATGATAGAGCGCTGCCGCCGCAATACGGTCGGCATTCACCTGACCGCCAAAATGCCGGTTGCGGATGATGGCAAGTGCGTGGGCGAGGGTCGCTACCTCCCAGGAATGGGTGGCCACGTTTTCTTCAATGGCATTTCGCATCAGCCCCCAACGCTTGATCCAACGCAGGCGGGAGACATAGGCGAAAAAATGGCTGACGACACTATCCATCAGTTACAGATCCGTTTTGCATAAGTTAATAATCTTTTTCTTCAGGTGCACAAAATCCCCATGCTATTCTGAACGAGTATTCAATTGTTACATAACCGGGAATATCGTGTCCGCTCAAGCCCATATTCGGAGACTACTGGCCCTTCTAGCTGCCGCCATTATGCTGGCAACGACGCCGGTTCAGGCAAACGAAACCGAGATCACCGTGGGCGTTTACCATTTCCCCCCGATCGCCAGTGTTGACGACAAAGGTGCAGCCACAGGCCTGCTCGGAGACCTGCTGCAGGAACTTGAACAAGCACATCCATCGGTATCCTTCCGGGTTTTTCACACCTCGCCCAAACGGCGATACCTGGATTTCGACGCCGGCCTCTACGATGTCATCTTCTTTGAAAGCCCTGACTGGGGCTGGACAGATAAAGAAGTGGACATCAGCCGCCCGATCCTGGCCGACGAAGAACTGTATGTTGCTCTCAGGAAACCTGGTCGGGACACTTCATTCTTTGACGATCTGCAAAGCCGTTCCATCGTGGCTATTTCCGGCTATCACTACGGCTTCACCGGTTACGAAACCGACAACTCGCTACTGGAACAGAAATTCGACATCGAATTTTCCGACAGCCACATCCGCAACATAAACCTGATAAAGGCAGACCGGCCCTCCGTGGCCGAAGTTGCCATTGTCAGCTACTCCTACCTGCAACGGCACCTGGACAGGCATCCGGAAGACTGGAACAAACTTCTGATCTCAGACAACCCGGATCAGCGCTATCAACTGAGCATCGTCGCCCGAAAGGGCGGGGCTGCGAGCGCAGACGAGATGCTGAGACTGCTGGCGCCACTGGTAGATAACGGTCGATACCGGCAACTGGTCGAACACTGGGGCCTCAAGTTACCAGCCGGTTTTCTGACGAGCTTCGAAGCCCCCTGAATTCAACGAACATCCAGGTTGAACGCGACGATAACATTGCCCTCACCGCCCACTTCCGCATTCCTGGCGGGATCGAGCAGGAATAACTGGTCAGCCGGTACTCCGTGGGTTTGCTGCAGCACATTGCGCAGGGTTACGCCTCGCGAGGACGCCAGATTACTCAGAGCCTCCGGCGCCAGTGAGCGCTCACCGGCCAGGTAGGCTTCCCGGGCCTCCTGCCATGCCTCCTCCGAAAGCTCCTGCTGACCGCCGGCGGTCAGTTCCTCCCGCAACAGCGCGAGGCCGTCGGCCCGGGGATCAACATTGCCCCGGATATTCAACAGCAGGTCTGGGCGTTCCAGCAGCGCATCGGCCAGAGCAGCCAGCTTCTCAGCCTCACCTTCGGCCAACTGGATACTGCCTGGAATAAAGCCCACCTTGCCGAGCTCTTCCCCGCTCAGACCGGCCAGTTCTGCAATCGAGCCAAGCATACTGAACGGAGAGGCCGCGGCCTTCGCCAACAGGTTTACAAACGCCCGCATCACTACCTTGCCGACACTGAAGTCCGGGTCTGACAGGTCTCCGCTTATGGGCAGATCCACTTCGATAACCCCTTTGCTGTCACGCAGCAGGGCCAGACCCAGCTTGACCGGCGCGTTGACCGCCTCTTCGCTGGCTATGGCGGAACCCAGTTCAAGGCGATCCATCACTACCAGGTTGGAAGCATCAATTCGTGAGCCGGCAATTTCGTAATCCAGATTCAGGTTCAGCTTGCCACTGTCCACGCCGTAGCCCAGGTAACGACCGAAATAAGGCGACAGGGCCGGCAGTGACACATCCTGCATCATCAACTGAAGATCGCTGACATCCTCGGTGCCGAGTGTCCCGATGGTACCCTCGAAGTCCAGGTCCGCCACGCCGCCGACCCGGCCCCGAATGGATACCTTGCCCTGCTGCGGGGAAATGTTGCTCAGGCCGGTTACGCTGCCATTCAGCTCATCAAACGATGTGGTGAAGGCCGGGTCCAGAGTGCGATCGGTGTAGGCCAGCTCCCCGTTTTCAAGCATCAACTGACCGATGCGGAAAATGAACTCCGGCTCGGATTCGCTCGCTTCCTGCGCGTCCGTGGCCGGTTCCTGTTCTTCGGCGGAACCGGTTGTCCTGGCAATGCGCTCGACGTTATGAACGCTGTCGGTATTGCGCACGATGTTGATCACCGGCTGGGCCAGGGTCACAGTGCCGATTTCAAGGCGGGCGGGATGAACGTTGTATTCAATCGGAGCAAGGCGCAGCGTTTGCCAGGACACCAGGGATCCCGAACTGTCGGGCAGCTTCAGGTCAAGGCCCGCCACTTCTGCAGTCCCACTGAAGGTGCCGGTGAGCGGGTCCTGCTGGCCATCGAGATCCAGGTTGCCATCCAACCCCAGGGTGCCATCACTGATGGCAAGATTGGCACCTTCCTGCACATAGGGTTCAAAGGCAGCCAGGGCTACACCACTTCCAGAGATCGCGGCTTCCAGCGTGAAAGGTGCAGGCGTCAGCTGGCCGTTGAACGACAACTGCCCGCCGCTGGCCAGCGTTCCGGCCACCTTGTAGGTTACCGGCTCCTCAAGTTGATGGCTGAGTTCGCCAATGGAAACCGAGAGCTGTTCCAGGGCAATTTCAGCCGACGTCTCCGGCTGACTGTCCTGCCAGAGAACCCGGCCTTCAGAGAGCGTTATACCGGCTACGGACCATCGGAATGACTCCCCGCCGGCGGAAGCTTCGCCTTCACTTTGAGCCTCACCTTGATCGGAGGCCAACGGCGCCAACCAGTCAATTTCTCCGGTTGAACTTCGCGCCACGGCGAGATCGAGATTATCCAGAGTTACCTGACCGACACTGACCTCCCGCCGGTTCAGGTCGAAACCAATGGCATCCACAGACAACAGGCCATTGCTCAGCCTGGCTTGCTCACTCTGCTCATCCAGCGCCACTGCGAGGTTTTCCAGCTCCAGCTGACCATTGGTGGTCTCCAGGTAAAAGGCGTCACCGGCCTGGATTTCATAGTCTGAGCTAAGAGTGACGCTGCCACCGCGCAGGTCATAGGGAAAAAACGGCGCCAGGAAATGGGCGAGTGTTTCATAGCCTATGGATGACACCTTGAGGGTACCGTTGGAGTAAAAAGGCGCGACGCTCAGATCACCCTGCCATTCGATAGTCTGGCTACCCAGTGCCGCCAACAGGGAATAATCGCTGTCCTGACCTTCCCTGGGCCACGTGGCCAGATCGTTCAGAGTCAGATCCAGTGGCGTAATCCGGAACTCCGCCATGTCCTGTTTGGTAAAGTCCCGAAACAGCATTTCGCCGCCATTGAGCACAATCTGCCCGAAATAGAGCCTGGGTGGGCCAGAGCTTTCCTCCGTTTGTTCCTCCACAGGCGCTTCCTGTGCAGACGCCGGATTGGCCGCCTGCCAGTCCCTGGCAAAATTAACACTGTAATCCTCGAGGAGGTCCACCCGAACGTAAGGCTCGTCCAGCTGAATGGCTTCAAAGCCGGCAATGCCCCGAACCAGCTGGAAAAAATTCATATCCACCATCAGCCGATCGAAGCCAACCACCTGCTCGCCATCGGGATCAGTCGCTGAAAGCCCCATTGCTTCCACCCGCAGGGTGAAGGGGTTGGTACGGATATCGGTGATTTCTGCCTGCCAGCCCATACGCTGGTCCAGCTGCTCAGGCACCAGCCGCTCCAGCCACCAGGGAAGCAGCAGGAAGCCTGCAAGGGTGTACAGAATCAGAAGCGCCAGGAACCCGATCAACAGATTCCTGGGCATGTGACTGCGTTTACGGCTCTGAGCCACAGACATCTCCTTATCAACGGCCTATTCCCGGGGCAATCTTGCCCGCCTGCCTGTTCACAAGGATAGTCGGCCTTGTGCCGGTTTGTCAGCTGTGGAGCTTATGTCCCGGCAACACCAGCTCCGGGTCGGTGACCATGTTGGTAAACTGGCCAATCTCCTTGAGGTCTCTTGGCACCATGGCAGCGCGAACCAGCTTGCGTGTGGAGTTGCCGGTTGCCGGGTAAGCGGACTGACCAGCTCGCCAGGTGACCGGCATGGCCGGGGTGCCAATACGTTGATCAAGCTGCCTCAAGCGTTTATACATGAAGGCGTGCTGACTGCCCTCATGATCCGGCACCAGGGCGAAGAAGGCGCTGGCCGAATACCGGGCCAGGAACACCTGTTCCGACATCTGATCCTGCAGTGCGCCACTGATTTCCCTGACCACCGCATTCAACGATTCCTCACCCATGCCACTGGAAAGCTCCCGGAAGTTGGCAATATCCAGATAAATCAGAGCAAACGGGTTGCCGCCGGCGTTGTCCCGGGCAAGGATATCCAACAGTCGTTCCTCCAGAGCTGAACGATTGGGCAGGCCGGTTACCGTGTCCACAAAAGCCAGCTCTGCCACCCGCTGATCTTCCTCCGCCTTGAGTACGGCCACGTCACGCTGATGTTTTACATCGAGGACAGTCACCACCAATGCAACACCCAATAGTGCAGTACAGAAGACGGCTAGAGGGATGCCCATCCAATCGCCGCGCAAGCCATTGTCAGCGGCAGGGACAGCGCCTTCAGGGAAGATCATCGCCATCATGCCGGTGTAGTGCATGCCACAGATTGCTGCAGCCATCACCAGGGCTGCCACAAACTGAATAGCCAGGGATCCGGCTCCGTCCATGCCCTGAAGCTTGCGGCACAGAGCAAGCGCGACACCGGATGCAACAACGGCAATCACGATGGAAACGGCAAGAAAGCCGATATTGAATGTCGGCGGTTCTGACATTCGCATCGCGTACATACCGAGATAATGCATGACAACGGTACCGCCGGCCATGGACAGCGTTGCACCGGTAAATAAAGATGCTCCCAACCGCTCCCGCCCGATAATATGCAGGGCAATGCCGGAGGCAACCACAGCGGCGAGCCAGGAGACCGCCGTCATCAGGACATCGAAGGTCATGGCGACGGCCATCGGCATGGCACGCATCCCGACAAAGTGCATGGTCCAGACACCGGTCCCCATCAACAGGGCACCGGCGGACAGCCATTTTCGGCGCTCGCGGTCTTTGGCATTGGTTAACCTGGCGCCGAAAAACAGCGCCGCGTAAGCCGCCAGCACAGCGACCAGAAAGGAAGCGGCCACAAGGGGCAGATCGTATTCGGACATCATCTCGTTCATACCTTTTATTGGAGTGTGTGAACGGGCCAGATTTCCCTGTTGCTCAATGCTGACCTGCATTAACGTCCGGGTAGATACGGGCTAAGTGTGAATTGGGCCTCATTCTATTGTTGGTTTTATGTAACTGACTCCGACATAAGCAGCGCTGACAGGCAGGCCTGAACCCGATATGCTTCGGAGTCGTATTTATCCCGAGCCAATAGAACTCGAGTGAGAGGAAGAATTATGGACATCGGCGATATGCGTCGTGATTTCGAGAGCGAAGGGCTGGATCGCGATGCGCTGGACAGTAGTCCGGTCAGGCAGTTCCAGATCTGGTTTGAAGATGCCCGGGAGGCCGGCATTCTCGAACCTAACGCCATGTCGCTGGCGACCACTGGTCGGGATGGCATGCCGGACCTGCGCACGGTGTTGCTGAAGTACTTCGACGATCACGGGTTCGTTTTCTACACCAACTACGGCAGCCGGAAGGCTCGGGAAATGGACGAAAATCCCCAGGCAGCCCTGCTGTTCCCCTGGATCGGACTGAATCGACAGGTACGGATCCAGGGCGCCGTTGAAAAAGTGAGCAAGGCCGAATCCCTGCGCTACTTCGCATCGCGGCCCCGGGGCAGCCAGATTGGCGCGTGGGTTTCCGAGCAAAGCAAGGCGATCACCTCCCGGGGACTGCTCGAACAGAAGGTGGCTGAAATCAAGCGCAAATTCAGTGATGGCGAAGTGCCCCTGCCCAGTTTCTGGGGCGGTTATCGCATTGTGCCCGATCGTATCGAATTCTGGCAGGGCCGGCCCAGCCGGCTTCACGACCGCTTTGAATATGTGAGGGACGGCGATGGCTGGCTCATCCAACGACTTCAGCCCTGATGCCCGACCCTCGGTCTGGCTTTGCCACCAGACCGACGGACCCGAGATCGCCCATCCCGACTGGCTTATCGATTACGAACGCCAGACCGCAAGCAAATTCAGCGGCCCGCGGGAACGGGAGTACCTTTCCAGCCGCTGGCTGATTCGCCAGGCCATAGGCAAATCCGCCCTGGTTGCGCCAGATCTTTGCTGCCCGGTGGCGGGCAGACCCAATGCTTCCGGCACGCCCGAAGGGTGGCGTTTGTCTCTCAGCCACAGCCAGGGTCTTTCTGCTTGCGCCACTTCTGCAGGATCACCCATCGGGCTGGATCTCGAGCCCTGCCAGCGTCACTCTCAATGGCATAAAGTCGTGAAGCGCTGGTTTTCTCCGGTCGAACAGGAATGGCTGTTCCGGGAAGACGACTCCAATACCTTCCTCAAGGTCTGGACCCTGAAAGAAGCCTGGCTGAAAGCAACCGGGCGCGGAATTGCCGGCAACCTGCAGACACTGGAAGTGCGCAAGAATTTCGAGATCTACGGCGACCAGCCGGAACAGGACTGGCAGGCCAGCTGCTGCTACATTGAGGGCTATCTGGTAACCGTGGTATTCCGGGGAAGCCGGCCGGTGTGGCCGGAGATCACCCTGCTTGAGCCGCCGCCACACGACTTTGCCCTGGTGGATGCCGAGCCCATGGAGGCCTCCTGGGAGCCACTGTTCCAGCGTACGATCCGTTGCAAGAGCCCGTGATCCGGGCCAGACACAGATAACACAGGCCAGTTTATGGACACTCCCGAACGCTGCCCGTGGTGTGGCGACGACCCACTCTACGTGCACTATCACGACACCGTATGGGGCCGCCCCGAATACGATGACCTGGCATTGTTCGAGAAACTCTGCCTGGACGGCCAGCAGGCCGGCCTGAGCTGGATCACTATTCTGCGTAAACAGGATAATTACCGCGCGGCCTACGATGACTTCGATCCGGAAAAGATCGTGCGTTACGACGATGCCCGGATCGAAGAGCTGCTGGCCGACCCGGGCATCATCCGCAACCGGTTGAAGGTAAAGTCGATCATCAAGAATGCCCGGGGCTATCTGGAGCTGCGGGACAGAGGTGTTGGTTTCAGCGAGTTTCTCTGGTCCTTTGTCGAGAATCAGCCGATTCAGAACCACTGGCGTTCATTTTCCGAGGTTCCCACGGCCACGCCGGAATCCGAAGCCATGTCGAAAGCCCTGAAACGGTCCGGCTTTACCTTCGTGGGTCCCACCATTGTCTACGCCTTCATGCAGGCAACGGGCATGGTGAACGATCATCTGGTGCAGTGCCCACAGCATCGGGAATGCTATTTACTGAGTCAATGATCTCAATAGGCTGGAGGGTCGTAAGTTCTGGAGTGTTATGAACCACGGAGCTTGTCTGTGCGAATCACCCTCGACCAACTCAGAAGCATGCAGAGTCCGGTAATCGACCTGCTTGAGATCCTTTCGCTTGAGGGCCAACATTACATGGCGCGCCTCAGCATTGATGACCAACCTCTGCTGCTCTCTGAAAAAAACGGCACTACCTCACTGTTCCGAAGCGCCTGGCAAATCCAGGATACCCTGGCTTCGTTTGATATCCGTGAAACCCAGGTTGTGCACCCTTCCGCCTACCACGAAATGGTTGGCATGGAACCTTCAGAAGTTGAACCCATGAGAATCCGGGTTCAGAGGCAGAAACCGTGATCGCAGTAGCACGACTTGCCATTCTCGTCGGCATCGCCGGACTGATTCCGTTTATTGGCCTTCTGGCGGGGCTGTTCTTCATGCCACAGTACAGCGTGGCGCTGATCGGTTATTTCTATCTCTACAGTGCAGGCATTCTGGCTTTCATGGCCGGCGTCTACTGGCCAATTGCCATGCAGCTGGACAACTGCTGCTATCCTCTCTCGCCGCTGGTTACCATGTTACTCAGCCAGGTGTTTTTCGTGGCCGCCGGGGTTGGCCTGCTTCTGCCGGTTGCCGGACAGATTGCGCTCTATACCAGCGCCTATCTGGCGCTCTATCTGGTGGACGCACGTTGGATGAGGGTTTATTGGCCCGCCTGGTACTTACGGCTTCGGCTTCTTTTGACTTCCGTGGTTCTGGTCTGCCAGCTCACCGCGGCGGCCTGGTTTTTCCTGCTTCACGCGGCTCACTGACGTCTGAGAGCCTGAGGGCAGATCAGGCTCCAAACGCGTCTTCCGGGGAATCGTACCGATTCTGCAGTTTCTTCAGTGCGGTTTTCTCAATCTGTCGCACCCGTTCCCGACTGATACCCAGGTCGTCGGAAATCACCTGCAGGGTTTCCGGTTCGGGCAGACCCAGACCGTACCGGCGTGACAGAATGTCTTTTTCCCGATCACTCAGCTCGCTGAGCATGGATGTAAGCGTCCGCCGCCGATCCCTGTCCGACATCGGGTGGTCCGGCGCCATCTGATCCCCTGCGTCCAGGCTGTCACCAAGGGTCACGGAACCGTCTTCCACCAGCGGTACGTCGGTGGACAGCTCTCTTGTCGCCAGCGCTCTCAGCTCGCCAATCCGGGACGGGCTCGCCTCCATCTCACGAGCCAACTCTGTCTGGGACGGCGTCCGGCCGAGGCTCTGATGCAGTCTCAGGGACAATTTCTGCAGTTGACGGATTTCATCCACGACATTTTCCGGCGTATGCACCAAGCGGGTACCGCGCTGCAGGCAACGTTTGACTTCCTCACTGATCCACCAGTAGGCATAAGTCGAGAATCGAAAACCCTTGGTGGGATCAAAACGCTCCACCGCCTTGATCAGGCCGACGTTGGCGTCCTGAATCAGGTCCGACATGGGAATACCATGCTGCCCGTAGCGACGGGCAATGTGCACGGCCAGGCGCAGGTTGCTCTGTATCAACTTGCGACGACAGGCAGTGGCCAGATGGAAGGCCCTGCGACATCGGGAGGAAAAGGCACACGCATCCCCGAGGCTACCGACCACCTCCCGGAACGTCTGCGGAGTTGCCTCCGGCAGGGCCAGTTCGGTACTGATGATTCGGTAGCACAGTGTCAGTTTGCGGGAGAGGCGGCGCTCCGCCTCATCTGTCAGCAGTTCATACCGGGACGCATCCCTGAAGTACAGCCCGACCAGGGAATCCCTTTCACCATCGTTGGGCGTTGTCGGAGACGGTCCCAGCCTTTCAGTCGTTCGCATGGCTAAGGTACCGGTCAGAATTTACGGTAGGGAATACGACGTGCTGAAGCTGATGGATTTACCGGGGGAGGGTCAGTAAAAACCCACAGGCGACACAAACGGTCGGCCTGCGGGCATTACCAGCAAGGCTGCAGCAACTCAGGCTGCGACAATCGCGTACTCGTGATTGTGGGGCTCGATAAGAACGCCATGCAGAGCAACGATGGCTTTCTCATAGTCGTCCTCATCCACCACAAACTGGATGTCCACCTGACGCATGCACTGGTGCAGAGCCAGCACGCTGATCTCCTCATCGGCCAGTGCCTTGACGGAGCGGGACAGAATGCCCGGCACCTTCATATCGCTGCCGATGGCGGAAACCACAGCCACCTTCCGGGTGTTGATTTCAGCGTTGGGAAACTCTTCCTTCAACGCTTTGACCACCCGCTTGACGTGCTTCAGGGTGCTGCCCACGTAGTGGGTGATGGTGTTGGCATTGGTGTCCTTGGACATGAACCGGACCTTGAAGCGGCTCAGTACGTCCAGGATACGGCGGTCGGAACCAGGCTCGCCCTGCATGTCCTGATCGAACACCTCCACGGCAAATACGCCCTTGGCGCCAGCGATAATCTCCACCTGGGGCTTCTCACTGACGTAGTCGCCGGTGATCAGGGTACCCGTGTGTTCCGGCTCGAAGGTATTCATTACCCGCAGCGGAATCTCGTTCTGACGCATGCCTTTACCGGCACGGGGATGGATTGCTTCCATACCCAGGTTAGCCAGCTGGTCGGCCACGTCGTAATTGGTTCGACCGAGGGGAACCACCTTGTCGGCGCCCACGATGTTCGGGTCGGCGGAACTCAGGTGATATTCCTTGTGGATAATCGCCTCGCGGGCGTTGGTAATAACCGCCACCCGGCTGAAGGTCATCTCGCTGTAACCGCGGTCGAAGGTGCGCATCAGACCTTCCTTGCACTGGGCGTAACCGGTCACGATCGGCAGCTCACGGGACAAGTCCACGGCGTCGAAGGCCTGCTTGAGCTTTTCATCCAGCGGCAGCAATTCGTTGTCACGCCAGCCGGTCAGGTCCACAAAACGGGCATTGATGCCTTCCTGCTGAAGCTTCAGGGCGGTGTTAAAGGCACTGTGAGCCTCACCAATGCCTGCGAGCATTTCCCGCACGGTGAGCAGGTGTTCTTCCAGCTGGAACTGGCCGTAGGAGCACAGGCGCTGAAGATCGATCAGGCAGCCCCGAACGCCCTCGATACGGTCGGTAATGAACTGGTCCGCCTGCTGCTTGAGCATCGGATCCTCGAACAGCTCGCCGTTGATATCGGTCAGGAACTTGACCAGTTTGGTGAGGTCGTCACCCCAGGCCCAGTCTGACTCGGCATCGGCAAACAGGGCGTAGACGCCCGGTTCGCCTGTTTTCTTGTGTTCGAGCAGCTCGTTGGTCACGCCGCCGTAGGCAGAGACCACGAAAATGCGCTGATAGAGGTCGTCCTTCTTACGGTTACCGATGATGATGTTATCGCGGACGGCCTCGTAGTTACTCATCGACGTACCGCCGATCTTTTCAACGGTATGTTGTTGGCTGGTCATAGTTTTGCCTTTGCTATCCTGCAGCATGAATGTCCGGAGGTGCGGGCGTCTTACGACGCCTCGCTGAGCCCTTCCTGCATGATTTCGTCGACACTTTTCGCCAGCAGGGCAGCCCCTTTCTTCAGGTCTTCCTCGCTGGTCGTCAGCGGCATCAGGCACTTGATGACTTCATCATTGGGACCACTGGTCTCAATGATCAGGCCGTGCTCGAAGGCACGTTTGGTAATCGGGCCTGTGATATCCGCGTGGGTTGCTTCAATACCACGCATCAAACCGCGCCCCTTCATTTTGAACTGACCGGGGTACTTGTCGCAAATCGCCTGAAGGGCATCGCCCAGCACCTTGGTCTTCGCCTTCACTTCATTGGCGAAGGCGTCGTCTTTCCAATAGGTCTCAACAGCGGTTCGTGCGGTAATGAACGCCATGTTGTTACCACGGAAGGTACCGTTGTGCTCGCCCGGGTCCCAAACGTCCAGTTCCGGCTTGAACAGTACCAGCGCCATCGGCAGACCATAGCCACTGAGGGACTTGGAAACGGTTACGATGTCCGGCTTGATGCCGGCAAATTCAAAGCTGAAGAACTCACCGGTGCGGCCATTACCGGCCTGGATATCATCCAGAATCAGCAGAATATCGTGCTTCTTGCACAGCTCGGACAGGCCTTTCAGCCATTCGGCGCGACAGGCATTCAGACCACCCTCGCCCTGGACGGCTTCCACAATCACCGCCGCCGGCAGCTCGAAACCGGAGGAGCCGTCGCTCAGCAGTTTGTCCATGATCGCCAGGGTATCGACATCGTCACCCAGGTAGCCGTCGTAGAACATGAAGTCGACATTGCCCAGCGGCGTGCCAACGCCGCCCCGGTGGTGCTTGTTACCGGTGGTGGCAACGGCACCCATGGTGACGCCGTGAAAACCATTGGTGAAGGAAATAATGCCACTGCGACCCTTCACCTTGCGGGCCAGCTTCAGGGCCGCTTCCACACAGTTGGTGCCGGTAGGGCCGG
>NZ_CAJXKQ010000044.1 GCF_913055835.1 uncultured Marinobacter sp. | reverse complement strand
CGTATAATACCGGCCGTTGATCGGCGTGTGGCGCAGCTTGGTAGCGCACTTCGTTCGGGACGAAGGGGTCGCAGGTTCGAATCCTGCCACGCCGACCACTTTCCCGCTTTTCCCCTGCTTGATACTCCTGCTCACCACCGCTTCGCCGACATCTTGGCGATTTTTAGCTATAACTCCATCAAAGCAACGGCTCCACCGGCGCCCAGACGAAAGCTAACTCCCGGTTCAATACCTGCCTGAGGAACCCGGAATTTTGCACAGCAGCGACAAAGCGTTGGGCTTCAGCATTGTCTTCAACAACCGCAAGGCTGGTTCCAAGATCAGTCAGATCTTCATCGCCCACTTCGGACAGCAACCGCTCCGCCGGATACGAGGACTGACTGGCCCAGTAACGGTCAAAATCCTGCGAAACACGATCCACAACAGGTCCGATCGCCAGGACATCCAGATCCGAGAACAGGCACCACTACCAACCCCCGAAATACTCATCGGCAATGTTCCGGCCGCCAAGTCACTTTAAGCGCTATGCCTGCGGAAACGCTGACCAACAAGATATATTTCTAATTGATCTAACGTTAGACCTATAAGTTTGGTAGCCTTTGATATATCTCAAGCTCACTCGCAGACAGCAAAAAAGACAAGAGGTTCGAGGCATGATCAGCAACACAACCATGACAGGCACCGCCAAATCCCACACCGTCGTCATCGTAGGCGGCGGGGCGGCCGGCATATCAGTGGCATCCAGCATCCACAAACGGGATAGCAATCTCGACATCGCCATTATTGAACCCGCAACCCGACACCATTATCAGCCCGGCTGGACCATGGTGGGTGGTGGCGTTTTCCAGCCAGAAGTCACCTCCAGGCCGATGTCAGAAGTAATGCCAAAATTCGTTTCCTGGTACCAGCAACCGGTAACCGGCATAGACCAGAACAACAACCGGATTTCTCTGGGTGACGGTTCTTCCATGGAATACAAAGCCCTGGTACTCGCTCCGGGGCTGGAGCTGAACTGGGGCGGCATTGAAGGTCTTGAGGAGGCGCTGGGCTCCAATGGGGTCACGTCCAATTACCGGGAAGGCATGGCCAGCTACACCTGGGACATGGTCCAGAATCTCAAGAAAGGCCGGGCGCTTTTCAGTCAGCCTCCCATGCCGATCAAATGTGCCGGCGCGCCGCAGAAAGCCATGTATTTGTCCGCCGATTACTGGCTCAAACACGGCGTGCTGAACAATCTGGATATCCAGTTCCACAACGCCGGAGCCGTGCTGTTTGGTGTGGCCGATTACGTACCTGCCCTGGAAGCTTACATCGAAAAATACGGCATTGACCTGAATTTCCAGAGTACCCTGGTTGCCGTGAACGGGCCCGCGAAGACAGCGGTGTTCCGCTCAACCGATGGCGACGGCAATACCCAGGACCGTGAAGTCGGCTTTGACATGCTACATGCCGTTCCACCCCAGCGGGCACCAAAGCTGATCCGGGAATCTGCCCTGGCCAATGAAGGCGGCTGGCTGGATCTGGAAGATGACACCCTGCGTCATAAAACCTACCACAACATCTTCGGCCTCGGCGACGTGAGCGGAACCGGCAACGCCAAGACCGCCGCAGCGGTGCGCAAGCAGGCGCCAGTGGTGGCTGAAAACCTGATCGCCACGCTCCGAAACCAGCCACTTGAAGCCGCCTACCTGGGCTACGGTTCCTGCCCGCTGACCGTTGAAAATGGCAAGATCGTGCTGGCGGAATTCGGCTATGGCGGTGTACTTCAGCCAAGCTTCCCAAAATGGATCAACGATGGCACCAAGGCCACCCGGGCGGCCTGGTGGTTGAAAGCCAAACAGTTGCCAACACTCTACTGGCATGGAATGTTGAAGGGGCACGAATGGTTGGCCAAACCCGCAGTGAGATCCTCCTGAAGGTGAAAATGTTCGCATAATAATTCAAATTTGCACTATTTGTCCTTGCGCTTACGGCTTCGCCATGAACTTTTCATGGCGAGCCTGTGTATCAGCAACTATCTTTCGAAAGTGAGGGTAGTCAGATACGCAAGGACTAGCGATGCGAAAGAATTTGCCGGTAACGGATAAAGAAAAAACCTTCTCTCCAAATCAAAAACTGATCTCTTCCACTGACCTCAAGGGCAAAATCAAACACTGCAATTCAGCCTTTGTGGAAGTCAGCGGCTTCAGCCGGGACGAGCTGATCGGGCAACCGCACAACATCGTCCGACACCCGGACATGCCTCCGGCCGCTTACGAAAACATGTGGTCCCACCTGAAGGCTGGGCAGCCCTGGATGGGCCTGGTAAAGAACCGCCGTAAGAATGGCGATTTCTACTGGGTAAGTGCCTACGTTACCCCTGTTACCGAAAACGGTAAGGTGGTCGGATACGAGTCCGTCCGAACCTGCCCGGACAGAAAGGATGTCGAGCGCGCAGAACAGCTTTACGCGGCCATGCGTTCAGGCAAATCCGGAATCCCTTTGTGGCGCAGGTTGCACCCCCCTACCATCTTTCTGGCCTTCGTGTTCATTGTCGCCGGGACCCTGTTCTTGACCGGCCAGCAAACCTTCTCTGAACTCATTCTGGCCGGTGGCGTGATCGCCTATGCCGGTTGGATGCATCTGGCCCGCAAACATCTGATGAGTTCCGTCACCAAACTGCTGGAACACAGTTTTACCGATGACCTGGCCGCAAGAAGTTATACCGATGACGATATGCCCCTGGGGCGTATCAAGGTCGCGGTAAAGGCCCAACAGGCCCATCTGGATGCGGTTCTCACCAGGCTTGAAGACTCGGCCGACGAGATGCGACTGTTTTCAGTGAAGGGCCGGGAAGTCAGCTTTGAAGCTCAGGAAGCCCTGAAACAGCAACAGGCCGAGACCGAACGGGTCGCAGCGGCCGTGCACGAGATGTCTCAGACAATTGCCGAGGTCTCATCAAACGTTCAGTCAACGGCGGAGCGGGCTGACGGGGCCAAGGAATTTGCCAACGAAGGTCGTGCTGTTGTTCGTGGCACTCGCGAAGCCATTGAGTCCCTGAAAGTCTCTGTCCATGGCATCAACGATTCCGTGGGCGAACTGGCCCAACAGACCGAGCAGATAGCCTCGGCCGCAAAAATTATTGAAGAGATCGCCGAACAGACCAATCTTCTGGCGTTGAATGCCGCCATCGAAGCGGCCAGAGCGGGAGAGCATGGCCGTGGTTTTGCCGTGGTGGCCGAAGAGGTTCGCGGATTGGCGTCACGTACCCGAAACTCCACCAGCGAAATCCACGGCATTGTAAGCGAATTGATTTCGCGTTCAGGAGAAACGAGCAAGAAGGCAGACCAAGGTAAGCTGTCCGCAGATGAGGGCATGGAGAAAATGCTCTCCGCCGAGAGCACGCTGAATGACATTGCCGAATCCGTCACCAACATTGCCGAAATGGCATTACAGATGGCAGCGGCCGTTGAACAACAGGCGCAGGTTTCGGATCAGATTAACGAGCAGGTGGAGAAGATATCCGGGCTAGCGTCGACAAACCTCCGCAAGGGTGAAGAATCAACGAAGTGCGTGAAAAGTATCGAACAGATAGCAAACGATCTTCACGAATTGGTCATAAGGTTCAAGTAGGCACACTACCAGGGGATGCAGACTCAAAATGAGCAGGCAGGATCTGGCATCCGCACTCATGGGTGCGGCAGTAGATGCAATTATCGTCATTGATGACAAAGGAATCATCCAGCAATTTTCCGATTCCGCTCAGAGTCTCTTTGGCTATTCTACGGGCGAGGTAATTGGCAGGAATGTCTCAATTTTGATGCCGGAGCCCGATGCAAGGAACCATGATCAATACATTGATAACTACAAACACAGTGGAGAGGGTAAAATCATTGGCATTGGCCGGGATGTCAGGGGCCAGAAAAAAAATGGGGAGACCTTCCCGATGCATCTCTCCGTTGGCGAAAGCAAACAGCACGACCAACATCTGTTCGTGGGGATCTGTCACGATCTCAGTGACTACGAGAACGCACTGAACAAGCTTGCGAGCGCTGAGCAGAGATATCGAGAGATTGTTCAGGCCCAGAAACAGTTCATCCTGCGTCTCGACAGTGATTTCCGAATCACCTTTGCAAACGCTTCCTTCACTCGTGCACTGGGCACAGAGGCAGAAGACATCATCGGAGCGCCAATCACTGTTTTTTTCAATGAACCCGGCTACAGAATTCGTCGTCGACTTGCCTCACTGTTCAGCGATGAGGAGACATCTGGTGAGATCGCTGTAAAGGTCACAATGAAGGCACAAGACGGCTCTCAGACGCTGGTGGAGTGGAGCTTTCGCCGCACCTCGGCGCCCTCCGATGATGAAGCGGAGCTTCAAGGATTCGGTATCGACGTTTCGGAACAGGAAAGGGCGCTTGAGCAAGCGCACTATCTCCGAACCCATGACCCGCTTACCGGTTTGCTCAATAAACAATCACTGGTAAAGGACTGCAAGGTCTGGTTCAAAAGTGCGAGCCTGAGCGCGCTTCTGTACCTGGATATCGAGCATTTCAGTCTGATCAACCAACGCTATGGATACGAGATTGGCGATGCCGTTCTGATCAAACTTGCCAATCGAATAAGTCGCACAATCCAGAGAGCCAATCATTGCGCCCGGACAGGGGCAGACAAATTCCTTTTCGCAATTCACGTGAGTAGTAAGGCAGACGCAGAGGCCATTGCTGAAAGGCTCATCGAATACCTATCAATCCCATTCAAACTTCGGGACAAGCAGCTGAATGTCCGAGCCACTGTGGGCATCGCCATGTACCCCTCAGATTCGGAAAATATTGAAGTTCTGCCCGAGCTGGCAGAGTCCGCCAAAGACTATGCCCGCAGGCGCAACCGGCGTATTGGTATCTTCGATTTCGAACACCATCGGGTTCTCCATCGTCAGATGGAAATTGAGCAGGACCTCAAAGAAGCCATTGAGGATAATCAGCTTGAAATCTTCCTGCAGCCAAAATATTGGGTCAGCAACTCCACCATAGCTGGCTTCGAAGCCCTCGTCCGCTGGCGACATCCCAGAGAAGGCGCTATTTCCCCCGGAGAATTCGTTCCAATCGCCGAAAAATCATCGCTTGGGCTGGAGCTGGATTGTTATGTGATGTCCGCTGTGTTCGAAATAATTGCCCGTGCCCACGGTGCCATCGCGGACTTTCCTCCGGTAGCGATTAATATCACCCCTGCTCATTTCTCTCAGGTGGACTTTCAAAAACGGGTGTTGGCAGGCATTGCTGAGTCCGGGATTCCAATCGCAAACATTGAGCTCGAAATCACAGAGGGAGCCGTCATGGAGCGCTCGACGGAAGCCCGAGAAAACCTCGACGCACTCCGGGAAAAAGGGGTGAGAATCGCGATTGACGATTTCGGCACCGGTTATTCATCGCTGAATTACTTGCGTTTCCTTGGCATTGACGACCTGAAGATCGACAAAACCTTCGTGGATGAAATCCTTACTGAGAAGGGCGGAGTTATCATCAAGTCCATTATCGATATCGCCTCTGCTCATGATATTCGAGTGGTTGCCGAAGGCGTCGAAACCGACGAACAGCTTCAGCGGTTGCGTGAAATGGGTTGTCATCTTTGTCAGGGCTACCTACTGTCGAAACCGTTACCTGCTGACGAAGCCATCGACCTTTTTTACCGGCAGTCGTTTAACCGGATAACATGAGTCAGAATTCCGGACAGCAGCACCCCGCGAAAACGTCGGCTTGCCGCACTGGGGCAGCCTTTGAGTGAGGGATCACATGCACCTGACTGCAGAAACCAGGCTCAATGCCATTCTTGATGGCACTGGGGCAGGCACCTGGGAATACAATCTGGACACCGGCGAGATCATTTTTAATGAACGCTGGGCCAGCATGCTTGGCTACACCCTGGAAGAGCTAGCGCCATTGTCGTTCCAGACCTGGGAAAAGCTCAGTCACCCCACCGATATAGAATCAGCAAACGAAGCACTTACCGCATACCTCAGCGGTGAGGCCTCCCAGTTTGAATGCGTGGTACGCATGCTTCACAAGAATGGTGAGTGGCGCTACATCCACACCCGCGGGACCTTGCTCAACAATAGCGAAGCAGCGGGAAATCGTTGGCTGATGGGGACGCATCTGGACGTCACGGAAGAGAAAGCCACACAGCATCAGTTGCAGCAGCTGGCTGAATCTCTTCCGGGGATCATATATACCTTTACCCTGAATAATGATGGCAGCTTTCACTTCCCCTACATGAGTCGCAAGGCCAAGGATTTCTACGGCGTAACGCCAGCGGAAGCTCAGACCAACCCGGAACGCATGTTCGAGCCGATTCACCGTGAGGATGTTCCACGGGTCCACGAAACCATAGAAAACTCCCGGCAAACTCTGAGCGAATGGGTTTGCGATTACCGGATCCTCAAAGACGGTCGAACCCGATGGTTGCGAGGTGTCTCCCGGCCAGAAAGAAACCCGGATGGAAGCACCACATGGCACGGCGTCATCACGGATATCGATGACCAGAAACAGCTGGAATTCAAGCTGGCTGCACTATCGATCACCGATGAGTTGACGGGTCTCTACAACCGGAGATATCTACTCAAGAAACTTCACGAACTCTCCGAAGAATCCGCCCGTTACGGCCACCCCTTTTCCCTCGTGTCATTGGATATCGATTTTTTCAAAAGTGTCAACGATTCCTGGGGTCATCTTACTGGTGACAAGGTTCTGCGCACGGTGGCCAGTCTGATCGAAAAGCGGACCCGAAAATCCGATATCGTGGCCCGAACCGGAGGCGAAGAGTTTATCGTGCTGATGCCCCAAACCACCATCAGTGATGCCAGGCACGTTGCTGAATCCCTGCGTATCGGCATGGAGACAGAGAATTTTGCGAGCGAGGATGGCACCGAATTCAACGTTACTCTGAGCGCCGGGGTTGTTTGCGGAACCAACGACGCAGACAGGGTTCAGGAATTACTGTCGGCCTGTGACCAGCTGCTTTACCAGGCCAAGAGAGCAGGCAGAAATCAGGTTGTGGTCAGCGAGATCGGCGCTGATAAGAGCTGAAACGCAAAAAAAAGCGTATTCTGGCCCTCGACACAACCATCAACGGAGAACAAACATGATCGGATACGTCACCCTTGGCGTCAGTGATATGGAAAGAGCAAAGGCATTCTATGCCGGTTTGTTGAGCGACCAGGGCGCCAAGGTGCTACTGGACATGGGGCGTATCGCCTTTATCGGCAAGCGCATGAGCGAGCCCATGATCGCGGTTTGCGTTCCCTTCAATGAAGAACCCAACCATCCGGGCAACGGCAACATGGTTGCTCTGCCAGCGGGGTCAAAAGAAGGCGTGGACGCCATGTACAAGAAAGCGATTGAGCTCGGAGCTACCTGCGACGGCGAGCCCGGCCAGCGAATTCCGAACCAGTTCTACGGCGCCTACGTGAAAGACCCGGACGGCAACAAGCTGGCGTTTTTCGTTTTCGGTTAACAGCATGCCAAAGGCCCTCAATTGAGGGCCTTCGCTTGTTAAGCGTTCAGCTCGTTGCAGCCGCCACTTCCGCCTTACCGTTTTTCAGCAACGCGTAACCGAAACCAATGACCAGTGATCCCACCGCAATCGCAATCAGGTAGGGCAATACCGCACTCACCGCGTTCGGAATGGCAAGCACAAACAGCCCGCCATGGGGTGCCATCAGCTTGACAGTGAACAGCATCGACAGGGCACCGGTAATTGCGCCACCGATCATACACACCGGGATAACCCGAAACGGATCCTTTGCCATAAACGGTATCGCGCCTTCCGAAATGAAGCACAAACCCAGCACGAAAGAAGCCCTTCCGGCCTGGCGTTCCGCCTCTGCAAACTTTCGCCGGGCGATGAAAGACGCCACACCCATGCCGATGGCCGGTACCATTCCTGCCGCCATGATGGCAGCCATGGGTGCCGAGCCGCCACTGCCCTCGGACAGCAGTCCCACGCCGAAGGTGTAGGCCGCCTTGTTGACAGGCCCTCCCAGGTCAAAGCACATCATAGCGCCCAGAATGCCACCAAGCAGGATCGCATTGGTCGTTCCCATACTCTCGAGAAATCCGGTCAGGGCGCCCATGATGGCGGCCATGGGCTCTCCAATCACATAGATCATCCCCAGGCCGGTAACCAGACTGGCCAGCAAGGGAATGATGAGGATGGGCTTCAGCGATTCGATGCTCTCGGGCATTGGCAGTTTCTGGCTGATAAAGCGCGCTACATAACCAGCGAGAAAACCCGCAACAATACCGCCGAGGAAACCGGCTCCCAGTTCGCCCGCCAGAAACCCACCGATCATTCCCGGCGCAAGGCCGGGACGGTCGGCAATCGACCAGGCAATGTATCCGGCCAGCAACGGAATCATCAGTTTGAAGGCGGTGCCACCACCAATCTGCATCAGGGCGGCAGCCAACGTGCCTTCCTCCTGAAACGCTTCGATCCCGAACACGAAGGACAGAGCGATCAGCAAACCGCCAGCAACCACCATGGGCAGCATAAAAGAGACACCGGTCAGCAGGTGCTTGTAAGGCCCCTTTTTCTCACCACTTCCGGAAGCGCCGGACGTTTTCTTCTGGCCTGCGTTGAGAACCACGGCCTGTTCAAGGGCATCACGGATCGTATCGGCTGGTTTTTTCAGGGCGGCACCGGTCGCGGTCCGCCAGACCCGCTTGCCAGAGAAGCGGCCCGGATCTACCTCAATATCACAGGCCAGGATCACCACATCGGCAGCCGCAATTTCCTCCTCCGTCAGCGGATCCTGGGCGCCGACCGACCCCTGGGTTTCTACACGGATCTTGTGGCCAGCAGATTGCGCCGCGGCGGTCAGGGCCTCTGCCGCCATAAAGGTATGGGCGACGCCAGTGGGACAGGCAGTAACAGCAACGATCCGCTTACCGGCAGAGGTACCGCCGACAGCGGTACTGGTTGCTATAGATTCCTGGCTGGCCATTGCCGGGTCCCAGGTTGTAGCCTCCGCCTGCGCCCGGGTGAGGATGGCGTCTGGGTCTGGCAGGGCAGCGGTGACCGGAATCTGCAGCAAGCGTTTGCCGGCATAGACATCCAGATTTACCGGAACACCAACCGCGGCAATAACAAGATCGGCCTGTTGGATTGCCGCTTCGCTGGGCTCGTTGTCGGCTTTACCATCCGGGCCTCGAGTATCAGTGGTAACAGACCAGCCGCGCCGGTTCGCCGCCCGCTCAAGGGTCCGGGCGGCCAGGAAACGAGTTGCCACGCCCTGGGGGCAGGCGGTCACAATGATCAGATTCATAACCGTATCTCTCCGGTGTTGTTTTGCCCGGGCCATGGCTGCACCCGGGTTTGTTGGAGAAGGGAGGGAAAGTCCGGGGCCTCGGGGTCTCCGACACCAATGTGTTGCACACATTCGGCAGACAAAGCCGTGGCGAACCTCAACACTGTTTCTTCAGACTGTCCACCAAGCACGCCATGGAGCATGCCTGCGAGCAAGGTATCGCCGGCACACACGGTGCTGACCAGCGAGACCGGGGGCACCCGGGACCTCAGGATGCCGGCCGGAGACGACCAGAACACGCCGTCTGCACCCATGGATACCACCACGTGGGACACGCCGCCGGCACGGATGCCGTCAACCGTAGCTGCCACTGTGGCCAAATCCTTTAGGGGTGTGCCGGCCCAGTCAGACAGCTCGTCCGTGTTGGGTTTGATGGCGTAGGGACCAGCTTTGATGCCGGCCTTCAGGCCCGCGCCACTGGTATCCAGCCATACCGGTTTGTCTGCGTGGGAAGCTTGCTCGACAAGGTTTGCCAATCCAGAAGGCGGAAAGCCATCTGGCAAACTGCCTCCGATGACCACCGCGTCGCATTCCGACAGCAGGGATTTAAGGCGGAGCTGAAGGCGCTGAACTGCGTCTTCCGGGACCCGGAAACCGGGCCCATTCAGATCGGTTACCCGGCCGCCGGCCTCAGCAATCTTGATGTTGATTCGGTTCTGGCCGGGAACGCGTACAAAACCGTCCTGCAGGCCCTCGGCCTCAAACAGGCGCTCAAAGGGCGCGGCATTGGCGTCGCCTAACAGGCCTGCAACGGTGACCGAATGGCCCAGACGCGCCAGCACCCGAGCGACATTGATGCCTTTTCCGGCTGGCTCCATCAGGGTATCCCCTGTGCGATTTACCTCTCCGAGAGTCAAGGGCGACGTTTCAACACTCAGGTCGAGAGCCGGATTCAGGGTGATTGTCAGGATACGGGCCATCACCAGGCCTCCAGGGCATCACGCACTTCGGACGCCGTTGCCAGAGACAGTGCCTTTTCAGCCTGTTGTCGAGCGCTTTCCCGGTTCAGACCGCGAATACAGGCCTTCACCAGGGGCACCCGACGACTGGTCACAGACAGCTCGTCGACATCGAGCCCGACCAGAACCGGAATCGCCTGGGGATCTGAGGCCAGCTCCCCGCATACCCCGACCCAACGGTTATGGGCATGGGCGGCTTCCACGGTCATCCGGATAAGCCGCAATACCGAGGGGTGCAGGCCGTCTGATTCAGCCGAGAGCTGTCCGTGGCCACGGTCGATGGCCAGGGTGTACTGGGTCAGGTCATTAGTACCAACCGAGAAGAAATCCACTTCCGGCGCCAGGGTCGAAGCCAGCAGGGCACAGGAGGGCACTTCAATCATCACGCCGACCTGAACATTGCTGGCCGAAACCTCGCTCTGAACCTTCGTAACAATGGCCCTGGCTGCTCGGAACTCCTCGAGATCCTTCACCATGGGGAACATGATCCGAAGGGGGCGATCACCTGCTGCAGTCAGCAGGGCCCTGACCTGGGTTTCCAGGATATCCGGGCGTGTCAGTGACAGACGGATGCCACGCATGCCCAGAAACGGGTTGTCTTCCTGGGGTAACGGCCAGTAATCCAGAGGTTTGTCGCCACCCACATCCAGAGTGCGGGCTACCAGGGGCAAACCGTCCAGGGCATCGAATGCGTTCTGGTATTCAATGACTTGAGTGGCCAGATCCGGCGCTTCCGGATGGGCCATGAAAATGAACTCGGTTCGAAGCAGGCCTACACCGTCGGCGCCCCGTTCAACAGCATCCGGGGTGTGGGCGGTGTTGCCGAGATTGGCGCAGACTTCGATGGTATGGCCATCTACGGTGGTAGCAGGTTGATTGCGGTTCTCATGAGCTTCGGCCTGCAACGCGTCCAGTTGTTGCAGACGGCGACGGATCTTCTCGCAGCGTTCGGCCCCGGGGTTCGGCACCAGGCAACCCCGTTCGCCATCCACCACCAAATCGGAGCCATTCAGGATAGTCAGTATTCGCTCACCGGCACCTACGACCGCAGGCAGCCCCAGGGCTCGGGCCAAAATTGCACTGTGGGACGTCGCTCCCCCGCGAGCTGTGACCAGGCCACGCACCCTCGCAGTATCCAGCCGAGCCACATCCGATGGCCCGAGATCGTCAGCCACCAGAATATAGGGAGTGTCCGGCGGCGTGGGCATGGCCACACCACAGAGATTGGACAGCACCCGCCGCCCGACATCCCGAAGATCCGCCGCACGTTCTGCCAGCAAACGGTCCGCGAGTGCTTCCTGGGCCCTGGCTGCCGTATCTATGGCTTTCCACCAGCCCGCCTCGGCGGACGCCCCCTCATTGATCGCTTCCAGCGTTGCCTGGTAGAGATCTTCATCCTGAAGCATTTCCACGTGAACCGACAGAATCGGCGCGGCTTCGCCGCCTTCCGCCTGACGAATCAGAGTGCGAAGCTGCCCATCAGCGTTATCAATGGCCTGGTTGAGACGCTGGATCTGTTGTTCGCTATCTTCAGCGGATTGCGGATATTCAAGGGTCGGCTGACGCATGACGAAAGCCGGTGCCAGCGCCAGTCCCGGAGATGCGGCAACCGCTTTAACCGGCTGATCATCCGTCAGTGCGCGGGCTTGTTCGGCTTCAGGTACCCTGGTTTGCGGATCCGCAGACCGCAATGGAGAGACTTTCTCACCCAGGCCACTTTCAATCGCACTGCTAAGAGCCTCAACAGCCTGGCTTGCGTCCTCTCCAGTCGCCGAAATCAGCAACGTCTGGCCCCTGCGTGCGCCCAGGCCGATAACCCGGGTCAGGCTGGTTGCGGATACTGCGGCACCATCGCCTTCCAGAAGGCGCAACCGAATACTGGCATTGTGCCGACGAGCCTCCTGGACGAGTTGCTTGGCGGGGCGCGCGTGTAAGCCATGGGTATTCAACAGGGTGACTTTGGCAGTGACTGCATCCGCCGCCTCACCGGAAAGCCTTGCCAACAAGGCCTCGGCACTCAGCCCCTGAATAGGTTCATCACGGGCCAGGAAATTATCGATGCGTTCCAGCAGGTCATGGCACTCATCACCGGGTCCGGCCAGACAGAACACCCCACGCAGCTCCGCAGTTGCACGCTTTGGTGTTGCCAATGACAGGGTCGGGCGCCTGGCGCCAACAGTATGATGGGTCAGCCAGAATCCCTGACCAAGATCCACCGGCGGTTGACCGACAATGCTGGCCAGAAAATCCGTGTCGACGCACCGCAAACTTTGCAGACGCGCAGCTGCAATCAAGGCGAGCTCGTTCGGGGTGTAGGCATCTATTCCGAGACAGAGGGTCTCGCTGTCGCATTTGGCAACGGCCGGAGCTTTGGAAAGCAAGGCAACCAGCTCCGTGGCGTCCGTAGCACGACCCAGCTTCTCAGCCAGTCCTGGCTTATCCAGTACACGGGTCAAATGCCGGAGAATATCCAGATGCTCGTCGGACTGTGCCGCGATGGCCACCAGCACATGCACCCGCGCACCGTCGTGCCAGGTGACTCCCTCGGGGAACTGAAGAATGCGAATACCGGTGTTCAGAACGGCATCCCGGCTTTCCGGTGTGCCGTGGGGAATAGCAATGCCGTTGCCCAGGACCGTAGAAGACTGTTGTTCACGGGCGTTCATCCCGGCCAGGTATTCCGGGGAAGTCCGGCCAGCGCGCTCAAGGTCCCGAGCGGCCTGTTGCAGTGCGTTCTGCCAGTCAGAGGCAGTGGCACCCAATCGAACGTCATTGGCAGTTAGCGTCAGCATAATTGTTGCCTCGCTTTTTGTTTTGATACTGCGTCTTTCTTTCGATACCGCGTATCAGTTTTGTTTGCTGAATCGTGTCAGCACGCTTAAAATAGATGGTGAAACAGATATGATCAGAAATCAAGCAATCTTTTAATCGGAGCTGTCGCCCATGACCCTTGCGGAACTTGCCCGGCTTGCCGGCGTTTCAAGAACCACGGCCAGCTATGTCATCAACGGCCAGGGGGCTGCCCGACGCATCAAACCGGAGACCATCGAGAAAGTGCTTGCGGTGGCGCGTGATCATAATTTTCAGGTAGACACCCAGGCCGCAGCCCTGCGGGGCGGCGCCAGCCGGACACTCGGTTTTATCCTGCCGGATCTTGAGAACACCAGTTATGCCCGCCTCGCCAAATTACTTGAGCAGGGCGCAAGGGCGAGAGGCTATCAGCTGCTGATTGCCGGCTCTGATGATGACCCCGAAACCGAAAAATCGCTGGCGCGATCCCTGAAAGCGAGGCGCTGTGACGCCCTGATTGTTGCCAGTGCCCTGGCCCTGGACGACCCCTTTTATCCCCAACTGCAGAAAGATGGTCTACCCGTCATTGCTGTTGATCGTGCCCAGTCTCCGGATCAGATTCGATGCGTGGTGAGCGATAACCGTGCAGCAGCCGAAATACTGACTCGTTCCGTGCTGAATGCCGGGACCGCCACCATCGCCTGGCTCGATGCGGTGCCGGAGATTGCTATGACCCAGGAGCGCCGGGAAGGTTTTCTGGCGGCCGCCAATGATGCTGGCATTGCCCCGCTGGTAGAAAGCGGTCCTCATTACGATCGCGCCTCCGGTGCCGCGATGATGCGTCGGATTCTGACCGACCACGGCCTTCCGGACGCCCTGGTTACAGCCTCTTACACACTGCTTCAAGGAGTTCTGGATGCCCTTCTCGAACAGCCGGACCGGCTTCCTGAAACTCTGAAAATTGCAACTTTCGGCGATGACCGACTGCTGGACTTTCTTCCATTGGCGGTCAACTCTTTGCCCCAGAATCATGAGGCCATCGCCAATGCCACATTCGAACAGGCCCTGGCGGCAATCGCACAGCAAGGGCCTGTCGACACCATAGTGATTAACCGGTCTCTGAAGATTCGGGCCGGGGATCGTCAGAGTGGCTCTGTGCAAACCACCAGCGCGGCAACAAATGATAAATAGCCGGCTGCAAAAACCGGTCATCAATTAGCCAGATCACACCCCGGTCTTCCGGGGTGCGAATCACCCGCCCCGCCGCCTGGGCCACTTTTTGCAACCCCGGAATCAGATAGGTGTAGTCATAGCCTGCGCCGAAGCGCTGTTCGAGCCGAGCCTTGAGGATTTCATGCCAGGCATCAAAGGGAGGCAAACCCAGGGTCGCCACAAAGGCCCCGATCAACTGATCGCCGGGCAGGTCAATGCCTTCACTGAATACCCCACCCAATACCGCAAACGCCACACTGCCCTCCGGGTTCCGGAAGCCGGCCAGAAAATCTGCTCGCTGTTGCGGCGACATGCCGGGCGCCTGCGCCCGCTGAGGGATATCCGGAGCCTGCCGGGCCAATGCTTCACGGACCTGATCCGCGTACTTGAAGCTGCTGAAAAACGCCAGGTAATGCCCGGGTCGCTCACGGAACTGGCGGGCGATCAGGTCGGCAATGGGCTTGAGTGATGCCTCCCGGTGAACCTGGCGCGTGCTGATATCGGGCGTGAACTGCACCTGCAGCTGGTCGGCGCTGAACGGGCTGGGCAAGGAGGTGAAACGGGAATCCTCGGGCAACCCCAGCAGATCCCGGTAGTAAACACCGGGGCTCAGGGTGGCGGAAAACAGCAGAACCGAATGCGCTGCCTCAAACCGCTCCCGCAGGAAATCCGCCGGGATCAGGTTCTGGATCGTCAGGCTGGCCCGCCCCCGACCGGCGCGCTGGAATTCACACAGGGAATAATCACCAAAGGAGTCCGCCAGCTTCATGAAGGCGACGCTTTCAAACAACAGCTCCTGCAGAGCCAGATCCGGGGGATTATCGGCCAGGTAATCGGTCAGATTCGAGACCATCGCCTGCAGGGCACCCAGCAATTGCGTTGGCAGCGTCTCCAGAAACTCCGGGCTCTGTGTATCAGCCTGGTAATCCCGGATCAGGCTCTGCCAGGCGCGGGCGGTGCGATCGATGGCTGATTTCAGCGGCTTAGGCGCGGTTTTTTTGAGCCTCAGCAAACGCTGCTGATCCAGCCGAACCGAATACATACCCCGGCCACGGTCCACCAGGTTATGGGCTTCGTCCACCAGCACGCTGGCCTTCCAGTTATTCTGGCGAATCAAACCATGGAGCAGGGCGGATTGATCGAACAGGCGATTCACATCGCCGATCACCACATCGCTCCACCGGGCCATTTCCTGGGCGAGGAAGTAGGGACAGATGTTGTGACCGGCGGCGATCTTCGCCAATGTGTATTGATCCAGCATGCCTTTGGTCTGGGCCGCTTCCGCCCGGGCATCGGGCAGCCGGTCGAAAAACCCTTTTGCCAGGGGACAGGAATCACCATGACAGGCCTTGTCGGGGTGCTCGCAGGCGTCGTCCTTCGACACCAGTTCCAGGGTTCGCAAGGGCCAATGCAGCGCGTTTTGAGCCGAACGCAGGCGGGCAACCGCATCCATGGCCAGCTGACGGGCGGTATTGCGACAGGTGAGGTAGAACAGGCGGTCCTGGCCGGCTGCTGGCATCGCCATCAACGCCGGGAACAACGTGCCAAGGGTCTTGCCCAGGCCGGTGGGGGCCTCCAGAAGCAAAGTGCCGGACTTTACCGCATTCTTGTAGACCGTCTCCGCCAGTTGGCGCTGACGGGGGCGAAACGCCGGGAAAGGAAACGCCAGGCCTGCAAGCAGGGCATTGCGCTGCTCGCGGTGATGCTCTTCCTGCTCGGCCCATTCCTTGTAGCGGCCACACAGGATTTCCAGTTCCTGCCAGAGCTCCTCGGCACTGGCGGTCTCCACCACCGGCGTTTCCTTGTCCCTGCCGGTGTCGTAATAGATCAGCGCCAGCTCCAGGGTTTTCCGGTTTTCCTGCCGGCACAACAGCGCGCCGTAGGCTCTCAGCTGAGCGCGATGGAGTGCCCGCTGATGCTCACGGATTCGGGACAGGTCACCCCGATGGGTTTTGATCTCTTCCAGCCGGCCTCGGTGCGGGTTGTAGATATCCGCGCGGCCGGAAAGCAATAACCCCATGCATTCACCGGTCAGTAAATGCTCGCTTTTATAGCCGTAGCCGCGCCGGGACTGGATGGCCTGATGGCCAGCAATGCCCTCCTCGGCACTGGGTGCCGGGGTATAGCGGAAGTCCAGGTCGCCCTTACGCGCGGCAAACTCGCACAGAGTCCGGACGGCAACTTTCACCCTCATTCCATCGCCTCGCTCTCCTGCCAGCGCACGTAACAGACACTGGCGGGGATGCCTTCAACCGCAAAGAATTCGAGCCAGCGAATCTGATGGTCCTGTAGACGGTCACCCGGCCCTTTCACCTCGATCATTTCATAGCGCCTTTCCGAGTCGGTGGCGTCCGGAAAAAAGCGAATCAGATCCGGGAAGCCACTGCGATGCTCCCGGATGTTCAACAACAGGCGGCGGAACAGCTTTTTCAGATCCTCCGGTGGAAGGCAATCGAGCGCCAGAGTGAGCAGTTCCTCGTCGAGCACCGGCCAGATCACGAACGGATTGGTGGTGCCCTGTTTGGCCCGGTAATTCGCCAGTATCCGCTCCCGATAGCTGCCATCCGCCAGCTGTGCAAAGCACTGCTCGAACGATGCCTTCCGACGGCTGACGAAGTCTTCCCGGGTCAGGTCCGCCGGGCCCACATGGAAGGGATGAAAAAAGGCGCCCGGCACAGGGGCAAAGATGGTTTGCCAGCAGAGCAGGCCGAACAGGCCGTTGATCAGGGTGTTTTCCACATAAAACACGGGCGCTTCGTCTCGGTGTAGGTGGTCTCTGACTGCATATTCGACCGACCCGACCTCTGGCTTTGGCAGATTCAGGGTGATGTCCCGGATGAGCGGCTGCTCTGGAGGTGGTGGCGGTATCTCGCCAAGCCGGCTCGCAAGCCGCATGAGAATCCGCGCCAGCCCCTGGGCTTCGGCATCGCTCAGTTCCTGGTTCTGCCACTCGGAGGCAATGGCCCAGGCTTCCTCATGACGCTTCATCCGCTCCAGCAACCGGAGCTGCTTCAGCCTCGCTTCCCGGTGGCCGCTGCTGGCGAAAGCCTCTAACGCCAGTTCCCGCCCCCCCTGGCGTTCCGCCTGCCGGCCCAATTCCAGCAACAGCCGGTCGCGGCGGCTGGTCAGCCAGGCGTTATTCGAGGACGCCGGAACCGCCTGCCAAACCTCGTGAGCGGGTACGCCCTGGTCCAGCCATTCCCGGCACTGGTGCATGGCAAGATACAGGTCGACCTCGGAACGCTGCTGGAACGCCCGGGAATCCGGTGTGAATGTAACCGGCTCGTACTGCTGGTGACCCAATTCCACCAGCACGAAATCCGTCCAGTTCTGGCGCAAGTTACCAAAAAACATCAGACGGACCCGGTCAAACAATGCCATGGGTTTGAGTCTGACCACTGGCCTGGCATGCTGACCGAGCCAGTCGGCGACAGTAAGGGCATCGGGGAATTGCGGAAACAATACCTCACGCATCTGGCTCTTGGGCAGATTGGCCGGCTCTCCGGCGGCTTTAAGCAAAGGCGCCAAAGCCGGGCGCAATTCTCCAAGGGTGAACAGCCGGAACAGTTCGTCCAGGCTGAGCAGAGGGTCGGTATCCAGCCAGCCCGCCCCGGTGATTTCACCAAGAGCCCGTTCTTCAGGTACCCCGAGCTCCGGGTACCTGAATTTGTCTGCACGGAAGAGATCGCCCGTGCGCATCACCATGCGGGTAAGCAATGCCCTGGCCGGCAGTGAAAGGGTATGAAAGTTGGCCAGTCGATCCAGCTCTTCCGTCGTCAGCAAGTCGCCGTGATGGCTCTGCACCCAGCCAAGGACGGTCTCCATGTTCTCGAGATAGTACAGCGGATTGTTCAGATCTGCGGTACCCGGTTGTGGGCTTTTCGGGTTCCGTACTGCCATAGTCGTGTCGGCGTTGTGCCTCCGGTATCAATCGTCGAAAAATGGTCTCACATAATCAAAGATCTGTCCTCTGGTGGTGAGCCACAGTTCGCTCTGCCCGGCGCATCGCTTCACAATTTCTTCAAAGGCCCAGGCGCCGGCAGGCCTGCCGTAGCAGTGGCCGTGAACGATTACATCCAGGATCAGTGTTTCCCGGTTACTCGCCAGTAATTTATCCAGCGTCACTGTGAACATCTCGACAAACTGCTCGGGCGTTCTGCCAAATCGCATGGCGTGTGGCAGATCATTGAAATCGATGGTTACCGGGATCGCCATGATGGAACTGTCGGAAAACCGCTGAAGGTAAGGGCGATCATCATCCAGTGCGTCCCCATGCCATTGGTAGCCGTGCAGGGATAACCGGCGCTGGACGTCGAGATCAGAGGTGACGCGGGGGCTGATCCAGCCGCCGGGCCGTTGACCGGTGGCTTGCTCAATCAGTGCAGTCGATTTCTGTATGTTGTCCTCAATCTGCTGTTCGTTGAGGTAGGGGAAAAGCATATTCTGGCCATAGCTGTGGCCGATGATCTCATGCCCGTAATCAAAGCGTTTTTTTAGCTCGGCCGAACAGTGTTCTGCAACCAGTCCAGAGGTAAACACACTGGTGGCCACGCCGTATCTCTCCGCAATATCAAACAGCCTTTTTGCGCCGACGTTGGCGTTATACCGACCATAACTGTCAGCGTTGGGATCTACCATGTCTCCTGCGAGAACATTGCCCATCGGGTTCACACTGGAACATGAATCCGGCGTCCACATTTCAAAAGCGATATTAAAGTTAATCGCCAATCGTTTGTTTTCTGGCCATAAAAAATCTTTTTCCAGGCGCTCTATTTCACACGAAACTTCCTGGCTCATCGCTTTTTCCTTTTGTTAATTAATAACGAACCACATTAAATAAATAATCAGACAACATTTAAATAATATGATTTATCAGTTTTTGCAAATTCAATTATATTCAGCTGGTTATGAATCAAATTCAGCAGGAACCCTTTTTAATCTCATTCACAACTGACTGAATAATATTAAATTTGCGCTTTTGTTTTGGCTGCCCTAAATTAATTTTTACCGATCGGAATCGGAGCTAATAAACACAAATAAAATTGGCAAAATCTGCCTGACTGGAAAGCGGATATCATCAAGACAAATCCCATTTCCAGATTGATTTACATCGGAGAAAAACAATGAAACTCATGAATCGTCAATTGATTGCCGCCGCCATCCTGGCCAGCGCCGCCACGTTGGTTCAAGCCCAGACCACCATCAAGCTCGGCTGGACCACGGCCGACAGTAAAGTCGATCCTTACGCCATCGCCGCCCACTACTTTGCCGAAGAGCTGGAGGCAGCGGCACCGGGCGAGTTCAACGTGCAGTTCTACCCGAACCATCAGCTCGGCAACGACACCGCGATGCTGCAGGCCATGCAGTTCGGCACCATGGACGCGGGCGTGATCACGGGAACTCAGGTCGGTACCCTGGAGTCTGCGTTCCAGCTCAACGATCTGCCTTTCCTGTATGCCAACAACCAGCAGGCTCACAAGGTTCTCGATGGCGAAGTCGGCCAGACACTGCTTGAAAAACTTGATGCCAAAGGCATCGTCGGGCTTGGTTTTCCGGAGGCCGGCTTCCGGCACACCATTAACAACGAACGCCCGATCCGCACACCGGAGGATTTCAACGGTGTGAAACTGCGGGTTCAGCCCAGCGACCTGTTCATCGCCAGCTTCCGGGCCATCGGCGCAAACCCGGTCCCCATGGCCTGGAGTGATGTCTTTACCGCGGTACAGCAGGGCACGGTCGACGGGCTGGAAATTCCGCTGCCGGTTATCTATGCCAACAAGTATCCGGAGGTCACAGACTACCTGTCGCTGACCAGCCATACCTACAACGCCCTGGCGCTGCTGATGTCCAAGCAGACCTTCAACAAACTGTCCCCGGAAACCCAGGAACTGGTCAGGGAAGCCGCCAAAAAAGCCATTGATCGCCAGCGCGAAACCGTCGCGTCCAACAACGGCAATGTCCTGGACCAGATCAAGGCTGCGGGTATGACCGTCAACGAAGTCGACGATGTTGAAGCCTTCCGCAGCAAGGTCGCCAATGTCTACGACGAGTATCGCAGCAAGATTGGCGCAGATATTCTCGATAAGGCCCTGGAGCAGGTGGCGGAATAACGCCACCTTTCCGGAAACACCCCGAAGCTATCGGGACTTCTGACCGGGAACCGATTGGATGTACCAGTATCTGGATAAGTTTGGAAATGCCCTGGCCCTGGGGTCCCAGGCTGTCGGAGTGGTCACTGCTCTCGCCATGATCGGCAGCCTGCTACTGGGTGTCTTCTACCGCTATGTACTCGGGGATGCGCTGGTGTGGAGCGATGAAGTTGCCGCTCTGGCCTTTACCTGGACGGTCTTCCTGTTCGCCAGTGCACTGGTACGCACCGGCGGCCACGTTCGGGTAACGCTGCTGGTCGACTCATTGCCGGCGCTGCTCGGTGAGCTGGTGGAACGAGGCATCATGCTGCTGATCATCGGCCTGGGGCTTGTGATGCTCTGGACCGGCTGGAACTTCGCGGAGTTCACGGCCGGCCAGGTGTCCCCCGCCATCCGGTATCCGATCTGGGTCAGGAATGCGGCGGTGCCCGTCGGGGGCGCATTGATCTGTATTCACGCCCTGATTCTTCTTGTTCGGCCACGGCCGATCCACAAATCCTCGGAGCATTAACATGGGTGAGATTGGCCTGGTCATGATCATTGGCCTGATTGTTCTCCTGGCCCTCGGTGTACCCATTGCGTTCACAATCGGCCTGTTGGCGGCTGTGGGCATCTGGATGGCCGATGTAAATCCAATGATTCTGCCCCAGCAATTCATTGCCGGGAGCAGTGTCACGAGCCTGCTCGCGATTCCCGGCTTCATCCTCGCCGGGGAGGTGATGAGCGCGGGCGGTCTCTCCAGGCGGCTGGTGCGTGTTGCCGAAACCTTCTTCGGGCACCTGACCGGTGGCCTTTCAATGTCGACGGTTGCCGCCGGAACCTTCTTTGGCGCCATCTCCGGTTCTGCACCGGCCACCACGGCAGCGGTCGGCTCAATCATGATTGATGAACTGGAAGACCGGGGCTATCAGCGCGGGTATGCGGCGGCACTTGCAACCGCGGTGGGTCCTTTGGGGCAAATGATTCCGCCCTCCATCCCGATGGTGATCTGGGGGGTCCTCGCCGAGGAGTCGATAGCCAAGCTCTTCCTGGCGGGCATCATTCCCGGGCTGATTGCCGCCGCCGGTTTCTGCCTGGTGAGCGTTCTTTATGCCCGGTATCACGGTGTGGCAAAGGAAAAGCGGGCCACCGGAAAAGAATTCCTGTTCGCCCTGAAGGACGGCATCTGGGCTCTGCTCGCTCCGGTTGTCATCCTGGGGGGCATCTACAGCGGCATGTTCACGCCCACCGAGGCCGCCATGGTTGGTGTGCTTTACAGTGCCATTGTTGGCCTGTTCCTGTACCGAGACCTGGACTGGAAAAAAATGCCCGCCATCCTGATGAGCTCAATGAGAACGACCGCCGTTATCATGTTCATTGTTGCGGTGGCTTACGGGTTTGCCTGGGTGATGGCCAGTGAACAGATCCCGGCCCAGCTTACCCAGGCGCTACTCGCGCTCACGGACAACCCGATTATCCTGTTGCTGATCGTCAACCTCATGTTGCTACTGCTGGGCGCCGTCATGGACAACATTTCGGCGATGGTGATCCTCAGTGGTGTATTGATCGGCCTTGGCCAACAGATCGGCCTGGATCCAATACAACTCGGCGCCATGGTGGTCATCAATTTCGCCGTTGGCATGGTGACACCACCGGTGGGCTACTCCATTTTTGTGGCCTCAAGTATCAGCGGCTTGCGTGTTGAAACCGTCGCTCGCCACATCTGGCCATTCATGCTGGTATTGCTTGGGGTTGTCGCACTGGTGGCCTATGTGCCGGCCGTTACCCTCTGGCTGCCCGCAACCTTCGGTTGAACTTACCGCATCCAGGCCTGCTTTTTCCTTCCTTTCGCTGAATCCGCTTCCTTCACACCGGTGCTCGATGCTCGAGTACCGGCTTTCCTTCGATTGCTAACGCCCCTGAATCTGGCGCAAATATGAAGGGTCTGCGAGACTTGTCTGGAGCCCTTTGCAATCACTGGCCGCCCCGGAGCGTTCCGGCAGTGCCAGGCGGGCATCGCGATAACAATAATGAAGGTAAGCTGCGAGAGTTTATAAATATGGTGAATTTGCGCGATTTTGATCTGAATTTGCTGGTAATTTTCACCAATATCATGGAACAACGCTCGATCTCAAAAGTCGCCAATGAGCTTGGGCTATCCCCCTCGGCCGTCAGCCACGCACTTGCGCGACTGCGCCTCATGCTCAACGATCAATTGTTTTACCGCACCGCCAAGGGGCTGGAACCCACCGACAGAGCTAAAGAACTCATCGTTCAGGTGGAAGATGGCCTTTCCTACCTGTCCAGCGCCATCAGTGCCCAACAGCAGTTTGTGCCGGCCGAATCCAAGCGCGTGTTCAGCATGCAGGTTGCGAACTATGTCTCGGGCTTTTTCCTGCCAAGCTTTTCCCGGCGGGTTCGTGAAGAAGCACCGAATATCACCATTGATATTCTGCCCTTCTCCATTTCCACCGAAAGCTCAGAATGGGATCGGGTAGACGCCCAGATTCGTTTGACGCCGGGCCGCCTGAAGCCCAAGGCAGTGCGAAGTAAACGCCTGATGGCAGATGACGTTGTGGTGCTGATGCGACCTGACCATCCCAGCGCGTCGGAACCGATGACCGCGGAACTTTATGCCAGGTTGCCGCATGTAAAACTCTCTCAGGCATCCACGGGTACAACAGTGATTGATGATGCCCTGGCGGGGCGCGGTTTCGAACGACATTCGGCGTTGATTGTGTCCAGCTGGGACGCCATTCCCGACATCCTGCTGAAAACAGATCTTATTGCCATAGCGCCACAGCGCCTGCTGGCCCTGGATCCCCGACTCAAGCATCTCAAAGCCGCCCCGCTGCCACTGGAGGAGGTGGTGTTCTCCTTTGACCTGTGCTGGGATCAGAATTCGGAGAAAGAATCCGGCCATAAATGGCTCTGCGAGACGATTATTGACGTATTCAATTCGGAGATTAAGCAGATTGAACCCTGATTGGAGACGTCATGACCCCACCCATCCTGATTACCGGCGCCGGCCAGCGCATCGGCCTGGCCTTCGCCAGAGCCTGCCTTGACCGGGATCAGCCCATCATCGTCACCTACCGCTCCTATCGACCGGCGATCGATGCTCTCCAGAAAGCCGGTGTCGAGTGTATCCACGCGGATTTTGCCACCAACGAAGGTATTGAAGGGTTTATCCAGACCCTGAAATCCCGGACGGACAAGCTGCGGGCCATCATTCACAACGCCTCGGACTGGTTGCCGGAAAGCGAGGATTCAGACCCTGCGGATGTGATGAGCGCGATGATGCAGATTCATGTAACCACGCCCTACCTGATCAACCTGGCCTGCCGGTCGATGCTGGAGCAGGGTGATTCTACAACCGACATCGTCCATATGACGGACTACGTGGTGGAGAAGGGCAGCGCGAAACACATCGCCTACGCCGCCAGCAAGGCTGCACTGACCAACCTGACGCTGTCTTTTTCACGGTTAATGGCGCCCAGGGTGAAGGTGAATGCGCTCGCACCCTCGTTGATCATGTTCAACCAGGGCGACAGCGAGGCTTACCGGGAGAAAACCCTGAAAAAATCTTTGATGGGCATTGAGCCCGGTGCGGAAGTGGCCGTGGCTTCCCTGCAGTTTCTGCTGGACAACCCCTATATTACCGGCAGAACGCTACCCCTGGATGGCGGGCGGCACCTGGTCTGAGTCCGCCTCCTGAACTCCTCAGATGCCCAGCTCGGCCGGTTGAAGTCTCACGCCGGCCACTTTCCAGACACCTTCAGTACGAACCATCCGGTAATAGGCATCCCAGCGTTTGCCTTCCGGCCCCTGCAACCGCACCACCTGGATTTCAAAGGCGCCGTGGGGTACTCGCTGGGTGAATTCGATGGCTGTGGCATTGTGCACGGCCGGGTAGGCTTCGCGAACCATATCGACGAACACCTGTGACGACCCGAAGCGACGCTTGATGCCCTCGGATGCGTGGGCCCAGGCCTGCTCCTCGTCGTTGTTGGCAAAAGCTTCGATCTGGCGGAGGATGGTGTCCCGAATTTCCGCGTCCTTGTCACTGGCGATGGACTGTGGCGACGCGAGGATAGTCATCCCCATGAAAGCCAGAAGAATGGGGACCAGCCACTTTCCGAAAATAATGTTTGGGTGACCCATGATGGCACCTCTTTACTGTTCATCCTTTAACCGATACGTGACGTTGGACAAGCCGGATCCTTCCAGTTGTTCGTTTGTTGACCTGTTTGCCTTTGCTGTTCGTAGCTTTGATTACGACAACAAACCTGCGGGAGAATTCCCATGCACATGGACACCGGCGAACTGAAAAAGCACAAGCACGACACCATCTCTCTGTTGGAAATTGTCTCGATGGAAGGCCGCTATTACATGGCGAGGTTCTATCTGGATGGGCAGGGTTATGTTCTGACGGACGCCTACGACAAACCGGTGATGTTTACCGGCGCCTGTGCCGTGCGAGAGCACTTCCACGAGTACCAGGTGGAGAGTACCGAGGTGATTCCGCCAGCAGGCACCGATGAAATGATCGGCATGCCGGACAGCGGCTCCGAAACCATGCGGGTCCCCCTCTAGGGGCCCGCTGGATGGGCCCTCAGCTTCCGGCGAATGACAGTGAATCCACCAGATCGGCGCCGTTGAATACGGCGCCGTGAAAGTCACTCTCCGGAATCTGCTGTAGCGTGAACACGAGAGCGCTGGCCGCCTGCTCTGCGGTCAGGCATTCCCCCGCCTCCAGGCGCCTGGTCAGCCACTCTGCATGCGGCAAATTCAGTTCACCTGCTTTCTCGATGTGGCGTCGAATACCCGGGGTATCCACCAGCCCGGGCTGAAACAGACTGACAACCGGCCCGTCCGACATGGTGTCGAACTCCACCGCCATCTGCCGAACCAATCGTCTCAGCGCCATTTTGCTGATCCCGTAGCTGCCGGTCCCGGGCTGTGCGTGCTTATCCATGCCCGCACCAATCATCACAATCCTCGACGCAGGATCGCCGCCCTTCAGCACTGGCAGCAATGACTGGGTGAGCAGCATCGGGGCAGACACATTAACAGCCAGAGCTTCCTGGAAATCAATCAGGCCAAGGCTGGCAAAGTCCTCTGCCGGTTCACCCACGCCGGCACAGTAAACAAAAGCTGAAAGCTGATCGACTGCATCACTCACCTGGCGGGCCAGATCCCTGGTGCTGGCCGGATCGGCCAGGTCGACGCCCAGTGTCATCACTTCAATATCAGGTACGTCGGCGCGAAGTGTTTCCGCCACCTCCTCAAGTTTTGCCAGAGTACGGCCGGCCAGAATCAGGTTATGACCCCGGGCGGCAAGCTCCAGGGCGAGGGCGCGGCCAATGCCCGAACCGGCGCCGGTGATCAGTGTCCACATACGCGTCTCTCCTGCTCAGATGAATCACGACACCGCTTGTCGCAACGGGCCGCGATGATTTCCGGTGATCAGACGTTTCAGACTGTCCGCATCTGTGGTCACATACGGTAACCTGTGGCAACAGGATTGAACCGCACAGCACACAAGGAAATTCATGGCCGCTCTGTCCACCGATAAGCCCGCCACCATAGAACCCGGGTTCCACGCGATCCACGCCAACCATCTGGAAGACCTGCGTCGGGCCGTTGTCTATATCTGCCGGCACAATCCCATGCTGCCGCTGCAGAGTGAAACCTTCCTGGTGCAGAGCAACGGCATTGCCCAGTGGCTGAAGCTGGCCCTGGCGGAGAAGCGCACCGAAGAGGGCCTCGAGGGCGGCCTTGGGATTGCTGCCGGCATGGATTTTCTGTTCCCTGCGCGGTTTATCTGGCAGGCCTACCGGGCAGTGCTCCCCGATGGCGAGGTACCGGAACAATCGCCCTTCGACAAGCGGCGGCTGGTGTGGCGGCTGTACCGGTTATTGCCACGCCTGGTGGGGCAGGACGAGGCCTTCACACCTCTGGCCCGGTTTTTGGAAGGTAACGATCCGGATCTGCGCAATTTCCAGCTGGCGGAAAAGGTGGCGGACCTGTTCGACCAGTACCAGGTGTTCCGGGCCGACTGGCTGGCGGCCTGGGAGCAGGGCAAAGATGTGATTATCACAGCCCGGGCCGAGGAAAAGCCGCTGGACGCTGAAACCCGCTGGCAACCCCTCCTCTGGCGCCGGCTGGTTGAGGATGTCGGCGCTGAAGCGCATACCAGCCGCTCACAGATCCACACCCGGTTCATGGAACAGGGCCAGCGACTTCAGGCGCCGGCCAATCCGTCCCGGCTGCCGACCCGCATCGTCGTCTTTGGCGTCTCCTCGCTGCCCCGGCAAGCGCTGGAAGCCCTTTACGTGCTGAGCCGGTTCAGTCAGGTGGTGCTGTGTGTTCACAACCCCTGCCAGTTCTACTGGGCCGACATCATCAGCGACCGGGAACTGCTCACCGCCGAACGCAAGCGGGGCAGGACCCATCCGGCACTTTCCGCAATTGAGGATCCGGACCAGTTGCACCAGCACGCTAATCCATTGCTCGCCGCCTGGGGCAAGCAGGGCCGGGACTACATCCGGCTGCTGGACGAGTTCGACAATCCGGACCAGTATCGTGGCAGCTTCCAGACCCCGGACCAGAAAATCGATATCTTTTCGGATCATGGCAACCCGGAAGCACCACGCCTGCTGCACCAGCTGCAGAACGATATCCACAACCTGACGCCCCTCCAGGAAATCCGCCAGCAACAGCGACAACTGGATGTGCAGCAGGATCATTCCCTGGTGTTCCACCAGGCCCACAGCCCACAGCGGGAAGTGGAAATTCTGCACGATCAGTTATTGGCCGCCTTCAACCTCGACCCAACGCTTCGGCCCCGGGACGTCATTGTGATGGTGCCCGATATCAACGTGTACGCGCCCCATATCCAGGCCGTGTTCGGCCGTTACCAGCCGGGCCGGAAGCGCCACATACCCTTTACCATTTCCGACCAGGGCCAGCGCCATCACGAGCCGGTGCTGATCGCCCTGGAAACCCTGATGTCACTACCCCGCAGCCGATTCGCGGTGAGTGAGATCATCAGCCTGCTGGAAGTACCCGGCATACGGGACCGCTTCGGTATCAGCGAAGACGAGATCCCCCTGGTTCGTCGCTGGGTCGAGGGTGCCAACATCCGCTGGGGTCTGCACGGCCGGCACCGGGAAAGCCTGGACCTGCCCGCCGAGCTGGAGCGCAACACCTGGCAATCCGGGCTGCGCTCGATGCTGCTGGGCTATGGCATGGGCGACGACGAGCCCTGGGGCGGCGTGGAACCCTTCGGCGAGATCGGCGGCCTGCAGGCCAGCCTGGCCGGCCGACTGAACGACTTTGTGCATCAACTGGAAACCCTCTGGCAGGCGCTGCAGTCCCATCGCACACCGGACGAATGGGAACGCCTGTTCTCAGAGATGCTCGGGCAGTTCTTCCACAAACTCGAAGGCAGCGACCTGTTGCTGCTGAACCGTTTCCGCCGCCAGCTGGAGCAGTGGCTGGAAGACGCCCTGGCAGCAGGCCTTGAGGAACAGACCCTGCCCCTGAACATCGTCAAGGATGTGCTGCTGGAGGGGCTTGATGAAGGCGGTTTGAACCAGCGCTTCCTGGCCGGCAAGGTGAATTTCGCCACCCTGATGCCCATGCGGGCCATTCCTTTCCGGAAGGTGTGCCTGCTGGGCATGAACGACGGTGACTACCCCCGCTCCCGGCCGCCGGTGGATTTCGACCTGATGGCCCAGGATTACCGCCCGGGGGACCGCTCCCGCCGGGAAGACGA
>NZ_CAJXKQ010000043.1 GCF_913055835.1 uncultured Marinobacter sp. | reverse complement strand
ATCACTCCGGACGAGTGCAAGATCGGCATCATGCCTGGCCACATCCACAAGAAGGGCAAGGTTGGTATCGTGTCCCGTTCAGGTACCCTGACTTACGAAGCGGTCAAGCAGACCACCGACTTCGGCTACGGTCAGTCCACCTGTATCGGTATCGGTGGTGACCCGATCCCGGGCTCCAACTTCATCGACATTCTGGCCCTGCTGCAGGAAGATCCTGAGACCGAAGCCATTGTGATGATCGGTGAGATCGGCGGTACCGCCGAGGAAGAAGCCGCGGCCTACATCAAGCAGAACGTCACCAAGCCGGTGGTTTCCTACATCGCTGGTGTTACTGCGCCTCCGGGCAAACGCATGGGCCACGCTGGAGCCATCATCTCCGGTGGTAAGGGGACAGCAGACGAGAAGTTTGCCGCCCTGGAAGACGCTGGTGTTCGCACCGTACGCAGTCTGGCCGAGATCGGTCAGGCCCTGAAGGAAGTCACTGGCTGGTAAGCTGGCCTTCTTTCAGTAAAAACCCCCGCTTCTGCCCTGCAGAGCGGGGGTTTTTTATTTATAATGCCGGGTCGCCTGAACTATGATGGCGGTTCCAATACCAAATAAGGAGTTCGTGCTTTGAGTTCTGTAGATTCCCAGCAAAGGGTTTTGTCCGGCATGCGTCCGACCGGCAAGCTTCACCTTGGCCACTATCACGGTGTGCTGAAAAACTGGGTGAAACTCCAGCATGAATTCGAATGCTTCTTCTTTGTGGCCGACTGGCACGCGCTGACCACCAACTACGACGACCCTTCCGGCATCGAACAAAGCGTCTGGGACATGGTGATTGACTGGCTTGCCGCCGGTGTGAACCCTGGCTCGTCCACCATGTTTATCCAGTCCCAGGTTCCGGAACACGCTGAGCTGCATCTGCTGCTGTCGATGATTACGCCCCTTGGCTGGCTCGAACGTGTGCCGACCTTCAAGGACCAGCAGGAAAAATTGAGGGAAAAGGATCTGGCCACCTACGGGTTCCTGGGTTACCCGCTGCTTCAGAGTGCCGACATTCTGGTCTACCGGGCAGGAAAAGTCCCTGTGGGCGCCGACCAGGTGTCCCATGTCGAGATCACCCGCGAGATTGCACGCCGGTTCAACCACATTTACGGTCGTGAGCCAGGGTTCGAAGAGCAGGCCGAAGGCGCCATCGTGAAGATGGGCAAGAAAAACGCCAAGCTCTACCGCAACCTGAAGCGGCGTTATCAGGAGGAGGGCGACATGGAGGCCCTGGAAACGGCCAGAGCCCTGTTGAAAGAGCAGCAGAATATCTCTCTGGGCGACCGGGAACGGCTCTACGGCTATATTGAAGGCGGTGGCAAGGTGATTCTGCCAGAGCCTCAGCCGCTGCTGACGCCGGAATCGAAGTTGCCGGGCCTGGATGGCCAGAAAATGTCCAAATCCTACAACAACTACATCGGCCTGCGGGAAGAGCCTGACAGCGTGGCCCAGAAGATCCGGACCATGCAGACCGACCCCCAGCGGGTCCGCCGCACCGATCCGGGCGAACCGGAAAAATGCCCGGTATGGGGTATGCACAAGATCTACTCCGACGCCGACACCCAGGAGTGGGTACAGACCGGTTGCCGCAGTGCCGGCATCGGCTGCCTGGATTGCAAAAAGCCGTTGATTGACGCGATTGTCGAGGAGCAGCGTCCGCTCCACGAGCGGGCACGGGAGTATGAAGGCAATCCGGATCTGGTTCATTCCATTCTCCAGGAAGGCCGCGAACACGCCCGTGATGCCGCTCGCGATACGCTTGAAGAAGTCCGGGCAGCCATGGGGCTTCATTACCGCTGAATCCGCAGGAGTTGGTGCCGGGGCTGATAACCACGGCGCCGTTCCGGAGTGAAAGGTTATGACCGAAGAATCCACCGATCAGGCCGGGCCCGAAGCCCAGGAAGCCGCCCCGGAGCAATCGCCCCTGGCGCTGGTATCCGGCAAGCCGGTGGTGGACCTTCCCAAGGACCTGTACATTCCGCCGGATGCCCTTGCGGTTTTCCTTGAAGCGTTCGAAGGCCCGCTGGATCTTCTGCTGTACCTTATCCGTCGGCAGAATATGAACATTCTGGACATCGACGTCAGCGAGATTACCCGCCAGTACATGGATTACATCGGTGCCGTCGAGGCCATGCGCTTCGAACTGGCTGCTGAATACCTGGTGATGGCTGCCACGTTGGCGGAGATCAAATCCAGGATGCTGCTTCCTCGTCAGGAAAGCGACGATGAGGAGGAGGTGGATCCCCGGGCTGAACTGATTCGCCGGCTTCAGCAGTACGAACGGTTCAAGCAGGCAGCCGAGGATATCGACGAACTGCCACGCCTGGAGCGGGATAATTTTGCCGGCTCAGCGGCTCTCCCCAGGATGCCTTCAAGCCAGCCCCACCCCGATGTCGACCTTCGGGAGATGCTGCTGGCTCTGCAGGGTGTCCTTCAGCGGGCAGACCTGTTCACCAGCCATCATGTTGAACGGGAAAGGCTATCGACCCGTGAGCGCATGTCCGCAATCCTGTCAGTGCTACAGGATGACAGCTTCGTGACATTCGAAAGCCTGTTCACGATTGAAGAGGGCCGACTCGGGGTAGTGGTGACCTTCCTGGCCACGCTTGAGCTGGTAAAAGAACAACTGATCGAGGTTGTCCAGGCCGAGGTACTGGGCCCCATTCACGTTCGGGCCAGGGCGGCCAGCTAGGGTCTCCGACAGTTCACAGCAAGGAAATACGGATCAGACACCATGAATGAAGAACACCTGCTGAGAATTCAGGCGATTGCCGAAGCGGCCTTGTTGGCGGCCGGCAAACCGTTGTCTCTGGACCAGCTCCGGGAACTGTTCAGTGAGGAGGAACGTCCCGCGCGTCAGGTGATGGAGCATGTCATGGTGCTTCTGGAAGCGGCCTGTGAAGGGCGTGGTTTTGAGCTGAAAAAGGTCGCCAGTGGCTACCGTATCCAGGTACGTGAGGAATTTGCGCCCTGGGTAGGCCGCCTGTTCGAGGAAAAACCACAACGCTATTCCCGGGCATTGTTGGAAACCCTGGCATTGATTGCCTATCGGCAACCCATTACCCGGGGTGAAATCGAGGACATTCGCGGTGTTACGGTAAGCAGCAATATCATTCGCACCCTGCTTGAGCGAGAGTGGGTGCGCGTTGTCGGACATCGCGATGTCCCGGGTCGACCGGCCATGTATGCGACCACCAAACAGTTCCTGGACTACTTCAATCTCACGGGCCTGGACCAGTTGCCGCCTCTGAATGAAGTCCGGGATCTTGAAGAGATCGGCCGGGAAATTGAAAAGAATATGCAGGCGGAGATCGAGTTCGAATCAACCACCGCCGAAAATGACGACGAGTCATCTAGCCAGACACTTCACTGATGCCATTCAGGTGTCAGTCAGATACTAAGGATTGATTTCATGGCGGCAGAACGCCCCAACAAACCAGCCAGACCAGCCCGGGACAAAGTCAGCCAGGGTGACCCTGAGCGTATTCAGAAATTGCTCGCCCGTGCGGGCATCGGTTCGCGCCGGGAAATTGAGGGCTGGATGGAAGCCGGCCGCCTGACGGTCAACGGTCAGCCGGTAGCACCGGGTCAGAAAGCAACGGTGGAAGACCGGTTCGAGTTCGACGGCAAACGCCTGGAAGTGTCCGGGGCGGCAGAAGTGATGCGGCGGGTGCTGATCTACAACAAGCCCGAAGGTGAAGTCACCACCCGAAAGGATCCCGAGGGCCGGCCGACGGTGTTCGATCGCCTCCCGCGGCTGAAGGAGCATCGTTGGATCTCCATTGGGCGGCTTGATATCAACACCACCGGCCTGGTGCTGTTTACCACCGACGGTGAGTTGGCCAACCGGCTGATGCATCCCTCGAACCAAATCGATCGGGAGTACGCAGTGCGTATCTTCGGGGAAGTGGATGATGCCATGATCGAGCGGTTGCTTCAGGGCGTTCTGCTGGAAGATGGCATGGCCAAGTTTACCGATATCTCCCCGGCCGGTGGTAGCGGCATGAATCGCTGGTTCCACGTTACCTTGCTGGAGGGTCGGAACAGGGAGGTGCGTCGCCTGTGGGAATCCCAGGGGGTGCGGGTCAGCCGGCTGAAGCGGGTGCGTTACGGGCCGATCTTCCTGCCAAGCAGGCTTACCGTGGGCAAATGGGAAGAGCTGGATCAGAGGGCGGTGGACACCCTCAGTCGGACGGTTGGTCTGGAATCGGTTGAGATCCCCCAGAAAACGCCGAATGAGCAGGCGGCCCACGACCGGCAGAGACGAAAAAGCCCTGGCCGCTCTGGCAAGAAGGCTCCGGGAAATAAATGGGCGGTCAGTGACACGAAGCCGGGCAAGCCGGCCGGGCGCTCTCCCAGGCCCGAGAGAGCGCGAAGCAAGACGCCTCGGGGCTGATCATCAGGAAATAGTGGCAAACACCCGGGTGCAGTTCCGGCCCTGGTGTTTGGCGCGATAGAGCGCCTCGTCTGCCCTGGCCAGCCATGCCTGGGATGATTCCGAGGGCAGGAAGGTTGCTACGCCGCAACTGGTTGTTACCCTGAGCTCCTTTTCGCCGCCATCCACCCGGATGGCCGCAATCGCCTCCCGAACCCGTTCTGCGACATCCCTGGCATCCTGCTCCGATGTGTGTGGTAGCAGGATGGCAAACTCCTCACCACCAAAGCGATACACGGTATCGGACGTGCGGATAGATTTTTCGATCTCGGCAGCGGCAATTTGCAGCAGGTGGTCGCCGACGACATGTCCATGGGTGTCGTTGACCGACTTGAAGTGATCGAGATCGCAGAGAACCAGAGAATAGGGCTCGCCATGACGCTCAGACAATACACTGGAGCGCTGCAGCGCATCGTCCAGGGCGCGCTTGTTGGGGATGCCGGTCAGTGAGTCGGTGAGCGAAGCCTGCTCTATCGCAACATACTGACAGGCGTTGCGAATGGGGCAGATTGCCGCGCTGAGGATCATCTCAACGCCTTCCAGTTCCTGTTCCGAAAAGCGCTGGCGGCGTTGCAGGGCCAGCGTTCCGTAGTTGACGCCTTCCAGACTCAGGCGGTACTCACAACGGTGGGGACCACCCATGCCGGTGGCATAGACGAAATCCTGCTTACCGATCCGATGCCGGTAGTTAAGTGCGGTGAAGGGCACGATCGCCACCAGCTCTTCAGCCAGGATGGCCAACTGTTCTTCCAGTGACAGGGTTGTGGACAGCCTTCGCGTCAGCCTGGTGAGCACATCCGGCGTGTTGTTCCAGTCCTGGTGAGCCTGACGCAGCGCGGCCAGCTTCTGGGGCTGGGCGGGAGACTGATGGATCGACGGTATGTTTTTCACTCGTATTCACTCTGTCGCAGAAGTTTACAGTGCTATGCTCCCCTTAAGCAGAAATTGTGCCCATTGAATAAAGGTCAATAAAATCATAAGGGTGTAGTCGTAATATCATTTAATTTCTGATTTTTTGGTTGTAGCTCCCGCGTTGCCGTCAAAAAACCGGCAGGGTTTTGCCGCGACATTTCCAGGGCTGTGCAAAATGTCAGACAAGGGGTGGGGCTATAGATTCCCTGTGGTAAACTTCTGCGTTTGAAATCGTGCCGTCTTCAGGAATGAGTGACCAACTTTATGAGGTTTCAGGCCCCGGAAAGTCTGTCTGAACAAATTGCCCAGCATCTGGGGCAACGGATCATCACGCGAGATCTCAAACCCGGCGAACGCATTCAGGAACTGAAGGTATCGGGAGAACTGAATGTCAGCCGTGGCTCTGTGCGGGAAGCGCTGCTGATTCTCGAGCGCCGCCATCTGATCGAAATTTTCCCCAGGCGCGGCGCGGTGGTTTCCAGCCTGACGCCGGAAAGCGTGAACAGCCTCTACGATATCTACATCGATCTTCTTTGCATGCTCGGGCGCAAGGTGCTTGAGCGCTGGTCCGGAAAGGAACTTGGTGGGGTCATGGGCCAGGTTCGGGAATTGCAGGCAGTGATCGATGCCCTCAACGCCACGAGCGCGGACGCCGCCGAGCAGGTCATTGACGCCGGATTCGGGGTTATGCGCTACGCCTATGGGCTGGTTGAAAACCCCTTTCTTGAGGAAACCCTGGAGAATTTTCGGCCAGCCATCAGCCGCACCTATTTCGTTGCGTTGGAGCACTTCCGGGAAGAAATCGGTGAAACCGCGACCTTCTTCCGGCAGTTGGCAGAGGCTGCCATTGATGACGACGCAGAACGGCTGCAAGCGGTCATTCAGGCCTTTGGGGAGCACCAGCGGCAACAGGTGTTGACGATTCTCCGGCAGGAAGCGAGCGCCTGATATGCGTCTGAAGTCCATCAAGCTGTCCGGCTTCAAATCCTTCGTTGATCCCACCACGGTACCTTTCCCGTCCAACATGACCGCCGTTGTAGGGCCCAATGGGTGTGGCAAGTCCAACATCATCGACGCGGTTCGCTGGGTGATGGGTGAAAGCTCCGCAAAATACCTGCGCGGCGAATCCATGACGGACGTTATCTTCAACGGTTCCAGTGCCAGAAAGCCCGTGGGCCAGGCCTCTATCGAACTGGTGTTTGATAACAGCGATGGTTCCGCGCCCGGTGAGTTCGTCAAATTCAACGAAATCTCCGTTCGCCGCCGGGTTTCCCGGGAAGGGCAGTCCGAATACTTCCTGAATGGCTCCAAGTGCCGGCGCCGTGACATTACCGACCTGTTCCTGGGTACCGGTCTGGGACCGCGGAGCTATGCCATCATCGAGCAGGGCATGATCTCCCGGCTGATCGAGGCAAAACCGGAAGAGCTCCGCATCTACATTGAGGAAGCGGCCGGTATATCGAAATACAAGGAGCGGCGCCGGGAGACCGAAAATCGCATACGACGCACCCAGGAAAACCTTGAGCGTTTGACGGATTTGCGAGAAGAGCTTGGCCGGCAATTGCAACATCTTGAACGCCAGGCGGCAGCGGCGGAAAAGTACAAGGCCTACAAGCAGGAAGAACGCCAGAAAAAAGCGGAACTGACGGTACTTCGCTGGCAATCCCTCGACAATGACCTGCAGGCCTGGCGTGGCAAAATCCGGGATACCGAACTGGAGCTCGAGAAACACCTGACCGAACGTGTGAGCCTGGAAACCTCCCTGGAATCCCTGAGAGACAGCCATCAGGAGCGTACCGAGCATTTTAACCGGGCTCAGGCCCGATATTATGAAGCCGGTGCCGATATCGCCCGTATCGAACAGAGCCTTGAACACCAGCGTGAACGAAGCCGGCAGATGGCCGCAGAACTGGACCAGGCCATGGCCAACCAGCGGGAACTGGCCAGGGAACTGGAGCAGGACGAAGACAAGCTCGCGGGTATCCAGGAAGAGCTGGACATGATGGAGCCCGAACAGGAAGCGCTGGCCATGCGCTCCGAGGAATCCGGCGAGAAGCTGCAGCTGGCTGAAGACGCGATGAGCGACTGGCAGCACCAGTGGGAAGATTTCAGCGCCCGCTCCTCCGATGCCCGGCGCCAGGCCGAGTTGGCCCAGTCCAGGATTCGTTCCCTTGAAGACGCCATTGAGCAACTCCTCACTCGCCAACGCAAACTGCAGGATGAGCAGGAATTGCTGGAAGGCCAGATGGATCGCGCGGAGCTTGAGGAGTTACTGGAACAACAGGAAGCGCTGGAACTGAAACGCGAGGAGGCCGCCGAGCGCATCGCAGCGGTTCAGGACGAGCTCTACGATGCCCGACAGCAACAGCGGGATTCGGAGCAGACTGTTTCTGAAGAACGCCAGCGGGTCCAGAGCCTGCGCGCGTCACTGGAATCCCAGCAGGCGCTGCTGGATGAGCAACTGGGGGCCGGCGACGATGTGCTGCAATCCTGGCTTGTACAGAACGCCCTGAGCGATATGCCCCGGGTGGCCAGTCAGCTCAACATTGCCGATGGCTGGGAATTTGCGGTTGAGCAGGTTATCGGGCGTTTTACCCAGGGTTTGTGTCTGCCCGACATTAACCAGCTTTCATCGGCTATGAAAGAGGCGCCAAGGGGGCTCGCCCTCGTTGAAGGCGGGGCGGCTGCTGAAACCGGAAATACCGGCCTGGCAGCAAAAGTCTCGGGCGTACCGGGCATTGCCTCACTGCTTCGCGGCATCGACGCGGTAGAAACCGTTTCTGACGCCATGGGTATGCGATCAGCCCTTCAGGACGGGCAAAGCCTGATGACGCCTGAAGGCGTCTGGGTGTCCCGGGATTGGGTCCTGATGCCAGACTCGGACGCCGGCCAGGGCGGGGTCATTGAACGACAGAAGAAAGTAACCGAACTGACTGCGCAACTGGCCGAAGCCGAGGAAGCGCTTGAGGCGGCCAGCGAGAGGCTGGACGAACTTCAAGAGCGCGCTGAACGCTCGGAATCCGCCCGTGACGAGGCCCAGGCCCGTTTGAGCGAAGCAGACCGCGAGCTGAGCTCACTGTCGTCCAGGGTCAGCGGCCTGAAAGCCCGTGCCGAGCAGATTGACGCCCGTCTGCAACGGATCCGGGACGATATCGAGGATGTCTCTGAAAACCTTGAGGGACAGAAAGAAAGCCTGCAGGAGGCCCGGGAAGAGTGGCAACAGGCGCTGGCCTCCACCGAAGACAGCGATGAAGAAAAAGAACGGCTTCTGGAGCAGCGCGACAGCCTGCGCGAGAACCTCGACCGGCTGCGCCAGGAAGCCCGGCACGACCGTGACCATGCGCATCAGTTGCAGCTTCAGCTTCAGACCCTGAACAGTCAGCGGGACGGCCTGAGGCAGACCATCGACCGGATGCAGCTGCAGAAGGAGCGCATCGATGAGCGTCTGGAAATTCTGAGGGAATCCCGGGAAAGTGCCGAAGAACCCATTGAAGATCTGCAGATGCAGCTGGAAGGACTGCTGGACCGTCGACTGGCCGAAGAGGAAAAGCTTGGCGCGGCCCGCGACTCCCTGGAAGAAATTGACCGGGAGGTCCGTGAAAAGGAGCAGGGCAGAAGCGGCACCGATCATCGCATTCAGGAAGTCCGGTCCCGGCTGGAAAAACTGAAAATGGAATCCCAGGCCCTGGAAATCCGCTCTGGTAACCATATCGAGCAGCTCAAGGAACTGGATGTGAAACTGCAGGATATTCTGTCCCAGCTGCCTGAGGGTGCGAACGAGAAAGACTGGGCGGATGAGCTGGAGCGCATCGGCAATCGCATACAGCGGCTGGGTGCCATCAACCTGGCGGCGATCGAGGAATACCAGGTTCAGAGTGAGCGCAAAACCTACCTGGATTCCCAGCATGAAGACCTGATGGAAGCCCTTGAAACACTGGATAACGCCATACGGAAGATCGACCGCGAAACCCGGCAGCGCTTCAAGGAAACCTTTGATCAGGTGAACGGCGGCCTCCAGGCGCTGTTCCCGAAGGTCTTCGGGGGCGGCAACGCCTATCTGGAGCTGACTGGCGAGGATCTTCTGGAAACCGGCGTTGCGATCATGGCCCGGCCACCCGGGAAGAAGAACAGCACCATCCACCTGTTGTCAGGCGGTGAAAAGGCCCTCACCGCTATCGCGCTGGTGTTTTCTATTTTCCAGCTGAATCCGGCTCCGTTCTGTATGCTGGACGAGGTGGATGCGCCGCTGGATGATGCCAACGTGGGTCGCTACGCGAATATGGTCAAGGAGATGTCGAAGCAGGTTCAGTTCATCTACATTACCCACAATAAGATTGCTATGGAGATGGCGGATCAGTTGATGGGGGTGACCATGCACGAGCCGGGTTGCTCCCGTCTGGTGTCGGTGGACGTGGATGAAGCCGCGGCGCTTGCAGAGGCTTGAGGCTGTTCAGAAATCGGGCAACCATGACAAAAACGCCATCTGGCCCGGGTGTGCGTTGTATTCATTACGGGCTTTTCTTAGAGTAGCAACGTTACGGGATCTGCAAACAGGACAGCAGCACTATGTCACTTAGGGAATGGTTAATTGCCATCGGTACCCTGGTTATTATCGGCATTGTCATTGATGGTGTGCGCCGAATGCGGCGCGCCCGGAAGGAATCCATGGCGATTTCATCCGGTATGGGTGCCGACGAGCTCGAGGATTCGCCACTTGATGACGAGTACAACCCCGAGTTGCCCAATGGCGGCGCACGGACCATTTCCCGCGATACCCTTGAAGAGCGCGGCTATGTAAAGCGTGAAAAATCCAGTCGGTTCGGCTCCCCGAAGCCCAAGCCGACCCGCCCGGTAACGGCGGCTGCTGACTCGGAGAAACCAGAATCGCCAGAGCCGGCACCGGAGCCACAACCACAACCACAACCGGAAATGGAACCCGTGGTCGAGCACTACGAACAGCCTGCCGAATCGGAGCCCGATTACGGACTGTCCAGCCGGGAGCCTGAGGAAACCGAGTTGGAGTCAGGCTGGGGTGCCGTCGAACCCGAGGAGGAAGCCGTTCCGCCGACCGTTACAACCGAAGTGGAAGAAGACACGGCCCGACGCGAACCCTCGAGACCCGCCAAAGATCAGCCTCTGGCCGGCGCGAATCGTCCCGAGGCCCGGGAGGTAATCGTGATCAACGTGTTGGCGAAAAGCGGCGAGGACTTCAAGGGGCCGGCCCTCAAGAAGCTGTTCGAAGCCTGCGGTCTGGAGCATGGAGACATGGATATCTACCATCGCCATGAAGAGTCGGATACCACCAGTCCCGTCCAGTTCAGCGTTGCCAATGCCGTGGAACCCGGCACTTTCAAACCTGAGGATATGCCGGCCCTGACCACGCCGGGAATCAGCTTCTTCATGAGTATGCCGGGGCCCACCAACGCCCTGCAGGCGTTTGACTTCATGCTCGAGACCGCCCAGGCCGTGGTTCGCAACCTCGGTGGCGAGCTGAAGGATGAACGCCGCAGCGTGATGACCCCTCAAACGATCGAACATTGCCGCCAGAGAATCCGGGAATTCGAACGCAAGCAGCGTTCCCAGAGAATCTGAGCCCAGGCGGTAAAAGATGGCCAGATGCCCGGTTAGTTCCGGGCATTTTTTTGAGAAACGAGAGTGCCAGTCCATGAGCAGAGCCACGCCCGATATTGTTCAGCGTGTTGAAGAACTCCGTTCGGCAATTGATGACCACAATTACCGTTACTACGTGCTGGATGACCCCCGTATTCCCGATGCGGAATACGACCGGCTGTTCCGAGAATTGCAAACCCTGGAAACCGACTACCCGGAACTGGCATCTGACAATTCTCCGACGCGGCGTGTCGGTAGTGCCATAGAAACCAGTTTTGAGGAGGTGGTTCACCGGCTCCCGATGCTGTCGCTGGACAACGCCTTCAGCGACGACGAACTCCGGGATTTCGATCGGCGGATCAAGGACCGGCTGGGTATCAGCGAAGATGTGGAATACGTCTGTGAGCCCAAGCTGGACGGGCTGGCGGTCAGCCTGCATTACGAGAAGGGCGCCTTGACCACCGCCGCTACCCGGGGTGATGGCTATTCCGGGGAGGACATCACCGCCAATATCCGGACGATCCCGTCAGTGCCATTGAAGCTCCGTGGCGACGATGTGCCGGATCTGGTGGAAGTCCGTGGTGAAGTCTACATGCCCAAGGAGGGTTTCGAGGAACTCAACCGCAGACTGGCGGAGCGTGGCGAGAAGACCTTCGTCAATCCACGCAATGCGGCGGCCGGTAGTCTCAGGCAGAAAAAGTCCACGGTAACGTCCAGGCGCCCGTTGGAAATGTGCGCCTACAGTGTTGCCGTGACTGACGAAAGCCTGTTGCCCGATACCCAGTGGGACGGCCTGCAGCGCGTTCAGAGTTGGGGGTTCCGGATCAATCCGGAGATGCGCAAGGCAAAAGGCGTGGAGGAATGCCTCGAGGCGTACAGCGAGCTAATGGCCAAGCGGGACACGCTGCCATACGAGATTGATGGCATCGTGTTCAAGGTAAACCGCCTTGATCAGCAGAATGCCCTTGGCTTCGTCTCCAGGGCGCCTCGTTGGGCGATTGCACACAAGTTTCCCGCACAGGAAGAGCTCACCGTTATAGAAGATGTGGAGTTCCAGGTGGGTCGAACGGGAGCCGTTACCCCGGTGGCCCGCCTCAAGCCCGTGTTTGTGGGTGGCGTGACGGTGAGCAACGCCACTCTGCACAACATGGATGAAATCCGGCGCCTGGATGTCCGTATTGGCGATACCGTGTTTATCCGTCGCGCCGGTGACGTGATACCGCAAGTGGTCAAGGTGGTTCCCGAAAAGCGTCCGGCAGACGCCCGGGAAGTGGAATTGCCTGCCCATTGTCCGGTCTGCGATTCGGATGTTATCCAGATTGAAGGGGAAGCGGTTGCCCGTTGCTCCGGCGGGCTCTTCTGTCCCGCACAGCGAAAAGAAGCCATCCGTCACTATGCCTCCCGGAAAGCCCTGGACATTGAAGGGCTGGGTGACAAATGGATCGACATCATGGTCGATCAGGGCATGGTGGAAACCGTCGCTGACCTCTATAACCTGACGACCGACGATCTGGTCAAGCTGGAGCGAATGGGAGAGAAATCTGCCGCCAACCTGGTCGCTGCCATTGATCGGGCGAGAAAACCCGTTCTATGGCGTTTCCTGTACGCCCTCGGCATTCGCGAGGTGGGGGAGGCCACTGCCAAGGCCCTGGCTGCGCATTTCGGGACACTGGAGGCCATTGCCGAGGCCGATGAGGACAGCCTGCAGACAGTTCCCGATGTCGGGCCGATTGTTGCCGGCCATATCCGGAGCTTCTTCGAGCAGACCCATAACCGCGAAACGCTCGACGCCCTGCGCAAAGCCGGCGTGGAGTGGCAGGAAGAGCAGATCCAGAAGGGCGACAAGCCCCTCAAAGGCCAGACCTGGGTACTGACCGGCACACTCGCCCGAATGACCCGGGATGAGGCCAAAGAGAAGCTGGAGGCCCTGGGCGCCAAAGTGGCCGGAAGCGTCTCCAAAAAGACGGCCTGCGTTGTTGCCGGCGAGGCTGCCGGTTCCAAGCTTGCCAAGGCGGAACAGCTGGAGGTTCCTGTGCTGGATGAGGCAGGCCTGGTTGCCTTGCTGGAAGAACATGGCCTGGAGGCGGGCTAACCGAATCTGAGAACTCGCGCAGATCCCCTGCGTATCAAATTGGCTACCATGGCGTTGTTCTGTAACGGTGTGTAAATCGCCCGGTGTTTTTCCTTCATCCGGGCGGTCGCTGCCATAACAACAACGATTGAAACGGATTTTTTCATGGGCGCCGATTTTTACTCCCGCATTCATCCTCTTCGCCAATTTGCCATCCTGCTCCTGATATCCCTTGGGCTCTCTGGCTGCAAGACGGAAAAAGATCCCGATCAGCCCACCATTCTCGGCGTTCCCCCGGTGTTTGCCTATCTCGGCGTGGAGTATTCCTATAACTTCGGGGCTTATGGTGGCGAGGACATCCTCGATTACTCACTCACCAACGCGCCGTCCTGGCTGGCCCTGGAGGACACCAGCAACAAGGCACGCCAGGGCATCATTATGCGCGGTGTTCCCGGCCTCACTGGCGGTAGCAGAGGAGAAGCGGACCTCGGCAAGACCGAAGGCATCAACCTGGTAACCACGGATGGCCGCATGGCAGGCGCTCAGCCGTTTGATATCGATGTGAAGTACAACGTCATGTCTATGGATGCCGAGCCGTTCACGGAGGGGCAAAGCCCTGAAACCCCTTCAAGCAACCGTGAGCAGTGCGCCTTGCCGGACCTGGAGACCGGGGGTGAGCACAGTTTCACGATCAACCTCTACAACGATGACGGGTCGGTATCCGGTACCAGGGAACTGACATTCCCCACCCGTCGGGTTTTCGTCAAGGTGAACCTGGATCAACCCTCGGTAACCCGGGTCGCGGTCGCCTTCGAGCTTCTGTCTGATTACGATGCGTCCAACTGCGACGCCGGATTCTCGCCTCCCCACCAGAATTGCGATTACAGTGCCGCCAACGCGGGTGATGCCATTCTCGGCAAGGACATTGTCGGGTTGGGCGGCAACAGTCCCATGCCGCGGGATGAGAGCGGCGAGAGTGAACTTGACTATATCGAGTATGAGCTTGATGAGCAGGGATTCTATACCCGTGGTGTCATCACGCTTGAACCCGGCATCACCGAATGCTACCTGCCGCTCGAGGTGGTTGAGGACAGTTTTGCCGAGCCTGTTGAATCCCTCAGGTTGGCCCTGACTGAAGTGCGCTCCGGTCTGGCGGGGCTGGGAAGCGGCAACGGTGGCGTAGTCACCAATCTGTCAATTCAGGATAACGAGCCGGTTCTGTCGCTGGAAACCGTCAAAGGTGGGGGCAGGGACACCCTGAACGTTGGTGATGTGCGTGAGTATGTTGCCAGGCTCTCCGGCGACAGAGACCGGGATATTTTCGCCAAGCTCAGCCATACCGAAGACTCCACGGCACGGCTTGATTCCGAGTTCGTTATCGAGCGGCTGGAAGACGGTAACTGGGTTGAGAATGACGAACTGGTTTTCCCTGAGGGCACCGATGAAGTGCCTTTCCGGATCCGGGTACCGGCGGGCAGTTACGCGAACCCGGCGTTCAGTGACCGCTTCATATTGCTGGGCATCAACGAGAACTTTCAGGCCGGTCGCGAGGATTACGCCCGGGCAGAATCCGACAACCTGATCCGGGTCAGTCTAAACGAGCTGACATCGCCCCTTTTGCTAAACGATGGTGATGGTTTCGTTGCCACGGACATTGCCATGGGTCATGACGGCAGGCTGTTTGTTGCAGGCTTCGACAGTCTGGATAACGACAGGGTGCTGGTGCGGATCTTCGACCAACGCGGGGCGCAGCTGCAGCAGGTTGCCGTCTCTTCTGCGAGCGATAGCCTTGTCACGCCGGAGCCGGTCCTCAATGTCGTTCAGCGTAAGGTGACCCAGGGTGGAACCAAGGTTGACCGGTTTGAATTCGTCGTCGCTTACAGCACCGACCAGCCGGTCGAAGGTACAACGGAACTCGGTGGTGAGGATACCGTAACGTCGCTGTACTGGTTCGATTCGGCCACCAACGGTGGCGAGTACGTTCCGACCTGGACCATCCGCACAGGGACGGATGCCGACGATCGGGTGCGTTGGGCCGGAATTAACCGGGACAGCGGCTACGTGTTGCTGGCGGGCGAAACCGGTGGCGTTTTTGATCAGCAGCAGGCATCAGGCGGCATGGACAGCTTCCTTCAGCGCATTGATACCGAGCTGGACGGCAATACCCAGCAGCCTGCCGTGGCCTGGACCCGCCAGGCTGGCTCGGCTGCGGATGACAGTGTTGCGGGTGGCAGTACCGAATCGATTACTCCGGGGTTGTTTGGTTCTGCGGCGGGATCTGTGGAAGGGGCGCCGGTCATAGGTGGCATTGACGCCTTCTTTTACAATGCCTCCAGCGCAACTAGCGAGCTCAGTGTCAACCAGGTGGGCACCGCCGGAGATGAGCCGATTTCCAGTGGGCTGTTCCAGGGCAGCACGCTCTGGCTGATAGGCGCCAGTGATGGACTTTACTCGGTGCTGGAACAGGAAGAGGCGGACCCGGAACTGCAGCGGGAGCCACTTTCCAGTGCCGCAGGGTTTCTTCTGGGCTATTCCTCATCAGGTATCGTGAACCGGGCGTTTTCACTCAATGATGACAACGATCAGTCCACGGAAACCCTGCAGGGGCTGATCGGCTTTGATGGCGACATGGTGGTTGCGGGTAGCACGACCGGTGATTTTACCGGTGAGGGTGTTGTGTCAGGCCTGGAGCAGGGCATTGTTGCCCGGGTGTCGCTGCTTCCGGAGGCGGAGACCGGGGGTGAAGACGCCGGGTTCAGAAACGACTGGCGCTATCAGCTTGCCGTGGATAACTCGGCGATACTTGCTCTTGAGAATTACCGGGATGACGAGATCGTGGCGCTGAGCAGAACGGGTAGTGACTGGTACGTGCTCCTGTTCAGCCCCGAAGGGCAACTACTGACTCCCCTGAACTGACACGTCGGGGACTAGACTGTCCCCTCGTGGCGGCCAGCGCTGGCGTACAGCCTCAGGTAGTCTGTGCTGGTAACGATACCCGCAGCTGCGCCCCCGGCGTCTACCACCAGGGAAGCGTTGAGTTGGTGGGCCAGCATCAGTCTGGCAAGCTGGTGAGCGTCTGTCTCGGGGGAGGCCGTCAGGAATGCAGGGAGCTCAACGTGAACCAGGCTCTGGCTCATGGCATTGGCCTCATGCTCGTGAAGCCAGCCAAGGAGCCAGCGCAGATCGACGAGCCCGGCCACGTTGTTCTCCGCCATGATCACCAGGTGGTGAACCTGATGTTCATCCATCACGGATAGCGCCTCGGCAATGGTCGCAGAGGCCTGTACAGAATAGAGTGCTGGTGAAGAAATCCGGGACACGGGCAGATAGGGGCGGTCTTCACGGCGCTCGCCGGCTGCTGCCGCACCATACTCCTCCAGCGCTTTATACCGACCGGCATTGGCCGCCTGCTGAAACTCGGCATCCGTTGCCTCACTCCTGCCAGGGTTGATCGCCCGGGTTTCTGCCAGCTCTGTGACATCGCCCACGGACCTTGCCCGGAATGTTTCCGGTAGCCGGGTTCCGACCGGGCGGCCGGGTTCGCTGACATAAATGGACATGGGTTCTCTCCGTGACTAAGCCACTCTTTGAGAGGTTATCGGCAGTCTGACCGGAAACTCCAGCGCTAGTTTATTACGAAACCGCCATACCGGCCTGGAACAGGCGTCGCGTTTCCAGCCGCCTGACCAGGTTCGTTGGAAGGCAGACGGGCTGGCCGGTCAGACGGTCGGCCAGGTATTCGGCCAGTAGCGGAGCGTAGCTCAGGCCTTTGCTGCCAAGGCCGGTGAACAGGTAAAGGTCATCAAGGCAAGCGCTTTCGCCATCAAACATCGGGCCTGCAACGGGTTGGTAGTCGTGAGTCGTGCAGCGAAAGGCAACCCGGCCATCCAGGGCTTCGGCTCTGGGCTTGCCAGCGTTTGGAGAGAACAGCGACGGCAGCATCGAATCGAGCTCTTGAATATTCTCTTCATGACTTTCAGTGGTCGGCAACGGATTGCTGTCGTGCAGGTCAAAGGTAGCCCCGGTTACGGCGATATCACCGAGTGTGGGGTTAAGGTACCGGTTGCCACAGATAACAGCCTTCGGCTTGGTGACAGCTGGCGCTGGAAGATGGGAAACCTGGCCACGAATGGCTTTCAGCCGGAAGCGGCCCTTTATCGGAATAAGCTCCGGGCTGAGATGACCCGAACAGATGATGACCTGGTCGGCCGCCAGGGTTGATCCCTGTTCCGTGGAGAGATGCCATTGGCCGTTGCAGGGCAATAGCCGGTTAACCTCAACACCGAACGATGTGGAGATCAGTGGGTGGTCTGCCAGGGTTTTGCATAGGTTTTGTGGTTCGAGCCAGCCACTGCGGGGAAACCAGAGCCCGCCAGATTGCGTGGGCATGCCGGCAAGCTCGCTGGCCTGCTCCCGGGTCACGGGCCAGAAAATGTCCCTTGGGTAATCGTTGCGGTGAAGGAATCTGGCCTGTCGGTCGGCTTCCTGAGGGCTGTGAGCCAGCTGCAGCAGGCCGGTCGGATGCCAGTACTGGCCGCGCCAGTTGCCGTAGAACCGCTGGGCAAAGGTCAGGGATGTGAGGGCGAGTTCGGTCTGGTCGTTGAACTCCACCCCAAGTTTGACATACAGCGCGCCCTGGGCGTTTCCGGAGGCGCCGTTTCCCGGAGCCCGGCTGTCGACCAGTGTGACCGGATACCCCCGCTCCGCCAGATTTCGTGCCAGCGTGCAACCGGCGATACCGGCGCCAATGATAGCGATGGTGCCGGGGCGTTCGGGTTGATCGGGCCCCTCTGTCTCGAGAATGCCCTTCAGCATTTCCCGTTTTCGGCCGTATCCGGTGGTCTTCTCCATTTTGAACCCGGCGTCCATCAGGGCTCGACGAATCCGGCCGACCGAAGTGAAAGTGGCCAGGGTTGTGCCCGGCTTGCTATGGGCCCGGACCTGGCTAATGGTGTCCTCCAGCCACATATCCGGATTGCGGGCTGGCGCAAATCCGTCCAGGAACCAGGCGTCGGCGCGGAAATCCAGGGCGCGCCAGGCCTCATTGATGTCACCGAAAAACAGCGTCAGACGAACTCGTCCCCCGGCCAGAACCAGTCTGTGTACCCCACGCACCAATGGCGGGTAATGCAGAAGCAGTTCGTCAGCCAGCGCCTTCAGCTCCGGCCACAGGGCCAGGGCCCGCGTAAGATCCTCCCGGGTGAGGGGAAAGCGTTCCACGGATACAAAGTGCAGGGTCGCTGTATGGGCTGGCGCATTGCTCTGCCAGGCCTGCCAGGCGGCCAGAAAGTTCAGGCCGGTTCCGAAGCCGTTTTCGGCAATAACGAAACTGCCGCCCTCGCGGATCTGCGAGAAACGCTCCTGCAATTGATTGTGCCGAAGAAAAACGTGTCGGGTTTCCTCCAGGCCGTTGTCACGGCTGAAGTAGACATCGCCAAATCGCTTCGATTCCGGGACCCCGTTGTGCCACGCCAGTTCAGCGGATTCGATTGCGGGGGGCAGGGGTGGCCGGTTCACGGTGTCAGCCTTCGGATTCAACCACGGTGACGGTTTCTATGGTTACCGGTTCAACGGGCACGTCGGCCATGCCCTGCTTCCGCGTGGTTTGTTTGCGGGCGATGGCGTCGACAACGCCCATGCCCTGGGTAACCTTGCCGAAAACGGCATAGCCCGGGCCGCGCACGCCGGCATTGAGGAACCCGTTATCCGAGAGGTTGATAAAGAACTGTGATGTTGCCGAATCCGGCGCACTGGTCCGCGCCATGGCAATGGTTCCACGGAGGTTCGGCAGCGTTTCTGTCGCCTCATTGCGTACGGGCGCACGAGTTGATTTCCGTGACAGGTCCTCGGTAAAACCACCCCCCTGGATCATGAACCCCGGAATGACTCGGTGGAAGATCGTGCCGTCGAAAAAGCCGTCCCGGGCATATTGCAGGAAATTGGCGACCGTGTCCGGGGCGACGTCGGGCCGGAGCTGAAGCTCGATGGCGCCTTCGCTGGTCACCATGCGCACCACTGGCAGAGGTTCATTGGCGGACTGGTCATTGCCCTGGGACAACGCTTTGGATGCCGGCATCAGCAAGGCCAGGGCCATAAGCAGTACGGGAGTCACAGTTTTCAGGGGTTTTACCTTGTTTGTCATTTTCAGCCGCTCTCTGTGTTATTCGCAGGTATTTTTCCTGCAACAATTGGCGAATTCTGTTATCCGGTGCCAGATCTTACCAGATGGTGATGGTAAAACGGGCACTGTATCCACGCACATCGTGTTCTGATTGTCTAACCTTCCGGGTAGCGGAAGTCATGAATTACATTAGCCGGGCCGGGTTGTACGGTTTTCACTGTTCAAAAGGAGACATCGGGTGAGAATCCGTCAGGGATTTGAAGAAAAATCACGCCTCGGGCGCCTGCTTATCAACCGGGGCTATCTGTCCGAAGGGCAGCTGGATGAGGGGCTGAGGCTACAGCGTGAAACCGGGCAGCGCCTGGGCGAGGTGTTCATTCAGGCCGGCTGGATCAGCGAGAAGGAACTCCATCGTGTCCTCAAGCATCAGTCCCGCTATCGTAACGCCGCAGCCCTGGTAACGGCGGTTACGTTGCCTTTCCAGCCCCTGGTAACCTTTGCGGCGAGCAGCTCGGCAGAGGCGTCGCAGTCATCGCTGGAGGCCGGAGAGCTTTACGAGAGAGGTAATCTTGCCCCCATGAGCGAGCTTGAGCTGGCAGCCATATCAGGGCAGGGCGACCCGACGTTGCTGCAGCGTATCGGCATTGTCAGCAACATGGCACAGAATCCGGCGGGAGGCGGGGAGCAGGGCGCCGACGAATCAGCGGATGTGATCGAGGGTCTGAAGCTTACAGCCAATATTTTTGTACCGGTTCTGAATTTTCTGGATTCAGACCTGACCATATCCGGTGTGCACTACCGCGAGGGTGAGCCCAGGTACCGGGTACGGGAGGATGGCGCCTTGATGCTGGCATTCCCGGAGCGGATCGAGGAAATCCGGATGGACAATATCCGGGTTAGCGGTAGCCAGGGTGCCCCAATGGGTAACGTGAGTATCCACGATATCCGTTTCCATCCGGACTCCCAAATGACCATTTATACCCGGTGAACGCCGGCAGGGTTTGCCGGGGCCTTCATCAGGCGCTGGCAAGTACCGTGCTGCTGGATACCGTGGTCTGCTGCCCCTTGGCGCCGTAGAGCTTTTGCTGACCGGTGGCACCACGGAAGATGTCGGTCAGTTTCGACAGGCGTTTTTGCAGATGGCTGATCACCCGACCGTTCGTCTGGTTCAGTGTCTGACAGGCTCTAAGTCTCTGGTCCGCTTCCTGCCAGAGCTCGAAGAGCTCGGAAAAGCCGGCGCTGCGGATAAATCTGGAAGGTTCACCGCTTTCGGGGCGATAGCCCATCTGGACCAGTGTGCGGATTTTCTGTTTGGCACGCTCACGAACGGCACCCAGCAGCTCGTTTTTCTCTTTGGTCAGAGCTTCCAGCTGGCGGAGGTCGGAACTTGCAAGACAGGTCTTTTCTCTACCGAGAACATCAGCCAGTGTTTCCAGTTGGCTGATGTCCTGGGAAAGAAGGGTTTTCAGATCATCAATTGCGGCCATGGTTCACTCACCCGAAAATGCTTTCATCCATCTCAAGCATTTTCTGGGCCAGTTTCTCGGCGTCAATCTTGTAGGTGCCATTCTCCAGGGCGGAGCGGATCTGCTCAATGCGGTCGTCATCCATTTCCGGATAATCGCCCAGCTTCTGTTCAAGCTGTTTGAGATTCTTGGCCTGACTGCTCAGGCTGACATTCTCACCCCGGGCGCCCTGAGCCTGGGTTTTCGCCTGCTCGCTGGTCGCCGGCTGGGTGTTCTGGGTGCCGGAGTTCTTGTCGGCAGTGGTTCTCTGGGTGTTGACCTGGCCGGGGCCAATTCCATTTAAGTCAACTGACATATCTGTACCTGCTTGCCTGTCGCGCCACATGAGTGCGGCGCTTACTCGAGTTTATGTCTTCTTAACGGCGGCGCCGCGAAAACCTTTAGTACTTTTTAACAGTTTTTTTCAATGGTTTTTTCGTCTGTTTTTGCTGCCGGGTTTGCGGCAGACGTTTGCCGCAGCGGCAAGCCTCTGCCGAAGCCGTACTACATGGGGATCTCAACCTGGCCTGGCGCAACAACGCTGGCCTTTATTCTGCGGGATGATCGCAGATTCTCTACCAGAACCTGTTCACCAACACTCGCGCTCGCCAGGGCTTTACCTCGGGAACGTACTGAAAATCCGCCTGTTTTGGCGGTAATGATAACATGGTCGCCCCGTTCTACCGCATTCGGGGCGGAGAGCATGTCCGGCGTAACCAGCGAACCCGCGTTGACGGCCCGCCGCACTTCCATGCCAATCGCCTGTTGCGCATCGGTAATGGCGCCGCGCCGGGACGCATTGATTTCAACGGACTGCCTGGTGAGCAGTCCTTCCGTTATCCGTTCTCCCCGCGTGAGCGGACGGGCCGCCACCAGTGCTGGCCCATGGATGGAAACGGAAGCCGTCACAAACATCCGCCAGGGTCGGGACCCTTCACAGGTTACCAGCATAGAAGGGCTGGTGCTTTTCCAGGGATCGCCGCTGAATTCGACACTCAGGGGTTGCTCGCACTCGGCCAGGGCCAGGCGGCTGTCGATCGCGCCAGGTTCAAAAGTTACCGTGTAGCCTTCGTTCGCCTGCTCAGACGCGAATCCGCCGAGAAACTCCAGGGTCGCTTTGCGAATCTGTTCAGCGGTTGTCTCCGCCAGTAGCGGGGAGCTCAGGCCAGACATTAGCAGTATTAGAGCGAATTTGGTGATGCGCATACGTATCAGTTTGTCCTATGCTGTCAACAACAGGGCAGAAAAGCCCGAATCAGCCTAAGGATTCGGGGAGATTGGCCGTTACATGGGCTAATCCGCCGCTGATATGACGGGTTTCCGTCAATCACGCTTTTATTTCATGATGAGCAAGATACATGCCGTTGTAATTCCGGCAGGCCAGGAGAAACGAAATGGCAGGGGTATTGGACAGTGTTAACCAGCGAACCCAGTTGGTCGGTCAGAATCGCCTGGAGCTCCTTCTTTTCCGTCTGAGAGGGCGGCAGATCTATGGGATCAACGTTTTCAAGGTTAAAGAAGTCCTGCAGTGTCCCAGGCTGTCGTCCATCCCTAATAGTCGGCAAACGGTAAGAGGGGTCGCTCATATCCGGGGTGAAACCATCCCGATTATCGACCTCAGTATGGCCATTGGTTTGCCCGGCATCCCGCAGGAAGACCTGGCCACCAGCTTTGTTATCATTACCGAGTACAACCGGAAAACACAGGGTTTCCTGGTCACCGGCGTTGACCGGATCATGAATATGAACTGGGAGGACATACTGCCTCCCCCGAAGGGCGCCGGGCGGGATGTGTATCTTACCGCCGTGACCAAGATTGATGATAAGCTGGTCGAAATCATAGATGTAGAGAAGATTCTTGCAGAAGTTTCTCCACTCGGGGAGGATGTCACTGAGGCGGTTCTGAGCAAGAGCGCAGAGCGGGTACCGGGGCATCTACCGGTTCTGGTAGTCGATGACTCTTCCGTTGCCCGCAGGCAAATAGAGCGTTGTCTCACGGCCATTGGCATGGAAGTCGTCACCAAGAACGACGGCAAGCAGGCGTTCGAATACCTGAAGGAAGTGACTTCCGACGGGTCGAAGGCGCGGGATCACTTCTCATTGATCATCTCCGATGTCGAGATGCCGGAGATGGATGGTTATACCCTGGTCACCAAGGTGAAAGGTGACCCGGCCCTGGCAGATATGTTTGTCATGCTTCACACCTCACTCAGTGGTGTGTTCAATCAGGCGATGGTGAAGAAGGTCGGGGCCGACGACTTTATGGCAAAGTTCAGTCCGGACGAGCTGGCAGAGCGGGTAATGGAAATCATCGACCAGGGTTGATGGAGCCGCTCAAAGATTCACTCAGAACAGAGACCCAATGAAAGCGGAAATAACGCCACAGGAATATGAAGCCTTCAAATCGTTCCTGCAGGATGCCTGTGGGATTTTACTGGGCGAGAACAAACAGTACCTGGTAAAAAGCAGGTTGCGCAGGATTCTGGAAGAGAACAGCCTGAACACCCTGGGAGAGCTCCTTGAGCGCCTCAAACGGCCCGGCCGGGGTGGTCTCAAGGAAGTTGTCATCGATGCGATGACCACCAATGAAACCCTGTGGTTCCGTGACAATCATCCTTTCCGAATTCTCCAGGAAAAGCTGCTTCCCGAGTTCGCTGAACGTAACTCCGGCCAGCCTCTTCGAATCTGGTCGGCGGCCTGTTCGACAGGCCAGGAACCTTACTCCATTGCCATGATCGTGGAGGAATTTCGGCGCGCCAGGCCCGGTAAACTCCGCGATGTGAAAATCACCGCCACGGATATTTCCAAAAGCGTACTGGAAGTCGCCCGCAAGGGCGAATACGAGATGATCGCCATTGGCCGGGGCCTGTCACCAGAGCGCCAGAAGCAGTTCTTTACCCCATCCCTTAACGGGGGCTGGCAGATCAAGCCGCAGATCAAGAGCATGGTGGAGTTCAAGGAATTGAACCTGCTGGAGCGTTACATGCTCGGCAAGTTCGATATCGTGATGTGCCGGAATGTTCTGATCTATTTTTCCGCGGACCTGAAGAAGGATATTCTTACCAGGATGCACGCCACCCTGAATCCGGGAGGCTACCTGGTTCTTGGTGCCTCCGAATCGCTGAACGGTTTGCCCCACCTTTACGAGATGGTGCAGTGCCATCCCGGAATTATCTACAGGAAAAAGTAGCCCATGCCCCTCAACGTCTGGGTCCTGGTTGCCGCCCAGGCGCTTGCCATGTGCACAGCGCCTTTTATTGTTTTTATAGGCAGTATCCAGGGCCGAATGCTGGCTCCGGCGCCCGAGTATGCAACGCTGCCCGTCGGTCTCGTGGTGGTTGGTACCGTACTGGCCATCAAGCCGGCAACCTGGTTGATGGAACGCGTTGGGCGCAAGCGTGTGATGCTGCTCGGCGCGCTCATGGGAATCCTTGCAGGTCTCCTTGGTTCGCTGGCTTCCTGGTCCGGTCTGTTTTCATTGCTATGTCTGGCTGCTGTCGTCGGTGGTACGGGCCTTGCGGTTGTTCACCAATACCGGTTTGCCGCCATGGAATCCGTCGCTCCGAATATGGCCGGCTCTGCGGCCGCCCGCGTGCTTCTGGGTGGTCTGGTGGCGGCCTGGCTCGGGCCAGAAGTGGCGGGCCTGGGCAGCGGTGCTGCGGAGCAGTATCCGTTTCTGGTCAGTTGGCTTGGCCTGGCGGTAGTGCAGGGGGCCGCCCTGCTGATCCTTGGAGCCGGCTACCGGGCAGGCGCCGAGCGGGTTCAGGAATCAAAGCCCGGCGGCGGTCGTCCCCTGCGGGAGATCCTGGCCAATCCACTGGTCTGGGCTGCCATCAGTGCGGCCGCCATTGGCTATGCGGTCATGAGTTTTATCATGACAGCAACGCCATTGAGCATGACGGAAATGGCAGGCCACGACCTGGACGACGCCAAGCGCGTGATTCAACTCCACATCATGGCCATGTATCTGCCGTCGCTGATCAGCGGCTGGCTGACCCGCGTTGTGGGCATACCGCTGATGATGGCAGCGGGTTTGCTGGCGTATCTGGGCTGTATTGCGCTGGCCGCCAGTGGCGTGAGTTTCCATCACTATCTTTCAGCACTGCTGTTGCTGGGTGTTGGCTGGAATTTCCTTTTTGTTGGCGGCACAACGCTGTTGCCCCGGGGTTATCGGGATGCAGAGCGTTTCCGTGTCCAGGGCCTGAACGACATCATGGTGTTTGGCTCCCAGGCCACCGCAGCGCTCTCCGCTGGAGCCATTCTGAGCTGGCTCGGGTGGGGCGGGCTGGTCATGGTCGCAGTGCCCTTCCTGATTGTTCATGGGATATTGATGATGCTGTGGCTGTTGCGGGAACGAACGCCTGAAGCTGCAGTTAACGGGAGAGAATGATGCTTATCGATTTCGAGGGTATGGACCCAAAGGACGCCTATCACATCCTGACTCAAACGGTCATCCCTCGGCCCGTGGCCTGGGTGTTAAGTGAAAACCCGGACGGCGACTTCAATCTGGCGCCGTTCTCGTTTTTCACGCCCATTACCAGCAATCCTCCCTTGCTGATGATTTCTGTCGGTAAGAAACCGGCGGAAGGAGTCTCCAAGGATACCCGGGTGAACATTGAGGCGAGGAAGCATTTTGTCGTGCATATCGCACACCGGGACCTGGCAGCGGCAGTCACCGAATCCTCAAGAACTCTGCCTCATGGTGAATCCGAGCTGAAGAATCTGGATCTGGAACTGGTGGAATTCGAGGGAGCAGGGTTGCCGCGTCTCAAGGACTGCCATGTAGCCTTTGCCTGTGAGCTTTATGACATCAAGGAAATTGGCGCTGCACCCCAGTCGCTGGTTTTCGGGAAAGTCACCCGGGTCTGGGTATCGGGTGCGGCAGCCAAGTACGATGACAAGAACCGTCTGACCTTTGATGGCGCCGCTATTGATCCGATCGGCCGTCTTGGTGGAAGCGAATACGTCACCTTCGGTGAGATCCTCAAGATCCCACGACCATCCTGAACCTGGCAGGGAAGAGCAATGGAACAGCTTAATCTTCGCCATCTTTATTATTTCTGGGTGATTAGCCGGGAAGGTTCGATCGCTCGCGCCAGCGAGGTCCTGGAGCTGGCCCCCCAGACGCTCAGTGGCCAGTTGGCCACATTCGAAGCCTCAGTGGGTGGTCGCCTGTTCTCCCGGGAGAGGCGCAAGCTGATCCTGACGGACCTTGGGCGGCTGATTCTGGGGTACGCTGACGATATTTTCGCCCTGACTGGTGAACTTGCGGAGACCCTGCGGCTTGATCCCTCCGAGCGCCCCCTGACGTTGCGCGCCGGTGTTTCGGCTTCGATTCACAAACTGATTGCCTACTACCTGCTGCAACCAGCCATGGCGGGCGAGCGATCCGTTCAGCTCGAGTGCCAGACCGGCCGCACCGAAGATCTGGTGTTGAGCCTGAAACGCAAGGAGCTGGACCTTGTGCTGACGGACCGCATGCCGAAACTGCAGGAAGACGGCAACCTCACGGTTCACCCTCTTTCGGGGTCCACCATGAGCCTGTATGCCGCGCCGGGGCTGGCGAAAAAACTGAAAAAGGGGTTTCCGGAATCGCTCAATGGTCAGCCGTTGCTGGCGAACGCTACTGATGCGCCATATTTCGAACGACTGATGAACTGGTTCTCCCTGAACGGAGTTCGCATGAAGCTCGTAGCCCGGGTGGATGATAGTGCCCTGATAAAAGTGTTTGGCAGCCAGGGATATGGTGTTTTTGCAGCGCCGACCTCTATCCGCGAAGAGGTTTGCCGCCAGTATGAGGTTGAGCAGATTGCCTCAATCGATGAGGTCATGGATGAGTTGTTCGCTATCACGCGGGGCCGAAAAACCGCCCATGAAGGCGTTCGTGCCATTGTTGAGGCTCACGCGGAAAACAAGCAATCCTGATTGCATCGAATATTTCGATGATGAAACCTCACAAAAGCTTATTTTATCGAAGTCTGTTCCTGTCCATCATGGAGTTGTGAAAGGCAGCAACCCAGAGAGGAGCAGCAGCTATGAAAACCATCCACAAATTCCGTCTGGAACCGGGCAAAGAGCCGACCACGCTCACGCTCAAAGAGGGTTACAGGGTGGTGCGCAGCGAATACATCGTGCCCCACAAGGCCGTTTACCTTTGGGTAGAGCAGCCCCTGGGCGTCACAATCCCAACCCTGGAGCGCCAGTTCCGGGTCGCATACTCCGGTGAGCCCGTGCCTGACAGCTTCGAGTACCTCGACACGGCACTGGACCCATTTGGCCCCGAAGCGTATCACGTGTTTGCGGTTCCCGTGGGCGAAGAGACACTCTTCAGCCCGCTATCAGAGGGGGCAAGCAACGACTCTTACAGCAGGCAAAACTGGCAACATACCGCGATTTCCTAGCCTCTTTTGGGCCCTACGGGGCCCTTCTTATTGCGCCCCGAGCGGCAGATGACCGGTTTTCACCCAGATGACGGTTTCTTCCTCCACGAATGGGTGATGCTGGCTCAAATGAGGGCTGCGAATCCAGGTGCCGGCTGGGTAGCGGCCATGCTCGTCACAGAACTCTCCGGAGAGCACAAAAATCTCTTCACCACCAAAGTGCCTGTGAGGCTGAAAAACCTCGTTGGCCGGCCACTTCACCAGAGCCACATGTTCGTGCTCAAACTCGTGTAAGGGCATAACCTCCAGGCCCCCGATGCCCGGAAGCCAGGGTGTATTTCGGGTATCAATGCGCACCGTTGATCGATCACGCTTATCAAACTGATGGAGTTTCACCAGCAGAGTGCAGCCCTCTTTGCTGAATGGCGCGTGGCCGCTGCCGGGCGGATTACGCAAATAGGTGCCGGCCGGATAGTCGCCGGTTTCGTCGGAAAATACGCCGTCCAGAACCAGGATTTCCTCGCCCAGCGGGTGCTCGTGTCGGTTGAAGGACGCACCGGGCTCGTAGCGGACAACGCTGGTGGCATGGCCGCGCTCGGCTTCTTCACGGGCCAGGGGCTTTCGCAGAACCCCGCCGGCAGGGCTGGGAACCCACTCCTGTTCGGCGGTGCGAATCACGACCTTCTTGGAAAAATCCATATTGAGCATTGTGTACCTCGGAACCACCTGTGACTGAAGCGTTTTTCTACGTATGCGCCAGCTCGGTGGATGCCTCTATTTGATCAGTGCCTGAATGTTCCGGAACTGCGGGTGCTTGCAATGCCGCATCCACTCGAAGGCCACCATTTCAAGCGTTACGATGCGGGCACCGCTCTCGCTCAGGCGATCCAGCGCTACATCGCGATCAAACTCGTTGCGGGAGCCGGTAGCATCCGCTACCACCCAGACCTTGTAGCCGGCATCGATCAGGCTCAGGGCGGTTTGCATCATACAGACATGAGTCTCACAACCGCCTATTACAACGTGCTGTCGACCCTCGGGTAACTGGTCGACAAGCCCGTCCGGGCAGGCATCAAAATGATGCTTGGCCAGGGTCTGGCTACAGAGCTCACGGACGGCTTCAACGTTATGCCCCAGCTTGTCGGGCAACTGTTCGGTAGCCAGCACCGGCACCTCCATGAGCCCGGCAATGGTGGCCAGAACGATGCACCGGTCAACCACCTCATCACCGTGGCTTATAGCGGGCATCAGCTTCTCCTGTACATCGATGAGCAGCAGTGTCGATTGCTCGGCTTTCATCAGCATTGCTATTCTCTCCGTATATCTGTGGGATTTCGCCACCAGAGGTACTCATCCATGGCCCGCTGGTTTGTCATTGCCGGCATCATACTGATTGTCGTTGGAGCAATCCTCCATTTTGCGCCTGGCGTCCTGAACTGGTTTGGGAAACTGCCCGGTGACATCAATATACAGTCCGAGGGCAGCAGGGTGTTCATTCCCATCACATCGATGATTATCCTGAGCATTGTATTAACGATAGTCCTGAATCTGTTCAACCGGTAAACAGAAAACCGCCTGAGCAGTAATTTTTTTGACGATTTTCCCCCAGAGAGTTGCCAACCGCCCGTAAAACCATTAAAGTTTGCGCCCTCAAATGAGCGACGACATCGCTGATTTGAAACAGTTTATTGGAGAGGTGGCCGAGTGGCTGA
>NZ_CAJXKQ010000042.1 GCF_913055835.1 uncultured Marinobacter sp. | reverse complement strand
GGGATAGATTTTTCGCCAATGATGCAACAGTTCAATAAGGATTATGGTCATCGGCCAGGTCTACAGCGCTTCAGCAATCTGTTCTGGGAAGAACGGTGCGAGCAGTACCTCTAACAAGGCAATTAAATTCGTTCCGGCCTTCGGCCTCCACCGGACGCCCTTGTCAGGGCGCCGTTTATTGCTGGCGTTAAAAAGGGAGAAGTCTGAACTTGTTTATTTCGCTAATCTTACTATTTGGCTCTTTCGGGTGGCTTTTAGCTCAGCCGAGTTGGGAGCCAGCGCTCTTTTTCGTGCCGAGCATTGGGGCCTTTGCGTATCATGGTAAAAAGCAGATGCCATCTTTGAAAACCGTCGTCGATGACAAGCTCAGCAAAACTTTCAAAATTACTGAGGAAGGTAAGTTAATCGCTGACGAAAGGGAAATTGCAAGATTGTTCTCCGACTCATTCCTAGGAAAGAAAGTCAGGGTGAAATTTAAGCATTCAAAAGAAAAGCAGTTGATAAAGTATGCAAAAAAGAACGCTGAAAATGAAAGTGTGCGCCACTCCCTATTGAAGCAAGCCAATGACTTAGGAAGAAAGTGTGAGTTGGTAAAAGAAGGTTTTGATTGGTTTTCGTGGCTTTACAGGAACAAGTATCTAAATATTTCTGTGGAAGAAATGCCCTCAGTTTTTTCAAATTTTGTAGCTGTTGTCTTTAGTTCGGTGGTTGTCCCACGCGAGTGTTCAAAGTTCGATATTTACACTAGTTTGGAAGGTGTTGGAGAAATTGGGTACCCAGTCTATCTGGATGCTCAGGGGCAAAAAGAGATATACAATATGGTGGAATCTGAATTTCCTGGAGGCGGTTCAACCTTTTTAAAATTCCCGTATAATTTTTTTGTGGCAGGTTTGCCAATCTGGTTTTCCAACTTATATATACTCCCTTCGCATGTTTACTACGGTATTATTAGCTTCAAAACACTGACGGAAAGGCCAGATTATTGGCGATATTTTAATTGGAGCATTGGTCTAGGTTGATTTTTTAACAAGTGAATCAGGCCGACCGTTTTGCGCTGGCGCTCCAAACGGCGGCTTATTCAGAGCGTTATAACTTTATGGAGCTCTAGTGGCAATTAAAAGAATTGATAGTTTAGCCATTTACTTTAATGGAGAGGATTATTCATTAAACCGTAGAGGCCCCCTCCCATATCCATTAATTGTGGTATTAGATTTTTCTGGAAAAATCCTAGCTGCCATCAAGTTTAGCTATAGAAATGAGGTTTGGCATGTTGAAAATGTTACTGCGAGAGAAGGATACGGCCCTACAGTTTATCGAGTTTTAATGCAGCTTGCGGGTGAAAATGGGTTGGCTCCGATCTACAAAAAACCATATAAAAATAAAGATTTGATAGTTGAAAGATGCAAGAAAATTTGGTCTATTTTTTTTGAAAGCGCCGAAATAAAAAAATTTCCCATTGATAATAACCACAAAGAATGCTTTTTGAACAATAAATTTATCTTGAGCTCGAATAAGCTGGATCTTGAGAAAGCTTTCGTTAACTTCGATCGATTAATCGACAAGAAGTTTAGTAATAGCTTTAGGAAAAAGCCTTTACAGAAGTTTAGAGATTTAGTGTTCAAATACCCCGAAATAGAAAGAGAGAAATCTAGAGTTGAGTTTAGTGAAGCTTTCAAGTTCCAGCTACACGCCGATGCACAGATGTTTTTGGAAGAAAGTGTAGCTGTTCATCAATAGTGAATTTATAAACAAATGTTAGAAATTGAGAGGGACAATGTCTGAGGAAGTGCCTAGATGGCCAGATTCACTACCGTTGCCTGCCAAAGTGACTTTCGGGCCACGGAGAGTCCATCTGCTGCCAGCAGATTTCGAAAGCGAAGGGGCTATTTCCGACATTCTTCACGATCTTTACTGGTTTCCCGACGATCACTACTACCTTTTCTATTCAGACACACTGAAATTAACGCCTGAGGTGGCCAGAGATTTTGAAGCATCTGGTGTAGTTTTCACCGAGATTGAATCCTACTTCTACATGCACCCGAAACCCGGGTATGAAAGGGACTTCATTCAAGTTTTGCCAAACGGCGACTATCCGGCGTGGAGACAAGGCGCGGCTGACGGGCAAATGTTTTGGCGGGCATCGCTTGCGCTAGACTCAGCCACGCGAAGAGAGATGGACTTTAATGAATCCGCAGCGAGAACCAGGGACGCAATTACCGACTCGGAAGACGTTGTGGATTTGAAACCCAATTTCTTCGGCATTGGAGTAAACCTTAACAGTGCCTGGCGGAGGTTTCTGGCTTGGTTCAAATCCCGGTGATTTCTAACCAGTCAATCAAGTTCGTTCCGGCCTGCGGCCTCACCGGAAGTCCCTGTCGGGCCGCCGCTTATTTCAGCGTTAGGGATCACTATGACACTTAGCGAACTCAAAAATTTAGCCGATATAATCCAGTCATTCATTATTTCTTTCGCAGCCCTATCCGGTGGCTTATGGGCGCTCTACCAATTCCACAGCCTGAAAAGAATAGAAAAAGCTAAAAGTGAACTTAAGGCAATAAAACGTTCGCTGGAAGAAAGGGGAATTTTATCAGCTGGGGTAGATGCTTTTCCTACCTGTTTTCAAGATAAGCTGTTTATTCAAGTTAGGGTACAGATTGAAAACGTCGGCAATACATCAGAGGTTATTAACTGGGATGATTCTGGGGTGGTTGCAAGTAAAGTAGTCAAAGCGGAAAACGGAATAATCGAGTTCTCAAAGGATGGGTTTCATGGCTACCAAGATGAAGATGTATCAGCGGAAGATTCCTGCGTTGATCCAGGAGTAAAGTTGGTCACATCGTTTCTTGTGCATGTTACTGAGCCTGGTATTTATTTTATCGACTTTGCGGCCAGTTGCTCTCCTCTAGCGAGTCAAAACGCTGCTGAAAGCAGAACCCGTTCAGGAATAGGTGGATCGTCGGCCAACTACTCATGGTATTCCGATACATTTGTAGTTGTGCCCGAATATCCCTAACAAGGTGGTCAACGAGACGCCAACTACGCTGCGCTCCGTTTCCGCCCGTTACCACTGGCGTTAAATGTATCAATGAGGTGACTTTGTGGGCTATCAAGACACGCTCAACATAAAAGATAAAGACTTGGATAGGGATATCTTCCGAATCATGCCGATCCACAGGCTCCTCGAAATGTTTCAGACAAAATTGCTGACGTTGGTCCCTCCGATAAAGTGGGACGACCCCTTTGAGAATCTCCTGTTGAACGGTACGGCCAAGACCTCAGACGGAGAAGTAGCCGATTTTGGTTCAATTCGAGACTCTGTTTACGGTCAGTGCTGGACGCTTCACAAAGAAACAGATGCAATGTGGAGGATTTATTCAGCGGATAAACAGGGAGCGAAGGTGAAAACCACGATACGAAAGCTCCTTAAAGCTCTTCAACAGCAAAGCGGAGATTTTGCACAAGTACATTGCTTTATTGGTGAGGTTGAATACCACACACAAAAAGATCTCATTAAAAAGCTCAAAAATATTGATGTGCTAAATACTTCAGGATCAGGTGTCGCAGAGTCACTGATATACAAGCGGGAGGAGTTCAAGCACGAAAGAGAGGTACGTCTAATCTATACCGACGGAAGCGGCCCCGTTCATCAGTTCGAGATAGATCCATGCGACCTATTTGATGAGATTGTTTTCGATCCAAGAATTAATGAGCATTTGTTCGAGGCTTATAAGGCAGCCCTCAAGAACAAGGGGTATTCCAATTCAATAAGGCAGTCGGTGATGTATCAGCCTCCAAAGGGGCTTCAAATTAGCATTTAACCAGTAGCGGCAGTCGGACCGCTTTGTTCCGCTGCGCTCCACAAACCGGCCGCTGCGCATGGCGTTAAAAAATAGGCTCCCCCGTCGCCTTGACTGCATAAAACAGGCAATCACTCTTTGCAATAACCGGGTTGGTGGTGATCATAAAAGCCCTGATTGCCTGGGCAGGGAAGATCTGCCCGTCCCTCACTTGCAGCACTTGCTCCATGTTTTCCCGGCGATTGTGGCTGATGGCCGTGAGCACACCCAACCCTTTTTCACCAACCCATCCGAGGGGTTCATCCGGCGAAACAATCCCGAAATTGCGGTGTTCGATGTTTGGCGGTAGCGTGAGGTCTGCCCGGCCAGTTGGCTCCAGCCGATACTCAATAGTTGCCTCGGGGATTAGCTCCACCCGGATCGGATTTCGCAGCACGGTAACGTCCCATTCCGCTTTTTCCAGTGACAGCACGTCCGGCCTGGAGCAATATCGCACGAGTCCCTCATAGGCCAGTTCGTGAGCCTGGTCGTCCTGGGATCCACCGCATTCGATGGTGACGGTGGGCACTTCCTGTTCGGAATATTCCATCAGCGCCCCGAGGCGAAGATCGGTCATGATGAGGCGGTCGGTAAAGAGCGAGGTTAGTGCCTGGTGGGCGGCATCATTGGTGATGGACACCGCGAAGGCCGGCCCTGTCCCCGAGGTGTTGTGCACGTCCAGCAGGCATTCCGGGTTTGCGTCATGGAGTTCTGCCAGCATGGCCTTGGCAATCGCGCCTTCCTCTCCCTCGAACGGTTCCTTGAAACACCGGTTGAGGTCACGTCCTGCAGGAAGCTGGCGCGTTGAGAGAGCAGGGGGGATCTTCGCAGGATAGACGCCACCCAGTAGAAACAGCATATTGACCTCTGGTGTGTGCTGCTCAAGTAGCCATCGGTGAAGCGCAAACAGGCCCGAGGGCTCGTTGCCGTGAAGCAGTGTTGCCATGGCCCGGGTGCGGGAGCGATCGCGCCCGGCAACACGGATAACCGTGGGCTTTTGCAGTTGCTCCAGCCATTCAAGGGGAGAGCGACCGAGTGTTTGGGGTGAGGGATTATTCAGGTAATCAAGTACGTTCGAATTACTCACGGTGACAATGTCCATTCATGGATCGGCGTATTTCTCTTCTGGTTGGCCATGTACAGAGACAGCATGGTCCGGAACGACTCATCGGGGCTGAGGGATTTGCCCAAAGTTTCTGTGATGTGGCGTTGCCACCGGGCGCCGGACATGGCGGTTTCAATGCGGCCTTCGATGATTCCCAGCAGGTGGTGGATTTCCGATTCGTCCACGGCTGTTTGCTGCAATGCTTCACGGGCCCGGGGCAGTAACTCCCGGGCAACGGTTAGCAGCGGAGTGTCTTGCAACTGAACCTGGTCTTTGTGCGGCCAGATGATTTCTGCGCCGACGCCATATTTCGCAGCGCGGTAAAAATTGTGTTCGGTATAGTGGAAGGGAAGTATCGATGTCAGGTGCCCGATGTCATCCAGAACTGCCAGCGCAGCCCCGATCACGAAAAGGCCGTTTGCACACATATCAGCAGCTGTCGGGCCTGCAGGCATGGAGCGGATCTCAATGCGCAGATGGCCGCCTTCGGTATGGTCGTAGATGGCCCGGTTCCAGGGCCAGGTGGTTCCCTGGTGCAGTCGCAGTTCGGCCAGTTTGGGCACCTCACCGGCATCAATCACTGCCATCGGATCTTCCTCCGACATCAGCGGAATGATGGGGGGATAAAGCGATGCGGAGGCGGCAAACAACTCCCAGGCGCTTCGTATCCAGCCGTTTCCGTAATAGACCCTTGGCGGATGGCGCCAGGTTTTATGGTTGGGGGACCGGCTGTCAATGGATTGCTTGAACAGGGCAATCCGGGTTTCGTCCCACAGGTGGTGGCCGAACAGGCTGGGTGAATTGCTGGCCAGAGCCAGGACAATCGGCGTCACCAGTTGCACGGCATTGAAATAGTCTGAGAACCGATGAGCGGGCACACGCCAGTGCAACTGGAAAGAGGTATTGGCTCCTTCCATATAAACGTCGTCGGCTTCGAGGTTGATCACATCGTTGCCGCCGATGTGGATGCTGAATGGCTCGCCCCGTTGCTTGAGCAGGGCTTTGGAAAGCGCGTGATAGCGGGGTTCGTCGGTCATTACCTGCGCGCCCATATCGGACTGGCGAAGCGTCGGCAGTATGCCGATGGGCACCAGTTCCCCATCAAGTGACGCGGCCTGCCGGTTGATTCGCCGGATCGCGGCGAGCAGTTCCTGCTCTGTTCTGGCAAAGGGCGATCCCTTGAACGCCTGGGGGCTGAGGTTGTATTCGAGATTGAAGCGGTTGAGCTCAACCGTAAGCTGGGGGTCCTGGACTCTGGCGGCAATTTCGGTGTTGATGGGCTGAACCCGCAGGTCAGAGTTTACGATGTAGAACTCCACCTCGGCGCCAATGGAGCTCTCACCCTCACCAAAGCCGGGCCGGTTCAGGAGACGAGTGAGCGCTTTCAGGTCTGTGCGGACCTTGGCGGCAAAACGTTCAAACTCTTCCGGCGCAAATTCCGTTGTCTTGATCGACAGTCCCACGGCAACGTCTTCTCCAGCGCTGACTTACCTTGATAGTAGTGGAAGATGCGCTTTGCACCAGTTCAACGACGCTAAATCATCTTTGGGCTTCCTGGTGGCGTTTAATATAACTGAAAGTTCCTAAAAAAGTTATAAATCATCTAGCAAAGGCATTGTTGTTCTTAGGCTCCTACCTTATCTTTGCGTTCTAACGAAACCTAACCCTTATGCTTTTGTTGCATATCAAGATTCCGATTGAACAGGGAGCTCTGCCTACCATGCCGAATTCGATGTTTTCTGGTTCCAAAGCTCGCAAGGGCCTGTGGTTCAGTGCGTTGGCGCTGGCGTTTTCGATGACCGGGCCGGCTTCTGCCCAGGAGCGTGAGCTTCTGAACTCTTCCTACGACATTGCCCGTGAGCTGTTCGCGGAATACAACGTTCTGTTCCAGGATTACTGGCAGGAGAAAACCGGCGAAACCGTCAATATCCAGCAATCACATGCTGGCTCTTCCAAGCAGGCTCGCGCCATCTTGCAGGGCCTGGGTGCCGATGTGGTGACCTACAACCAGGTGACGGACGTTAATATCCTGGCCGAGCGCGGCAACCTGATCCCCGAGGACTGGGCATCACGCCTGCCCAACAACAGCTCTCCCTACTACTCCACCATGGCGTTTCTGGTGCGTGAGGGTAACCCCAAGAACATCCAGAACTGGGATGATCTGATCCGCGAGGACGTCGAACTGATCATGCCGAACCCGAAAACCTCCGGTAACGGCCGCTACACCTACCTGGCGGCACTGGGTTTTGCCCAGGACAAGTTCGGTGACGACCAGGAGAAGATTGATGCCTTCCTGAGCGATCTTCTGGGGCAAGTAAAGGTATTCGACTCCGGCGGCCGTGGTGCAACCACCACGTTTGTTGAGCGCGGCCTCGGTGACGTGCTGCTGACCTTTGAATCCGAAGTGAACAATATCCCGGAGCTTAACCCGGACAAGAATTTCCAGGTTGTGGTTCCGAAAGTCAGCTTCCTGGCCGAGTTCCCGGTGACCTGGATCGACAAGAACATCGAGAAGAAGGGCACAGAAGAACTGGCTCAAGCTTACCTGAAGCACCTTTATTCCGAAGAAGCCCAGCGCATGCTGGCCAGCTTCAACTATCGGGTGCATAACGAAACCGTGAAAGCGGAAGTGGCTGACAAGTTCCCGGAACTGAAGCTGATGCCGATCCAGGACATCGCCGGCAGCTGGGAAAATGCCATGGAGACCCACTTTGCCAGTGGTGGCAAACTGGACCAGTTGCAGCGTCGTCGCTAAGGGCTGCGCATCTGATCCATGGCCACCACTGACGTTATGGAGCGCCCGGCAAAGCGGCTGAGCGCTCCTGCCACCAAACGCGTTTTGCCGGGGTTCGGGCTGAGCCTCGGCATTTCGCTTTTCTTTATCAGCCTGGTGCTGCTTCTGCCCATCAGCGGCCTGTTTATCCGTGCCGCCGGCATGGGCTGGGAGCAGTTCTGGTTTGTGATCACCGATCCCCGGGTGGTTGCATCCTATAAAGTGACCGCGCTGGCGGCCCTGGCGGCCTCCCTGTTCAACTGCGTGTTCGGCCTGCTGATGGCCTGGGTTCTGGTGCGTTACGAGTTTCCGGGCAAGCGACTGCTGGATGCGATCATGGATCTGCCGTTTGCCCTGCCAACCGCCGTGGCCGGCATCACGCTCGCCACCCTGTTTGCCGAGAACGGCTGGTATGGCCAGTATCTCGCCGATCTGGGCATTGAAGTTGCCTTTACACCGCTGGGCATCGTGGTGGCGATGGCGTTTACCAGCGTGCCGTTTGTGGTGCGCACGGTTCAGCCGGTACTCGAGGAAATGGCCCCGGAGGATGAAGAAGCTGCCATGAGCCTGGGTGCTTCGGATATGACGGTCTTCCGGAAGATCCTGTTCCCCACGCTCTGGCCTGCTGTGGTGACCGGTGGTGCGCTTTCGTTTGCCCGAAGTCTTGGGGAGTACGGCGCGGTTATCTTTATTGCCGGCAACTCGCCCTATATCAGTGAAGTGATCAGTCTGATGATCTTTGTTCGCCTGGAGGAATACGATTTTCCGGCGGCGAGTGCCATTGCCGCGGTGGTGATGACCGTATCACTGTTGCTGCTGTTGGCGATCAACGTCTGGCAGGGGCGCTACCTCAAGCGCCTGCACGGAGGTTAAGGCATGGCTGCGCGTAAACATCGTCGCGTTGGCGACAGCCCGCTGGTTCGTCGCACGCTGATCGGTTTGGCTGTTGTTCTGACCGTTTTATTGCTGTTCATGCCCCTGGTGCTGATTTTTGTGCAGGCGTTTGCCGAGGGCTGGGCCGGTTACGTCAGCAATATTCTCAACGAGTACACGCTTCATGCCATTGGCCTGACGCTCGTGGTTGCGCTGCTCACTGTGCCACTGAACATGGTCTTTGGTGTCTTCCTGGCCTGGCTGGTGACCCGCTTCCGGTTCCCCGGGCGAAAGTTGCTCACCACCCTCATTGATATCCCGTTCGCCGTGTCTCCAGTCGTGGCCGGCTTGCTGTTCCTGCTGCTTTACGGCAGTAATGGCTGGGTAGGGCAGTGGCTCGGTGAATACGACATTCAACTGATGTTCTCCTGGCCGGGCATCGTGATGGTCACGGTATTTGTGACCTGTCCGTTCGTGGCCAGAGAGCTGATTCCGCTGATGCAGCAACAGGGTCGGGAAGAGGAAGAAGCCGGTGTGGTGCTGGGTGCCTCCGGCTGGCAGCTGTTCCGTCGCGTTACCCTCCCGAACATTCGTTGGGCGCTTCTTTACGGCGTGATCCTCACCAACGCCCGGGCCGTTGGCGAATTTGGCGCCGTATCGGTGGTGTCCGGCAACATCCGGGGCGAGACCAATACGCTGCCGTTGCAGGTTGAGCTGCTTTACCAGGATTACAACACCGTAGGCGCGTTCGCAGCATCTTCCCTGCTGGCTGGCATCGCGCTGATCACTCTTGTCGTGAAGGCCATTGTTGAATGGCGTCAGAGTCGTAACTAAGGGTTTCCAATGAGCATCGAGATACAGGGTATCAACAAGTTTTTCGACAAGTTCCAGGCCCTGCATGACATCAATCTGACCATTCCGGACGGCCAGCTCACGGCACTGCTGGGCCCTTCCGGTTCGGGCAAGACCACGCTGCTGCGGATTATCGCCGGCCTGGAAACACCGGAAGAGGGCAGAATCCGGTTCAGCGGCAGGGATGTAACCGATCTGCATGTGCGGGACCGGCGCGTGGGTTTTGTGTTCCAGCACTATGCGCTGTTCCGCCACATGACGGTGGCCGAGAACGTGGCGTTTGGCCTGAATGTGCTTCCACGCAAGGAACGCCCGGGTAAGCCGGAAATCCGCAAGCGGGTGAAAGACCTGCTGGAGATGGTGCAGCTGGAACATCTGGCTGACCGTTACCCGGCGCAACTCTCCGGTGGCCAGAAGCAGCGCATTGCTTTGGCTCGGGCCATGGCCATGCGCCCGGAAATTCTCTTGTTGGATGAACCCTTCGGCGCGCTTGACGCCAAAGTGCGAAAAGACCTGCGACGCTGGTTGCGCAGCCTCCATGACGAATTGCACTTCACCAGCGTGTTCGTGACCCACGATCAGGAAGAAGCACTGGAGCTCTCGGATCAGGTGGTGGTGATGAGCAATGGCCGGATTGAGCAGGTTGATACGCCTCTGGAGCTCTATGGCCGTCCGGACAGCCGGTTTGTGTTCGAGTTTCTTGGCCAGGTGAACGTACTTTCCGGCCGGATTGGTGACGGTGTCATGCGCCAGGGTGATGCCTGGATTCGCCTGCCCGAGGGCTGCGAAAATGACGACGCCCAGCTCTACCTGCGCCCCCACGAAGTGCGCCTGACCCAGGCCGCCAGTGACCAGGCCCACCTGCCATTCCGCATTGAGGCTATCAACCTGATCGGCGCCGAAGTGCGGATAGAACTCAAGCCCGATGGCTGGGAGTGTGAGGAGCTGTGGGAGGTTGGCATCAGCCACACCGAGTTCAACGCCCGCCAACCCCAGCGAGGCGATCGCTGCTTTGCCGTGCCCGATGTGGGGCACCTGTTCTGTGAACATGCGGCGGAGCCCAAGACCCTCGAGTGGCGTTAGTGCCCTGATTGTTGGAGCAGGGCGCCAGCCATAATCTATAGTTTCCTGATGAGGGGGCGTTGCCCCCGGATTACTCGTTCGATGTAATCGGCGTATCCCACTTTCGGTTGGGAACCATCAGGAGGATGTAATGCCACTACCCGCCCCGTTAACCGAAAACCAGGTCTACCATGGTTGTCCGGAAGACAAGCTGGATTTCATTACTACAGAAGACCTGCAAGACCTTGAGCGTCCTTATGGTCAGGACAGGGTGCTTAGGGCGCTGGAATTTGGCGCCGGCATCCAGGCGGAGGGTTTCAATCTCTTTGTGCTCGGGCCTTCCGGGGCGGGTAAGCATGAACTTGTCGAACGCTTTCTTTCCCTGCACGCCGCCAGGCAACCGGTTCCGCCGGATTGGTGCCATGTCTATAACTTCCAGTTCTCGGACAGGCCGAATGCATTGAAGCTGCCGGCCGGAGAAGGGCGGCAATTCAAGAAAGACATGAACGATCTTGCCGAGGAGCTGCGCACGGTTATTCCAGCCGCTTTTGAAAGCGAGGAGTACCAGGCCCGGTTGCAGGAGCTCCAGGAAGAAATGGCCAGGCGGCAGCACCAGGGACTGTTTGATATCCAGGAAGAGGCGAACCGCAATAACATCGCCATGATCACCACGCCAGCCGGCTTTACCTTTGCCCCCATGCGCAAGGGCGAGGTGATTGATCCTGAGGAATACAAGAAATTCTCTGATGAAGAGAAGCAGCTGGTTGAATCCAAGGTTGAGGAGCTTCAGAAAAAGCTGCAGCAGACTATTCAGCAGATTCCCAGAATGCGGAAAGAAGTGCGGGAGCGGGTTCATGCACTCAATGAAGAGATGGTGCAACTGACCCTGGGTGGCCCAATAGGGGAGCTCAGGGAGAAGTGGTCGCATCTTCCGGATATTGTCGATTATCTGGATGCCGTTCGCGAAGACGTGGTGGAACACGCCGAAGCCTTTCAGGACGGGGATAACGGGCCACCAGCGGGCCTTCTGGCTCGCTACAAGGTTAATTTGCTGGTGGATAATGCCGAAACCGTCGGCGCGCCAGTTATCTACGAGGATCTGCCCAACCATCAGCATCTGGCAGGGCAGATCGAACATCGGGCCCGCCAGGGCAATCTCTATACGGATTTCACCCTGATTCGCGGTGGCTCCATGCACCGTGCTAATGGCGGCTATCTGATCATTGACGCCCGCCGGGTGCTGACGCAGCCAATGGCTTGGGAGAGCCTGAAGCGGATTCTTTCCTCCGGCGAGATCCGCATCGAGTCCCTGGAGCGGCTCTATGGGTTGGTGAGTACCGTCAGCCTGCAGCCGGAGCCGATTCCGGTGTCGGTCAAGGTAGTCCTGCTCGGGGACCGGATGTTGTACTACCTGTTGTCCCATTACGATCCGGACTTCCTGGATCTGTTCAAGGTGGAAGCGGATTTCGAGGACGACCTCGACCGGAACGAAGAGTGCTATGAGCTATACGCCCGTATGATCGCCACCATGGCCCGGGCTCTGAAAATGCGGCCGCTGGAGCGAGGTGCCGTCGCCAGGCTGATCGAGCATGCCAGCCGGCTGGCGGCGGATCAGCGCAAGCTCACCGCCCACGACCGGGTGCTCCGGGATATCCTGAGCGAGGCCGACCATTGGGCCGATCAGTCCGGTGCAGATACCGTTGAGGCCAGCCATATCCAGCAGGCGATTGAGGAGCGGGAATACCGGGCCAGCCGGGTGCGGGAGCGAAGCCGCGAGCAAATCAGCCGGGGGGTGGTGATGATTGCCACTGCCGGTGAAGAAGTGGCTCAGGTGAATGGGCTTTCCGTTCTCAGGCTCGGAGCGTCCATGTTCGGGCAGCCTACCAGGATTACAGCCACTGCCAGACCGGGCAAGGGACAGGTGGTGGATATCGAACGTGAGGCCAAACTGGGTGGCCCCATTCACAGCAAGGCAGTAATGATTCTTTCGCGGTTCCTTGCAAGTCGTTACGCCGGTGATGGGGAGCTGTCCTTGTCAGCAAGCCTGGCTTTCGAGCAGTCCTATGGTGGTGTTGAAGGTGATTCCGCCTCGGTGGCGGAAACCTGCGTTCTACTATCAGCCATTTCCCGGGTGCCACTTAAACAGTCCTTCGCCGTAACAGGGTCCATGAACCAGCACGGCGAAGTTCAGGCAGTGGGCGGCGTGAATGAGAAGATCGAGGGCTTTTTTGATGTTTGCAAGGAAGCTGGCGAGATCGGCGGGCAGGGGATTCTACTCCCTGCCAGCAACGTTGAGCACCTGATGCTCAGAGCCGATGTGAGGCAGGCCATTGCGGAAGACCGGTTCCGTATCTATCCAATCTCCGATATCAATGAGGCGATAGAACTTTTAACCGGTCTTGAGGCCGGAGAACCGGACAGCAGTGGCGAGTTTCCGGAGAACAGCTTCAACTTCCGGGTTGCCGAGCGCCTCGAGAAGTTCGCGGAAGCCAGCAAGAAGCGGGATGAGAACGGAGAAGCGAACAGCAACGGAGGCAAGGATCGTGACTGATACACGAGCAGCCGAGACTGATCCCGTTACCACAACCGGTCGTGTGCTGGTGCTTCTGGACGGTTCCAGAATGAGTTACGCGGCCTTGCAGGCGGCGGCCGAGATTGCCGCGAAGTCGGGTGCCGACGTGCTAGGCGTATTTGTCGAGGAATTGAACCAGCTAAGAAGCGCCGGCTATGGCTTTGCCCGCGAGGTGGGTGCGTCGTCCGGCATAAGTCGCCCTTTGGCTGCTGGTGAGGTTGAACAGCGAATGCAAAGGTTGGCGAACGAGGCACGTCGGGCCCTTGCCGGTGCCGTAGCGCCCTTCGGTGGCAGGCATACCCTGAGCGTCGCCCGTGGCCATGTCATTGAGGAAGTGCTGGCTCTCGCCGGCCCCCAGGATCTTCTGGTAATGGGCCGGGTTGGCTGGTCCTCAGCGCCCGGGGCGCGCCTGGGCTCCACTGCGAAGGGCCTTGTGCGCCGTTCCCGGGGAAGGGTATTGCTCTGGTGCGAAGGCCGGGTGGAACCTCTGGGCCGGATTGTTGTGTTTCTCAATGACCACAGGGATGCCAATAGCCACGCTATCCAGGCGGCCGCGGACCAGGCACATCACTCTCACAGGCCAGTGACGCTGTTGATTGGGGCAGATTCGACTGTGTCATCCGAGGATCTGAAAGACATCGTGCGGGATCTGGGTATTAAGGAAACGGACCTTCGTGTAAGGTCTCTGCCGTCAACGGATCCGGCCACCATAGCCGGCATTTTGCGACAGGAGAGGGCTGTCCAGTTGGTGCTCAGTCGCGACTGTACATTGTTTCAGGAGCCGGGCGCAGAGCGGTTGCTGGTGGCACTGAATCTTCCGGTTACGGTCACGCCTTAAATTCTCCAGCCTGTTCCATAGGTCTGATATCCGATGTTCACGGACATTCTCTACATTGTCGGCCTGACCGTCCTTGCCGGTGCCTGTATTCCACTTGGCGGTTTGCTCGCCAGCTTCGAACGCATCCGTCCAAACTGGCTGGAACAGGAAGTCCGCCATTTTCTGATCGCTCTGGGCGGCGGGATATTGTTGGGTGCGGTTTCAGTGGTTCTGATTCCCGAGGGACAATCCAGTATGGGGGATTCCCTCTGGGCCATTCCTGCCATCATTGCTGGTGGACTGCTTTTCTTCGGGATAGAGCGCATTCTTGGCCTGAAGCGTCGCGAGTCTCCTCAGCTGATGGGGGTGATGCTCGACTTTGTTCCGGAGGCCACGGCGCTTGGCGGTCTTGCCGTTGTGAGCCCGGAGACGGCGGTGCTCATGGCTGTGCTGATTGCAATGCAGAATCTGCCCGAGGGGTTCAATGCGTACCGGGAGTTGGTCAGCCTGCCGGGATATACCTCCACGAAAACCCTGTTGTTCATGACCTGCCTCGTAGTGACCGGACCGCTGGCCGGTCTGCTCGGTTATTTTTTCCTGTCGGAGCGCCCGTTGGTGTTGGGCGCGATCATGCTGATCGCTTCGGGCGGTATTCTCTACCTGATCTTTCAGGATATTGCCCCGCAATCCAGGCTTGAACACCACTGGGGGCCGCCGCTGGGGGCGGTTGTGGGGTTCTGCCTGGCGCTGTTCAGCCATGACCTGGTGGGGCAGGTCTGATCCACCAGGTCAGGCAATTTTCCGGGCGTCTTCCTTGCGCAGGATTTCCTCGACATCTTCGGCAGACAGGGTTTCGTGCTTCAGTACGGCTTTGGCCAGTGCTTCCAGCTGGTTTCGGTGCTCGGTCAGAAAGTCCAGGGTCGCTTTTTCCAGAGCCAGCAGTTGGGACTGGATTTCCCCGTCGATCATCTCGGCCATCTTCTCGGAGAATTCCCTGGGCAGGCCCATTTCCCGGCCAAGAAACACATTCTCTTCTCCGATGCTCAGTCCAAGGGGACCGATCTTTTCACTCATACCCCATTGGCCAATCATCTTGCGTATCAGTGCAGTGGCTTCCTTAAGATCGTTTTGGGCGCCGGTGCTGACTTCGCCGTAGATCAGTTTTTCGGAGCAGCGGCCGCCGAGCATCACCTTGATGCGATCCTTCAGATAGCTCTCCGTATAGGTATAGTGATCTTCTTTGGGTGTTTGTTCCGTCACCCCCATTGCCATGCCGTGTGGAATGATCGTCAGCTTGGTGAGGGGGTCTGCGTTGGGCATGTAATAGGCCATGATGGCGTGGCCGCACTCGTGGTAGGCAACGGCCTCCCGTTCCTTGGGAGTGAGCTTGGTATCCCGTTCCTCGCCAAGAATGATCCTGTCACGAGCCAGCTCGAAACAATGAGCGTTTACCTCGTGCAGGTTTTCCCGGGCCGCCGTAAGCGCTGCCTCATTCACAAGGTTCTTCAGGTCCGCCCCTGAGAAACCGATGGTGCGCGCAGCCAGTTGCTCAAGGTCGACATCGTTGGCAAGTGGTACCTTGCGCACGTGAACTTTCAGAATCGCCTCGCGGGCCTCCTTGTGGGGGCGGTCGAGGGTGATCTTGCGGTCAAAACGACCGGGCCGGAGCAGGGCGCTGTCCAGGACATCGGGTCGGTTGGTGGCCGCCAGTACAAGAACATTCTCATGGGCCTCGAAACCGTCCATCTCGGTGAGAATCTGGTTCAGGGTCTGTTCCCGCTCATCGTGGCCGCCACCCAGGCCAGCACCACGGGAGCGGCCGACCGCATCCAGTTCGTCGATGAAGATCAACGCCGGAGCGTCCTTGCGGGCCTCCTTGAACATGTCCCGAACCCGGGCGGCGCCCACACCCACGAACATTTCTATGAATTCCGAGGCACTGATGCTGTAGAAGGGTACTTCGGCCTCGCCGGCAATGGCGCGGGCCAGAAGGGTTTTGCCGGTGCCCGGCGGGCCAACGAGAAGCACACCCTTGGGCATCACGGCACCCAGGGCCCGGTATTTCTCGGGAGACCTCAGAAAATCGATGATCTCGGCGATTTCCCGCTTGGCGGATTCAATGCCGGCCACGTCATCGAGGGTGGCGGTAGAGGTTTCTTTGCGGGCTCGTCTTGCCTTGGAGCGGCTGAAATCGAACGGCCCGCCCCCTTGGGTCATCCGCTTCTGGGCGGCGCCCCAGAACCAGAACATCAACGCCAGCAGGAGGATCCAGGGCAGGAAGCTGCGGATCATTTCCTGCCACCAGGGAAGCCCAGAGGGGGTGGCGCGGATGGTTATCTCGTGCTCCTCCAACAGGGTGAGCAGAGACGGGTCTTCCATGGGCGGGCGGATGGTCTGGAAGCCCGGGGTGCTGGTTCGTGCGGGACTGTCAGAACTGAAGTCGGCCGCACCGCTGTCGGTAAACAGGCCGGTAATGGATTCTTCTTTAAGAGTGACCTCGGCCACCTGATCATTCATGACGGCGGTTTTGAATTCGGAGTAGGCCAGATCCTGTAACCGGGGTTGTCCGCCGTCCTGAAGCCAGAGCACCATCAGGAAGATGGCGGCACTGAGCCACAGGAACGCGAACTGGTTCGGGATTGCCGGCTGTTGGTTCTGGTCCGGCTTCTGTTGTTGGTTGTCTGGCCCACTCGGTGCTGTCATTTCGGTCTCCGATCGCCCTCCATGATCTTCGCCACGAAGACGGATTTGCCGTAGGTTTCGAACGACCACTTCATGGTGTCCGAAAGAACGCTCATAACCTCATCATAGTCTCCGAAAATTTCCGTGCTCATACGCCCCGGGTATACTTCCAGCCCGGTTTGCTCCAGTCGGGTGATAAGGTTGCGGATTGGCTCTTTGTATTCCTCGTTCAGGGGATACCAGCTGAGTTGTACAGAAAGATACATGATGCCTCCTTTCAGGGCAGTGACCCTGGTCAATTGTCAACACTAGTAGCCCATGGCCGATGAAGTACTTCTCCTGGGGTCTGCGCCACCCTTTAGCACTCCATCTTCGCCAACCATAATGCTCTGGATGGCGCCCATGGCGGATCCGCCGACCACCTTGTGCCCCCGTGTTTCCAGCAGCCGAATGGTATCCGGGCTGATGCCCTGTTCGATCCGGATTTCATCCGGAAGCCACTGGTGGTGCATGCGAGGTGCACTCACAGCGGTCTGGATGTTCATTCCATGATCAATCACATTGAGGATCACCTGCAAGGTGGTGGTAATGATTCGTGAGCCTCCCGGGCTGCCGGTTACCAGAACGTTTTTGCCATCCTTTTTTACAATAGTGGGCGACATGGAGCTCAACATACGTTTACCGGGCTCCACCTTGTTGGCTTCGCCACCGATCAGTCCGTAGGCGTTGGGCACGCCGGGCTTGGCACTGAAATCGTCCATTTCATTATTAAGCAGGAAGCCGGCGCCTTTTACCGTGATGCCGGATCCGTAACTGAAATTGATGGTGTAGGTGTTGGACACCGCATTACCCCATTTATCCACCACAGAAAAATGGGTGGTCTCCGGGCTTTCCCAGGCAGCAGGCTGGCCCGGGTTGATCTCGCTGGCCGGCCGAGCCTTGTCCGGATCGATGCCTTTGCGGAGTTCCTCCGCGTAGCCTTTGCTCGTCAGCCCTGCCAGCGGCACATCCACGTAATCTGTGTCGCCGAGGTATTTCGAGCGGTCGGCGTAGGCCAGTTTCATGGCTTCTGCCATATGATGGATTGCATCGGCAGAGTTATGGCCGAACTCGGCCATGGGGAAGCCTTCCAGGATATTCAGGATCTGGACAATGTGGGTGCCCCCGGAAGAGGGTGGCGACATGGAGAAAATATCGTATCCGCGATAGTTTCCGTGAACGGGGGTTCGAACCACCGGGGAATAGTCTTTCAGGTCCTGCAACGTGATCAGGCCGCCATGCCGGTCCATCTCGCTGGCGATCAGCTCGGCCGTTTCGCCCTCGTAAAAACCCTTTACACCGTTGTCGGCAATTCGCTGGAGCGTCGCTGCCAGGTCAGGCTGGCGGAAGCGCTCACCGGGCTGCCAGGCACTGCCGTCGTCTTTATAAAAGGTGTCGCGGGTAGCCGGCCATCGCTCAAGCCTGTCCCGGGCCTGTTCCAGCCCCTCGGTGAAGCGCTGGGGTACGATGAATCCATCCCTTGCAAGTTTTATGGCCGGTGCCAGCGCTTGCTTCAGGGAAATGGTGCCGTGTCGCTCCAGCGCCAGAGCCAGGCCTGCAACGGTGCCTGGCACGCCAGCGGCCAGGTGGGTGAAGCGGCTACGGTTTTTAACCACATTACCGGATTCGTCCTGGAACATGGTTTCCGTGGCGGCTGCGGGCGCTTTTTCCCGGTAGTCGATGGCTTCCGGGTCTGAGCCGTCGCCTTTGGAAATCAGCATAAAGCCGCCGCCGCCAATGTTGCCGGAGCGGGGTTGAGTGACGGCCAGGGCAAAACCGGCTGTTACCGCCGCATCGATTGCATTGCCGCCGTTTTTCAGCACGTCGAGGGCAACCTCGGTGGCCAGCGTGTGGCTGGTGGCAACCATGCCCTGGGTCGCGGTAACCGGGTGAAATCGTTCTCCTTCGAGAATGGCCTGCCCGAGGGCCGGGCCGGCGGCCATCAAAAAGGCCAGGGCGGCCGCAATCGATAGGCGGCCTGAGCGCCTTCTGGCGAGGTTGTCTGTCGTGCGTTGGTAGAGGCCTCTGTCCATATCTCCATTCCTCGTTTCTGGCGTTCAGATAGGCTATGATAGCCGGTCATTTTCATAGGTGCGTACCGTTAACCTGCCGTGAATGTCGGTAGTGATTCCCCGACGCGCCTGCTTTCCCGGATTTCAGTTAAGGAAAGGCTTTCATGGAGCATACCTATCGTCTTGTGATTTCCTGCCCCGACCGGGTGGGAATTGTCGCCAAGGTGAGTAATTTTCTGTCGACGTACAATGGCTGGATTACCGAGGCGAGTCACCATTCCGACACCCAGACCGGCTGGTTTTTCATGCGGCACGAGATCAAGGCCACCTCGATTCCGTTCGGCCTGGATCAGTTCCGTGCCGCTTTCGAGCCGATTGCCCGCGAGTTCAACATGAACTGGCACATCGCGGATTCGGCTCAGCCGAAGAAAGTGATCCTGATGTGCAGCAAGGAATCCCACTGTGTGGCCGATCTGCTGCACCGCTGGCACAGCAAGGAGATCAACGCCGAGATCGTGGCGGTCATCTCCAATCATGACGACCTGCGCCGGATGGTGGAATGGCACGAGATCCCGTATCACCACGTTCCGGTCAGCAAGGAGAACAAGGCGGAAGCCTTCGCGCACATTGATGAGCTGTTCCAGAAATACGAAGCCGACGTGGTTGTGCTGGCCCGTTACATGCAGATCCTTCCCGGTGAACTCTGTGAGAAGTATTCCGGCAAGGTGATCAATATTCATCACAGCTTCCTGCCGTCTTTCGCCGGTGCGCGTCCCTACCACCAGGCTTATAGCCGCGGTGTAAAGCTGATTGGCGCCACCTGCCACTACGTGACCCAGGACCTCGACGAGGGCCCGATCATCGAGCAGGACGTTATCCGGATCACCCACAGCGATTCCATCGAGGATATGGTTCGCCTGGGCAAGGATGTGGAGAAGAACGTGCTGGCCCGGGGCCTGCGTTCCCACATCGAAGACCGGGTGATTACCTACGAAAACAAGACAGTGGTGTTTGATTAAGGCTGCCTCACAGTTGCCCCGGAAAGGGTGCGACTGTGGTAGACTTGGCGGCTTGTTGAAGAATAACTATGGGGCCGGGAAGCGGTCCCGATACGACTTCCAGATAACGCAAAGGAACCTTTCTCGATGGGTGAGTTAGCCAAAGAGATCCTGCCGGTCAATATTGAAGACGAGTTAAAGCAGTCCTACCTCGATTACGCTATGAGCGTAATCGTCGGGCGGGCCCTTCCGGACGTGAGGGACGGCCTCAAACCGGTTCACCGTCGGGTTCTGTTCGCCATGTCCGAACTGAACAACGACTGGAACAAGGCCTACAAGAAGTCCGCCCGTGTGGTGGGTGACGTGATTGGTAAATACCACCCCCACGGTGACTCTGCGGTATACGATACCATCGTACGTATGGCCCAGCCGTTCTCCCTGCGGTATCCGCTGGTTGATGGCCAGGGCAACTTCGGTTCCATCGACGGTGACAACGCGGCTGCCATGCGTTACACCGAGATCCGCATGGAGAAGATCGCCCACTCCCTGCTGGCGGATCTGGACAAGGAAACCGTCGATTTCGTTGATAACTACGACGGCACCGAGCGGATTCCCGAGGTTCTGCCCACCCGGGTTCCCAATCTTCTGGTGAATGGTTCCTCCGGTATTGCCGTTGGTATGGCCACCAATATTCCGCCCCACAATCTGACGGAAGTCGTGAATGGCTGCCTGGCGCTGATTGATAATCCGGACCTGACCATCGATGAGCTGATGGAATTCATTCCGGGCCCGGATTTCCCGACCCAAGGCATTATCAATGGCCGTGCTGGCATCGTTGAGGCCTACCGAACCGGCCGTGGTCGGATCTACATCCGTGCCCGTCACGAGATCGAGCATGACAACAAGACCAACCGCGATGCCATCATCATCACCGAGCTGCCGTATCAGCTGAACAAGGCCCGCCTGATCGAAAAGATCGCCGAGCTGGTGAAAGAAAAGCGTCTTGAAGGTATCTCTGAGCTGCGGGACGAATCCAACAAGGAAGGTATCCGGGTGGTGATCGAGCTGCGTCGGGGCGAGAACCCGGACGTTGTGGTCAACAACCTGTTTGCCCAGACCCAGCTTGAGACCGTATTCGGCATCAACATGGTTGGCCTGATCAATGGCGAGCCGAAAACCCTGAACCTGAAACAGCTGCTGGATGCGTTTGTTCGCCACCGCCGCGAAGTGGTGACCCGCCGGACCATCTACGAGCTGCGTAAGGCCCGTGAGCGTGGCCATATTCTGGAAGGTTTGACGGTTGCCCTGGCCAACATCGACGAGATTATCGAGCTGATCAAAGCTTCGCCGTCCGCCGCCGAAGCGAAGGAAAAGCTGATTGCCAAGGGCTGGTCACCGGGCGATGTGATGGCCATGCTGGAGCGCGCCGGCCAGGACGCCTGCCGTCCAGACGATCTGCCGGAAATCTATGGTCTGCGTGAGGGGCTGTACCATCTGTCCCCGGAACAGGCTCAGGCGATTCTGGATCTGCGTCTGCACCGTCTGACCGGTCTGGAAACCGAGAAGCTGCAGAACGAGTACAAGGAAATTCTCGAGAAGATCGCCGATCTGCTCGATATTCTGGGCGACCCAGAGCGTCTGCTGCAGGTGATCCGGGAAGAGCTGGAAGCCATCGTCAGCGAGTTTGGCGACGAGCGTCGTACCGAAATCACCAGCTCCCGTCGCGACCTGACCATCGCCGACCTGATTGATGAAGAAGACCTGGTGGTAACCATTTCCCATAGCGGTTACGCGAAGACCCAGGCAGTGGAAGACTACCAGGCCCAACGCCGTGGTGGTCGCGGCAAGGCAGCCACCTCCATGAAGGATGAAGACTTCGTTGAGAAGTTGCTGGTGGCCAACTCCCACGACACGATTCTGTGTTTCTCCAACCGTGGCAAGGTTTATTGGCTGCGGGTGTTCGAGATTCCGCGAGCCAGCCGTGCCTCCCGTGGCCGGCCCATGGTGAACATCCTGCCGCTGGACGAAGGTGAGCGTATCACCACCTTCCTGCCGGTTCGTGACTATCCGGAAGACCAGTTCGTGCTGATGGCCACTTCCGCCGGCGTGGTCAAGAAAACGCCGCTGCCGAACTTCTCGCGCCCGCGCAGCAGCGGTCTGATTGCCCTGTCGCTGGATGAAGGCGATACCCTGATCGGTGCCGCCATTACCAAGGGTGATGCCGAGGTCATGCTGTTCTCGACCGCTGGCAAGGCCGTGCGTTTCAACGAGGAAGCCGTTCGTCCGATGAGCCGGACAGCCCGTGGTGTCCGTGGTATCAAGATGCCGGAAGGTCACCATGTGGTGTCGCTGATCATTCCGCAGGAGGGTGGGGTTATTCTGACCGCTTCTGAAAACGGCTACGGCAAGCGGACCGCCATCGACGAGTTCCCGACTTACAGCCGCGGTAGCCAGGGTGTTATCGCGATGCAGTGCTCCGAGCGTAACGGTAACCTGGTAACGGCCCTGCAGCTGTTCGAAGGCGACGAAATGATGCTGATTTCCGACAAGGGAACGCTGGTGCGTACCCGCACGGATGAAGTATCGGTTCTGAGCCGGAACACCCAGGGCGTTCGCCTGATCAAGCTGAGCCAGGAAGATGAGCGTCTGGTTGGCGTAGAGCGGATTGCGGAAACCGACGACGAGGAGCTCGACAGCGAAGGCAACCCGATTGTTGCCGACGAGAGCCCGGAAGACGGTGAAGAAGGCGAGAGTGCCGGCGAAGAATAAGCCGGCACCGCCACAGACAGATTCAGCAAGACTCGAGAGAAAACAGCAACATGAGCAGGGCGTATAACTTTTGTGCAGGTCCGGCCACCTTGCCGGAGAGCGTGCTTCGTCAGGCGCAGGATGAAATGCTCGATTGGCGCGGCACCGGCATGTCGGTGATGGAAATGAGCCATCGCAGCGACGAGTTTGTCCAGATTGCCGAAACTGCGGAAAAGGATCTGCGTGAGCTGGCGGGCGTGTCGGAGGATTACGCCGTGCTGTTCATGCAGGGCGGGGCGTCCAGCCAGTTTTCCACCATCCCCCTGAATCTGCTGGGCGAAAAAGGCTCTGCGGATTATGTCAACACCGGTATCTGGTCGAAGAAAGCCATTGCCGAGGCCGGTCGCTACGGCAAGGTGAACGTGGTGGCCAGTTCCGAGGACAGTGGTTTTACCACCATCCCGGACCAGTCCTCCTGGCAGACCAGCACCGAGGCGGCGTACCTGCACTACACTCCGAACGAGACCATTGGCGGCCTGGAATTCGATTTCATTCCGGACAGCCGGGGCGTGCCTCTCGTGGCGGACATGTCCTCCACCATGCTTTCGCGCCCGGTGGATGTGTCGAAATTCGGCCTGATCTATGCCGGCGCCCAGAAAAACATTGGTCCCTCCGGGCTGGTGGTGGTCATCATTCGCAAGGATCTCCTGGGCAAGGCCCGTAAGGAGACCCCGACCATGATGAACTATCAGGTGATCGCGGATAACGGATCCATGTACAACACGCCGGCTACGTATTCCTGGTACCTGGCCGGTCTGGTGTTCAAATGGCTGAAAGAGCAGGGCGGCGTTACGGCGATGGGCGAGATCAACCTACGCAAAGCCCGCAAACTCTATGATTTTATTGATAACAACGAGTTTTACGCCAACCCGATCGATCCGCGCTTCCGGTCCTGGATGAACGTGCCGTTCACGCTGGCCGATGACGCCCTGAATGGCGAATTTCTGAAAGGCGCCAATGCCCGTGGCCTGCTGAACCTGGCCGGCCATCGTTCGGTTGGCGGGATGCGCGCGAGCATTTACAACGCGATGCCTGAGGCGGGTGTGGACGCGCTGATTGACTATATGACCGAATTTGCGAAGGAGCGTGGCTGATCATGAGTGACGAGCAGGTTCGGCTCGGAGAGCTGCGGGACGAGATCGATCAGATCGATCAGAAGATCATGGAGCTGATCAGCGCCAGGGCCGCCTGTGCCCAGGAAGTGGCCCATGTCAAAATGACCGCCAATCCGGGGCAGGACGTCTTTTTCTACCGTCCCGAGCGAGAGGCCCAGGTGCTTCGGCGCATCAAGGAACAGAATCCGGGGCCGCTTTCCGGTGAGGAAATGGCCCGTCTGTTCCGGGAAATCATGTCCGCCTGCCTGGCGCTGGAAAAGCCCATGCACATTGCCTTCCTGGGGCCGATTGGCACTTTCACCCAGGCGGCAGCGCTCAAGCACTTCGGTCACTCGGTTGTCAGCGTGCCTTTGCCTGCTATTGATGCGGTGTTCCGGGAGGTGGAGTCCGGCGCAGCCCACTACGGCGTGGTACCAGTGGAAAACTCTACCGAGGGTATGATCAACCATACCCTGGATATGTTCATGTCCTCGCCGCTGAAGATCTGCGGTGAGGTTCAGCTGCGGATTCACCATCATCTGCTGGTGTCTCCGAAGCACGGCGACCAGGAAATCACCCGGATTTACTCCCATCAGCAGTCTTTTGCCCAGTGTCGCCAGTGGCTGGATACCCATCGCTACGGTATTGAGCGGATCACAGTCTCGAGCAATGCGGAAGCTGCCCGCCGCGCCGCCGAGGAGCCGGGCACTGCCGCCATTGCCGGTGACATGGCAGCCGAGCTTTACGGTCTGCAGAAGCTGGCGAACAGCATTGAGGATCGCCCGGACAATACCACCCGATTCCTGATCATCGGCCGGGAGGAAGTGCCGGCCAGCGGTCACGACAAGTCCTCGATCCTGGTGTCCATGCGCAATAAGCCTGGTGCCCTTTATCAGCTTCTCGAGCCTTTCCATCGCCATGGCCTGAGCCTCACCAGGATTGAAACACGGCCGTCGCCGAGTGGCACCTGGGCCTATGTGTTCTACATCGATTTCGAGGGACACATGGAAGACGAGCAGGTTCGTAAGGTTCTGGCGGAAGTCGACGAAGAGGCCGTTGAGCTCAAACGCCTCGGTTCTTACCCGATTGGCGTGCTTTGAGTATCTTTACCTGGGTTTTTGAGCAAAGAGTGTCGAGGACGATTTATGGCCATTGATTACCAGAGTCTGGCGGTTCGCGGCGTACAGGCGCTCTCCCCCTACCAGCCTGGCAAGCCGATTGAAGAACTGGCCCGGGAGCTTGGCCTCAATCCGGCGGAAATCATCAAGCTTGCCAGCAACGAAAACCCGCTGGGGCCCAGCGAAAAGGCCCTTGCGGCGGCGCGGCAGGCGCTGTCCGAGCTTTGTCTGTATCCCGATGGTAACGGATTCAACCTGAAGCAGGCTTTGTCGAAGCGTCTGAACGTTGGAATGGACCAGATTACGCTCGGTAACGGCTCCAACGATGTTCTGGAAGTGATCACACGGTGTTTCGCTGATGCTGATTCGGAAGTCGTCTTCTCACAGTACGCGTTCGCCGTTTATCCCCTGGTGACCCAGGCTATTGGCGCCAAGGGCGTTTCTGTGCCTGCCCGGGAGTGGGGGCATGATCTGGACGCCATGGCTGCGGCGGTTAGCGATCGCACCCGCCTGGTGTTTGTGGCCAACCCGAACAATCCCACGGGTACGGTTCACACAGCGGAAGCCATCGAGTCGTTCCTGAAAAAGATTCCCGAGAACGTGCTTGTGGTTCTGGATGAGGCCTACTGCGAATACCTGACCGGTGAGCAGTACCCGGATGGTGTTGAGTTGCTGGGCCGCTTCCCGAATCTCATTGTCTGCCGCACGTTTTCCAAAGCCTGGGGGCTGGCGGCTTTGCGGGTTGGGTACAGCATCTCCTCGCCGGCGATTGCCGATATTCTGAACCGGGTGCGCCAGCCGTTTAACGTGGATACCGTGGCCCTGTCTGCCGCCACGGCTGTTCTGGAAGACGAGGACTACCTGCAACGTTCCCGGGATGTGAATACGGCGGGCCTGCGTCAGTTGCAGGAAGCGTTCGACCGGATGGGGCTCAGCTACATTCCGTCGGCCGGGAACTTCGTGGCCGTGGAAGTGGGGGAGCAGGCCATGGGCGTGTACCAGTCCCTGCTCGCTCACGGTGTGATTGTCCGGCCCATCGGCGGTTATGGCATGCCCCGGCATCTGCGGGTGTCTGTCGGCCTTCCGGAAGAAAACGAGCGCTTTATCGAGGCTCTGGCCCAGGCCCTTACCGCATCGGGGCTCAGCGACTGATATGGTGTCTTCGGAGCCTCTGTTCAAACGGGTAGCGGTGATTGGTCTGGGATTGATTGGCGGCTCCCTGGCCTGCGCAATCCGGCGCAACGGGTTGGCGGGAACGGTTGTCGGCGCTGACCAGCGCATTGAGGAACTGCAGCTCGGTAAAGAGTTGGGCGTGATTGATCAGGCGGCATCAAACGTGTCCGAGGCTGTTCAGGGTGCAGACCTGGTTGTGCTGGCTGTGCCGGTGCGTGCAACCCGCGCGGTTCTTGAGCAGATCCGGCCCGTACTGGAACCTGACGCGATACTGACGGACGTCGGCAGCACCAAATCCAGCTTCGTGACGGATGTCGAGGCAGTGTTTGGCAGTCTGTCGCCCCGGGTCATTCCCGGCCATCCCATTGCCGGTTCCGAGAAAAGCGGCATCAGGGCTGCCAATCCCGAGCTATTTGCTAACCACAAGGTCATTCTTACGCCGCCTGACAATGTGAGTCAGCCGCACCTTGCTCGCCTGAAGGAGCTCTGGGAGGGCTGCGGTGCCACGGTACTAACCATGTCAGTGGCGTATCACGACGAAGTGCTGGCAGCCACCAGCCACTTGCCGCACCTCATCGCATTCTCCCTGGTGGACACCCTGGCAGGTGAAGATGAGAACATGGATATCTTCCGCTACGCAGCCGGTGGTTTCAGGGACTTTACCCGGATTGCTGCCAGCGATCCGGTGATGTGGCACGATATTTTTCTGTCGAACCGCGATGCGGTTCTGCGTGTGATTGACCACTTTACCCACGATCTGGAACAACTGCGTACTGCCATTGCCAATCAGGACAGTGCCACGTTGTTGCGGGTTTTCAGTCGCGCCAAGGCGGCGCGTGAACATTTTTCGAAGATGCTCTCAGGACAGGCTTACGTGACAAACAACAGTGAAAAGCAGGTAACGTTCCGTCTTCAGCCCGGTGGCGCGATTACCGGTGATATCCGGGCGCCCGGAGACAAGTCGATGTCGCACCGCTCCATAATGCTGGGTGCGTTGGCAGAAGGCATAACGGAAGTGAAGGGATTCCTGGAAGGTGAGGATAGCCTTGCCACGCTTCAGGCGTTCCGGGATATGGGCGTTACCATTGAGGGCCCGGAAGACGGCTTTGTTCGCATTCATGGCGTTGGCATGCACGGGCTTCAGGCGCCTCGTGGGCCGCTTTACCTGGGCAACTCTGGAACAGCCATGCGGTTATTCGCGGGCTTGCTGGCGGCTCAGCCCTTTGATTCGGAGCTGACGGGGGATGCGAGTCTCTCCGGTCGTCCAATGGGACGGGTTGCCGAGCCGCTCAGGGCAATGGGGGCCGTGATCGATACCGCGGAAGGTGGTCGCCCGCCGCTGAAAATCCGGGGCGGCCAGAAGCTGTCGGGTATTCATTATGAAATGCCGGTGGCCAGCGCCCAGGTGAAGTCGTGCCTACTGCTGGCCGGTCTTTATGCCGAGGGCAGCACATCGGTGACTGAGCCGGCCCCCACCCGCGATCATACCGAGCGGATGCTGGCGGGCTTTGGCTACCACGTTCACCGTGATGGCGCGACGGCCAGTGTCAGCGGTGGTGGTAAATTGACGGCGACCAATATTGATGTGCCTGCTGATATCTCATCGTCCGCCTTTTTCCTGGTGGCAGCGAGTATCGCCCCCGGGTCCGATCTGATTCTGCGACACGTGGGGATGAACCCGACCCGGGTTGGCGTGATCAATATCCTGAACCAGATGGGTGCCAGCATCGAGGTTCTGGACGAGCGCGAAATTGGTGGTGAGCCGGTTGCCGACCTGCGGGTCCGCTCAGCGGAGCTCCAGGGTATCGACATCCCTGAGGATCAGGTGCCCCTGGCCATTGACGAATTCCCGGTACTGTTCATCGCCGCAGCCTGCGCCAATGGTCGCACGGTTCTGCGCGGCGCAGAGGAACTTCGGGTCAAGGAAAGCGACCGGATCCAGGTAATGGCAGATGGCCTTGCTGCGCTGGGCGTGGAAACTACCGTAACGCCGGATGGCATTATCATTGATGGTGGGCAGACCATCGGTGGCGGTACCGTGAACAGCCACGGCGATCACCGCATCGCGATGTCCTTTGCAGTGGCGTCCCTGCGTGCCGTGGGAGAGATCACAGTCACCGATTGTGCGAATGTGGCTACTTCTTTCCCGGGATTTGTGGAACTTGCGCAAGGAACGGGGATCAATATCTCAGCCGAGGGGGCTGAATAATGGTTGATAGCAGTGCGCCGGTGATCACTGTTGATGGTCCCGGAGGTTCCGGCAAAGGCACCATCACCCAGATGCTGGCTCGAAAGCTGGGATGGCACCTGCTTGATAGTGGTGCTTTGTACCGGCTCACGGCGCTGGCCGCGGTTCGTCAGGGGGTGTCTCTGGATGACGAAGCGGGGCTGGTGAAAGTCGCTGCCGGACTGGATGTGGCATTCGAGCCCACACCGGCGGGCGAGCCGATCAAGGTCATTCTGGCCGGGCAGGATGTGACCGCAGATATACGTACAGAATCGGCTGGCGATAATGCCTCGAAGGTGGCCGTGATTCAGTCGGTCCGGGACGCTCTTTTGCAGCGCCAGCGCGACTTTCGGCAGGCTCCGGGCCTGGTGGCCGATGGTCGTGATATGGGAACGGTGGTTTTTCCGGATGCGCCGGTAAAGATCTTCCTGACGGCAAGCGCCGAGGAGAGGGCGCAGAGACGCTATAGTCAGTTGAAGGACGCGGGTGTCGATGTTAATATTGACGCCCTTTTAGAGGAGATACGGGTTCGTGATGAACGGGATATGAACCGTTCCGCAGCCCCCCTCAAGCCCGCAGATGATGCGCAAGTCATTGATTCTACGGGGTTGAGTATAGAAGAGGTGTTGGACAGGTGTATGGCCGCAGCAGGTCAGGCCTGACTACACCTTTTTGTCGTTGAAATGCCGGACGTAGCGCTATCTGCCAGCCACAGGCTTAGTCCGGAACTTGTTAACAGACCGTGTTGCTGGTGGCACGGAGTACACTTGCGTTGATCATATAGGACTCATAATGAGCGAGAGCTTTGCGGATCTTTTTGAAGAAAGCCTGAAAGAAATTGACATGCAGCCAGGTTCCATCGTCCAGGGAACCGTTGTAGACGTCGATAACGACTGGGTCACCGTTAACGCCGGACTGAAGTCCGAAGGCGTTATCCCCGCCTCCCAGTTCCTTAACGAAAAAGGCGAGTTGGAAATTGCTATCGGCGACGTTGTCGATGTAGCTCTCGACGCTGTGGAAGACGGCTTCGGTGAGACCCGTCTGTCCCGTGAAAAGGCCAAGCGTGCAGAAGCCTGGAAGGTACTCGAGAAGTCCTTCGAAGCTGAGGAAGTGGTTAAGGGTATCATCAACGGTAAGGTCAAGGGTGGTTTCACCGTCGATCTGGCCGGCATCCGTGCCTTCCTGCCTGGCTCGCTGGTAGACGTTCGCCCGGTTCGCGACACCGCGCACCTGGAGAACAAAGAACTCGAATTCAAGGTTATCAAGCTCGACCAGAAGCGTAACAACGTGGTTGTTTCCCGCCGCGCCGTTCTGGAAGCTGAGAACAGTGCCGAGCGTGAAGCTCTGCTGGAAACCCTGACCGAGGGTATGGAAATCAAGGGTATCGTCAAGAACCTGAC
>NZ_CAJXKQ010000041.1 GCF_913055835.1 uncultured Marinobacter sp. | reverse complement strand
AAAACAACGTCTGAAATTCCCGATTTTCGCTGCATTGAAACAATATCGGCAAAAATCACCGGTTATTCAGACCTTCCCTAAATGGGTTTCTTAATACAAGCGCGAGCTGTATTTCCTGACAATGAGCCGACTTAAATCAGGGCCATGATCACCAATAATCTTGGAGCAATGAATCAGAGTCCGACGCAACTACTCAAGCTCGCCATTTTTAGAACTCTGCGCTCCGTTCCTAGAGTAAAACTTTTTTGAGCATTCACTACGAAATTCTGGAACTTTTTTCTACTCTCAATGACAGTACCGAGGTAGCGATCTCACAAGGAACGGAACCCGATGGAAACTGAAGTGCAATCAGAGTCCGAAGCATCATTAATCGAAGCCCTAAAACGGAGAGACTCAACCGCCTATCAGAAAGCGGTACGCGACTACTCACCCGGCATGTTGGCCGTCGCCCGATTTTACCTGGACCACTCAAGCGCCGAGGAAGTAGTCCAGGACTGCTGGGTAACGGTTATTGATGCTGTCCAGAAGTTCGAGGGCCGATCCGGTCTGAAAACCTGGCTGCACCGTATCGTCGCCAATCGCTGCAAGAACCGGCTTCGTGCGGCCAATCGGGAAGTCGCAACGGACTTCTCCGAGACCCTTGAGCCTGAACTGGCCAATCGTTTCAATTCCACAGGGCGATGGGATCTGCCCCCCAAGCTGCAATTCCATGAGTCCGCAGACACCCTGTTGGAAAATGGCGCCCTTAGCGATTGCCTAGACAAGCATCTCTCTTCACTGCCCGAAACCCAGCGTTCTGCCCTGATGCTTTACGAAGCGCATCAGCATAAATCCGATGACGTCTGTAACATACTGGATGTCAGTGCCTCTAACCTTCGTGTACTTTTACACCGTGCGAGGCAAAAGATCTTTCTCATGGTGGAGACCTTCCAGGAGACGGGCGAATGTTAATGTGCAGGGACTTGGCCGAAATTGCCAGTGACTACATTGATGGTGAACTCAACGGCCGGCAGAACCTGTCCGTAAAAATTCACCTGATGATGTGCAAGGACTGCAGGACGTTTATCGGCAATCTGCGAGCCAGCAGCAATCTGCTGAGCGCCCACTCATCGGGGAAGGCCGACGAGGAATTCCTGCGCCGGATTGACGAGCGTGTCGCTGAAGCACTGAGCGTCCGTAAAAACAATGGTAGTGATTCGGAGTAACGTTGCAGAGGTTTTCTATTCCGCCTCAAATACGTCGGTATCCGGATGAAAGGTATACCAGGCAAACCAGAAGGCCCGGGTCGCCGGAAGAAGGTTACCGGATTCGTCCCGTAGCTCCGCCGAAGGCACTTCCGGATCATAGTGCACCTGCACAGCCTTACCAGCAATTCGATCCTCAAGCACTCCACCGTGCTCCGCCAGCTCCGGAAACGGCCAGGCCTTGCTTTCGCCATTGTGTGACCAGCCCAACACCCAGGTTTTTGGATGATATTTCCGGCTGGTGTGGGTAACCGGGAAATAGAGACGCTCGGAGTGATCGTAATCGCCATAGGGCGACATTCGATAATTTCGGCGGTGGCCGGTATCGGTGGAAAGCACTTTTCCTCTCCCTTCAACGCGCTCCCGCCAGCGGTGCCAGAGTTCATGGCGAGTGGCTACAGGTTCCAGTTCCGTTCCGGCCAACGGCCCCGAAACCGCCCGCCCCTCAACCTGCGACCAGAGGGATTCGGTCTGATGGTCGTACATCAGTAGGTCACTGTTATACAGCAGTCCCGAAACGCCAAACGTGAGAGGCCGTCCGTCTACCCTCGGGTCGAAGGCCATTCCGGTACCGCACAAGGGGCAGAAGGTGATCAGCAGTGGTGTACCACCAAGATCATGATTCACTATCTCGTGCCAGTTCAGGATACCAATGGGGTAGGCAAAACTGACCTCTCCTTGGTCATAGGTCAGCACCAGGTCATCGGAACGCCAGAGGGATACATCTTCAGGGTTCTGGAAAAGCGGCTCATTAATTGATGGAATGCCGTCCCGGGGCGGCCCTCCGCGGAGAATCTCCTCCACCGGCACGAGCGCATTGCCAAGCTCAAACCCATTCTTTGTTTGACTTGAAGCCGGCTGGGCGAATAGCAGCAATGCCATCGCCAGAATCACGAGATTGTTGAATCTATTCATGGCTCCTCCCGGAGATGCCCAGCTCTCTGAGTCTCTGCTCGATTCTCGGTACGGAAAACCCATGCAATCGCTCGCCACCAATCAGGAAAAACGGTGTCCCCCTGCCGCCGAGTCGCTCAAACGTATCCCGTGCAGCCCGGGAGGCGTTTATATCGAATTCCAGGTAGGAGATCTGGTTGTCGTGGAAATAATACTTGGCCGCCTCACAGCCTGGACAGAATGGCTGCGAGAACAGAACGACACGGGAATCTGGTGACCCCATGCTCTTTTCAATGACCTCACCGGCCAACAACGCACTGTTCCAGCTCAATAAAACGGCCACTGCGGCGGTTACTGCAAACGCCCTTGCGATTGGCATTTTCATGCTCACCTCCCAGGCAGGAGACAGGACCCTGCTTGCTGTTACGAGGGAGACACTGCACCAGCTGGTTTGTTACACCGAATCCGATTGCATCTGGATGTTTCGGGCCTCCTCATGAACCCTCTGCTCCGCTGCTTCGGCCTCCCGAAGCAGCGTCAGATCCTTGCTGACACTGGTGTAGGTTGATACTAAGTAGGGCACGCAGTACGTCAACACAACTTTCAGCCAGTCCACAGACGCAGCGCCGGTGACCGCTTCCCATTGATTGATGAGCACCAGAAGCGTGCCAACAACTGCCGCAAGCTTTGCGGCACGCCGGGGCGTACCGTGGCCTACCGCAAGCTCGCAGGCCTCCCTGCAGTGGCGGACCGGAGTACGCAAAATCTGGAGAAACGACATCTAAACCTCAGGACCAGCATGTTGTTATCTGAAAAAACCACGAAGAACTCGTTCAGTTTGTGGAACTTTGAGGTCATCAGGGCGGACAATGAGAATATCAGCTCTCTGGTCTTCCGATGGAAAACCGATTTTTTTACCAGGAAAGACCCTCTCTAGCTCTTTACCGAGAGAGTTGATGGCCATATCCGGCTTTAACAGTGTAGCCACCACTAATGGCACGCCTGTCCAGGTTTGCTTAACCATCTTGAGAACATCCGCGAAACTGCCTGTCTCCGAGGTCACACTGCTGGAAACAATCACACCAGCAGGCTTCGTGGAGCTGCCGCTGGTGACAGGCGTAAAGCCAAGTTTCGAAAGCAGTTCGGTCATCGGTTTACGGATGAAAGGATGAGGACGGGCGAGAACAACTTCTCTGGTCATAGCAGACTCCTGACTTGCTGATTCAATTGACTCACATCGTCAAGACACCCCCTTCTGTCGTTTGTTACACAGCTCCTCCGATATTCCCGGAACTTCCCCGTGACCTCCATGTCTTTGGAACGATCGCTCAAAAATCATTGAAGGAGAAAAGAATGCCCAAACAGTTACCTCTCGCCCTGTTGCTGCTGCGTCTTGGTGTTTTTACCGTCTTCCTGTTCTGGACCCTGGACAAGCTTGTACAGCCAGATCATGCCGCCAAAGTGTTCGGTGCGTTCTACGGCCTCGGAGGGCTCAGTGATACCGCCTTTTACATCATGGGAGCAGCCCAACTCGCGCTTATCCTCGCGTTTGTGGCAGGGGTAATGAAAACCTGGACCTATGGCGCCATTCTTGTATTCCACGGCGTTTCTACCCTTTCGGCATTCGGCAAATACCTCCAGCCTTTTGAAAATCTCCTGTTCTTTGCGGCCTGGCCAATGCTTGCTGCCTGCGCTGCCCTGTTCCTTTTGCGGGACTACGATACCCTGACCCTCTCCCGCCAACCGGTTCCCGCAACCGCCTGATCAGTCCGCGAAAGGCTGTAACATTAACCCCGACTGCATGTCATTGTTATTAACAAAAACAGACATGCAATCGGGGGTTAACCATGCTGCTGAACTGGCTATCGAGGCGACTGGCTGCCTATCTTTCCAAACAGATCAAATGCCACTCTGTACGAACCTCCACCTGGGCAGCCATTCAGGCGTCGATAAAGCCCGGCGACGTGCTTCTGGTGGAGGGAAATACGCGAATCAGCACGGCTATCAAGTATCTGACCCAGTCCACCTGGTCCCATGCGGCGCTGTATCTCGGCCCAGAGGCGAACCTGGGTATTGATGAAGACGGAGAGGAACATGCTCTGGTCGAAGCGGATCTTGAGGAAGGTATTCGATACCTGCCGCTGTCTTTTTACCGGAACTTTCACACCAGAATCTGCCGGCCTGTCGGGCTCAGTGAGCAGGATATCAGCAAGCTGATCGACTACTCGAAAAGCCGGATCGGGCACCAGTACGACCTAAAAAACGTATGGGACCTGGCACGCTACCTTTGCCCCACACCACCGGTACCAACCCGTTACCGTCGTTCCATGCTGGCGTTGGGCAGTGGCGACCCTACCCGGGCCATCTGTTCGACCTTTATTGCCCAGGGCTTCCAGTCGATCCGCTATCCGATACTGCCTGAACGCCTCGCCGAATCAGACGACGACGCAGCTTCGCAAGCCCAACAACGCGAGTACTTCCGGATTCGGCATCACTCCCTGTTTGCCCCTCGGGATTTTGATGCATCGCCCTATTTTGATGTGATCAAACCCACGCTGGAGCAGGGGTTTGATTACCGGCAGTTTCAGTGGGCAGATTGAGCCTCCTGTTCAACCATCGCCCTTATCTTTCGCGGCTCGGAATCCCGTTTGCGAGGGCTTGCCCAACAGATACCCCTGCAGCTCGTCGCAACCCGCCAATGCCAGCCAGCTTGCCTGCGCTTCGGTTTCAACACCCTCGGCAATAACCTCGCAGCCCATGGCATGAGCCATGGTGATGATGGTGCTGCATAGGGCCTGGTCCTGCTCGTTATCCGGAAGGCCAGTCACAAAGGTCCGGTCAATTTTGATACGGGAGACAGGCAGAGCCTTGAGATAGGCCAGCGACGAATAGCCGGTGCCAAAATCGTCGACCGCAAGGGTCAGATCCAGCTCACGAAAGCGATTGAGGGTTGTCATTGCCAGTTCAATATCGTGCATCAGGGCCGTTTCGGTAATTTCCAGTTCCAGCAGACGAGCGGAAACGCCACGGCTTTCAAGCAAAGCCGAAAGTCGGTCGGCAAAACCCGGATCGTGAAGCTGAAGTGCAGAGACATTCACCGCAATTCGCCCTGAAAACCCCTGTTCCGACCATTCCTTCAAAGTGGCAACCGCCTGTTCTAGGACCCAGTCGCCGATTTTGACGATAAGCCCGGTTTCCTCCGCCAACGGAATAAACTCAGCGGGTGAAACCGGGCCAAGCAGGGGATGATGCCAGCGAAGGAGCGCTTCATAACCGGTGTTCCGCCTGAGGCGATCGAACTGCGGTTGGAAATACAGCTGCAACTGCCGGTTCCCAATGGCCGTTTTGAGACTGTGAATCAATTCCTGCCTGTGGAGGACCTGATCTCCGAATTCCGTGGCAAAAAACTGCACCCTCTGGCTCGGTGACTTTTTTGCACGATGCATGGCAATTTCAGCGTGACTGAGCAGGGTTCTGGCATCCTGTCCATCCAGTCCGGAGACGGCAACGCCAGCACTGACCTCACACTCAAAGGTTTTACGACCAACCTGGACTGGACGCTGACAGGCTTCAATAACGGCAGAAATCCCGACCTCAATGTCCGTTGAAGCTCGCCCCCGATCATCGACCAGTAGCCCGAACACATCGCCTCCAAGACGGGCAACCCGGCCATGATTGGTACTGAAGCCGGCGATACGACGGGCAATTTCCTGCAATACCCGATCGCCAGCCTCGTGTCCTGCCAGACCATTCAGCGTCTGGAAATCGTTGAGACCGAGCACCAGAACGGCCTCTTTCCCTCCACCATGGTCTGGATCGCTGAAATGGCGGTCCAACTGCTCTTCGAACAGGCTCCGATTGGCAAGGCCGGTAAGTTGATCATAAAGGGTCCGGATCTCCAGTTCCTGCTCGGTTCTGCGCAGGGTGCGGGTTCGTTCCGCAAGCAATTGGTCGAGTTCCCGGTTAAGCAAATTCAGGCGTGACAGGTAAGCCGCGTTCTGTTTCAGCATGCTGTTGAACACTCCTTCCACTTCACCGAACTCATCGCAGCGGCCGGCGGGCGTGAGGTATTTCAGGGGATGTTCGGCGTCCTCGCCAGCGCGGGATATGCGATCACGGAGTTTGAGGAGCGGGGACAGCATCATACGATCGACCACGAACATGGTCACGGCGGTCACAAAAACGGCGATCAGCAGCGACAGACCCAGTATCCGGAACACAAAGGCAACCAGCTCCGATGGCACGTCGCTGACATCTACCCTGGCCAGGGCCTCGTAATCCGAGAGAACCGGGTCAGCGGCCCAGGAGAGATCGATCATTCCCTGCGGTGTCCTGGGCGCAGAACGAAGCAAGCCATTGGCGGGGTGTGGCGTTGTAATGGTTTCACCCGCTCGATACTCGGTTCCGGCTCTGCGCAGGGAGACACCAACCAACGGACTGCTGGTGATCAACGCCTCCAGTGCACCCCCGGTTATATCCCGTCCCCGGGTGTGATTGATGAAAGTGATGATTGCCTGGCTGGCTATATCAACCCGGTCGTTCAGAAGGTCTTCCTCGTAATTGCGGTACGACGGAATAAGGATGGCGACCTCAATGGCAAGAATGGCAGTAAAGGCCGCCAGGGTGAGATTGCGGCACAACCGGCACTCAATGAGTTGTCTGGCCCACTGCCTGAAAGAACGCCTGGCAAGGGATTGATCCTCCCTGCCCAGCTCGCCGTTGGCCATGTCCAACTCTGGTTCCACCGCCGATTTCATACTACCTCGCCGTTTTTAAGAGCTTTTTAGAGAGACACGCCAGGCAAAGGTAAATTACAAAAAAGGGTGGGGCTTTACCCCCACCCAAGTCCGACAGCAGACTCACTGATGCAAAGCGATATTACTACTGCTTGTCGATAAACTTTTTCTGTTCCACGCGGGAATACTCCGTTAGCGCTGCCAATTCCTCGGAACCCCACTCAAGAGGCTCTGCAGCCATCGGTGCCACCATGCAGATCTGCACCATTTCATCCAGGTGCACCATGTCCATGCCAAAGTCACGCTGGCCCATGGCTACGACATGAGGGTATTCATTCTTGAACGTGGCATTGTAGCCAGCGCCATTAGCATGGCAGGTAGCGCAGGAAAGCCCGTTGGAAGACAGGCTGTTGTCATTGAACAGCTTTTCGCCCTGTGCCCGCAGATCGGCCACATTGCCCTGATAGGGCGTATAGCCCTCGGGACGGCGAACCGCGTTTTTCAGCTTGGCAGACACGCCTTCGCCTTCTGCCTCACCTTCAGCCTCACCCTCGGCTTTCCCTTCAGCCTCGCCCTCACCTTCTGCGCGGCCCTCTGCTTCACCCTCGGCGCGAGCTTCTGCTTCGCCCTCTCCTTTCGCGGAACCTTCCGCCTCGCCGCTGGCCTTCCCTTCAGCCTCACCCTGGGCGGCCTCAGCCGAAGGGATCAACCCAAGCCCGGGGCCGCTGCTCGCATTGAAGCCGGCCACGGCCACCACCGTCATCATGGGAACCGATACCATGAGATTTCGGGACAGTTTTCGTAGAAGTTCCTTTCGGTTTTTGTCTGTGGACATATCTGCAACCTCCGGTCGTATTTTTCCTTGTTCAGGGTGCGGGCCTGTTATCCAGACCTTTGAAGCACGGACACCCCGGCCGCGCGATTGTTACTGCCCGGAAAACCGGGCCAGTATCTAAAAGTGAGATTGGTCTCAGTTACCCGGATATGACTCATGCTTACCGTGGCGCGACCTTTTCGTTTCATGGCTATAGCCACACTCTCAGGCCAGCCATGCTTGTTCCGATGCAGGTCCAGGAGACGCCCAACCGCCTGACCCGGCTCACAGCGCTTCAGTGCCCGGCGAACCAGATATCTTCGAAGAGCGGGAACAAAGCGCGGCATGAGAGACGAAGTACTGATGGTCATCTCAGCCAAATCACGGGTTTCTTTCAGGGTCTCGCCGGTCCATTCCCATTTGAAAGGACCACAGGGTTCACCATTAAAGGCCAGGAGAAAAAACGGCGGATACGGGGAAAGAGTCTCGCCCCACAGGAATGCCCGGACTTCTGCAACGGTACGCGCTGAGCTCAGACGCCTGACCAGCAACCCACGACTTGTAGACTGGCCCGCAGGCACCCGGGATGGGTAACGGTAGTTGTTCAAAAGGGCGATAATGAGGCCCTGGCTGTTGGCTGCGATCCAGGTGCCACCACCCAACGGATCTTTGGGCATCACTGTGTTGACCCCATCGCGACACTCAACAACGGGCGGGCCCGCTTCGGGGCGCTGCAACGACTCGTCCCTGTTAAAAAACAGGTCAAGTCCTGCCGGTGAGTACTGCCAGCTCAATGTGCACATGGGATCAGGCGCTTTCGGCCATACCCCGGGCCTGCCGTTGCAGGTACCGCAAGGTCGAGGGGTGAACCCCGAACTCTGCACCGACTTCCACGCCCGCCTGTTCGGCCAGCATGCCGATAATCGCCATGTGGTGAATGGTATGGCTGGCCAGGAACACCAGTTCCCGATCCACGCTGGTCTTGACTACCTGCCCCTGTTCGTCGCTGGTGTGCAACATGACGAGCCCATCGAAATGATCCGCGCTGAATCGGCTTCGCAACGTCCGCAGAATCTCTGATAATCGATTGGCACCAGCCCGTCGATCCGTTTCCAGTGACAGATCACGGTTCCGGTTTTCATAGTCGAGCAGCGCTCCCGGTGAAGCTGTGGCCGACAACAGGGCACTGTAATGGTCAATAATGTGCCGGACATGCTTGCCAATCACATGCTGCTTACGCTGGCCGAAACTCCGCCGGTAAAGATTCCCTGGCAAGTATTCCAGCATTTCAATGAGCTGCCCGATTGCATGGGCGTTTTCTTCAACAATGTCGTTAACGGTGTCGGCTCGCTCAGAGCGTGATTGAGTCATGGTATTCGTCCGCTTCTTGTTGGTCCCGGGTTCGATTGCCTTTCAAGCTGAGGCAATGAGAACGACCGCGTGGACACAAGTCTTGCTCGTGCCCACCCGATCAACGGCTCAGGCTTCGGCCTCTCCTTCAGCTTCACCTTCCGCTTCGCCTTCTCCCTCAGCTTCACCTTCGCCCTCGGCCTTGCCTTCCGCTTCACCTTCAGCCTCGCCTTTTGCTTCGCCCTCGGCTTCAGCCTCTCCGGCGGCCAGCATCAGATAGCCTGGTTCAGCCGTGGCGTCGGCGGCGGATACGTTGAACGCCGAGGCACCCATAACAACCGCAAACACGGGGCCGGTATAGGCCATGCCCCGGGCAAGCTTGCCGAGTAATCTCTGTTTCTGTATTTCTCTGGACATGATGTGTCCCCCTTGATTTGACGTAACAACTGCCAGGCTTACACCCGGCCTCTCCATATCCGGAGCCGGAGAGCTTTTGCGCTCAACGGCCCCCGGATGCCTTTTGCGGTGCCTTCTCAAAACACCGCCCGGACAGTGCCGCCGCAGCGGCCTCCAGATTGTTCATATCCACCAGATAGCGCTCACGACCTTCCAGCCAACCCGCCAGCCTGGCGAAGCCCTCGGTATCCAACGGCCGGCCGTCTTCGCCGCAACAGCTGGAAATCAGATGTCTGAGACTCTCGTTCACAGTCAGGATCTGCACACCGCTGCCGTCTCCCAGTGGCTCCTCACTCGGCACGAGCACGGCATTTACGCGCCCTGCGATGCCTGGCTTCGCTGGAGTGAACACCTCATCACCGTTGGAGTTGTGCAGAGGCAGACCCAGCCCCGTAACGCCTGAACCATCGGTGCTTTTGAGCAGGGCACCACGGCCAGAATCCGTTCGCCATTGCGTGGACAGCGCCAGCGTCATCGCGTCGCGCAGCGAAGGCTCCGAATGGCTGACCAGAAATATGTCGCTATCCGGGCCCGCAACAAGACCGGCATCTATGGCAATGTCATCGTGCCGGGCTGCATGGCTGGCCAGACAGCTGGCAAGCGCTGGAACGACCGCCGCCAGTGACAGGCGAGAACGGACCACCTGGCCATCAAGAATCAATGTAAAGCCCGGGGTATCCCGAACAATTTCAAGTCTTGGCAATGAGTCCTTACCTGCCTCATCGGAAATCGCCATGGGTTCAAGCAGGCTTTCTATCCGGTTGACCAGCGGCGCGCTGTCGGTAAAGAAAAGTGCCCGGAAACGACCGCAGGACAAGGCCATCGACATCATGGTGGACGTTTCCGGGAACGGAGGCTGGCCAGACTCTGAAGCATCCTGATCATCAGGCTGCCCCTCGGACTGAACCAGGAAACGGTTATTGACCCAGTCCGCCAAGGTATTCCAGACATCGTTCCGGATAGCCCAGGCATCTGGCGCGGCGGGCATGCTTTTGGCCGCGGAATCCACCAATGCCGAGGCAATGTCATCCGGCCCGGCACCCTCGGTTGCCATCAACCAGATCAGCGACGCGGTCTCATTCAGGCTGCTCAGGTGGCCCAGGCGGGTGTCGTAGAGGTAAACCTGATCTTCGCTGAAGGTTTCTTCTGCCACCCAGCGTTCGAGGCGGGGTTGCTTCAGGGGCCGGTCAGAAAGGGCCTGGGCGACTACCCAATCGGACAACCTCGGCAAGGCCATAAACGGCAGGTACGCCGACGGGTCTGATCCCGGTATCAGGTTCCTGAAGCCGCCGCTGTTCGCCAGTTCGGTCTGGGTTTCACGAACCAGTTTCTCCACCATCGAGCCGCTGGACTCTTCCTGTGCGGGCCGATTAAGGCCGAGCATTTCAACCAGATCGGTAACCATCCCGCCCTTGATTTTTTCCTCAATATCGCCGCCACTCTCCGGCCCAGCGCACACTTCCAACGACGGGCTGAGGTTGCACTCCAGAACCCAGGGCTTGATGTCGGCATCAATCAGGCAATCAATGCCCATCAGCTCATAACAGCCACGGGTATCGGCACCGATCACCCGGGAGCGCTCTCGCATGGGCTCCAGGGCCGCCAGACAGGTCAGGGCGACCATGTCCTCGATTTTGGCGAACAGGGCGTCATCGTCGTGACCCTGTTCCCGGAGCCAGGCCCGGTAACGTTCGAAATCCACAAACTCCACGGGTACCTCTGCATCCAGATTCAACGCGTTCACATCCGGATTGGTAAGGTAGCTGTAGGGGTTGTTGGCGTTTTCCTCGTCGTAAGGCATGGAAGCCAGCTTGGCAAAGCCCTGGTGATACAGGTAAACACGAAACGGCGAGACCGAAGAGACAAGCACATACAGCCGCAGAACGTATTTCCGGCCGTGCATGGTGTGTGGATTTTCCAGGTACTCCTGAACCATCCAGGACGATTCCATGGGCACGTCGGCGGGATCTGCCACCAACTGGATCCCCTTCCCTCGGGCGGCATTCTTCGGCTTGAGTAACCAGCGTTTGTCCGGATTCTCCAGTGCCGCCTGCTGGAAAGCATGGTAGTCCTCCGGCATCGAGAACACCTTAGGCACGAACGCCAGGCGGTCGGTCAGATGTTTGCCGCCCTTTTGCTGCCGCTCTACCCGATCCCGCAAGTCCATCAGGCTACGGTAAAGGCGGCTTTTCACCGTGAGGGCATTGTTACCGGGAATGTGATTAATTGTCCGCTCTGGCCCCACCTGGCTGAAGAATTCCGGATCAGGCATGCCCGTATACCAGCAAGCCTCCCAGTTTTCAGGACCTTCCGCCTTTTGCCACAGAGATTTATCGAGGGACTCCTCGAAGAAACGGTCCTGTTCGTAGGACCGGTTGCCGCCCATCCAGTATTGACGATTGTGCCGAGTCATCTTGTCGCGCTCTCCGTTCCGGTGGTTCAGTGCCTGTTGTCGTCAGGGCACTGATTTCTCGCGTTTCACGGACACCGACACATGAGATTTGCAACTGTTACACCATGGCTCGAACATTTTTGACCAATCTGTTTCTCCTCCGGGCAATGGCAGTTTCTGCTTCTGTAACAACGCTGCCATGCAGGTGTCCTTGGCTTGCCGAACCAATCAGCGACGAAACTCCCAACAATCAGGAATACAACCATGGTTTTTCGACATGCCTTTATCCTCGCCGGCCTGGTTACCGTTATCTTGCTATCACTGGCGACCATCCACTGGCCATCCAGCAAATGGCTCTGGCTGATTGCCGGGCCCCTGCTGGCAGTGGGGGCTCACGACCTGCTCCAGAACAAACACACGCTTTTGCGCATTTATCCGGTAATCGGGCACTTTCGGTATCTTTTTGAGTCGGTGCGTCGGGAGTTACAGCAATATTTCGTGGAGTCGGATCTGGATGGCGCACCGGTAAACCGGGAATTCCGCAGCCTCACCTACCAGAGAGCGAAGAAGGACAACGACACCCGCGCCTTCGGCACCATCTTTGACGTCTACCGGGATGGCTACGAGTGGCTCAATCATTCAGTGGCACCGAAACACTGCCTGCCAGCCAACCTCCGGATCCGCTTCGGCGACAGCCGGTGCGCACAACCCTACGATGCGGCCCCGTTGAATATTTCGGCCATGAGCTATGGCGCTCTCAGCCGCAATGCCATCATGGCCCTGAATCGGGGAGCCAAACTCGGCAACTTTTTCCATAACACCGGTGAGGGCGGCATCAGCGAGTGGCACCTGAAACATGGCGGCGATCTGGTGTGGCAAATTGGGACCGGCTATTTCGGTTGCCGCGATTCCGAAGGCAACTTCGACCCGAGGTTATTTGCCAGGGAAGCGGCCCGGGATTCCGTGAAGATGATCGAAACCAAGCTGTCTCAGGGCGCCAAGCCCGGGCATGGCGGTGTATTACCGGCGTCCAAACTGACCCGCGAAATCGCTGATATCCGAAAGGTCCCCATGGGCCAGGATGTACTGTCGCCGCCAGGTCATACGGCTTTCTCAAGTCCCATCGAGCTGGTGACGTTCGTGGCCAAACTGAGGGCGCTGTCCGGTGGCAAACCGGTGGGTTTCAAACTCTGCCCCGGAAATCGACAGGAGTTTCTGGGCATCTGTAAGGCCATGCTGGAAACCGGCCGGCTGCCTGACTTCATAACCGTGGATGGCGGCGAGGGTGGCACCGGGGCAGCGCCGGTAGAGCTGACCAATTCGGTTGGCATGCCGCTCAGGGACGGGCTGCAGTTTGTGCATAATGCCCTCAAGGGTATTGGCGTTCGGGATCAAGTGCGCCTGATCGCCTCGGGCAAGTCCTTTTCGGCGTTCCATATGCTGCGCCTTATGGCGCTGGGTGCCGACACCGTCAATTCTGCCCGAGGTATGATGATGGCTCTGGGCTGCATACAGTCCCGCAGCTGCAACACCGATAAATGCCCGACCGGTGTCGCAACCACCAATCCGGCCCGCTACCAGCAGCTGGACGTAACCGACAAAGGTGTTCGCGTGGCAAACTACCAGCACTCCACCGTGGAGGCGCTTGCGGAGCTGCTGGGTATTCTTGGCATTGACCGTCTGGAAGACCTGCAACCACGCCACCTGAACCGGCGTGTTAATCCAAGTTTGGTGATGAATTATGCTCAGCTCTACCCCGGTATCGAACCTGGTTGTTTGTTGCACAGAGACTGCGCACCGGCGGACTGGGCTGAAGATTGGCGGCTGGCAAGGGCCGATCGTTGGCAGTAGAAAAAGGGTTGCTAGATGACCTTTCGGATCGCCGTGCTTGCTGTCGTGGTCGGCGCCCTTGCCGGAGCATGGTGGCTGCTGCAAAGCCTGGATATGCCAGCAAACCTCTCGCCAGACACACTGGCGGAATGGCTGGGGAGTCAGGGCGCGGCAGGGCCGCTCCTGCTGATGCTGTTGATGATGATTGCCGTGGTGGTGGGGCCCATTCCCACCTTACCCATCAGCGCAACAGCGGGGCTTGCCTTCGGTATTCTATGGGGGACGGCTATCGCAGCGACCGGCGCGCTACTCGGAGCCCTGTCGGCGTTCTGGATTGCCCGGTGCCTTGGCCGGGAAGCCATCTGTAAGCGGTTTCCGGACAATCCGGTACTGGCCAGAGACGGATCTCAGCGTTTTCTGACCATTGCGGTGTTCCTGACCCGACTGATTCCCGTGTTCTCATTCGCTCTCATCAGTTATGCCTCCGGCGTTACTGCCATACAGGCCTGGCGCTTTGCCATCGCGAGCCTGGTCGGCATGCTGCCGATGACGGTCGTGTTCGCCGGCCTGGGAAACACATTCAAACTGAACCCGGTTCTGACAGTACTGGCCGGCGTCGCTATTCCCATCGTCATGATATGGTTGCCCTGGTCGATCAGCCGTCACCCCGGCTCAAGGCTGGCCCGCTGGCTACAACTGAATCAATAACAACAAAGGATGCTGTCATGCGTCACCTTGAAAAAGCGGACCTCATGCCCTGGTTCGCCCGCGCTTTATCCAGTGCGCCCCGCTATTCCCTGCAGGCGGCCATTCAGGGTGCACGCGCAAGAATCCGGGGCGACCTTGGCCTGGCGCGGGTTTTCATCAATCCACGCGACCCTTTTGGCCTTCCGCTTTTACAGGCCCTGGTACAGCTGGAGGAACGCTACCGGGTGCGCTTTCAGCTTCACACCGTCTGGCGACTGGATGATGACATGTTTCCAGAACCTGCACTGTGGCAAGCCTGGGCCCAACAGGATGCAACCAGGCTGTCCAGTCTGTACGGCTTCACGCCTCCGGATCGGCCGGACCCGCCAGCCCAAGCCGAACTGGAAACCGCCACTTCACGTCTTCTGGCGGCAGAAGCTGACCCTCGCGCCCTGTCAGAGGCCTTGGAGGTGTTCCGTGAACTCTGGGCTTTCAAAACGTCCGGATCGACAAACGGTTCGTCGGAGGCAGCCAGACTGGCCGAAAATGAAGCAATGCTCCGAAGGCTCGGGCACTATCAGGGGAGCATGGTCTGGTACCTTGGGCAGTGGTTCTGGGGTATGGACCGACTTGACCACCTTGAGCAATGCCTGATCCGCCAGAGGCGGAACCATGATGCAGCCGACCAGATTCTTTTTAACCGAACCTGGGCGGAACTGGGGCGGGAGGCCCATCCGGTAGCCGCAGATCATCCGGCGGCCCAGGTTCCCCTGGAGGTGTTTTTCTCCATCCGCAGCCCTTATTCCTACCTCGGGCTGGAACGTGCTGTGCAACTGGCCAGTGCCTGGCGCATCCCGCTCCGGCTCCGTCCCGTGCTTCCCATGCTGATGCGCGGGCAATCCGTACCGGATGCCAAGAAGTGGTACATCTTCCATGACACAAAACGGGAAGCCAACAAGCTTGGCATTCCCTACGGCTTTGTCGCCGATCCCCTTGGCCCCGGTGTCGAGCGGTGTTATGCGCTGTTTGACTATGCCCGCTTGCAAGGTCGGGAAATCGACTACATGCGCAGCTACGCCCGAGCCGTCAACGCCGAAGGGATACGGTCGGAAACCGACGCCGGTCTGAGGCAAATCGTTGAGCGGGCGGGGCTTGACTGGCAGAAGGCCAGAAAGCACTTGAACGATGAAAGCTGGCGGGACTGGGCGGAAGACAACCGTCTTGCGATGTATGAGTGCGGTCTCTGGGGCGTTCCTAGTTTCCGTTACGGGGCAGTCAGCTGTTGGGGGCAGGATCGGCTATGGATTATTGATGGCGCGATTAAAAAAAGGGTGAAGACCGGCTCCACCCAAGGGGTCAGTGACCCGACCGTCAATGCAGAGGTCACACAGAGTCAACGCAGTAATTGAGATAGGTGGGCTCGAATACGTCAGAGGAGAGCCATTTACCGGTCCGAGCGGTTTCCCGCCCAGGATCGGACGGCAAGTAACGGTAATTCACATAGCCGGGCTCATATTTGCCCGGCTCGACCATACTGCCTGTTCGCAATAGATTGAAAGGTACTCCAGAACCGGTATCTGAATAGGTGTAATTGACGTAGCCAGGTTCGCTCGCGGTGCCAGACGCCAGAACCGTGCTCGAGCAAACCAGAGCAAACGCAGTAAAGAGTGCTTTTTTCATTACAGGCCTCCAACGGCAGATGCCGTTTCATGTCATACAACAGACTGACGCCTGAATCCGCTGAATGTTACAGATCAACCGGGAGGGAATTATGGCAACCACCGACAAACCCATTGCCCTGGTCGTCGGCGCCGGAGATTATCTGGGCTCCGCCATTGCCAGACGATTCGCTCGCGAGGGGTATCACCTGGTGGTTACCCGGCGCCGTGGCGATCTTGGTGATCTCACTCGCCAAATCGACGCCCTCGGTTCCAGCGTAACGGCACTTCACTCAGACGCCCGGGACGAAGCCCAGGTTATCGAGCTGGTAAACCATGTGGAGTCACAACTGGGTGCCATTCAGGTTGCCGTTTTCAACGTTGGCGGCAATGTCCGGTTCAACCTGTGCGATACCAGTACACGGGTGTACCGGAAAGTCTGGGAAATGTGCGCCCTGGCCGGATTCCTGGTGGGGCGAGAAGTTGCCGGTAAAATGCTGGCCCGCAAAGCCGGAACCATCCTGTTTACCGGTGCTTCGGCCAGTTTGCGAGGCGCCGCCGGATTTTCCGCATTTTCAGGTGGAAAACACGCTCTCCGGGCCCTGGCTCAGAGCATGGCCAGGGAACTGGGCCCGCAGGGCATCCATGTTGCCCACGTGATCGTTGACGGCCTGATCCGGAACGAGTCAACGGCTCAATACCTGCCTGACCTATACGCCAGCAAGGGAAAGGACGGCATCGTCGAGCCGGACGACCTGGCGGAAATTTACTGGCAGTTGCACCAACAGCCTCGCTCTGCCTGGACATTTGAGATTGACGCCCGGCCTTTCTCTGAGCCCTGGTAAAACTGGAACTTCCAATGCTTTCCTCAGGGTTGGATTGCCCCCTGCAGCCGCCTTGACAGAATCCGGGAACGCTGGCTATTGCTCCAGCGTTTTCTTGAGTTGCCCCAGCAGGCCTGCATAGATGCCGTGGCAGAACTCAGCCGCTTCCTGGTCCTTACCCTGCCAGTGCGAGTACCACTCCACAAAGGCAGTTCCCGACCATCACCGCAAGTGGCGATGGTCATCTCGTTGTGTAGCCCTGCTACCAGTTCTCGCCGAAGGGCCGGATATCCAGCTCATGGGTCCAGGCTGACGGATCCTGCTGGCACAGGTTCCAGACGGCGTCGGCCACGGCCGACGGCTGCACGAAGAAATCGTCTGGCTTGTCCGGCAGCATCTTGCGCGTGCGTGGCAGGTCCACCACACCGTCAATCACCACATTGGCTACATGAATCTTCTCCGGCCCAAGCTGCCGCGCCAGAGACTGGGCCAGGCTGCGTTGGGCGGCCTTGGCCGACGCAAAGGGAGCGGTATTGGCGCGGCCGCGGGTTGCCGCCGAGGCACTGGTTACTATAATACTTGCCGAGTCATGCTGTCGCAGCTGTGGCAGTGCCGCCTTGGTGGCAGCCACCAGGCCCTGGACGTTGATTCGCCAGTTGGCTTCGAAGTCTTCCAGACTGGCCTCCTCGACATTTTTGAAGGTGCCGCCGCCGGCGTTATACAGGATCACCGACACGGACCCCAGCCTCCCCTCAATCGCCGAGAGAACCGTGGTAATCTGCTCTGGCTGCATCAGGTCGCATGGAAAGGCATGAGAGCCATCCACCTCGCTCTCAAGCTGGCTCAGGTACTCCTCACTGCGGGCCAGCATGGCCACCTGATAGCCCTCATCACAAAAACGCCGCACAAACGCCTCACCGTTGCCCGGACCGACTCCCAGTACTGCGCAGACTTTGTTCATGCTTTGCCTCCTTTTCCGTGGGAAATCTTTATTCAGTGTAGGGCATATTGCGACGCCAAAAAGATAGCTGGAAGCACTCCACGCATTCGCGTCGAAACCTTTCCAGTACAAGAAGGGCTCGGAGCTTTCGTGTCAACATGGTTGACAAATACCGAATAGCCGCTCTATTTTGTCTACCTGATTGACATGACTTTATCCGGGAGAATCAACATGAACCAGACACTCGTCCGCACAGCACTGAAACTCAATGCAGCGTTTTCGGGGATTTCAGGACTATTCCTGCTTTTCCTGCCAGATCTCACAGGCCGGTTGATTGGCGTAGGTGCCCCCCTGTTCCTTCAAGCGGCGGGGTTGGGATTGTTGATTTTTTCAATGGATCTATTGCATCAAGCCACTCGTGACAAGGTCGCCGGTTGGCGGGTGCTATACGCCAGCGTCGGGGATTTCATCTGGGTCCTGTTCTCCATCGTCGGCGTAATCCTCTGGGGCTCACACCTCACTCCGCAGGGAATCTTTGCGATACTTGCCGTTGCTGCGTTTGTACTCTACTTTGGACTCAGCCAGATGGCTGGACTGAAAAAAATGTACTACCAGCCAAAGGACCGTAGTTTTGGCTACTCACTCCGATACCAGTCCATCTCGGATGCAGACAGCCTCTGGCACATTGTCGGCAATCTGGGGGCCATCTCGCAGTATGCTCCGAATCTTGCTTCCTCTCAGATTGAGAGCATTCCCAACGACGATTTACCGTTGCGAGCCTGTGAGGATACCCAAGGCAACCAATGGCGGGAGCGCTGTACTGAATATGACGAGGACCGAAGACGCTATGAGGTTGAATTCCTGACCGAAGAGGCTGGGTTTCCTTACCCTGCAACCTGGATGATTGGGGGCTGGCAGGTTGAGCAGATCCCGGATGGATCCGAAGTGATCGTCTGGTGGAAGCTACATCCCAAACCCGCTTGGTTGGCACCGGTGATCATGGCAATGCTGGCCTTCGGCGTTGACAGAACATTTCCTGACGTGATCGCAAACATGGAAAAGCAGGCACTGTCACGCGATCCTGAAGAACTGGCAAACTCTGCCGATCAGGCGACTGCTTGAAGAGCGTTTGGGCAACAGCTGGAGTATTGACATGGATCTACTTGCATTCGGAAAGAGTGTTCTGGAATCTCAGCCATTCAGTCTTCTGCTTGGCTGCACACTGAATTCATTCGAACCGGGCAACGCTCAACTCGAATTGGTCATTGAGGATAAGCACCGGCAACAGCACGGTTTTGTGCACGGTGGCGTAGTGAGCTACCTGGCTGACAACGCCCTGACATTCGCGGGTGGATCTATACTCGGAGACTCTGTCACCTCGGAGTTCAAGATCAATTACACCAGGCCGGCCGTCGGCGAGAAGCTGATCGCCGAGGCGTCGGTTGTTGCTGCCGGCAAGCGACAGGCAGTTTGTGACTGCAAAGTCTACGCAGTCGAAGCCGAGGCAAAAAAACTGGTGGCTGTCGCTCAGGGGACCATTGTTAAAGCCTGAGGTTATTGTTTTGGAGGAGCCATAATGACTCGTTCTGGCCCATGTTCCCTGGCAGGGTTCGCCCTTGTCGCAGGATGTCTAACACCGAGCCAGGCTGTCGCCGATGACCTGCCTGCATGGCTTTCAGGACCGCCCAAGACTGAAGTGCCCCGGTGTCTCCAGCCTTTCTTTCAGACAGTCAAGGAAACCGCGGAAATTGATCAGGCGGGATCATTTCACAACCTGGCGGAGAAGCGCCTTGCCAACCTCGTTAACCGAGCTTGGGAGGCACGTAGAAGTCACCCGGAAGAGAACTACGAAGCCACTTTGACTTTCCTCTACATGAAACCGGGTGGCGCGCCCAGGCACTTCCGGTTTCAAATGAGCGGTGGAGAAATCGACAGACTGGGATCCAACTGCGAGAACTGACACCCAGCCCCGGCGCGATCAGAGATTTTCCAGAGTCCCGGCTAGTGCATCCAGTTCTCGCACAAGGTCTTTGAGGCTTTTTTTGCCGACGGTATTGCTCAGCTCCCGATCCATCTCGGAGAGGATTTGTCGAACCTCGGACATCAGTTTCTCGCCCTTCAGAGTAAACTCAATGGGTTTGAGCTTACCTGGCCCGGTTCCCTGAACGAGGTAACCGGCTTCGCTCAGCTCCTTCACGGTTTTTGCCACCATTTGACGTGAAATATCGAGCCTGCGGGCAATGTCAGAACCAAAGTTTACCCCACAGTCCAAGGCACCCAGAAACCCAAGCAAAGAAGCGGATACGTCTGCATAGCCCCGGTCACGAAGCCGTGCGGCAGCAACTTCTGAGATTTTGTCTTTCACCGTGCCGGCGGACTGTACCAGGGTAAGGGTGTCGCTTTCTGCGAGTGGTGTGCCCCGCTCAGTGAAACTAACCGTCATAATGCTGTGCCATGGCCGTAATAGAAATAGGTTGGAAAACCGTGGCGATAGTGTACTTCATCTTCCCCCTAATCGCTGGCCCTGGCCGGGATCAGGTCAGTTTCTGGTCGACGGACACGGCGCCCCGCAGGGCGCGCAGGCGGTCTCATCTCGCTGCGACAGCGCCGTTTCTACGTTGCCCTGGCCAGAATTGAAAGCAAACGTAGGGCTGTTCAGATGATCCACAAGGATCAGGACCAGGATGATGCTGAGCACAACGACAATGCGGGTTCGACTGTAGGCTCTTTCCATAAGACCGACTCCGCACTCAGTTAGGCAGCCGGAACCACGGCCGCAGCCGGATCCCGATCAGTGAGCCGGAAAAGGCGCAGGCAAACCAGACCCAGGCGTGCAGGCTGGCCGACGCAATGCCGGAGAACAGCGCCCCGATGTTGCAGCCAAAGCCCAGGCGGGCACCGTAGCCGAGCAGCAAGCCACCCACCACGGCAGCCAGGAACTGCCGGCCTTCTGGCCGATTTCGGCTGGCCTCGTTAAAGCGGTTTGCAAGACCCGCAGCCAGCATAGCGCCCAGTAGAAGCCCGAAATTCATCACCGAGGGAATATTGGTGAGTACCGAATCTTTCAAGGCCATGGCGGGGTAATCCCAGGTCCAGAACTCGAACTGGGACATGTTAACGCCCACCACCTCCAGGGCCTTGGCGCCCCAGACGTTAAAGGCAAAGGTGATGCTCCAGGGCGCGCCGCCGATCGCGAGGGTCAGGGCATTGCCGGCCGCGAGGATCAGGATGGCCCAGGTAAAAGGCCAGCGACCACTGAGCAATGTTCTGAGTACACCGTGGCTCTGGCCCTTCCACAGAAGTTCATCGCGCTCGATGGTTCCATGGGCCTTACGCTCAATTCGATTGACCCACCAGGCGATCAAACCGAGACCCACGAACTGCACCACAATGGCACCGCTGACGCCAAAGCTGCTGACCAGAGGAACAGGATCAAAACCTGGCTGGTCGAGCCACCAGGGCAAGTGGATCGACCCAAGTACAGCACCGGCGATGAAGAACACCAGTGTCACCACCATGCGGATATTGCCGGCTCCCACAGTGAACAGGGTACCCGAACCGCAGCCTCCGCCAAGTTGCATGCCAATACCAAAAATGAACGAGCCCACCACCAGGGAAGTGCCCACCGGCGCCACGGCACCAACCAGGCCAGCCTGACCGCTGTGGAGCATCGGAACCATGATCAGGGAACTAAGTCCGAATAGCAGCAGCTGAGCGCGCATACCAGCGCCGCTTTTCTTGGTCACCAGATTGCGCCAACCCGCCGTAAAGCCGAAGGCGCCGTGGTAAAGCGCCATGCCCAGCACAGTTCCAACGATAAACAACGCCACCATGAATGGGGCGGTTTCCAGCCAGATCAGTCCGCCCAACAGGGCAAGACCTACCAGGGCCATCGATACGATGAATCGGTCCACCTGCCAGCCGGGCTGTTGCAGCCCGGGCTGGAGGACTGCGGAATCAGACATGACTTGTCACTTTTTCAGATCAGTTGAAAAAATCCAGAATCTTGCCAAGGCCTCTCTTCGCAACCTGCAGTGGCCGATCACTGTCTTGGGACCACTCAGCCATCGAACCGTCGTAAAGAGCAACTTCCTCGAATCCGGCCAATTCGCTGAGCACGAACCAGTCCGTGGCTGCCCAATGTCCGGTGTTGCAGAAGGCAATGGTCCGGGCCGAAGGGTCCAGCTCGGCCTGGTTCACCTTGGAACTGATGACGCCTGCATTCAGGTACCAGGCCTGATCCTGCTGAGCCAGAAAATCGGCGTGAGGCAGGCTTCGGGAACCGGGAATCGTGCCCGGCGCCTTGGCGGCCGGCGACTGGGTTTCACCGGTAAAATAGTTTCTCGGACGGGCATCCACAAGCTGCGCCTGGCTGTTTCGAGCGGCCTGGACTTCATCAAGCGATGCAATCAGCTCCTGCTGCAGGGTGCCGTCAAACTGCACCACATCCCGGCGCTCACCCTCGCCACTGGCAACCTCGAATCCGGCTGCCTGCCAACCGGCAAAACCGCCGTTGAGAATGGTGACATCGTCGTGACCCAACACACGGAAGGTCCAATAGACCCTGGCTGCACTGCCAAAATCCGTAACGCCGGTGCCAGCCGGCACGATAACAACGGTATCGTCATTACCTATGCCCAGGCTGCCAATGAGCCGTTCCAGGCTCGCAACCGGGGGCAAGAGACCGGCAACCCCGTTACGGCTTTCGCGCCAACCATCGCCGGTGTAGCTACTGTAAACAGACCCGGGGATGTGTGCTTTCTGAAAGCTGCTGCGATCCCCCCCGTTATCAATACCGGAGCGCACATCAAGTACCACGAGGTCGCTACGATTCAGGTTTGCATCAAGCCAGTCGGCATCCACAAGCGGAGGCGTTTTATCACCGGCCGCCATTGCCAGAGAGCTTGCAACGATCAATATAAGGGCCAGAAGTCGACTCATGGTGCTTCTCCTTCGTTGCGAATTCTTGAACGATCATTATGAATCGAAGGGAGAGGAATGCATAGGCCCGCCCTGATCGTATTTTGTTATATCGAAATCCCGGAATTTTCCGCCACCGCGACCGCTAATCTGTAACGCAACCTAACACTGCGGTGTCTATACCCCGTAAGCGAGGCCTGTTCCCATACGATGCAGACCCCGCGTGTCATCGAACCGAACGAGGTACAGACCATGAAAAAACTGACACTGATTTTCGCCGCTATCGCACTGTCCTTCTCTGCGACTACGGTCCTGGCTATGAATGGTCAGGCCGACAGGTACCATGAGGCGCAGAGCTACCCGACCAAGACCGTCGAGCAGGTTGCTGACGTGAAAGTATCCGCGAGATAACCCGCGACGAGAAAGGCCGCTACTCTCCGGAATAGCGGCCTTTTTTGTGCCTATTTTCAGTCAACTGGCTGATCCAGGGACGGGAAGTTATCCGGCGTGTTAAGCGCCCAGTCGTAATTGATGAACTCCAGGGACGATGTGGCAGCCACCTTTTTAGCTACCTGGGGAGCAGCCCACGCCTCTATAAATGCCTTCGAAGAACCCGACGCTTCTTCAAAATCCTCTTCATACCATTTGAACAGCTCGGTCACATACAAGGTATCGCCTTTTACCTGCAGATGACGCGCCGTATTGAATGCCCTCCGGGTATTCTCCGCAAGCAGACGCTCCAGGTTATCGGCGGTGTAAATGGCGTTCCGCAGCGGTGGGCATCCGACCGATGCGCAGTTCACCGCAAAATGAACCCGGGCATCTTTCCAGCCCTTGCTGGCATATTCCTCGCCCAACAGAATTTCCTTCTCCATATCGTTGAGGCTGTAATTGCGACCGCCAATAACAAAGTTCTTCCGCTCAAATACGCTGTCGACAAACGGGTTAACCCGGCCGCCATAGTCCCACACAGAGGACACAAGTTCGCCGTCTGGCCGTTCGGTAAGAATCTGATCAAGCATGAAAAAGTTGTAGGCGTTAATCCAGAAGGCAACAGATTCCGCTTTCTCTTCAAGGGCACCGGGGTCAAACGCCTTCAGGGTTTCGCGCTGCTTGGTCAGTGTCTTTTCCAGGCTGTCGCTGGCCAGGGCAGGAGGATAATCAAAGGCCGAAACCAGTCCGTTTCCCGGCAGTGTGTGTTCAATCAGGTGCCGATCAAGCAGCTCCTGATAGTGCTGGAAATTATCGCGATTGGGATCAGACATGGCTCTGCCCGGGAGCAGGGCAAGCACAACAATTAAAGACAAAAGTGGATAACTACGCATCATTCCTCTCCAGTAGGTGGATTTGATAAAGGGTTGATAATCGGTGCTTCAGACCAACCCGGAGCGGTTCTGTTACACAGAGATGAATTCAAAAACACGAGGAAGGAGCGGCGCCGGCAGGGGAACTCCACGCCGAAGAATTTCAATCAGCACGTCTGTAACGCTACCAGGTACTCGGTGTCTATGTAGCGAGCACCATTCACTGATACCTGTCCCAGCGGCAAGATCAGTGGACGGACATCAGCAATACGGAGGATACATCATGAAAACTCTGGCTTTGTTAGGCGTACTGTTTGCTTTCGCGATGGGTTCGGCAGCACATGCCGAGGGCGTAAGCGCCGAAGACATCGAATGTGGGAACAATGCAACCTGCATCCCTAATCTGGAGGAAGGAAACGGAGGGTCAACTGGCTAGCCGCTTGACTTGCTCCACAAAACTGAACGGACGAGTCCTGCACAGACTAAGAAGCTCTTTGAGGATGAGTGCGCGCGGGTACTGAACTGCCCGCGCACACAGGATGCTGTAGGCCCCTACTTTCATCGGTATTAGAGGCACGTTAACTAGCTTCTAGGCTTCCGAAGCAAAGGCAAACAACACTTTCAGACTTTACACCCCAATGACCCCGGTGCGTGGGCAAAAGGCTCAAGGACAAAACTGTCAAGGCAGGCAAACAGGCTGGCACGAATGCGGACTAAGCCGCATCCGCTCGCCAGCGAGAGCTGAAATTACTACTTTTTATGCCACTCAAATTTCTTGAACGGTTCATCAACCGGCGTTTCGGCAATGTGGTTGATGTAGTTGCTCAGGGTTTTCTGGGACAGCACAAGAATCACCTCCAGCACCTGGCGATGGTTGTAACCCGCCTTGTAGAACGCGTTCAGATCCTCCTTGCTGACATTGCCGTCCTTGCGCATCACGGCGAGAGTGAAGGTCCGGAGAGCCTCCAGCTTGTCGCTCGGCAACGGTGTTTCATTCCGCAAAGCATCGATGATGTCATCGGAGACTTCCATCATCTTGGCAATGCCGGTATGCGCCGGAACACAGTAGTGGCAAGCGTTTTCCACGTTGATTGTCTGCCAGACGACGGTTTTTTCGTCTTTATCAAAGCTGCTGTCCAACACCAGCTGATGCAGCTTCTGATAGGCCTCAAGCGCTCCTGGCGCTTCGGCCATCACGGCGTGAAGGCCAGGGATCATGCCAAAGCCCTTGAGGGAATTCTCAAGAAGCGGTTTGGATTTTTCCGGAGCGGATTCGACATCATGCATTGGAAAGTCAGTCATAACGATCTCCTTACTTGAACGATTGCTCAATATCAAATTCAGGCTAACTGTTATTGAGTGATCATTCAAGATATAATTGAGTGGTCATTCAAGTCGCGACAATGGTGAGTCGTTGTTATGGCCAGACACGCACGCTATGACCGAAAAACCGCCCTGGAAAAAGCCGTAGGCCTGTTCTGGGAGAAGGGCTATCATGGCAGCTCCATGAAACAGATTGAGCAGGCCCTCGATATGCGCCCGGGCAGCATTTATGCCACCTTCGGCAGCAAAGACGGCCTGTTTTCTGAAGCTCTGGCTGCCTATGCGGAACAGGGCGGCCAGGAGTTGGCCGCTCACCTCAAGGGTTTTGATTCAATTGTTGACGGTCTTCAGGACTATCTGCGCGGCATCGCCTGCAGTTGCTGCGACCGAAGCGCGGCACCCTCACGTGCCTGCATGATCGTGAAAACGCTGCTGGAATCCAGCAATACGCATTCGGCCCTGGCGGACCAGGCTAACAGCATTCTTGCTGCGATTGAGGAATCCATTGCCGGCCTGGTCGAGCAGGCAAAGATGAAAGGCGAGCTGGCACAGTCCGTAGACAGCCGTCGACTTGCCAGACTCCTGCAGGCGCAGATCATGGGCCTAAGATCCATGGGTGAACGCAATCTGGACCCGCAAACCATAAGAGATCTTGGTGATGATATGGCCGCCGTTCTGGATGGATACCGCCTCCACCACTGAATCGTTCCCTTACCGGGCGCCTGAGCTGAAAGTAGAATCACTTCCGTAGAGTTGTGCCCACAGCCCTAGCCGGTCACCCTGATTCAATACTGTCCGAAATCAGCTGACCACTACAGATGGTGCTCTCTGAAAAGTGTGCGGCGCTGTGCAAAATACGACGCACTGATCATGCTGTTTTAGCGCATTTGCAATTATATGCCTAATACTCCCACAAGCATTTGTACGACCAGTTTCACTTCAGAGATCCGGATTCGAAACAGATTTCAAAACTCTCAGAGGAAAAGATTTTTTCTAAACTGAGAAGGGAAAATGGGCACGTATTGGATCCTGTGCGAATGTTCGCTTTTGTTTAAGAGCGAGCTTTTATGGACGCTTACCGACCGCTGGCAAGTACAGCACTTGCATTGACCGATAAACCTGTGGAACAAGGGTGGAGCACCCCGAAGCTCCTTCAGTAACTCATGTCAGCCATTCCCGCCGACATGACTCAAACCGGACCGTGATCAATCTCAGACAGCCGGCCATTCACCTGAAACACCTTGCCATTCACTTCCGGCACACCGAACTCCTTCAGCCTTGCGGTATGTTTTTCCAGATAAACCCTTGCGCTGTTCTCATCCTCGAACAGATAGATACCGCCTGCCTCGCAGGTGTCACGGTTTTCAGTCCATATTTTCCAGAGGAATCCCGGCTCCTGGGCAATAGACTCGGCAAGCTCGGCCATCGCGCTTGCCATCTCCTCGCCAAACGGCCCCTCATACGGAAAATCCACCTGAAGTATGGTTCTCATCGTTGCTCTCCTTCATGGCTTATCAAAGCATTGCAATTCCCACCACCTACATTAATTCAAGCAGGCGTCATTTTCGGCTCCAAAGGCCGATTAAGCAGCAAAGCCTGCGCAATGCCCGACAGAATTATCAGGGCGCAGCCGGCCATTTGGAGGCTATTCAGGCTCTGGTCAAACAGCACCCAGGCAAGCGCCACAACGGTAATCGGTTCCAGATAAGCCAGGGTGCCGAACGTGGCGGCAGGCAGGGACTTCAAGGCAACTACCGCCAACAGGATGGCCAGGAAACCCGGCACAACACCGGCAGCAATTAACCAACCCCACTGTGCCCGCGAGATGGCTTCGCCTTCCAGCAGCATCAGAGGCAACATGCACAATGCGCCCGCGAGCATCTGGTAACCACTGCGGCTGAACACATGAACCCGGTCATCTATTTAGCGATTGGTTAACATAAACGCCGAGTAACAGAGCATGGCGCAAAACGCATAGGCCAGACCAATGGCTTCCTCTGCCCGCCCACTCAGGTTGAAGTTGAACTCCATCATCATGGCAAAGCCAAGCAGCGCGAATCCGACCAATCCAATACTGGCCGAGGTGAGGCGTTCCCCGAGAAAGAAATGCGCCGCCACGGAGGCCGTCACGGGTGCCAGATAAAGCACCATAACGGCGTTTGCCATGGTGGTGTAATCCATTGCCAGGATGTAAAACACCACGAAACCGGCAAGGAAAACGCCGGTTACCAGCACCTTCGTGCCGGGCCACATAAAAACTTTGCCGTGCTGCCTGGTTGCCAGCAGAAAAACCGCAACCAGAACGGCGCCAATGAACAGCCTGTAGAAGGTAACGGTCTCTGCCCCAACCCCGGCGTAGACGGAAATGGCTCCGATGGTTCCCATAAAGATGGCAGAAAACGTCGCACACGCTACGAAGACACCAGACCCAGATACTGAACTCATACTACCTCTCTTGTGAATGGCTTCGAGCTAGCCAGCTCGAAGCTTTTTCGCTCTCTCCCGAAGGTGCTCCTGGCCGCTTCTTTCCGGGCTTTTAATGCATCGATGGCGTCGACTTTCAGGGGCGGGGGAGCTGGCTGGGCACATCCTACAGTCGTCCGGCGAAAGATGATATTGCACCCTCCGAATGCAGGGTCGCTCTCGGTTTGAGTGGTCACGATTGTTACCACAGATTCTCAGATTTTAAGCAACATGTTGACATAATATTCTGGCAAGGCGTATGTTAAATCTGACATGGTCAGGCCAGGATTTACGGTCTGGCCTTCTAACAACAAAAACCGGAAGCCAAAGGTGAAGAAGATGGATACAGGCATCACTCTCAATCCGGAACGCCGTGCTGCGATGATTGAAAGCGGCGCATGGAACGACAAGATCATTACGGACTACCTCGACCAGGCAGTCGTCAGCACCCCGGACCGGGAAGCCATCGTCGGCTACCAGGTCGCCAGCGACACCCGCACTGCCCTCACGTATCAGGAACTCAATGACAAGGTCACCCGCATGGCGGCGGGCCTGGCGGCCATGGGCATCGGGAAAGGCGAGGTGGTGGCCTGCCAGCTACCGAACTGGTGGCAGACTACTGCCCTGCACCTGGCCTGCATGCGTATCGGCGCCATCCTGAATCCGCTCATGCCCATCTTCCGGGAGCGGGAGCTGCGATTCATGCTCAAGCACGGCGAGGCCAAACTGCTGATCATTCCAAAGGTCTTCCGGGACTTTGACTACGAGGCCATGATCGACGGCATCCGCGGGGAACTGCCGGACCTGGAAACCCTGCTGGTCATCGGCGGCGAGGGCGATCGCAGTTTCGAACAGCGCCTGATGGAAACGCCCTGGGAAGACCAGCAGGACACCAACGCACTATTTGCCGAGCGCCAGCTCACTGCCGACGACGCCATCCAGATCCTTTACACCTCTGGCACCACCGGCGACCCCAAGGGCGTAATGCACACCTCCAATACATTGTTCTCCAATGTGCGCCCCTATGCCGATCGGCTGCACCTGACTTCCGATGACAAAGTACTGATGGCCTCGCCCCTGGCCCACCAAACGGGCTTCATGTACGGCATCATGATGCCGGTTTACCTGGGCACCACCGCGATCCTGCAGGACATCTGGGACGCGGACTACGTCTGCAGGGTGATTGGTACCGAAAAACCGGCCTTCACCATGGCGGCGACACCCTTCCTGGCCGATCTGGTGAAGACCGCCCCAAAGCACGAAGGTGAACTGGATTCCCTCCGGATCTTTGTCTCCGCCGGCGCACCGATCCCCAGCGCCGTGGTTGAACAGGCCGGCAAGGTACTGAAGGCAAAGATCGTCTCCGCCTGGGGTATGACCGAAAACGGCGCTGTCACCATGACCTGCCCGGAAGATCCCGCCGAGCGGGCCAGCCAGTCCGACGGCAGGGCCATGCCCTACATGGAAGTGAAAGTCACCGATTTCCAGGGCAATGAACTGCCTCCCGGTGAAGAAGGCAGCTTGCTGGTCCGGGGCTCAAGCCTGTTTGTTGGCTATCTCAAGCGCCCCGAACTCTACGGCGTGGATGAGGATGGCTGGTTCAACACCGGCGACCTCGCTCGCATGGATAAAGACGGCTATATCCGCATCACCGGCCGTACCAAGGACGTGGTAATCCGCGGTGGCGAGAACATCCCGGTCGTTGAAGTGGAAAACCTGTTGTACAAATACCCGGGCATTGTCGATGTCGCCCTGGTGGGTTGCCCGGACGAACGCCTGGGTGAGCGTCTGTGCGCCTATGTCACCCTGGATGAAAACGCCACCGACCTGACCCTGGAGCAGGTCAAGAAGTACCTCACCGAACAGCAACTGTCCAAGAACTACCTGCCCGAATATCTGGAAGTGATCGAGGCCATGCCCCGTACCGCCTCCGGCAAGATCCAGAAATTCAAGCTACGCGAGCAGGCCAGAGAGGTTCGCCTCGAACCGGTCAAACGCGGCTGATCCCTTTGATTGAACAGCAACAGGAGCAAGTCATCATGAGAGGCCTAAACGGAAAAACAGTCATCGTGACCGGCGGCGGGGGCGGCATCGGCCGCGCCGTGTGCCAGCGCTTTGCCGAGGAAGGAAGTCTGGTGGCCGTACTGGACCGGGACGAGAGCGCCGCCCAGGCCACGGCCGACCTGATAACCGAAGCCGGAGGCAAGGCAAAAGCTTACGCTGCCGACATCACCGATTACGCCGCCATCACCCAGACCGTGGCCGCCATCGAGAACGATCTTGGGGTGCCCACGGTGCTGGTAAACAACGCCGGTTTCGACCGCTTTTTGCCGTTTCTGAAAACCGAGCCGAAACTCTGGGACCAGCTAATTGCCGTGAACCTCACCGGCGTCCTGAACATGCACCACGTGGTGCTGCCGAAGATGGTGGCGGCCGGCGGCGGCAAGGTCATCAACGTGGCCTCCGATGCGGCCCGGGTGGGCTCCTCCGGTGAATCCGTCTACGCCGCCTGTAAGGCCGGCCTGGTGGGTTTCAGCAAGACCGTGGCGCGGGAGTTGGCCACCAAGAATGTGTGCCTGAACGTGGTCTGCCCCGGCCCCACCGACACCGCCCTGCTCAAGGGCGTGGCGGAATCCGCGCCCAACCCGGAGAAACTGCTGGAAGCCTTCCGCAACGCCGTACCGATGAAGCGCCTGGCCCAGCCGGAAGACTACCCCGGCATCATCGCCCTGCTCGCCAGTGACGACGCCAACTTCATCACCGGCCAGGTGATCAGTGTGTCCGGCGGCCTGACCATGGCCGGCTAACGCCCATCATTACCAACTCGGAGAACAGACCATGAATTACGAAGACATCCTGTACGACGAAAGCAACGGCGTTGCCACCATCACCATCAACCGGCCGGACCGCTACAACGCCTTCCGGGGACAGACCTGCATGGAACTGCTGGACGCGTTTAACCGCGCGGGCTGGAACAAGGATATCGGCGTGATTGTCTTCACCGGCGCCGGCGAGAAAGCCTTCTGCACCGGGGGCGACCAGGGCGCCCACGACGGCCAGTACGACGGTCGCGGCCTGATCGGTCTGCCCGTGGAAGAGCTGCAGCGCACTATCCGCGAGGTACCCAAACCGGTGATCGCCCGGGTTAACGGTTTCGCCATTGGCGGCGGCCACGTGCTGCATGTGATCTGTGACCTCAGCATCGCCTCGGAAACCGCCATCTTCGGCCAGGTCGGCCCTAAGGTAGGCTCGGTGGATCCTGGCTTTGGCACTGCCTACCTGGCGCGGGTCGTGGGTGAGAAGCGGGCCCGGGAAATCTGGTACCTGTGCCGCAAGTATTCCGCTCAGCAGGCGCTGGAGTGGGGCCTGGTCAACGCCGTGGTTCCGCCAGAGCAATTGGATGAGGAAGTGCAGAGGTGGTGTGAGGAAATCCTGGAAAAAAGCCCAACCGCCATTTCCATCGCCAAGCGCTCGTTCAACGCCGACAGCGACAACATTGCCGGCATCGGCGCCCTCGGCATGCAGGCTCTGAGCCTTTACTACGACACAGACGAGTCCAAAGAAGGCGTCAAAGCCTTCCGGGAAAAGCGCAAACCGGAATTCCGCAAGTACTACAAATAACGGCCAGACAGCCCGGAGAGCACCATGAATTTCGGATTCAATGAAGAACAGAACGCGATTCGCGAGGTTGTGGCCCGTTTCAGTGCCGAGATGCTGGCTCCGGGCTATCGTAAGCGGGACCAGGAAGGCGTGATCGAGCGGGACGTGATCCGCCAGCTCGGCGAGATGGGACTGCTCGGTGGTGAACTGCCTGAGGAGTTCGGTGGCAGCGGCATGGATTGCGTCACCAGCGGCCTGGTCATCGAGGAGATCTCGAAAGGGGATTTCAACGTCGGCTACATTCCCCTGCTGACCTCCCTGAACGGCCAGATCATCGCCAGCCACGCCGCGCCGGACCTGGCAAAGGAATGGCTGCACGGCATGACCTCCGGCCAGAAGGTGGCCTGCATTGCCCTGACCGAACCCCATGGTGGCTCGGACGCTGCCAACCTGCGCCTGAAAGCCGAGAAAAAGGGCGACGTCTATGTGCTCAACGGCGAGAAAACCTCCATCTCCATGGCCGACCAGGCTGACGTGGCGGTGGTGTTCGCCCGCACCGGTACGGTGGAGCAACGGGCCTCCGGCATCAGCGCGTTCCTGGTGCCCATGGACAGCCCGGGCATCACCACCACCCGGTTCGAGGACAACGGCCAGCGCGCCATCGGCCGGGGCTCCATCTTCTTCGATAACGTGGAAGTACCCGAAAGCCACCGCATGGGCGATGAGGGCAAGGGCTTCAAGCAGCTCATGCA
>NZ_CAJXKQ010000040.1 GCF_913055835.1 uncultured Marinobacter sp. | reverse complement strand
AAACCGCAGGATGATTTTGGACATCAGGCCGGTCGCGAATACCAGAATAATCAGGAACACGAACACGAAGCCCATGCCGGCAATCATCAAGTCTACGGCTTGTGACATCAGGTCATTCATATCGAACAGCTACCTGTATTGGTTTGTTGATTTCCCCGTACTGCCCGACAAACCACCACTAAAACTAAAGTCTAATGGCCCGGCGGAACAATTCGGGAGGCAAAATCCTGCGTAATTTACCGTTTTCAATGACCAGGAGCAACCTGAAGCACGCGTTTCTATAGGGACTTTCCGAGCGTCCCGGCCTGAAATGACAGCTGCTGAGACAATCTCACCCAGCTCTAATCATGCATATCTAACCCGGAATTTCCGGCCTTTCACCTTGCCTTTCTCCAGCCGCGCCAGCGCCTGGGACGCCCATCGGGATTCAACCGCCACGAAGCACTGAAAATCGAACAGGTCGATTTTGCCAACGGCAGCGCCGGGAATACCGGCCTCGCCGGTGAGAGCTCCCATCACGTCGCCAGGGCGCACCTTGTCTTTGCGGCCGCCAGCCAGGCACAGCGTTTTCATGGCCGGCATAACCGGGCGCAACGCCTCCGCCAGCAACGCTTCGGTATCGCCCCACAACACCGGCTCGCCCCGCTCCGCTTCCAGGCGCGTAATCTTGTGGCCCTGGCGCGGAGTGCAAAGAGTAACCGCATGCCCCTGCTCGCCTGCCCGGCCGGTACGGCCCACCCGATGGGTGTGTACCTCGGGATCCCGCGCAGGCTCGGCATTGATGACCAGTGGTAGCCCTTTGATGTCGAGCCCCCTTGCCGCCACATCGGTAGCCACCAGAACCGTACAACTCTGGTTGGCAAATCGAACCAGAGCGCTGTCCCGTTCACGCTGGTCCAGATCGCCGTGTAGCGACAACGCCGAAAAGCCGAGACGACCCAGTTCATCCGACAGCTCATCACAGTCCCGCTTGGTGGTACAGAACACCAGAGACGACACCGGCTGAAAACGGGAAAGCAGTGCTGCCACGGCCGCCGCCCGCTGGTCCGGCTGGATTTCGTAAAAGGATTCTTCAATGGTGATGGTGGCCGCTTTTGATTCCACCCGCACGTCTTCCGGCTTGCTCTGGAATTGCTCACTCAGCTTTCTGATGGCCGGCGGCCAGGTGGCGGAGAACAGCAGCGTCTGCCTGCCACCGGGGGCTTGGGAGACGATGCTGGTGACCACCTCCTCGAACCCCATATCCAGCATACGGTCCGCCTCGTCCAGCACCAGCACTTTCAAGCCATCCAGCGAAAGCGTACCTTTGCGCAGGTGGTCATCTACCCGGCCAGGTGTGCCCACGACGATATGAGCACCATGGCTGAGCGACCCGATCTGGGGGCCGATAGGCACACCACCACACAACGTCAGCACCTTCACGTTATCTTTGGCCCGTGCCAACTCTCGCAACGCTTTGGCCACTTGATCCGCCAGTTCCCGGGTGGGACAAAGAACAAGACTCTGAACCTGGAAGCGTCGCGGATCGATGGTCTCGATAATCGGTATCCCGAACGCCGCTGTCTTGCCGCTGCCGGTTTGCGCCATGGCAATCACGTCCTTGCCCGCCAACGCAAGCGGAACCGCCTCTGCCTGAACCGGCGTAGGTTGCTGGTAACCCAATTGATCAAGATTGGCCTGCATGGCCGCGGAAAGACCAAGCGCTTTAAAAGATGACATAGAAAAATCCGTGGGGTGGGTTGTGATGGGTTATTGAGAGAATGCTGACGGCGTATACTTAACGTTTGATTGCACCAGTTTATCATGAATTCACGGAGTCGCTGATGGCCTCACTGCAGGAACAGTTATTAAAGGCCGGGCTGGCCGACGAAAAGAAAGCCCGGGAAGTACGAAATGAAAAACGAAAACAGAGAAAGCAACAGCCCAAAGGCGCCACGACTGTAAACGAAGCCGAAGAGCGCGCCCGCAAGGCTCGCCAGGAAAAGGCCGAGCGGGATCGGCAGCTCAACCTCGAGCGCAAGAAAGAGGCTGAGAAAAAGGCGATTCAGGCACAGATTCGGCAGCTGATTGAAACCAATCGCCTGGACCGGAGCCGCGGCGAAACCTCCTACCAGTTTGTCGACGGCAAGAAGATCAAGAAGATTCTGGTGAACGACCAGATGGTGGACCAACTCTCTCGCGGCCGTCTGGCCATTGTGGCGCTGGGTGACCACTATGAGATCGTCCCGGACAGGGTGGCCCGCAAGATTATGGAGCGCGATGAGAGCGCGATCATCTCAATGCATGATCGTAAACAGGATGACGCAGGCGAAGACGACCCGTATGCAGGGTATGAAATCCCCGACGATTTGATGTGGTAAAGACAATAAAAAACCCCGCACAAGGCGGGGTTTTTTATTTTGTATAGCAAAACGCCTCAGCCTGTGGGGTACACAAACTGAGGCGCTTTGACTTTAATATGGCGCGGCTGGGAGGATTCGAACCTCCGACCGCCTGGTTCGTAGCCAGGTACTCTATCCAGCTGAGCTACAGCCGCACATTGATCACTTGCTGTGGTTGAATGCTACCTCAACCTGTCTCGCCTTTCCTGGAAGGAAAATGGCGGAGAGGGAGGGATTCGAACCCTCGGTACGATTGCTCGTACGGTTCCTTAGCAGGGAACTGGTTTCAGCCACTCACCCACCTCTCCTTGAGAACGGGGCGTATACTACCATAATTTTTCTGTTTTCATAGGGTTGACACGAGATTTTTCAGGCTCGTTTCAACCCACCATCAAAAAAGCCGTTCAGGTTTCCCATGAACGGCTTTCTGTCTCTCAGCTGTTGCCGGGCTCCGGCTCTTCAGAGCCTTTTTCCGACTGAATACGCTGGTAGATTTCTTCACGGTGTACCGCGACTTCTTTCGGGGCGTTCACGCCAATGCGCACCTGATTGCCCTTTACTCCCAGGACGGTGACGGTTATATCGTCGCCGACCATCAGCGTTTCGCCCACGCGGCGAGTCAAAATCAACATATCCCTTACTCCCTATCCAGAGCTACCTGTTCCGATAAATGGTTTTTTGATCTATTTATTGCTTTTATAGTGGGATCACTTACTGATCTGTAGACGCACATTCCCTTATACGGTTCAGGTTTGTCATAGGCTCAGTATATGATGCCCTTTTTTCGGAGGCCCCGCAGACCGACCTTTTATCTGCGGTTTTCAGGCCTCGTCCGATACCGCGGGCTTGTCCAGTTCAAATGCACTGTGAAGCGCACGAACCGCAAGCTCAAGGTATTTCTCATCGATCACCACGGAAATCTTGATTTCTGATGTGGAGATCATCTGGATATTGATGCCTTCGTTAGACAGCGCCTCAAACATCTGGGTTGCAACGCCGGCGTGGGAGCGCATACCAACCCCTACGATACTGACCTTGGCAATCTTGCTGTCGCCAGCCACTTCACGGGCTCCGAGTTCATCCGCAACGCGCTGAAGTACTTCCTTTGCACGTTTGAAATCATTGCGATGGACGGTGAACGTAAAGGCAGTGCGGTTATCCTCGCCCACGTTCTGTACGATCATATCCACTTCAATATTGGCGTCGCTCACCGGTTTCAGAATACGCAACGCGCTGCCCGGAGTATCTGGTACTCCCGCAATGGTCAGTTTGGCTTCATCACGGTTAAAAGCGATGCCGGAAACAACCGGTTGTTCCATGGCGTTTTCATCCTCAAGAGTAATCAGGGTGCCTTCACCTTCCTGGAAGCTGGAAAGAACCCTTAATGGAACGTTGTATTTACCTGCAAATTCTACCGAGCGGATCTGGAGCACCTTTGAGCCCAGGCTGGCCATCTCGAGCATTTCCTCGAACGTGATCCGTTCAAGCCTGCGCGCGCTGTCGACCACCCTTGGGTCGGTTGTATAGACCCCGTCCACGTCAGTATAGATCTGGCATTCATCTGCTCTGAGCGCTGCTGCAAGAGCCACCGCCGTGGTGTCGGAACCACCCCGCCCGAGAGTGGTGATGTTTCCACTTTCGTCGATGCCCTGGAATCCGGCAACCACCACCACACGGCCCGCATCCAGATCTTCACGCATGCGCTGCTCATCAATCTGTTTGATCCGCGCCTTGGTGTGGCTGCTGTCAGTCAGGATTCGCACCTGTGAGCCGGTGTAGGAACGCGCTTCACAGCCGCGCTTCTGCAACGCCATGGACAGGAGCGCGATGGTTACCTGCTCACCGGTAGACACCAGCACGTCCATCTCACGCGGTGTCGGCTCCTCCATGATGTCGTTCGCCAGGGCGATCAGCCGGTTGGTTTCACCGCTCATGGCGGAAACCACCACAACAACATCATGACCTTCCTTCCGAAAACGGCAGACCTTATCGGCCACCGCTTCAATGCGTTCGGTTGTTCCAACCGACGTGCCACCAAATTTCTGAACCAACAGAGCCATTATTTTCCCAATATCCGAAACGGGGACTCACAGCGGAGCATTGCTCCGCCAATTAGAAGAAACGGGCGGGATTATAAACCCCGGCCCGCACACAAAAACAGTTGCTTAAGCGATATTTTTCTCGACCCAACCGGCGACACCTGCCAGCGCTTCCTCAAGCTTGGACGGATCGTTGCCCCCGCCCTGAGCCATATCGGGCCGACCCCCGCCCTTGCCGTCGACCTGGGCGGCGAGATGTTTCATCAGATCGCCCGCTTTGATCCGCCCTGTGGCGGACTTGGTGACACCGGCAACCAGAGTTACCTTGCCATCTTCCACGCTGGCAAGAACCACAACACCCTCGCCCAGCTTGTTCTTCAACTGATCGGCCGTTTCCATCAGGGCCTTGCGGTCAGCGCCTTCCAGTTCCGAAGCCACTACCTTGAGCCCGGCCACGTCAACGGCCGTGCTGGCCAGATCGGTGCCAGCCGAGGAAGCAAGTTTTGCCTTCAGGGCATCCACTTCCTTCTCAAGCTGACGATTGCGGTCAATCGTCTGCTGAACCTTTTCAATGACCGACTCGCGAGAGCCTTTCACCAGGCGGGCCGCCTCGCGAAGGGTACGCTCGGTGCCGTCTATCCAGTCCAGCGCGCCCATACCCGTAACCGCCTCGATGCGGCGCACGCCGGATGAAATGCCACTTTCAGAAGTGATACGGAAAAGCCCGATATCGCCGGTGCGCGAAACATGGGTACCGCCGCAGAGCTCTACAGAATAGTTATCGGTACCCATGCTGAGCACCCGGACAACATCCCCGTATTTTTCCCCGAACAATGCCATGGCGCCCTTCTCCTGGGCCTTTTCCATGTCGGTAATCTCGGTCTGCACCGGGCTGTTTTCCAGAATCTGCTCATTAACCTGGCGCTCGATCTCACGGAGCTGTTCCGGAGTAACGGCCTCGAAGTGAGAGAAATCGAAACGCAGTTTGTCCGGATCCACCAGCGAACCCTTCTGGGTCACGTGTTCACCCAACACCTTGCGCAAGGCCGCATGCAGCAAGTGGGTGGCGGAGTGGTTACGCTTGGTGCGCTCACGGCGGGCGTGATCAATCCGCGCATCGACTTCCAGCCCCGGGAACAGTTCACCCTCGATCAGGGTGCCCAGGTGCAGGTGGTTATCACCTTCCTTACGCGTATCCGTTACCTTGAACCGGCCACCGCTCCATGTCAGCAGGCCGGTATCGCCGACCTGGCCACCGGACTCGGCATAGAACGGCGTGCGTTCAAGCACCACAACGGCCTCGTCACCGGCTTCTGCGGTCTTTTCCTCGCCGTTGACGATGACTGCACGGATTTTCTCGTGGCCATCGATATGTTCGTAACCGGTAAACTCGGTCTTACCTTCCAGCTGCAAGCCGGCGGCGTTGTAGTCGATACCGAACTTGCTGGCTGCACGGGCGCGCTCGCGCTGACCTTCCATGGCCTTTTCATACCCTTCGTAATCCAGCGTCAGGCCTCGTTCGCGGGCAATGTCGTTGGTCAGGTCAACCGGGAAACCATAGGTGTCGTAAAGCGTGAAGATGGTCTCGCCCGGAATCTCGGTGCCCTTGAGTTCGGCAATGTCCTGCTCAAGCAGACGCAAGCCCTTGTCCAGCGTCTTGGCAAACTGCTCTTCTTCCTGCAGCAACACCTTTTCAATCTGCTTGCGGCTGCTAACCAGCTGCGGGAAGGCTTCGCCCATGAGCTCGCACAAAGCGCCGGTGAGCTTGTAGAAGAATGGTTCGGTGGCACCCAGCTTGTTGCCATGACGAGCCGCGCGGCGAATGATCCGGCGCAGCACGAAACCGCGGCCTTCGTTGGAGGGCATCACGCCGTCGGCGATCAGGAAAGCGCAGGAGCGGATGTGATCGGCGACAACGCGCAGGGACGCTTCCGTGGTCGCGGCACCGCCCAGAACCTGAGAGGCGGCTGCCAACAGATCCTGGAAAAGATCAATCTCATAGTTGCTGTGCACACCCTGCAAAACAGCGGTGATTCGCTCGAGCCCCATGCCGGTGTCGACAGATGGCTTGGGCAGTTTCAGCATCTCACCGTCGGCGGTGCGATTGTACTGCATGAACACCACGTTCCAGATCTCGATGTAACGATCACCGTCCTCTTCCGGCGATCCGGGAGGACCGCCAGCAACGTCCGGCCCGTGATCGTAGAAGATCTCAGTACAGGGACCGCAGGGACCGGTGTCACCCATCTGCCAGAAGTTGTCAGAGGCGTAACGGCCGCCTTTGTTATCGCCAATGCGGACGATACGGTCGGCCGGCACGCCGATTTCCTTGTTCCAGATATCGAAAGCTTCGTCATCTTCGGCATAAACGGTTACCCAGAGTTTTTCCTGGGGCAGGTTCAGCCAGTTCTCGCCGGTAAGAAAGGTCCAGGCGTAGTTGATCGCTTCCCGCTTGAAGTAGTCGCCGAAACTGAAGTTGCCCAGCATCTCGAAGAAGGTGTGGTGACGGGCGGTGTAACCGACGTTTTCAAGATCGTTGTGCTTACCGCCAGCGCGGACACATTTCTGGGAGGAGGTTGCCCGGGTGTAGTCACGCTCTTCGCGGCCAAGAAACAGGTCCTTGAACTGGTTCATTCCCGCATTCGTAAACAACAATGTGGGGTCGTCCGCAGGTACCAGCGAACTACTTGGAACAATGGTGTGACCTTGCTGCTTGAAATAATCGAGGAATGCCTGTCGCAACTCTGCGGTTTTCATAGCCCTTTGATACCTTTCCAGAAACCCGGCGGAAATGCCGCCCGGTCCGCGATTGAATACGAATACTTACATGCGTGTGCAAATCCGCTACTCTAGCACACGCCGAGAACAGGAAAAACGTGAAACATCACAGGAGATTCCATGCCCCGACGCTTCCATGACGCCGAGGAACTATTCCCACCAGCCACCGCCCTCAAACGTGCCCTTGCCATTATCTACGACGGTTTGATCAGCATTGCCGTACTGCTTGTCGCTACCTGGGCATACACCATGGTGGCTGGCTGGGTTACCGGCTGGGACCGCTACGAGCAAATGGCCGAGGCAGGCCAGCTCTCTGGAGACCCCGGGCTTACGTTCACCCTGTTTCTGGTTCTTTACCTGTTCTTCGGCTATTTCTGGACCCGCATCGGCCAGACCCTGGGGATGCAGGTGTGGCGGATCCGCATTGAAAATATTGATGGCACGTCGGTGAGCTGGACCAAGGCACTCAGGCGCTATGTAACGGCGGCAGCGGTGATCTTCCTGACGCTACTGGGCAGTTACTATTTCGGAGGAGCCACCCTGTTTGTGAGCATCCCGGCTATTGTCGCGCTATTCTATCCGATCAATGGCCTTTCGGTTACGGATCGCCTGTCAGACAGCGTCGTTGTCTCGGTTCCAAAGGAAACCGCAACGAAAAAGCCTGCTGCGAAGTAATGGCAGGAGATCAGACCGGGCCCGTCAGCCGGCCCGGCGCATCAAGATAGCACCTACGACGGCATTTACTGCGATTGGCACCAGCACCGCCAGCATCGGGTTAAATCCGTAGACAAGACTCATGGGCCCCAGCAGATCCTGCATGTATTTGAAGAGCAGCCCCACCAACAGCCCTGTAAAAACGCGGAAACCCATGGTGACGGATCGCAACGGCCCGAAAATAAAGGATATGGCCACCAGCACCATTACAGCGGTACCCAGGGGCATCAGGGCCTTTTTCCAGAACGCCAGCCAGTAACGCGAGGCATTGAGATTTTGTTCGCCCAGATAGCGGGCGTAGGTGAACAAGCCCGTCATGGACAGATTTTCCGGCTTTACAATCAGAACACTCAAAACGCTCGGTGACAGGCCCGTTTCCCATCTCAAGGACTGGTTCTCGGAGCGGGTGGTTCTGTCGTCTTCGAACTCGGTGGTTCGAACCTTCTCCAGAAGCCAGTAATCGCCCTGATAGATAGCCCGTTCCGCAAAGCTCGCCGCCAGCAATTGTCTGTCGTCGTCAAACTGGAAGCGGGAAACACCGTGAAGCACCCCGTTGGGCTGCACCGCATTCAGATGAATATAGACGTTCCCTTCCTTGTGCCAGACCCCGGATGCCGACGCCACATTGGTACCCGCACCGAGCGCAACGGCTTTGTCGCTCTGCGCCACCCGCTCCGCCGGCGGAGCCACGTACTCGCCAATCAACACACCGAGGATGACCACCACCAGGGCCGGCTTCATGGCCGACCAGACAATACGTTTAAGTGAAACACCGGCAGCCCGGATCACCGTCAGCTCCGATGAACTGGCCATGGAACCCAGCCCCACCAGACAACCCATGAACGCGCCCAGCGGCAGATAGTCATAGATACGGCGAGGCAGGGTCAGAAAGACGTACCAGAGCGCTTCCAGCGTCTGGTAATTGTTCCGGGTATCCTCCAGCTCGGCGATGAAGGCGAAGATCAGGTCAAGCGAAAGCACCACAACCATAACGAGGAACATGGCGCCGCCGACGGTCCGCATTACATAGCCGTCAATCCTGCGCATGGGCAGCCCCCTCCCGCATCAGGCGCCTGCGATGCAGCCAGTCTGGGCCAAACTGCAGCCACAGACCAAAACCGATAAACAGGGCATGAACCCAGAGCATGCCGACCCACTCGGGAACCTTGCCCTCCGCCAGCCAGTCACGGGCAACAATCAGCAGGCCCAGATAGGTGATGTATACCAGCATGGCCGGAAGCAGATGAAAAAACCTGCCCTGGCGGGGATTTACCCGACTCAGGCGAACCGCCAGCAAGGTCACAACCGGGACAATCAGGGGCAGTGAAAGACGCCAGTGCAGTAAAGCACGATCTTCCAGCCGGTCTGATTGCATCAGGCTCCAGGTACTGGCCCCTTCCTCCAATTCCCGGGTTCCGGCCTGACCGCTCTCGATTTTCAGGCCGTAGGCCTCGAAATCAGTAGTGGTGTAATCCAGTTCACCAGCAGCACCCTCGAAGCGGCCACCTTCTTCAAGAATCAAAAAACGGCTTCCGGTTTCAGGGTCCACCAACTGGGAACCGGAATCGGCCGTGATAATGGTCAGCCCCTGACCGTTGTCAGCGTATTCTGCGATAAAGACGCCCTGCAGGCGGCGCTTGTCTTCGCTCAGACCTTCCGTGTAAGTCACACGCCCGCCCGAAGAGAAATCCTGGAAACGCCCCGGCGCCAACATCTCGAACTCAGTGGCCTTGCGCTGCTCGTTGAAGATTTCTTCAACCTGATTCATCCCCCAGGGCGACACGTAAAGACTCATCGCACCGACGATAATCATCACCGGCAGACTGCCCAGAAGGGTTTTACCCAACAAAGCCTTGTCGCTGACGCCACAGGCAAACAGTACCGTCATCTCGCTTTCAAGATACATCCGGCCGTAGGCAAGCAGAATTCCGATAAACAGACCCAGGGGCAGTATCAGCTCCAGAAATCCTGGAAAACGATAAGCCATGATCTCGAACAGGACACCGGCGGAGATGCTGCCCTGGGCGGCGCTGTCGAGGTATTTGAGGAAACGGCCACTCATGAACACCAGCAGCAGGATGCCGGAGACGGCAAGCATGCTGATCATGATCTGGCGTATGAGGTAACGGAAGATGATGCTCAAATCGGTCTCTCTGGCCGTATCCGTTGAAACGTGGAGGTCGCTGGGAACTGCGCGTATTCTATGTAACCTTGGTGCTGAATGACAGAGTAGCCGTATTACACCAACGTGAAGGCACGGGCCGGCGCGGAAGCCACGCCAATCGCTTGATAATTTCCCGGCAAGCCCCAATGCTAGACTAGATCACAATCAAGAACGATTCCCGCCGCAGGCGGGAGCCTCGTGAAAAATCAACAGGAGTTGCCATGAATTTCAGCCTGAGCAGTAAAGCCATCGCCAGTAGCAAAGCAGACTGCCTAGTAATCGGCTTGCCTGAAAAGGGCACCTGGCCAGATTCGACAAACCAGGCCGATGAGGCACTCGGCGGGCTGATCAAGACACTCCACAAAGCCGGCGACCTCACCGGTAAAAACGCCACTACCGTGACAGTTCCCCTGACTGACCAGCCATGGAGCCGCCTGCTCGTGGTTGGCACCGGCAAGGATACCGATCGCAGCCCGGCCAACTACCGCAAAGCGCTGATCGCGATGATGGCCGCGCTCAAGGACGGGCCGTCGAAAAGTGTCGTCATCGCCCTTGCAGACACCCCTGTAACCGGCGAAGAAGCTGTGAGTTCAGAAACAGCCCTTCTCAGCCTGATCGGCCGGACTCTTGAAGATCAGCTTTATACTTTCAGCGACTACAAGAGCGAAAAGCCCGCAGCACGAAAGCTCAACAAAGTCGTTGTTCATGCCTCCAGTGCTGGAAAGGCCCTCAAGGACGCCTTCAATCTCGGACTGGCCACCGGGCGTGGCATGAACCTGACCCGTGATCTCGGAAACACCCCGCCAAACATCTGCCATCCGGAGTGGCTGGCTCAGCAGGCCAAGAAACTGGCCAAGGACTACGACTGCATCAAGACCGAAGTGCTTGATGAGAAGCAGATGGAAAAGATGGGCATGAACACCATCCTGGCCGTCGGCAAAGGCAGTACCCAGCCCCCACGCCTGATTGTCATGGAATACCGCGGCGGCAAAGCCAAGGACAAACCCCATGTGCTCGTGGGTAAAGGCATCACCTTCGACACCGGCGGCATCAGCCTCAAGCCCGGCGAAGGCATGGACGAAATGAAGTACGACATGGGCGGCTCCGCCAGCGTCTTCGGCGCCATGAAAGTGCTCGCCGAGACTCAACCCAAGATCAACGTGGTGGCCGTCATCGCCGCGGCGGAGAACATGCCGGACGGCGGCGCGTCCCGCCCGGGCGACATCGTTACCACCTTGTCCGGCATGACGGTCGAAATCCTCAACACCGACGCCGAGGGCCGCCTGGTACTGTGCGACGCCCTCACCTACGTCAAGAAATTCGACCCGGCCGCCGTGATCGACCTGGCGACACTGACCGGTGCCTGCATCATTGCCCTTGGCAACCACGCCACCGGCCTGCTCGCCAACAACGACGATCTGGCCAACGAACTGCTGGCCGCCGGCGAACGTGCCGGTGACCGAGCCTGGCGCCTGCCGCTCTGGGACGAATACCAGAGCCAGCTCGACAGCAACTTCGCCGACATGGCCAACATCGGCGGCCGTCCCGCCGGTACCATTACCGCGGCCTGCTTCCTGTCCCGGTTCGCCAAGGACTACCGCTGGGCTCACCTGGACATCGCCGGCACCGCCTGGCATTCCGGCAAAGCCAAAGGCTCCTCAGGCCGTCCGGTCCCACTGCTGGTCGATTACCTGATGTCCCATGCCGGAAAATAACCCGGCGCCCTCTCCGGAACCCGGCAGCCTCGCTGCCGGCTCCTCCGGCCAGGAGGACCAGAACCAACGCTACTGGTTCCACATCCTCGCCCAGAACACCCCCGCAGCCCGCAACCTCCACGCCACCAAGCTCGTGGACAAAGCCTGGCAGCAGGGCGACCGCGTGTGCGTCGTCTGCGATACCATGCAACATGCAGAAGAACTGGACGACCTGCTCTGGAACTTCAGCCCGGACGCGTTTATCCCTCATAGCGTTGTCCCCGATTCCGCCACCACCTGCACCGATCCTGTCGGCATCCTGCTATGCCCGCCGGTCGCCGAAGACTGGGATACCGTGATCATTCTTTCGGCAACGCTGCCGGCGGATGCGGACCGATTTAAACGGCTGGCCCTGGTTGCCCATAACGACCCGAATGTTCTCAATCAGGCTCGGTCGCATTTCAAGCAGTTGCGGGCATTGGGGATTGAACCGCGGGTGCATGACCTCAGGAAGCGGGGATAGCCCGTGTCGGGTTACGCTTCGCTAACCCGACCTACGTGCTTTGCTGCCCTGCAAGCGAATTGCACATAGATAGAAAAGTGAGTTTGGGGAATGCTTTCCAAAACTGTTGAGGGCCAAGGACGGCCCGAAACAAGCGCACATGGATGTGCTCGTAGCGTGTTTTGGAAAGCATTCCCCGAACTCACCTGCACTAACTCCTCAGTCCTGAATCAAGAAGCCACCTCGAGGGTTCGCCGCAAACAGGGCGACCATGTATAATCGAGCGTCTCAATTTTCCCTTGTGAATCAACCAACGGTCACTGCAGAACCCCATGGAAAAAACCTACCAGCCAGAAAATATCGAGCGCCAGTGGTACGAAAACTGGGAATCCAAAGGGTACTTCCGCCCCAGCGGTGAAGGCCAGTCCTACAGCATCGCCATCCCGCCGCCCAACGTCACCGGCAGCCTGCACATGGGCCATGCGTTCCAGCACACCATCATGGACACCCTCACCCGCTTCAAGCGCATGCAGGGCCGTAACGCACTGTGGACCGTCGGTACCGACCACGCCGGCATCGCCACCCAAATGGTGGTTGAGCGCAAACTGGCAGCCGAAGAAGACAAAACCCGCCACGACCTCGGCCGGGAAGAGTTCATCAAGCGTATCTGGGACTGGAAAGAGCACTCGGGCGGCACCATCACCCGCCAGATCCGCCGTCTTGGCAACTCCGTGGACTGGGACAACGAACGCTTCACCATGGACGACGGCTTCTACAAGGCCGTACAGGAAGTGTTTATCCGCCTGTACGACGAAGGCCTGGTGTACCGCGGCAAGCGCCTGGTTAACTGGGACCCGAAACTGCATACCGCCATTTCCGACCTGGAAGTGGAAAACAAGGAAGAGAAAGGCTTTTTCTGGCATCTGCGCTACCCGCTGGCTGACGGCGTGCAGACCAAAGACGGCAAAGATTACCTGGTGGTGGCCACCACCCGTCCGGAAACCATGCTCGGCGACACCGCCGTGGCCGTGCACCCGGACGACGAGCGTTACCAGCATCTGATTGGCAAGCACGTGATGCTGCCCCTGGTGAATCGCCGGATCCCCATCGTTGCCGACCACCACGCCGACCCGGAGAAAGGCTCCGGCTGCGTGAAGATCACCCCGGCCCATGATTTCAACGACTACGCCGTCGGCAAGCGCAACAACCTGCCGATGGTCAACGTCATGACCCAGGATGCCAACATCCGGGACGTTGCCGAAGTGTTCAACGCCGACGGTACTGAAAACACCGAGCTCGACGGCACCATGCCGGGCGCCTACGCCGGTCTGACCCGCGAGGACGCACGCAAGCAGATCGTTGCTGACATGGAAGCCGAAGGACTGGTCGAGAACATCGAAGACCACGTACTCAGCGTTCCCCGGGGCGACCGCTCCGGCCTGATCATCGAGCCCATGCTCACCGACCAGTGGTTTGCTGATGCCAAGACCCTGGCCAAACCGGCTATTGAAGCCGTGGAAGACGGCCGAATCCAGTTCGTGCCCAAGCAGTACGAAAACATGTACTTTGCCTGGATGCGCGATATCCAGGATTGGTGTATTTCCCGCCAGCTCTGGTGGGGCCACCGCATTCCGGCCTGGTACGACGCCGACGGCAACATCTACGTGGGTCGCAGCGAGGAAGAAGTGCGCCAGAAGCATAATCTGTCCGCAGACGTTGCCCTGGAGCAGGATGAAGACGTTCTTGATACCTGGTTCAGCTCCGCCCTGTGGACCTTCGGCACCCTGGGCTGGCCGGAAATCACCGAACGGCTGAAGACTTTCCACCCCACCGACGTGCTGGTCACCGGCTTCGACATCATTTTCTTCTGGGTGGCCCGGATGATCATGATGACCATGCACTTCATGAAAAATGAAGACGGCACACCCCAGGTGCCCTTCCACACCGTGTACGTCACCGGCCTGATCCGCGACGAGCACGGCGACAAGATGTCCAAGTCCAAGGGCAACGTCATCGACCCCCTGGACATGATCGACGGCATCAGCCTGGATGACCTGTTGGAGAAGCGCACCGGCAACCTGATGCAGCCCAAGCTGGCGGAAAAGATCGGCAAGCGCACCAAAAAGGAATTCCCGGAGGGTATTACGGCCCACGGCACCGACGCCCTGCGCTTCACCCTGGCGGCCATGGCCACCACCGGTCGCGACATCAACTGGGATATGAAGCGCCTGGAAGGCTACCGTAACTTCTGCAACAAGCTCTGGAACGCCGCCCGCTACGTGCTGATGAACACCGAAGGCGAAGACTGTGGTGTGAATGACGAGCCGGTGGAGCTATCCCTGGCCGACCGCTGGATCATCAGCGAGCTGCAAAACTGCGAACAGGATGTAATCCGTTACCTGGACCAGTACCGCTTCGACCTGGCCGCCTACGCGCTTTACGAGTTCATCTGGAACGAATACTGCGACTGGTATCTGGAGCTCTCGAAGCCGGTTCTCAATGATGAAAGCGCCAGTGCCGAGGCCAAACGGGGCACCCGTCGAACCCTGGTACGCGTACTGGAAGCCGTCCTGCGACTGGCGCACCCGATGATGCCCTTCATCACCGAGGAAATCTGGCAGCGCATTGCGCCCCTGGCCGGCAAGACCGGCGACAGCATCATGCTGCAGGCCTACCCGCAGCCGGATGCCACCAAGCAGGACGCCGCGGTAACCGCCGATATCGAATGGCTGAAAGGCGTAATCGTGGCCGTGCGGAACATCCGGGGCGAAATGAACATTTCCCCGGCGAAGAAGATTCCGGTATTGCTGCGCGGCAAAGACGCCGACGATCAGCGTCGCATGAATGACAACCGCCAGTTCCTGAGCTCCCTGGCCAAGCTGGAGAGCCTGGACTGGTTCGACGGTGACAAAGCTCCGATGTCCGCCACCCAGCTGGTGGGAGAAATGGAAGTCCTGGTCCCCATGGCCGGCCTGATCGACAAGGACGCGGAACTCAAGCGCCTGGACAAGGAGCTGGAGCGTCTGCAGAAAGAGATTGGCCGCCTCGAAGGCAAGCTGGGGAACGAGAAGTTCACCGCCAAGGCCCCGGCCGAAGTGGTCGAGAAGGAACAGGAAAAACTCCGGGACGCCCAGAGCAGCCAGGCTCGCCTGAGCCAGCAAAGGGCCGATATCGAGGCCATGTAACCGGCATGATCGGTATTCTCGGTGCAGGCTCTCTGGGCAGGCTGTGGGGCGCGGTGCTACCGGTTGGTAGCGTTGCCTTCATTACAAGGCCTGGCGAGCCGACCGACACCGATCTCAGTTACCGCTTCCGATCTTTTGAGGGGCCGGAATCCGCCGTGCGGGTTCCGTTTCTCAAAGCCGGTGACGAGCCAGAGCTGATCCTGGTGACAACCAAGGCCGGTGACACCCTGAATGCCCTGGCAGGCGTGATCGACCAATTCCCCGTTGATATCCCCATCCTGCTTTTCCAGAACGGACTGGGCAGCCAGCAAGCCGTGGCAGCACGATGGCCAGAGCGCCCTATCCTGGCTGCCAGTACCACCGAGGGCGCCAATCGACCGGCGCCCGGGCTGCTCGTCCACGCCGGCACTGGCGATACCTGGGTTGGCCCGCTAACGGAGTCAGCCGGGCTCTGCGTCAACGGCGCGGTCGCCATTCTGGCGGACTCAGGCCTGGCGATCCATTCGGAGCCGGCCATCCTCCAGCGCCTCTGGCAGAAACTGATCATCAATGCCGGCATCAATCCCTACACGGCCCTCCTGAACTGCGCCAATGGCGAAATCCTGTCTGCACAGCTGTATCAGAACACCATCGACGAACTTTGCCGGGAACTGTCGGAGCTGATGAGCGCCGCTGTCCAGCTCAGGGAAACGCCGGAATCCCTGCGCCAGCGCATCGAACAGGTCGCCCGGAAAACCGCTGGCAACACCTCGTCCATGCGTGCCGATGTTCTCCGGAATCGCCCAACCGAGATAGACTTTATCAACGGATATCTGACAAAACTCGGAAAAGAACTCGGGATCGACACGCCAGTGAACCAAATGCTGACCGAACGGGTAAAACAACTGTCGTCACATTAACAGGAGCAGACTGATGGGCAACCGCCTTTCCAAGATTTACACCCGTACCGGAGATGATGGCTCCACGGGTCTGGCTGACGGCAATCGCATTGCCAAGAATGCCCAGCGGGTTGAAGCCATGGGCACCGCCGATGAGCTGAATTGTCATATCGGGCTTTTGATTGAAACCCTGGACAGCGATGACGAACTGGTGGAAAGCCTTCGGCGTATCCAGCACCACCTGTTTGACCTTGGGGGCGAGTTTGCCATTCCCGGCAGCCGGGTCATTGGCGACGAACATATCGAATGGCTGGAAGGCACCCTGGATCGGCACAATGAAGGCCTGCCCCCGCTGAAGAATTTTGTACTGCCTGGCGGTAGTCCCGGTGCCGCCCAGTGCCACCTAGCCCGGGCAGTATGCCGCCGTGCAGAGCGGGTTGTCGTTGCCCTTGGCCACGAAGACTCCATCAACACCGCCTCACGGCACTATTTGAACCGGCTCTCTGATCTGTTGTTTGTTATTGCGCGCGTGCTGGCCCGACGCGAGGATGGCGAAGAAATTCTCTGGGAACAAAAGAAATCCGGCCTCTGAGGGCCGGATTTTTCGTCTCCGATGATCAAAACCGGTGCCAATCAGACCTTGAAGGCCTCCACCAGACGCTGAAGCGACGCGGTCAGTTGCGACATTTCTCTGGAAGATCCGAGTGTTTCTTCGGCGTTGGCGGCGGTCCTCTGACCCAGCTCGCCAATCTGTTCGACGCTTGAATTCACGTTCTTCGCAACGGCAGACTGCTCTTCGGCAGCCTGGGCAATCTGGTGACTCATATCCACGATCACCGAGATGCCCTTGGCGATCCGGTCCAGCGCCTCCGTTACCTCACCAGACTTCTGCACCGTTGTCTCGGTAACATCCCGGCTGTTGGTCATGGCCGACACGGCGTCCTTTACACCGCTCTGGAGCCGGGAAATCATGCCCTCGATCTCTTCGGTGGATTTGTGGGTGCGCTGCGAGAGCGAGCGGACCTCATCGGCAACCACCGCAAACCCGCGCCCCTGTTCGCCAGCTCGAGCTGCCTCAATAGCGGCATTCAGGGCCAGCAGATTGGTCTGCTCGGCAATCGCCTTGATCTCGACCAGCACCTGACTGATGTTGTCACTATCCTTGCTGACCCGGTTGATCACTTCCACCGCACCGGAAATCTCACTAGCCAGCCTGTTGATGGTTTCAACCGTGTCGGCGACGACGCCGCGCCCGGTTTCCGTGTCCTGTTCGGCGTTACTGGCGCTGTCTGCAACCCTGTGAGCGCTTTCTGTGACTTCGTGAACCGCCTCGACCATCTGGTTCATGGCTTCGTTGATCTGGCCGCTCTCCTCCATCTGGCGTGCGACGGCTTCGCTGTTGGCTGCGGCGGTATCGTTGACCCGGGTTGCCTGCTGATCCACATCCGCCGTAGTCCGGCTGACGGAACGGATTAGCTCGGCAATCCGGTCGGTCATGTTATTGAATTCGGTGGTTAGCTCGCCCAGTTCGTCGCGATTGCGCAAATTGATGTGGGTAGTCATGTCACCGGCAGCGACGCTGCGCGCCGCCTGGCTGAACCGGTTGATGGCGGTTCGCACGGACATGAAGAAGCCGATGTAGAGATAGACAACCACCAGAAGGACAGCGATCAGGGCAATAACAATCAGACGACGCTGGTTGATCTCACTCTCCAGCCGCGCCCGCAGGTTGCCTTCGACCACGCTGAAAGCTGCCGTCTTGACCTCGTCGTAGTGAGCCAGCTGTCCGGATATCAGATCGTCGTATTCGGTCCAGGGCATCTCCAGACGCATGGGCGTTATGACGTTCAGATCCAGCTGGTCCCGGACCACCATCAGGCTCTCGTCAACCCGCTGAATGGCATTGCCCGCACGCTCAGCCAAAACCGGTGATGCCTCAGAGGCCAGAGCCAATGCCGGTGAGAGCAATGAACTGCGGTTGGTCAGTTGGTCATAGATTTCGTTCAGGGTTTCGCTCAGGGCATAGCCTACCTGCCCCTCAACCAGGGCAAAGATGCCGTAGGATTTTGCACGCCCAATCACAGTGCGCGCCGCTGGAAGTGAATCGCGGACCAGACCGAGAATCAGCTGGTTTTCCCGGGACGCCCCCTGGCCCAGGCCCGAGATTTCAATGGTGGCCGAAAGCAAGGCCTGAGCTTTCTGGACAAACTCCTGGTAATACTTGAACTGCGGATCGAAGCTGCCCTGATAGTTATCATCAGCCCGCAGCGCCTCCCACTCCTGGCGCAGCGTCGCGACCTGTTCAGCCCAGGAGCCAGAGGTATCAAATGAACGCTCTTCTGCAACAAGAGCTGCCAGGGTGTTATCAACCTCGTTGGCCGCCTCTTCCGAAACCGCCTTAATAGCACTCTCATCCTTGATGATCGCCGGCGAGCGATAATCACGATAATCCATGGCAGCATCCACAAGCCGGTCTACTTGCTGAAGCTGCTCAAGCCCTTCGACACCCCGGGTCATGGTCTGAACCGAGCGGTTCAGTTCGGAAATGGCGAGCCAGGACAATCCACCGATCGGCAACAGGAACAGAATACTGATGAGACTGAACTTGTAGACCATCGGCAGCCGGTTCATCAGTGCAATAGCAGGATTAATGAGTTGCTTCACAGTGGCCCTCTTGCTGGCAAATAACAACTGAACGGAAGTTCTTTTTTTATATTGTCGCCTAAAGTCTTAGAAACTTAAGCATTATTTGTTGTTAAAATGTAATGTTTTATAAAATCCGGCTCAAACAACCCCGGAAATGACCAGCAGAGCAAGTGTGCATATCCATACCAGCATACTTCTGTTCAACAGATCCCTTACTGCTCTCAGGCTTCGCCCCCCGAACGCGGTCCACTCATCCGGGTGAATCCGGGAAAAGCGTGCTGGATCCAGTGCATACCCGGTTAACGACCCGTTGGCCGAAATCATAAGCACCTCCCCGGCTTTTTTTGTAACGCCGGTCAGGGTCTGACGGGTTTCCCGCAGCCAGCCGGCAAGATCACCGGCAATTCCAAACGTCAGGGCAAGAAGCCTGGCAGGGATCCATCCGGCAAGGTCCGACATTTTCGCAAACCGCGGCCTGGCCGCCGCCTGGGGCCATTGATCAGCGAGGGCAACCACACCGCGAGCAAGAACGGCAAGGCCGATGCCGCCGACCACGTACCAGAAAGCCACCAGGAAAAAACGCTGGAAAACCGAGACCATCAGTGCTTTGGACAGCGAAAGGTGCATGGCCTCGGGGGACGCCGCAGCACCCCGTTCATCCGCCGGAAGAAGGTCTTTAACATGATGCCAGGCCGACTGCATGTCTCCCCGCTGCCATGCCTCCGCATAGGCCCGGAGTGCCTGTCGCCAGCCCGGTGTGCCCATCAGGACCACCAGAACCAGGAATTCGAGCGGGTAAGCCGCCAGCCGCCACCCCGATGACCATAGCAGATACTCTGCCAGTCCCAGGAGAACGGCAGGAAGTAAAACAAGCGCCAGCCCCATTGCAATGCCCGACTCATGCCCTGCCCTGACGCGGCTTCCCTTTCTGAACCACCGACGCCAGACCTCATCACCGGATAGCAGATCCAGAGAATCCAGGCGCCTGCGCACCATGTAGGCCAGGAGGAATACAATAAACACCATTCAGACGTTCCTCCCGGATCCTCGGAGTGCCTGCAGAACCGCCCGAAAATAAGGCCAATCGAAAGCGGGCCCCGGATCGCTCTTCCTGCCGGGGGCGATGTCACAGTGCCCCGTGATACGACCGTTGGTGATAACCGGCCAGGCCGCCATGATCATCTCCGTCACTTCCGCCAGCCTACGGTACTGTTCAGTGGTGTATGGAATGTCGTCAGTCCCTTCCAGTTCGATCCCGATGGAGAAGTCATTGCACTCCTCCTGCCCCTCGAAACACGAGCGACCCGCATGCCAGGCTCGATCAAGCAGGCTGACAAACTGGACAAGGGCTCCATCCCGGCGTATCAACAGGTGGGCCGACACCTGAACGCCTTCGATGGTCTGGAAATAGGGGTGTGCCGAGTGGTCAAGGCGGTTGCAGAAGAAGTCTTCTATTTCCGGACCGCCGAACTGGCCCGGAGGCAGGCTGATGTTGTGGACGACAAGAAGAGAGATCGCTGCACCCTCCGGACGTGGCCCGAAGTTCGGCGAGGGACACCAGCGGGCAAAGGGGATCCGTCCAGTTTCGCGAAGTGATTGTCCATCGGTACCGGAATCAGGAAGGCGTTCAGAAAAAACGTCTGTATCGGGCAAAGTAATTCCAAATGTTTCAGAGGATTACACTCTCTGATTGAATCACAAAGTTGCCACGGTTGCTATGAATCAGTCCTTGCGGCTGCTGCGAAGGTTATCGATGATCGACTCCAGTGCCCGGTCGAAGATCAGGCCATCATCCAGCATGCTGATTTTTCCCGCTTCCATATCTGCAGCCAGTTCCTGGCGCATATACTCGGCCACCTTGGCACCGCTGCGGTTAACGAAGATGTACTTGCCGGTAGCCTTGATAAAGGCAGCAAGTTTACAGCGTACTTTGGTTTCATCGCGGGTCAGCTCAATCCAGGAACCCACCCGGAGGCTTTCTGCTTTCTGGAGCCATTCTGGCGACACAGAAACCTCTGCCCCGGCATCCGCAACCGGCTGAGCGTGAGTCCCTTTGCCGACAGGTTCAGGTTCTTTTTGCTCTGCAGGCGAAGGCATTGCCTTGGCTTCGGCTTCGGGCACCGGCACAACCACAGGAGCGTCCACCGGCTGTTCCGAAACCGGCTCGTGTGCCGGCAAATCCTTCGGTTCTGCCGGCGATTCCGGACGGGACGGCGCAGTGACCAGCCGCTGGAACACATCTACATGAGCCAGTTCCAGATCACGAATGGCCGCATCTGTGGCAAAGGGATCCCAGGAAATCTCATGCAACGCCTTGCGTAGGTCATCCACAATGGCAGGAATAGCCCGCAGCAGTTCTCCCCGGGTGGACTCATTGACCGGACGAGGATCCACACTCCACACCAACTGCTCGGTCAGGTTCCGGGCGTCCTGCCAGCGATCGCTCTCTTCGCCTTCCCGTAGGACCACCCACTGCAAATACTTGGTCCAGGCTTCACTGAGAAGGCCGGCAACCGGCTCAGGAATGTCTCGCTGCTCTGTCAGCTCCTGCAACAACCCTTCCGCCGCCTGGGACGCCCGCTCCTGGCGGGCCCGCCCCTCCTCTGCATCCCGTAGACGCTGCTCTACGAGCTCACGACGCCTGCGATCGAGATCCATGAAGTGACTAAAATCTTTGAGCAACTCCTCGAACAGACTGACGTTCGTGGTGAACTCGCCCAACACCCGGTCCACCACCGATTCGATCTTGTCACGAAGCGGATCCCTCTGGCCGGACTTTTTCTCGGTCCAGCCAATGGCTGCCAGCGCCAGCTCGTTAAGCAGCTTGCGGACCGGGTGACCGCCCCGATTGAAGAAGTTCTTGTCGGTCAATGCCACCTTCAGCACCGGAATCTGCAGACGACCGATCAAGGCCTTCATCACCGGGTGCAACTGGCGATCCTCCAGGATGAAGTCGAACAGCATGGAGACCAGATTGATCACATCGCTGTCCACCTGCCCCACGTGAAGGCTTTTCCCGTCACCGGAGCGCAGGAGGGGTTGAAGCTGCTCGTTCAGCGGTACAACGGCGCCCTCGCCCCACTGCCGGCTGTTGGACTGGGCTTCGGTAAGGCGCGCCATCAGTCGATCCGTGTCGATGTAACTTTCGCCAGCGGGGACACCTCCGCCAGCAGGGGCGGAATCGCCACGATGCAGCAGCGCACTCAGCTCGGAGAACGTGGCCTGTGATTGAGACATACCCTGGCTCTCAACGGTGGAACTGGTTTGATCACTGGCGGCCGTCGATGCCGGGCTCTCCTGAGGCGTGCGCTGACCGGAGCGCAAAGCCGCCTTGCCGGCGGGAGGACGCTTCATATCAGGCATGACGCCTTCGTTAATGAGGGTGCGGTTCGCCTGCTTGTAAAAATCACCAAGCGTATCGGCAAGCAGCCGATCAAACAGCTTCAGAACCACCAGCTTGGCCCGGATATCAATGTCGAGGTCGGCACAGGCTTCGGCAACGCCGCCACAGATGATTTCCGGGCTCAACGGCATCTGTGCGTCCTTCAGCTCGATACCCGGCACCAAATGTCCCACACGCGCTGTCAGCAGACGGATCTGTTCGGTGTAACGGTTCCGAAGTTTATTGATCAGGTTGTCCACAGCCACCTGCTGCTCAAGCTGGGAATGGTCTACGAGGCTCAGCGAATCCTCGTCAACCTCATCAAGGGACCGGGCCGCCTGCTGGGGCTGGAACTTGCCAATTTCGTTGAACGCCTGGCTGACATACTGGAGGATAGAGACCACCATGGCCTTGCGACGCAACCTTAGTTCGCGCATGGCATCAAAGTAGGCGGTCTGGTCGAGGTTCGTGCCGGCTCTGTCTGCAAGTTCGAACAGGGCGTCATCGGCACGGTCGAAAAAATTGGCAAGAACGGACTTCAGGGACTGACCCGATGCGTCACGCAGGCGCACAAGAGCTGCAGGCAATGAAAACCGGGCGGGCGGCTTCTGGCCTGAAAAGCTGACAACCTTGTTATCGTGCACCATTTCGCTGCTCCGCCTCGTGTTGCAAAAATGCCTGTTTTGATTCTCCACTCCACACTATACGAGCTGCCCACGTCAGGTTGTGTCAGAATTTGTCACCTTTTGTGTAGACCTGACCTGCATCACAGTTTAGCAGTCTGGACCCGACAGTTTGGCGATTCACCAGAGGCGCTTTAGAATTGCAGCCTGAAACGCTGACAACCCATTACACCGGACCTTTTGCCCTATGATCCCTCCTGAACTCCTCCGCCAGGCCAGAATTGAAAATGTTGCCCAAAGCCTGCGGGAGGACGTTGGTGATGGTGACATTACGGCCAGACTGATACCCGCCGGCAAGCAGGCGAAAGGCCGCGTGATTACCCGGGAAACCGCAACGATTGCAGGAAGGGAGTGGGTCGACGAGGTTTTTAGGCAGGTGGACCCGTCCGTTGAACTCACCTGGCAGGTATCCGATGGTGAAACCGTCTCACCGGATCAGGTGCTGTTCACTATGGAGGGCCCTGCCAGAAGCCTGCTGAGCGCCGAACGTGCCGCCCTGAACTGGCTCCAGACCCTGTCTGGCGTTGCGACCGCCTGCAGCGGCTACGCTGCCCGGGTTGCTCACACCAGGGTGAGATTACTGGACACCCGAAAGACCCTGCCTGGCCTGCGCCTGGCCCAGAAATACGCTGTAACCTGCGGCGGCTGTTTCAATCACCGCATCGGGCTGTGGGATGCCTTCCTGATCAAGGAAAATCACATTGCCGCCTGTGGCTCCATTGCCGAAGCCATCGAAGCCGCCCATAACATTGCCCCCGGCAAACCGGTTGAGGTAGAAACCGAGAATCTCGATGAACTGGCGCAGGCCCTGAATGCCGGCGCAGACATCATCATGCTGGATGAATTCTCGCTTGAAGACATGCGCACCGCCGTTGCCACCACCGGAGGCAGGGCAAAGCTTGAAGCATCCGGAGGAATCAACGCCGACACCCTGGTGCCGATCGCCGAAACGGGCGTGGACTTCATTTCGATTGGCGCGCTGACCAAAGATGTGAAGGCCGTGGATCTATCAATGAGACTGGACTGATCACCCCCCACTGAGCAGGCGGTCGATCACCTCGAGTTCCCGGACCAGCCTGCCGCCGGACTCCGGGCGCCCCCGAAAGTGCTCCTCGGCCATAGGCGCTATGCCGGACGCCGACGGCAACGGGTGATCGTTTTCGATGATCACCTTCATCCGCTCAACAAAGACAAATTGGAGCCACTGGGTGAACTCCAGGGTATCGATACAGAATGGCTGAGCACTCTGGAAAGCCTCGTCCGGTGGCGGCTCGGACTCCCAGAGCCCCAGCTGCCGCAACTCCATCTCAATGTTCAGAAGGCAGTCCGCAACCTGCCCGATCGGGTTACCGGATTCGGTCATATCAATCTCGCTTCAGTCAGTGAGCAGCTCAAGCTCCACGGTTTCACCATGCAGGACCCGGAACAGGTCCTCGTACTGGCGTGTCAGCGGGTGCTTGGGCGCCATATGAATCAGGGGCTGCCGGCTCTGATGAGACTCTTTCATTTTTACGGAACTTGAGAGACGCACCGGCAACACCGGCAAGCCTTCTTCGGTAAGCTCCCTTACCAGTTGCTTCGGCAGGCTGGCGCGGGGCTGGAACTGGTTGGCAACAATTCCCTCCACCACAAGGTCTTCGTTGTGATCCTCCTGAAGATCACGAATCTCGTTCAGGATGTTGTAGAGGGCCTGACGTGAAAAATCATCACAATCGAATGGAATCAGGCATCGCTGGGCGGCAATCAGCGCGGAGCGGGTGTAGAAATTCAGCGCGGGTGCTGTATCGATGTAGATTGCATCGAAGGATTCGCCGAGTTTTTTCAGGGCCTCTCTCAGCTTGTAGATCTTGTGCTTCGCTTCCAGCTTGCGCTCCAGGAAGTCCAGCTCCGGGCTGGAGGGCATCACAAACAGGTTCTTGAACGGTGAGGCGTGGACGAATTCGTCCGGCCGGCGATTGAACACGGTGAAGGCAACCGTCTGTTCAAGCAGATCGGCAACGGTGTCCTTGAGTTCGCTGGCGGGCTTGCCCAGCAGGTAGTGGGTAGAGTTTCCCTGGGGATCAAGATCCACGACAAGGGTCCGTTTTCCGCGAGCGGCGCTGATAGCTGCGAGATTGCATGTGATACTGGACTTGCCGACACCGCCTTTCTGGTTGAATACCACCCGTCTCATTTTGTCTCTCCCTTGAAGAACCCGTTATCGTTTTCTGCCCAGCGATGAATTCCGTCCAACTCACCAACCCATCACGGTTTTCACGAACGGGATGGTGAGCCTTCTCTGGGCCTGAAGTGAATTTTCATCCAGTATATCCAGAATCCCCAGCAATTCACCGAGCCTTCGCGGCGCCCGGCGCATAATATAGCTCGCTACGTCATCCGCCATTACCAGCCCCCGCTTCTCTGCCCGGGCCCTCAGAATCTTGAGACGATCTTCATCCCGGTAAATACCCAACTGAATGACCAGCCCATGACTTAATCTGGAAACCAGATCCGGTAACTCAAATGGCAGACTGGCTGGGAGATCCGCCAAACTTACCAGCAAAAGGCCGCCCCGATCGTGTATCCGGTTATAAAGATGAAAAATGGCCTCTTCCCACATCCGCTGGCCCGCGATGCGGTCAACATCGTCCAGACAGACGATGTCATGGGTCTCAAGCCCCGACAAAGCATCGGGGCCAAAAGGCTCAAGCTCTGCAATGCTGATACAGACCGCAGCCCTGCCCTGTTTTTCACTCAGGTGGCACACCGCCTGCAGAAGGTGGCTTTTGCCAGTATCGGCGTCACCACACAGCACAACCACCGGAACGTCATCGGGTTGATGACAGACGGATTCAAGACGCTGGGCTGCGGTCGTGTTCCGGTCGCCGTGGAAGTTGTCGAATCGGGCATCATCACGCAGCTTGACCCCGAGCACCAACTGGGACGCGCTCATGAGCGGGTAGCCCTCCAGGCCCTTAACCCCCATACGAACAGATAGTGCGCCCCGCTGAACACGGTTGATACAGCCACCAGGAGAATGCCGGCATCGACAACCCAGGGCTGCATCGGCAAATCCGCCAGAAGCACGATAATGGCCAGGGCGACGAGAATCTGGATAAATGTATTAATCTTGCCCGGGATGCTCGGCTCCATATCGTATCGGCCAACGGTGTAATGATAAGCCAGTGCGCCGACAACAATCAGTAGATCCCGCCCCAGAACCAGCAGAAACAGCCAGACGGGCAGAACGGCAGTAAGCGTAAGCATCAGGTAGGCTGTGATCAGCAATGCCTTGTCGGCCAGCGGATCCGCGATGGCGCCGAGCCTGGAACGCCAGTTGAAATGCCGGGCCAGGAACCCGTCAACCGCATCAGTGCCCGCCGCCAGGAAGAAAATCAGCAGCGCCCGGCGATAGTCTCCGGCAAGGAGCGCTCCGGCAAAGGGAGCGATCAAAAGAATACGCAAGAACGTCAGGGCATTGGGAATCCAGCGCCAGCGGTGCAAATTCAAAAGACTCCCTCCGGTTACACCTTATTCGCCGCCATCGCTCCCGATGACAGAAGACGGTTGCCAACGATAATACAGAACCTGGTACAGGGATTCGAACGCTTCCCTGGCCTCCTCCTCGTCAACGGGAACCGGCTGATAGGTGAACAGGGATGTCTGTTCGGGCTCTTCCTCGGAGGTTTGCTGCTCCGACCCTGCTGGTTGCGCTTCCTCAGTTTCGGGCGCGTTTGCGGCATCCGCCGCAGAAGAGGCCTCAGGGTCCGTTGTTATCGGGGGGGTATTGGATGGCTCTGCAGGAACGTCTGCCTCCATCGGAACAAAGCGCGGATCCAGGGCAATATACTCGCGAAGCTGGTCCAGCTCACCGGAAAAAGCCACACGCAGGGTGAGTTGTTCATTGCGCACCCGGTGAGCACCGACACTGACAACCGGTGTCAGGCCCTCAAGCACCTTATTGGCCCTGGCGTAGTCTTCCAGAGAGGTTACGCCGCGCAGAACAATATCCACCTGCGGCGAATCCCCTACTTCCGAAGCAGCAACCGCATATCGGCTGGCGTACAGCTCGGCCCAGCGATTAATCATGGCCTCTGCCAATGCTTCCGGAGTCTGTGCGGTGACTGACTCTTCGCCAGCATTCATGGCCATACCATCGAAGACCCAGCCAGCTCGCCATTGGCCGCCGGCGCGACTGACCCTGACCAACGCCAGGACATCGTGATCCAGATCCTCAGAGGCGGACTTCACCCGGCCAATAAACTGCCCCCAGATATCCGACAGTAACTCCCGCTCGGCGGCGAAATCCGACGGCGGCAGCGCCACCGGCAAGCCCCGCTTCCTGGCGGCCTCGTCAAACGCAGCCCTCCAGGTGCCAGCGCCTTCTTGCCCGCCGCCTTCGTCAGGCCGGGTCACGAGTGTTCGCGACCCCCGATCTTCGGCAGCAATCCAGGCCAGCGTGAGCGGTCTGTTGGCACCCCATACCGGTGCATCAATTGAGGCCAATGCGCGATTCACCCCAACCGCTCCGAACGACATGCTCAGAACACTCTGTCCGGATTCATCCCGCGCAACCTGATAGGACAGCAGCAAGGACTCGGCATCGGACAACAATGTCTCCACGCCCTCCATCGCCAGCACGTCGCGGGTACCGGACACCCTGACAAGCACTTGGCTCAGGCCATCGGCATATCCCTGGGCCAGCTGAGCCGGCGAAGATCCTTCAACCGGTACTTTGGCCGAGTAGAGACCGGAAACGGTCACCGCCGCTGCCTGGGCGGAAAACCCGACCAGCAGAAAAGTAAACAGCGCAAAGAACCACGCCCCGGATACAGACCTGTGTGCCGGCTTTCGTCCTGATACTGACATGAAACACCCTGCAATTCGCATGAATGGCGCATAGGATACACCATGCCCCAAGGCGTGAGTAGCAGCCCCGGATTTCGGAAAAGCAATATACATTTGGAGCGCCACACCGCACCTGTTAAAATCCGCCGCCTGACCCACTGGCCAACGGTTAAGTACACCATGAGCGAACAGAAGCCCTCCCTGACCTACCGCGATGCTGGCGTCGATATCGATGCCGGCAATGAACTCGTCAGCCGAATCAAGGACACCGCAGCGCGCACCCGCCGCCCGGAGGTTCTTGGTGGTCTCGGCGGCTTCGGAGCCATGGTTTCGATTCCCGCCGGATACAACGAGCCGGTTCTGGTTTCCGGTACTGACGGAGTGGGCACCAAACTCAGATTGGCCATGCAACTGGACAAGCACGACAGCATCGGCATTGATCTGGTCGCCATGTGCGTCAACGATCTGGTGGTTGGCGGCGCCGAACCACTTTTCTTCCTCGACTACTATGCCACTGGCAAGCTCAACGTAGATGTGGCTGCACAGGTTGTCGCCGGGATCGGCGAAGGCTGCGAACAGGCCGGTTGCGCGCTGGTAGGCGGTGAGACCGCCGAAATGCCGGGCATGTACGAAGGCGACGACTACGATCTGGCCGGTTTCTGCGTGGGCGTTGCAGAACGCAGCGAAATTATCGATGGCGGCCGGGTTCAGGCCGGCGATGTTCTGATTGCCCTGGGCTCTTCCGGCCCCCACTCCAACGGCTACTCGCTGATCCGGAAAATTCTGGAAGTCAGCAACGCCGACCTCGAGCAGCCAATGGGAGACACCACCCTGGCCAACGCCTTGATGGCACCGACCCGGATCTATGTAAAGAACCTTCTACAGCTGATTCGTGAGGTGGACGTCCGGGCACTTTCCCACATCACTGGTGGCGGCCTGCCAGAAAATATTCCCAGGGTGCTGCCCAACGGCACCATTGCTGCCATTGATACCGACAGCTGGTCGCTGCCGCCGGTATTCCAGTGGCTCAAGAACAACGGTGGCGTCGCCAGCGAAGAAATGTACCGCACCTTCAACTGCGGTATCGGCATGATTGTCTGTGTGCCAGCCAACCAGAAGGAACTGGCCCTGGATACTCTGAAAGCCCTGGGCGAACACGCCTGGCAGGTAGGTCTGATCGAACGTGCAGATAGCGAAGAGGCAGATGCCCGCGTCCGCTACGCACCGGGACTGCTATCGGCATGAAGGCAGACCAGACCCCGTTGCCAAAAATCCTGGTGCTCGCCTCCGGCAGTGGCACCAACCTCCAGGCTTTGATTGATGCCAGCCGCGAGCGGGATTTCCCCGGGCAGATTGTTGCCGTCGGCTGCAATCAGCCCGGTGCCTTTGCCCTTGAGCGCGCTGCCCAGGCCAATATCGAAACCTTTGTAGTAAACCACAAGAACTTCGAATCCCGGGAAGAGTTTGACGCCTCCCTGATGGCGGAAATCCTGCGCTACAACCCGGACGTCATTGTGCTTGCAGGCTTCATGCGGATTCTTACCACCGATTTCGTTCGGGCTTTCCGGGGCAAGATGCTGAACATTCACCCTTCACTGTTGCCCAAATACACGGGGCTTAATACGCACCGCCGGGCATTGGAGGCGGGCGATACGGTTCACGGCGTTTCTATCCACTTCGTTACCGAAGAGCTGGATGGCGGCCCAGTGATTGCCCAGGCAGAGGTGTCGATTGCTCCTGATGACACGCCAGAGAGTCTTGCGGAAAAGGTCCAGGCCAGGGAACACATCCTTTATCCCATTGTTGTGCGCTGGTTCTGCGAAGGCCGGATTCAACTTGGAAGTGATTACGTGCTGTTCGACGGCGAGCCATTAAACGCTCCGATGCGCCTGCCGGACAACTGAGCCACAGCCTGAACGAATTGTCATCCCCGCACCCGGCCCGAGCAGCTACACTGTCGCCATTGATGACGGTAATGGTTCGGGATTGACAAGATGCTTTCACGACGACTCACCAGAGCAGGCTTCGCAGCCGTACTGACCCTCCTTGGTATTCTGACCGGGCCGGTCAGCCTTCACGCACAGACCGAAGCCGGGCTGACACCTTTCGAGGCCAGCTACACTGCGGCCATGGAGAAAGGGCTCTCCCTTAATGGCACCGCAAAACGCACACTCACCTCCCAGGGCAACGACGTCTGGCTGTACCGGACCGATGTGGATTCCTTTATTGTCAGCATCGACGAATCGCTGATATTTCGCTGGGAAGACGGCCGGGTCATTCCCATGAGATACCGGTATCGCCTGTCCGGATTTCTGGTCAGCGACCGCAAGAACTCCATCGACTTCGACTGGTCCGAAGGCATCGCAACCGGTGAACACAAAGGTAAGCCGTTTGAACTGGAACTGGAGGAAGGCTTGCTGGATCCGCTGGGTTACCAGCTTCAGCTGCATCAGGACATCAAGAACGGCAAGCGGGAGATGACCTATCGAGTGCTCGACGGCAATTCCATCGATACTGACCGCTTCGCCGTGATCAATGGCGAAAAAATGAGCACCGGCAGTGAACAAAGAGCAACCCTCAAGGCGGAAAAGGTTCGAGAGGACTCGAAGCGCCAGACCCTGATGTGGTTTTCGCCGGAGCAGAACTTTCTGCTCGTCCGCCTCAAACAGGTGGAGCCGGACGGCAGCACCTACGAACTGAAACTCAAGGAAGCGGAGTTCGAGCGCTAGAGATCGCGCCCGGCCTCACGCCAGACGGCCTTGACCTCATCGGCGATGATCCGGAGGCCCTCGGCAACCCGGTCGTCGTCCTGGGAGTAGGTCACGCGCAGGCATTCGTGCCGATGCTTCCAGCCATCCTCCGGCAGACCCGGGAAGAAATAATGCCCGGAGACCACCAGCACACCCCGAGCCTTGAGACGCTGATAAAGCTCCAGACTGGAGACTGGCAAATCCGGGAACCAGAGCCACAGGAACATGGCGCCTTCGGGCTTGTGGATGTACCAGCGGCAACTGTCTTCGCCCATGGCGTCCCGGAACACCGATACCGCCCGCTCCATTTTTGCTTTATAGAACGGGCAAACCACATCCCGGCTCAGGGACAGAATCTCTCCGGAGCGCACCAGCGGTTCTGCCAGCATCGCACCAAAGCTTCCGGTGGCCAGGTTCATGATGGCGTTGATACCCGACAATGCCTTGATAATGGACTCTTCGGCAATAACAATCCCGGTTCGCGCCGCCGGCAAGCCCAGCTTTGACAGGCTCAGACACAGGATAACCTGCTCGTTCCAGCTCGGCTGCGCGTCGACAAACAGCAGGCTCGGAAATGGCGTTCCATAGGCTCCGTCGACAATCAGCGGAATATCGTTTTGCCGGGCCAGTTCTTCCAGCCGGGCCAACTCCTCATCGGTGATGACGTTTCCCGTGGGGTTTGTGGGCCGGGATACACAGATAGCGCCGGTTTCTCCGGTCACCTCCACGGCGTCAAAATCCACCCGATATTTGAATTCATGGGCATCGGTGAAGGAGATGTCCGGCTGTACCGCGTGGAACAGCCCTTGCTCAATGCCGGCATCGGCGTAGCCAATGTATTCAGGCGCCAGCGGCAACAGGATATGCTTGCGATGTCCATCACCGTAGTCACCACCAAACATGTTGAAAAGCATGAAGAAGGCAGCCTGACTGCCGTTGGTCAGCGCAATGTTTTCGGGCTTCAGGCCCCAGCCGTATTCCTGATTCAGCAACTGGGCCAGGGAGGCAATAAACTGCTTTTCCCCCTGAGGGGGATCGTAAATACCCACCAGCCGACGTACGTCCGCCTCACTGGAGGCCATCTCCGCCAGAATGCTCTGAACTCTCTGCTGGATCTCCGGAATGTGGCCGGGGTTACCACCGCCCATCATGATCATGTCTTCACCGGAGGCCATGGCATTCCCGAGATCGTCCATCAGGGAAGTAATGCCGGCATCAGCGGTGAATTTACGACCGAAAGCAGAGAGTTTCATGATTCATTCCGTTCAATAAAGTACTGAGGGAGGTTACAGGCAGTGTAGCTTGGTTGCCTTATGTCAGCCTTCCAGGGAGATTCCCAGATTGCTGACACCGTCGTTGGCGGCACCGGCTCGGAGTTCAGCCAGGAAGGCTTCTTTGGGTGTTCGCTGCTTTTTCAGCGCCATGACGGTGTCACGCTGAAACAGTTTGTCGTCCTTGAGCAGGGGGTGGTGTTCAAACACGCGCACCAGTTCGTTTTCATCCATTCCCTCACCTTCGGACATTTCAACAAAATCCATGACGGTGCGGGTCGCCAACTGGGAAGCTTCGGTGGCGCGATGCTTGTTCGGATTCAGGCGGTTCAGCAGCGCCTGCTCAAGCAACTGGCAGAAATCGAAGGCTGGGTAGACACCGTAGGCATCGTACTCATCGACATTGGGGCACAGGGTTTCGAGTTTACTGAGCAGCTGCGGAATTGCGGCATCGGCCACGTCTTTCTGGAGCATGTCCCAGGCCAGATCGAGCAACTGGCGCATCTTGCCGCCGGTTTTCAGGCCAACGGCGTCGGCGAACAGGGCGTAGTTGGGAAAGGAACGTTCGGCCAGGGCAAGCAGGAAGGCGCATTCGCGCCAGCCCTGCAGCTGTGAGACGGCTTTGAGAAACTGGTTGGCGTTCATGTCCTGGGCAGGGTCACGCCGGTCTGGCCAAGGTACTTGCCGCCGCGGTCTTTGTAGCTGGTTTCACAGATTTCATCGGATTCGAAGAACAGCATCTGGGCAACGCCTTCGTTGGCGTAGATTTTCGCTGGCAGATTGGTGGTGTTGGAGAATTCCAGGGTTACCTGACCTTCCCACTCCGGCTCCAGCGGGGTGACGTTCACGATGATGCCGCAGCGTGCATAGGTGCTTTTGCCCAGGCAGATAGTGAGTACACTTCTGGGGATGCGGAAGTATTCAACGGTGCGCGCCAGGGCGAAGCTGTTCGGCGGGATGATGCAGACGTCGCCGGTATAGTTGACGAAGCTGTTCTCGTCGAAGTTCTTCGGGTCTACGGTGGCGCTGTG
>NZ_CAJXKQ010000039.1 GCF_913055835.1 uncultured Marinobacter sp. | reverse complement strand
TCCGAGGCGCGCTGGTCAAAGGCGTACTGCAGCAGCCAGTCGACGATCTTGACCACGTGCTGGTCATTGGCGTCAGGGTGTTCGCTGGCGCCAAGATCCAGTAACTGTTCGAAATTCTGGTTGCCGGCCACCCCCGGGCCCTGGCCGCCACTGGCCTTGCTGACGGAGCTGGCCAGTTGGTAGAACTCCACGGTATACCGGCGGATATCCTCGGGATTGGCGACAACGCGACGGATGTCTTTGCGGACGGCCTGTTGAAGATTTTGCACCCAGTCGGTTTTGAACGGCTCACTGCTGGCGACCAGCACCTCGTCGGTACCGATCTCCACCGCCAGAATGCCATGGCGCTGGGCGAAGGCGTAGGACATCACCCGGGCAATGGCGGGCGTGTCGATCTTCAGCGGATCAATGTGGTAGTAAGGCTGCCCGGCCCAATCGGCCAGCCAATGGGTCAGCCGGTCCAGATCGAGGGTACGGTCGCTCTTCTGGCTGGTTAGCGCTGCTATAGCCACCAGCTCCAGCGGATGGCGTTTTCCCTTCTGTCCTTCACCACTGGCAGCGCCAAGATTGGCCGAGAGCACCCGTTCGGCGTCTTCCTGGCTGATTTCTCCGCTGGTCACAAGGGCAGTGCAAACATCTCTCAGGGTCAGGGTGCTTCTGGGCGGCGCGGGTGGCCGCTTCACGGTTCCGGAGTTGCTTGCTTCGGCCATAAAAGGTCAGGTCCAGATATTCAGGGTGTATTTCCGTTCGCCACTGGCCGGTTCACTTTAAGATGAATCATGGCAACAGTGAACAGCAGGAAGGTCAATACCGTCAGAATGACGGGTCCGGGAGCGCCTTCACTCAGCCAGGCGGACACGACGGCCTGGGTGAAATAGAAGATCACGACGAACGACATCCAGATATAGCCACGATTGTGGCCGCGGAACACCGTGACCGCAAAGGGCAGAAGCGGGACCAGTTTCACGGCCAGCATCAGGGGTATCGAGACCCCCTCGACCGGAGCCGGGTAGAACGTGGTAATCAGGAGGGTGGCAAGTACGCCGATATACAGGATGATCGTTGCCCGCACAGTGATTTGGGCCTTCGGGTTATTCAACATAGTGTGTTCCGGAATAAAAAAATGTTATGCAAAGTACGTCTGCCACCCGGGCGTGTATCAGTCAGCAAGCTTCAGGGCGAGTCGGGCCAGACGCTCGCCAAAGGCCTGGCACAAGGCCTTCTCGTGAGTGCTGAGTGGTTGCTGTTCAGCGGTTCCTGCCCAATGGCTGGGCCCATAGGGTGTGCCACCGGTTGCTGTTTCTCCAAGGCTTTTCTCGGAGTACGGCAGGCCGCAGACCACCATGCCGTGATGCAGAAGCGGCACCATCATGGTCATCAGTGTGGTTTCCTGTCCGCCATGCAGACTGCCGGTAGAGGTGAAAGCGCCAGCGGGCTTGCCTTCGAGGGTGCCGGCGAGCCAGAGATCACCCGTGCTGTCTAGGAAATGCTTCAGAGGCGCCGCCATGTTACCAAAGCGGGTGGGACTACCGATCGCCAGTCCGGCACAATTTGCCAGATCGGATTTGCTGGCATAGGGCGCCCCGGAGTCCGGCACTGCCGGCAGCGATGATTCGGTGTCCGGGGAAACCGGCGGTACTGACCTGAGCCTGGCTTCAATGCCTTTCACCCGGGCCACGCCCCGGCCAATCTGGCTGGCCAGCTCCGCTGTCTGGCCGGTGCGGCTGTAGAAAAGCACGAGAATATACGGCAATTGCTCGGACATCTTCAGTAGTCCCTCTGATCTGGCGCGGGAAGGTAATCGGGGCTTATAGAATCGAAAGAACGTTTTCCGGTGGGCGACCAAGGGCGGCTTTGCCGTTGGCGATCACAATTGGTCGTTCAATCAGTTTCGGCGTCGCGATCATGGCTGCGATTAACTGCTCATCGCTTAGGTCGGGATTGTTCAGACCCTGTTCTTTGTATTCGTTTTCCCCGGTTCTGATCAGGTCACGGGGGCGCAGCTTCAGTGCGTCGAGGATATCCTTTAGCTCCTGCTCTGTCGGTGGGGTTTCCAGGTAGCGTATAATCACCGGTTCAATTCCCCGTTCGGTAAGCAGTTCAAGCGTTTGGCGGGATTTCGAGCAGCGCGGGTTGTGGAAAATCCGGGTTGGTTCTGTCATCTTCGTGCCTGGTTGTCTGAGTGGAGTCCACGATTTCTGTGGTCGGTAGTCTAACAGGAGGTTTTCCGGTGCAGTACCCTGATTCTGTTCGTTCTGGTTCCCGCTTAAGGCTGCTCACTCTCATGTTGCTTGTTCTGACCATGGCAGGCTGCGAAAAAATTGAACTTGAGCGCGCCGAGGGAACAAAGCTGAACTGGGACAATTTGCGTGGGCAATGGGTACTGGTGAACTACTGGGCAGAATGGTGCAAGCCGTGCCTTGAGGAAATTCCGGAACTCAATGAGCTGGACAAGGCGCCCGACATCACTGTTCTGGGCGTCAATTTTGATGGCGTGCGAGGCGATGCCCTGGTGGAGCTCGGCGAGCGAATGGGTATCGAGTTCACCATGCTGGCGGACGATCCCGGGCCGGGGTTCGGCTGGAAACTTCCGGTCGCGCTGCCGGCTACGTTCCTGGTTAACCCCGGCGGCGATCTGGTTGAAACCCGTTTTGGCCCTCAGACCGAAGAAGAACTCCGGGCCGTGATCGGCGGCTGAGGCCGCTGCCCTAACTGAATTTAAAAGCAGGAATAACCTGACGTTATGTCGCAGACTTTTGTACACCTCCGCGTCCATTCCGAATACTCCATGGTGGATGGCCTGGTCAGGGTTAAACCGTTGATCAACCGCGTTGCCGAGCTGGGCATGCCGGCTGTTGGCCTGACTGAGCAATCCAACATGTGCTCGCTGGTCCGCTTTTACAAGGCGGCCATGGGCGCGGGCGTCAAACCTATCATTGGGGCGGATCTGTGGCTGGAAAATCCGGACGAGCCCGAGAACCCGTTCCGGCTTACGCTGTTGGCGCGGGATAACGATGGTTATCTCAATCTCACTGAAATCATTTCCCTGGGTTATACCGAGGGGCAGCGATTTGGCAAGCCTATCATCCAGCGCAAGTGGCTGGAGGCGCGGGCGAACGGCCTGATTGCTCTGTCGGGCTCAAAACTGGGCGATGTGGGTAAGGCGCTGATGGCGGGCAAGCCGGATTTGGCCCGCGAGCGCGCCCGTTACTGGATGGATTTGTACCCTGATAGCTACTACCTGGAGCTACAGCGCACCGGTCGCCCTGGTGACGAGGACTGCCTGCACCTGAGTGTCGAGCTTGCCGGGGCCCTCGGCCTCCCCGTGGTCGCCACCAACGATGTTCACTTCCTCGAAGCGGAAGACTTCGAAGCCCACGAGGCCCGGGTTTGTATCGGTGAGAGCCGCACCCTGGACGACCCACGACGTGACCGCCGGTTCAGTGATCAGCAGTACCTTCGCAGCGCCGACGAGATGATCGAGCTGTTCAGTGACATCCCGGAGGCGATCGAGAATACCGTGGAGATTGCCCGGCGCTGTTCGGTGAAGGTTCGGATGGGCGAGTACTTCCTGCCCAATTACCCGATTCCCGACGGCATGACCATGGACGACTATTTCCGGAAGGTCTCCGAGGAGGGCTTGGAAGAGCGGCTGGCCAAGACCCTGAGCAAGGACGATCCGGAATACGATGCCAAGCGCGAGGCCTACTACAAGCGCCTGAACTTCGAGCTGGACATCATTATCCAGATGGGGTTCCCGGGCTACTTCCTGATCGTGATGGACTTTATCAAGTGGGCCAAGAACAACGGTGTGCCCGTGGGGCCGGGCCGGGGCTCCGGTGCCGGCTCCCTGGTGGCCTACGCTCAGCTGATCACCGACCTGGATCCGCTGGAATACGATTTGCTGTTCGAGCGGTTCCTGAACCCGGAGCGGGTCTCCATGCCCGACTTCGACGTCGACTTCTGCATGGAAGGCCGGGACAGAGTGATCGAGTACACCGCCCAGAAGTACGGGCGAGAGGCGGTGTCGCAGATCATTACCTTCGGCACCATGGCCGCGAAGGCGGTTGTGCGGGATGTTGCCCGGGTGCAGGGCAAGTCCTATGGCCTTGCCGACAAGCTGTCCAAAATGATCCCCTTCGAGCCTGGCATGACCCTGGAAAAGGCTCTGGAGCAGGAGCCACAGCTGGTTGAGTTTCTCGAGAACGACGAGGAAGCCCAGGAAATCTGGGAAATGGCCCTGAAACTCGAGGGCGTGTGCCGGAACGCCGGCAAGCATGCCGGTGGCGTGGTGATCGCGCCCACCAAGATCACCGATTTCTCGCCCCTGTACTGTGATGACGAGGGCGGCAGCCTGGTGACCCAGTTCGACAAAGGCGATGTGGAGGATGCCGGGCTGGTGAAGTTCGACTTCCTGGGCCTGCGGACGCTCACGATCATCAAGTGGGCGCTGAACATGATCAATCCGCGCCGGGAAAAGAAGGGCATGCAGCCGCTGGACATCAACGAGATTCCGCTGGATGACGTGCCTTCGTTTGACATGCTCAAGAAAGCCGAAACCACGGCGGTGTTCCAGCTGGAATCCCGGGGCATGAAAGACCTGATTCGCCGGCTCCAGCCGGACTCCCTGGAAGACATGATCGCCCTCGTGGCTCTGTTCCGGCCGGGGCCGCTGCAGTCCGGCATGGTGGACGACTTCATTGACCGTAAGCACGGTCGTCAGCCTATGTCCTTCCCGCACCCCGATTACCAGTACGAAGGCCTCAAGCCGGTCCTGGAGCCCACTTACGGGGTCATCCTGTACCAGGAGCAGGTCATGCAGATCGCCCAGGTGATGGCTGGCTATACCCTGGGTGGTGCGGACATGCTCCGCCGGGCCATGGGTAAGAAAAAGCCCGAGGAGATGGCGAAGCAGAAGCAGATCTTCCTGGATGGCTGCGAAAAGAACGGCATCAACAAGACCCTGGCCGAGAATATCTTCGACCTGGTGGAAAAGTTTGCCGGTTACGGCTTCAACAAATCCCACTCGGCCGCCTATGCACTGGTTTCCTACCAGACCCTTTGGCTGAAAGCCCATTACCCGGCCGAGTTCATGGCCGCGGTACTGACTGCCGATATGCAGAACACCGACAAGGTGGTCACGCTGGTAGAAGAGTGCCGGAACATGAAGCTGGATCTTCTGGTGCCGGATGTCAGCCGTTCGGAATACACCTTTACCGTTAATGACGACGGCCAGATTGTCTATGGTCTTGGAGCGATCAAAGGCCTGGGTGAAGGCCCGATCCAGAGTATCGTTGAGGGCCGTGGCGATGGTGAGCCCTTCCAGGATATCTTCGATTTCTGCCGACGGGTTGATCTCAAGAAGGTCAACAAGCGGGCCATGGAAGCGCTGATTCGCTCCGGCGCCATGGACAAGCTGGGTGCGAACCGTGCCCAGCTGATGGCCAGCATTGACAAGGCGGTGCAGCAGGCCGACCAGCAATCCCGGAACGAATCCGTTGGCATGATGGATATGTTCGGCGAAATGCTGGAGGCTGGCGACGGTGGCGATCCCTACGAGGACGTGGCCGGTGTGCGCGAGTGGCCTGAAAAACAAAGGCTTAAGGGCGAGAAGGACACCCTCGGGCTGTACCTTACAGGCCACCCATTCGATGAATACGAGAAAGAAGTACGGCGGTTTGTGCGGTCCTCCATCGCCGATCTGAAGCCTAATAAGTCACCCCAGCGGGTCGCCGGGTTGGTGGTTGCCCAGCGCACCATGAAAACCCGCACCGGCTCCACCATGTGTTTCATCACCCTGGACGACAGGAGCGCGCGGATAGAGGCGACCCTGTTCTCAGAGGCCTTCTTTGAGAATCGGGAGCTGCTGCAATCTGATCAGGTAATTGTGGTTGAAGGGCAGGTCAGTCACGACGACTATTCCGGCCAGATGAAGATGCGGGTGAGCTCGGTGATGGATGTGGCGACCGCTCGACAGCAGTTCAGTCGCGGGTTGAAGCTCAACCTTCACGCCGATCAGTTACAGAATGGCCTGCTGGAGAAACTGGACACCACTCTGAGGCCGTTCCGGTGTGAAGGCAGCCCGGTCTGGATCGAGTACAGCAGCCCTGAGGCGTCGACCCGGATCGAGCTGGGAGAATCCTGGCGGGTACAGCCGGATGACAACCTGTTGCTGGAGCTCCGTTACCTCGTAGGCGACCAGTCGGTAGAACTGGTCTATGATTGAGTGAGCTGAAAATTAAAACTTTGTCAGACAGCGGACTCATACCAATGTCCGCTTTAGCCACTGTCCGGGCGCTGCTATCTTTGTGTCAAATTCTGGTTTGGCGGAGCAATTTCCCGCCTGGCAAAAAAATGATGGAACATCATGAACCCTAACTATCTGGATTTCGAACAGCCAATCGCCGACCTGGAAGCCAAGATTGAAGAGCTTCGGATGGTTGGTAACGACACCGACATCAATATCACCGACGAGATCACCCGGCTGAAGAAAAAGAGCGTCAGCCTGACGGAGAGCATTTTCTCCGATCTCAAGCCCTGGGATGTCGCCCGACTGGCGCGTCACCCTCGCAGGCCTTACACCCTGGACTACATCGAGTCCATATTTGAGGATTTTGATGAGCTGCACGGCGACCGTCGCTATGCCGACGACCTGGCGATCGTAGGCGGTACTGCCAGGTTGGATGACAAGCCAGTGATGGTGATTGGTCACCAGAAGGGCCGGGAAGTCAGGGACAAAGTCAAGCGTAACTTCGGCATGCCTCGACCGGAGGGGTATCGTAAGGCCCTGCGTCTGATGGAAATGGCCGAGCGGTTCAAGATGCCCATTCTTACCTTCATCGACACGCCGGGTGCCTATCCTGGCATTGGTGCGGAAGAACGGGGGCAAAGTGAAGCGATTGCCTTCAACCTGGCGGTTATGTCCCGCCTCAAGACACCCATTATCTCCACGGTGATCGGTGAGGGCGGTTCCGGTGGGGCGCTGGCCATCGGTGTCTGCGACCAACTGAACATGCTGCAGTATTCCACCTACGCGGTAATCTCTCCGGAAGGTTGTGCGTCGATCCTCTGGAAGAGTGCCGAATACGCCGCTCAGGCGGCAGAGGCCATGGGTGTTACCGCTGACCGGCTGAGAGATCTGGGCCTGGCGGATAACGTGGTGACAGAACCTCTCGGTGGTGCTCACCGCAACCCCGAAAAAATGTCGGAATCCCTGAAAGAGGTCCTGGCGAAGGGCGTCGCCGAACTCAGTCGCCTGCCAATGGATGAGCTGGTATCCCGTCGCTACGAGCGGCTGACCCGCTATGACACCGGGCGCTGAGCCCGGCTCCGGATTCCACTGGCCGGAGGCCCTTTGTGCCCCGGTCAGAGAGCTCCCAGATCACACTCGCCTTTGGGTTGCCCTGAGCGGTGGTCTCGATTCAACACTGCTTTTGCACCTGGCAGTACATTGTCATGGTCGCACTGGAAACGTGCGGGCAGTACACATCAATCATCAACTCCAGCCGAATGCATCGGATACCGAGTCGTTTTGCCGCGAACTTTGTGATCGCCTGGGTGTGCCGCTCGTTGTTGAGCGGGTAAACGTTGTCGCCGAGGAAAATGCAACTGGCGGTGGCGGCATCGAAGAGGCGGCCCGCAATGCACGGTATTCGGCGTTCGAGGCGCTGATGCAGCGCGGAGATTTGCTCGTGATGGCTCACCATGGTGATGATCAGGCGGAAACGGTTCTTTTCCGGATGCTCAGGGGCAGTGGTGTGCCAGGGCTGGCGGGCATGCCGTCCACTCGTGCGCTTGGCTCGGGGGTTCTTGTCCGGCCCTTGCTGGGATTTGAGCGGGCCGATCTGGAAGGTTGGGCGAGTTCGGCCGGCCTGTCATGGGTTGACGATCCCAGCAATACTGACCAGCGATTCGACCGGAATTTCCTGCGCCAGACCGTGCTGCCGTCTCTGCGGGAGCGTTGGCCGGGACTGAATCGCAGGCTCAGGCACTCGGCGGAGTCCTGTGCCGAGAGCGAAGCGCTTAACCGTAAGCTGGCGGCAATGCAGTGGCAGGCAATTGGCGGGGACGGGGACCGTCTGCCCATTGATGGGTTGAAAGCGCTGTCGCTGGCGGAGCAAAAGAATCTTATCCGTTGGTGGGTTCGGGAACGTGGTTTTCACGCGCCCACCATGGGTGACTGGCGGCAGGTCATGCAGGACCTGCTTTTTGCGGGCGAGGATCGGGAGCCGGAGTTCCGGTCCGACGGTTTCAGTCTGCGCCGCTTTCAGGGCGATCTTTATCTGGTCCCCGATCAACGGCCACTGCCGGACGCTCCTGTTGCTCTGGAGCCTGGCCCAGGGCTGAACTTCGGCGAATGGTTCCTCAGGCTGGAACCTGTCGATACCCCACAAAGGCCTCTACCGCCAATACGGATATTTACGAGGCGGGGCGGTGAGAGGGTACGTTTCCGTGCCGATGGCCCGTCCCGTTCGCTCAAGAAATGGCTGCAGGAGGTTGCCGTCCCACCCTGGGAAAGGGCCCGATTACCGCTGGTTTTCGCTGGTTCCGGGGAGGCGGCGGAGCTCGTTGCCATTGGCGATTTATGGTGTTCTGAACAATACTCGGGAAGCGCCCATGCCGCCGGTTGGCGGCTGGTTGTAGAGCGGGATTATGATTGAGTCAATGGGGCCTTTCTGGTAGTCTGGCGTCCCATCTTGAGATGACAATCTCCCTCCTTCACCGAACCAGACAATCACGGAATCTGCATGACGCGTTATATTTTCGTCACCGGCGGTGTCGTGTCCTCCTTGGGGAAAGGTATCGCATCAGCCTCACTGGCTGCGATCCTCGAGGCACGCGGCCTGAAGGTCACTATTCTCAAGCTGGACCCGTATATCAACGTGGACCCCGGCACCATGAGCCCGTTCCAGCACGGTGAGGTCTTTGTCACCGAGGATGGCGCGGAAACAGACCTTGATCTGGGCCACTATGAGCGCTTTATCCGCTCTCCGATGAGCAAGCGCAACAACTTCACCACCGGTCGGGTTTACGAAGAAGTGATCCGCAAGGAGCGCCGCGGCGACTACCTGGGCGGAACCGTTCAGGTGATCCCCCATATCACCGACGAAATCAAGCGGCGGGTTGTGGAAGGTGCTGCCGGCGCCGATGTGGCGCTGATTGAAATCGGTGGTACCGTGGGCGATATTGAATCCCTGCCGTTCCTGGAAGCCTGCCGTCAGTTGAAGGTAGAAGTTGGTCCGCAGCGTGCACTCTTCATGCACCTGACCCTGGTTCCGTACATTGCTACGGCTGGCGAGATCAAGACCAAGCCCACCCAGCATTCCGTCAAGGAAATGCGTTCTATCGGTCTGCAGCCGGATATCCTGCTGTGCCGCTCCGAGCATGAGGTGGATGCCAGTTCACGTCGCAAGATCGCCCTGTTCACCAACGTGGAAGAGCGGGCGGTTATTCCTCTGCAGGATGCCAAGTCTATCTACGCTATTCCGCGCATGCTGTATGAGCATGGCCTGGACCAGTTGGTTATCGAGCGCTTCGGTCTGGATGCCCGTCCTGCGGACCTGAGTGAATGGGACAACGTTGTTGAATCGTTGATGAACCCCGAGCAGGAAGTAACCATTGCCATGGTTGGCAAATACATGGAGCTTCTCGACGCTTACAAGTCCCTGATCGAATCCCTGCTGCACGCCGGCATCAAGACCCGTACCAAGGTCAATATCAACTACATTGATTCCGAAGACATCGAGCGTGACGGCACAGGCGCGCTGGCCAGCGCCGACGCGATTCTGGTGCCCGGTGGTTTCGGTGAGCGCGGCGTCGAAGGCAAGATCCGCACGGTTCAGTATGCCCGTGAGAACAAGGTACCTTACCTTGGCATCTGCCTGGGTATGCAGGTGGCAGTTATTGAATACGCCCGCAACGTGGCCGGTTTAAAAGACGCCCACAGCACCGAATTCCGTACGCACACCCCGGAGCCGGTTGTCGGCCTGATCACCGAATGGCTGGATTCCACGGGAGAGCGTGAAGAGCGCACGGAAGAGTCTGATCTGGGCGGAACCATGCGTCTCGGCGCCCAGGACTGCGTTCTTACCGAAGGTTCCACCATTGCCAACTGCTATGGCAAGAAAACCATTCGCGAGCGTCATCGCCACCGTTATGAGGTGAACAACCATTTCCTTCCAAAGCTGGAAGAAGCCGGACTCAAGATCTCGGGTCGCTCAGCGGATGGACGCCTGGTGGAAGTTGTTGAGGCGCCGGACCACCCCTGGTTTGTCGCCTGTCAGTTCCACCCGGAGTTTACCTCTACACCCCGTGACGGCCACCCACTGTTCAAGGGCTTTGTTGAGGCAGCACTGGCCAGCAAGAAAGGATCCTGAGAATGGCGCAGAGCACGGTAAACGTTTCGGGAATCGACGTCGCCAACCACAATCCGTTTGTGCTCTTTGGCGGCATGAATGTCCTTGAATCGCCGGAACTGGCCATGGAAGTGGCCCAGGCGTATGTTGAAGTGACCGGCAAGCTGGGTATCCCCTACGTTTTCAAGGCGTCTTTCGATAAAGCCAACCGGTCCTCTGTGAATTCCTTCCGTGGCCCCGGGCTGGAGAAAGGTCTTCAGATACTGGCGGACATCAAGAGCAAGTTCGGTGTTCCCATTATCTCTGACGTTCACGAGCCGGCCCAGGCCGCTCCAGCAGCCGAAGTCTGTGACATCATCCAGCTGCCGGCGTTTCTGAGCCGCCAGACTGACCTGGTGGTCGCCATGGCGAAAACCGGTGCGGTGATCAACATCAAGAAGGCCCAGTTCCTGGCACCCCAGGAAATGAAGCACATCATTACCAAGTGCGAGGAAGCCGGCAACGACAAGGTAATCCTCTGTGAGCGGGGCAGCAGCTTCGGCTACAACAACCTGGTTGTCGACATGCTGGGTTTTGGCATCATGAAGGCCATGAACGTGCCGGTGATGTTCGATGTGACCCATTCCCTGCAGATGCCGGGCGGACGAGCCGATTCTGCCGGTGGCCGCAGGGCCCAGGTGACTGACCTGGCGCTGGCGGGTATGTCCCAGGGGTTGGCAGGTTTGTTCCTTGAGGCCCATCCGGACCCGGACAAAGCCAAGTGCGATGGCCCCTGCGCCTTGCGGCTCAGCCAGCTTGAGCCCTTCCTGCAGCGGGTGAAAGCTGTGGATGATCTGGTAAAAAGCTTTAAATCGATCGACACCGCCTGATTGGCGGTGTTGGCGTTTTACGCGGACTATGGGAGCGAGCGGGAACGGCCCTGCGAAAATATAGAGGGCCATGGATGGTCCGAAACAAGCGCACATGGGTGAGGCAAGTGTTTATGAAGCGACGCTTCATGCGCAGCCGAACGACAGCAATCTACGATTGCTGGCCGGACCCGCCCACGGGTGCTCGTAGCGGTTTTCGCAGGGCCGTTCCCGCTCGCTCTGACTCCCGAATTTGAACATGAAATTGGAGACAGAAAAGAATGACCAAGATTGCCAACATCAAAGGCCGTGAGGTTCTGGATTCCCGCGGTAACCCGACTGTAGAAGCCGACGTTATCCTGGAAGACGGCACCATTGGTACCGCCTGCGCACCGTCTGGCGCTTCCACCGGTTCCCGCGAAGCGCTTGAGCTGCGCGATGGTGATGCATCCCGTTACCTTGGCAAGGGTGTTCTGAAGGCTGTAGAAGCCGTGAACAGCAAAATCCGTGATGCACTGGTCGGCAAAGATGCGGCTGATCAGCGTGGTCTGGACCAGATCATGCTGGACCTGGACGGTACCGAGAACAAGGCTAACCTGGGCGCCAACGCCATTCTGGCGGTTTCCCTGGCGGCTGCCAAAGCGGCAGCGATCTCCCTGGGCAAGCCGCTGTATGCGCACATTGCCGATATCAACGGCACTTCTGGGAAGTTCTCCATGCCGGTACCGATGATGAACATCCTGAACGGTGGCGAGCACGCGGATAACAACGTTGATATCCAGGAGTTCATGGTTCAGCCGGTGTCCGCCAAGAGCTTCTCTGAAGCCTTGCGTGTGGGCGCGGAGATTTTCCACAGCCTGAAGAAAGTGCTGAAGGCCCAGGGCCTGAACACCGCCGTTGGTGATGAGGGTGGCTTTGCGCCGAACCTGCCCTCCAACGAAGCGGCATTGGCCGTCATTCAGGAAGCAGTTGAGAAGGCCGGTTACAAGCTGGGTACCGATGTGACCCTGGCTTTGGATTGTGCCTCCTCCGAATTCTACAAGGATGGCCAGTACCAGCTGTCCGGTGAAGGCAAGAGTTTCGATTCCGAAGGCTTTGCCGACTACCTGGCCGGCCTGTGCGAGCGTTACCCGATCGTGTCCATCGAAGATGGCATGGACGAAAGTGACTGGGATGGCTGGAAAGTGCTGACCGATAAGCTCGGCAGCAAGGTTCAGCTGGTTGGCGACGATCTTTTCGTAACCAACACCAAGATCCTCAAGCAGGGTATTGAGAAGGGTGTCGGTAACTCCATCCTGATCAAGTTCAACCAGATTGGCAGCCTGAGTGAAACCCTTGATGCCATCAAGATGGCCCAGGATGCCGGCTTCACCGCTGTGATTTCCCACCGTTCCGGTGAAACCGAGGACACCACCATTGCCGATCTGGCCGTGGCCACCTGTGCCGGGCAGATCAAGACCGGCTCCCTGTGCCGTTCCGATCGTGTTGCCAAGTACAACCAGCTGCTGCGTATCGAAGAAGCTCTCGATGGCAAGGCGCCTTACCGCGGCCTGAGCGAGATCAAGGGGCAGGGCTGATCGACTGATTTGGCCGGTTCTGGCAGAGTGTCGGACCGGTGATTGGCGAAAAACTGTTAAGGCCATCGTGTTCCGAGCGAAAGCTTGGTTACGATGGCCTTTTTGTACAGGCAGTTAGAAGAATTTGTTGCTAATCTACTCTAAGGTCTATACTCAACGTCCGGCGTTGATATTTTGATTGATTTAATTTTGAACGGAATCGGCGATGAAGTTGCTCTGGACCATAATGGTGGTTGTGATTCTCCTGCTGCAGGTGCGCCTGTGGGTCGGGGAAGGCAGCTTTGCACAGGTCTGGGCGCTCGAAAAGTCCATTGCCGAGCAACGTGAAGAAAATGCCGAATTGGCGACCCGCAATGAACGTCTTTATGCCGAGGTCAGGAATTTGCGCAATGAGCAGGGCGCCGTGGAAGAGCGGGCCAGAATGAACCTTGGCCTGATACGAGAAGACGAGACCTTTTTCCTGGTTGTTGAAAACTGATTGTCTATGCCTGCTCCGAGACTCTGGCTGATTGTTCCCGCCGCCGGCATCGGCCAGCGCATGCAGGCCGGGCAACCGAAACAGTACCTTCGGATAGACCAACGTTTCATTCTAGACATCACCCTCTCACGATTGATGGATTCCGCACCTTTTTCCGGCTGCATGGTGCCACTTCATCCGGCCGATCATTGGTGGCCGGACACTGTCGCCAGCGGCGATAGCCGCATCCAGACCTGTACCGGCGGTTCTGAGAGGGCGGGTTCGGTGTTGTCGGCACTGCACGCCATGGCGGAACAGGTCAGGGATGATGACTGGGTTCTGGTTCACGATGCGGCCCGGCCGTGTCTTCATACCCGGGACCTTTCCAATCTTATTGATCAACTCTACAGCCATCCTGTCGGTGGGCTGCTGGCTTCACCCGTGGCCGATACCCTCAAGAAGGCCGGCAATGGCGAACTCCCCGAAGTGGCCGAAACAGTTGATCGAACAAATCTGTGGCGGGCGCTGACGCCACAGATGTTTCGTTATCGAATTCTTGTTGATTCCCTGGAATCTGCTCTCGCCAGAGAGCTTCCGGTAACGGATGAGTCCTCTGCCGTGGAGTTTTCCGGTAACATGCCGGTTCTGGTCGAAGGGCGGCCGGATAATATCAAGATCACGGTCCCCGCGGATCTGGCGCTCGCAGGCTTTATCCTCAGCCGGTTCTGAATTTTCGGGGTTTTCCGGAGCACATTATGCGTATTGGTCAGGGCTTTGATGTCCACGCCTTCTGTGAAGGCGACTCTGTGATTATTGGCGGCGTGAGCATTCCGCATTCCCAAGGGCTTAAGGCCCATTCCGATGGTGATGTCCTGCTGCATGCATTGGCGGATGCGCTGCTGGGTGCCGTGGCACTTGGCGATATCGGACATTTCTTTCCGGACACCAGTGATGAGTGGGCGGGCGCCGACAGCCGTGATCTTCTGCGTCGGGTGATGGGGCGCGTTCGAGACGAAGGGTTCAGTGTGGTGAACGTGGATACCACGATCATTGCACAGGCTCCGAAAATGGCACCTCACATTGATTCCATCCGACTGAATATTGCGGAAGATCTGGGCGTAGCGGCCAACCGTGTGAGCGTTAAAGCCACGACCACGGAAAAACTGGGTTTCACGGGGCGCGGTGAAGGCATTGCCTGTCAGGCCATCTGTCTGCTTGAGCCGGTGGATTCGTGACCAGCTGGCGTCTTGACTGGCCAACTTCCGGTGGTGGCCGTGTTGCTTCGGGCCGCTTGAAGACGACGCCCCGGGATTTCATTGTCGACGAGTTACTCGAAGTGCCGGAAGCCGGCTCCGATTTCGAAGCAGGCGCAACCACGGGAAGTGGAGAGCATCTCTGTCTGAAACTGGAGAAAGTGGGCGATAACACCGAATATGTTGCCCGTGAACTGGCCAGAATGGCGGATTGTCGGAGCTTTGATGTCGGCTTCTGCGGCCTCAAGGATCGGCACGCGGTCACACGCCAATGGTTCAGTCTCTATCGGCCCGGTTGTGAAGCTCGGGACGCCTTGTTGATTGAGGAAATTGCCACTCGCTGGCCAGTTCTGGCGGCCTCCCGACAGGCTCGGAAATTGCGGCGAGGGGAGCATAAAGGCAATGGCTTTGTTATCACCCTGCGAACCGTTACCGGGGAACGCGAGGTCATCGATCGTGCGTTGGCCCGCCTCGCAGATATTGGCGCTCCCAATTACTTTGGCCCCCAACGGTTCGGCAACGGTGGCGCTAACCTTGACCGGGCATTGCATCTGGATCCCGCCACCCTGAATCGTCGGGGCCGATCTGGCGGAAAAGGCCGCGGAGGCAAAAAGCGTGCTGGCAGCGACGGCTCGAAAAACGTATTGTATTTTTCGGCGGCACGTTCATGGCTGTTCAACGAGGTGCTTGCAGCTCGGGTAGAAGATGGCAGCTGGGCCGAGGCAGAGGCAACGGGACCGCTGTGGGGTGACGGCGGCACAACGGCTTCCGGGTCGCTGGCAACTCTTGAAAGGGACGTTGTTGCGCAAACCCCGGGTTTGGCGAGTCTGTTTTCGGTCACCCGGATGAAGCCAGAGCGGCGGCCCCTGTCGGTAAAGCCCGAGAGGCTCACCTGGCAGTGGCTGGCTGAGGACACCCTGGAATTGACGTTCTTTTTGTCACCCGGCCAGTACGCCACAACGATTTTGAGTGATATTTTCGAGCTTGAGGACATGAGCCTCAGCCGACATAACGAACAACAAGGCTAGCGGAGAACACTGTGCGTATTCTGTTGTCGAACGATGACGGCGTTCATTCGCCGGGGCTTATTGCCCTGTTCGAGGGATTGAAGGGGCTGGGTGAACTGGAGGTCGTAGCGCCCGACCGGGACCATAGCGGCGCCAGCAACGCCCTTACCCTCAATAGACCTTTGACCGTGGAAGAGCATCCCAACGGGTTCCGTTCTGTGGATGGCACCCCGACGGACTGTGTTCATCTGGCGGTTAACGGTCTGTTCACCGAGCCGTTCGACAGAGTAGTTTCCGGAATAAATACCCACGCTAACCTTGGCGATGACATCATTTATTCAGGTACTGTTGCCGCAGCCACCGAGGGGCGTCACCTTGGCCTTCCGGCCATTGCCGTTTCCCTGGTCAACGATGGCCACTTCCACTATGAGACAGCGGCCCGGGTGGTCCGGCTGCTGCTAGAAAACGAGCGCCCCCTGTCGCTTGGGCCGCGCTCCATCCTCAACGTAAACGTTCCGGATGTTCCCTGGGAAGACTTGCAGGGCATTCGGGTAACCCGCCTGGGCCATCGAGAGCGGGCTGAAGGCGCGGTTCCGATGACCTGTCCCCGTGGTAAGGAACGATACTGGATAGGGGCGGCAGGTGAGGGCGGCGATGCCGGACCTGGCACGGATTTCAACGCGGTCCGGGAGGGCTATGTTTCTGTTACACCGGTCCACATAGACATGACCCGGCATGAGGCTCTGTCCCGTCTCCGGGACTGGGTCGATACCCTGGCGGATTCGCCGGAGGACCGGGGATGACTGCTCAGCTTGAAGGCATCGGGATGACCTCCCGGCGCACCCGGATGCGACTGGTCCAGCGTCTCAGGGAAGCCGGCATCGAATCGGACCGGGTACTCGAGATCATGGCGGAGGTGCCACGGCACATCTTCCTGGATGAGGCCCTTTCTCACCGGGCCTATGAGGACACGTCCCTGCCGATTGGATATGGCCAGACCCTGTCCCAGCCGTACATTGTGGCGCGCATGACGGAATTGATGCTGGCTCATGGGCCATCGCGGGTATTGGAACTGGGGACCGGATCAGGCTACCAGACCTCGGTGCTCGCTCGCCTGTTTCCGGAAGTCTACAGCGTCGAGCGGATCAAGGCACTGCAGGATCGGGCCCGGGACCGGTTACGTCAGCTCAACGCCCGAAACGTGTTCCTGAAGCACGCTGACGGTGGCATGGGTTGGCCTGAACGGGGCCCTTTCGATGGCATTATCGTGACCGCTGCGCCCATTGAAGTGCCTGCCGAATTACTCGCCCAACTGGCTGACGGTGGTGTTCTGATTGCGCCTGTAGGCGAAGAGAACCAGGTATTGGTGGAGGTAACCCGCCGGGGCGACCGTTTCGACCACAAAGAGCTGGAGCCGGTCCGGTTTGTACCGCTGCTGGGCGGGGTTGTCCGATAGGCATGGTTGACTCCGTAAGACTTGGCTCCGACGCTGATAACGAAACGGCCCGAAATCATCATCCCGCGGCAGTCTTTCTGCGGGGTATAGCTATGGGCGCGGCTGATATTGTTCCCGGTGTGTCCGGGGGCACCATTGCATTTATTACCGGCATCTATTTCCGGCTCCTTGAAGCGATCAACGCCGTTCCCGCGGCAGTCTTCCAGCACCTGGTGCGGGGAAAGTTCAGGGCTTTCTGGCGCGTTTGTGACGGGACCTTTCTGGTCTGTTTGCTGGCGGGCATTCTGACAAGTATCGCCACACTGGCCTCCGCCATCAGCTATTTGCTGGTGGCGTATCCTATCCTGATCTGGAGTTTTTTCTTCGGCTTGATTGTGGCCTCGGTGTGGCATGTGGGGCGTCAGGTCCGGCACTACAAACCCGCTTTGCTGATCCCGCTACTAGTGGGTGTTGCTGTCGCCTGGTGGGTAACCACCCTCTCCGCAAGTGAACTCTCGCCGTCTGCACTGGCGTTTTTCGGCGCCGGCGCGCTTGCGATCTGTGCCATGATTCTTCCCGGCATCTCGGGCAGTTTTATACTGGTTATTATCGGTATGTATGCTCCCGTGCTGGCAGCGATCAAATCGTTTGAGGTGGGCATTCTGCTATTGTTTATGGCAGGTTGCGTGGTTGGCCTGTTATCCATTGCCCGCCTGATCACCTGGGCGTTCCATCATTTCCACGATCTGGTGCTCGCTTTGCTCACTGGCTTCATGATCGGGGCGCTCAACAAAGTCTGGCCCTGGAAGGAAACGCTCAGTTGGCGGGTTAACAGCTCTGGTGAAAAAGTGCCTCTGAATGAGTCCAGTGTCTGGCCCTGGACCTTCGCGGAACAGGCAGGGCAGGACCCCCAGGTGCTTTTCGCCGTGGTCATGGCACTGGCTGGTTTCGGCCTTGTTCTGCTGGTGGAATGGATCGGTTCCCGGCGCGAGAGTGTTACCTAACGCACAAAACGGGTGTTTCGTGAGGTAACAGGGGTGGCCGGGTAGTAACTTGGTTTCCTGCGAGAAATGTGCAATATATTAGCAAGTTACTTTAAAAAGTTTAGAAACTGCTTCGATAATCAAGATGATTTATACGGATTTTTCATAACTGGGTCATTTTTATTCCTGTGAGATTTTTTCGTGGGCTAGTCAGTGCCGTTCTACCGGTCTCCCCGCGGTTCCTTTCCGGTGCCTCTGAACCCTCTCGTCCTGCGGAAAAAAAGCCAACCAGGCTTTTACTGTTCTTCCCTTTCATCGCCTTGCTGTTTTTGTCTGGCTGTAACACGCCGGCACTCTACCAGGACGACATCTATAATCCCCCTGTCTATTGGGGGCGGCATGTGGTCCAGCCTGGTGAAACCCTGTACAGCATCGCCTGGCGGTATGGTCGAGACTACCGTGAGCTGGGTGATGCCAATGGGATTGGCCCGCCATGGAATCTCAAGGCAGGGCAGGTACTTCGTCTGGACCTTCGCGGAAGTGTAACCTCGGGCAGTCAGACTACCACTGCCAGCAGACCGGCTGCCCCGGCAAGCAAAGCGCCGAGCAGGGCCTCGCCGCCAAAACAGACAGCGACCACGGCGCCGAAACCTGCGGTAACCAGGGCACCCAGTAAGGGCGCGCCGCTGGCCTCCCAGACCCAGACGGTGGCCCGGATTGAATGGCGCTGGCCTCACGTTGGCACTGTAATTGCTGGCTATTCAACATCCGGAAAAGTCAATAAAGGTATTGATATTGCCGGGCAAGCCGGGGATGCTGTAAGAGCTGCGGCCACCGGGAATGTGGTCTATGCCGGTAACGGGTTGCTTGGATACGGCAATCTGATTATCGTGAATCACAACGAGCACTATTTGAGTGCTTACGCTCACAACCGGAAGATTCTGGTGCAGGAAGGGGAGGATGTGAAAGCCGGGCAGGTGATCGCAGAGCTCGGTAGCAGTGGCGCTGAACGACCCATGTTGCATTTTGAGATCCGCAAGAATGGCAATCCGGTTGATCCAGTCCACTATCTGCCACCGCGCTAACGAATGATGCAGTCAGCAGGCTGCTCAGATCCCACACCCCGGCACTGACAGGAACACCGCGTTCGCAAGAAAAACAAGAACGGTACAAGGCCGTGACAGGCCGACCAACAAAATGTCCTGAAGAAAAAAGCATGAACACAAAGACGTCCGCAATAACAAGAAGTATCGGGCGAACATCCAGGATTATTGAGAGGCGGGGCAAGACAAATGTCAGCAGAGCAAGAAGACATCATCATTGATCGCGTGTCGGACATGGACGATGCCGAGGATCAACTGTTAGCAGAAGAAAAAGTCGATAAAGAGGCTACCGAAGAGGTGGCTGAAGTCGAAGAAGATTTTCCCGCTCAGGGACGTTATTTCACCAGTCAAAAACAGCTGGATGCCACTCAGCTGTACCTCAACGAAATTGGATTTTCACCACTCCTTACGCCGGAAGAAGAGGTCTACTTTGCCCGTCTGGCTCGAAAGGGAGAGGAGTCCGGTCGCAAACGTATGATCGAGAGCAACCTTCGTCTTGTAGTGAAGATTGCCCGTCGGTACGTGAACCGGGGCCTGACACTGCTGGACCTGATCGAAGAGGGCAACCTCGGTCTGATCAGGGCGGTTGAGAAATTCGACCCGGAGCGTGGCTTCCGCTTCTCCACGTACGCCACCTGGTGGATTCGCCAGACCATTGAGCGGGCCATCATGAACCAGACCCGCACCATCCGTCTGCCGATTCATGTGGTCAAGGAACTCAACCTTTACCTGCGTGCGGCGCGGGAGCTGACTCAGAAACTGGATCATGAGCCGTCGGCCGAAGAAATCGCGAGAATGGTCGATAAGCCGGTAGCCGACGTGAAGCGCATGCTTGGCCTGAATGAGCGCGTGGCATCGATGGATACACCCATCGGCACTGGAGGTGAAAAGTCGCTTCTGGACACCGTGGCTGACGAGGGTGCTTCAGATCCGGCGGATCTCCTGCAGGACAACAACATGTGCTCCTGCCTGGAAAAGTGGATCGATCAGCTCAGTGACAAGCAGCAGGAAGTCTTGTCACGCCGGTTTGGTCTTCGGGGCTACCCGGTCAGTACGCTGGAGGAAGTGGGGCAGGAAATCGGTCTGACCCGCGAACGCGTCCGGCAGATCCAGGTTGAGGCGCTACGTCGTCTGCGCGAAATTCTGGAGAAGGAAGGCTTGTCCGGAAACCTGCTTTTCAAATAAGCCCTTCTGATCTTCCGATAGAAAAGCCGGCCAGGGTATTCCTGGCCGGCTTTTTTGTGTTTCAGGATCGCTGCAAATGAGAACCAGGTTGCGCACTGCCCGCCAGCCTCGTTGGTAGAATGCCGTGACCGGGCGGGGATAAGGGTGTCGAAACCCGGTGCACGAATGAAACACGTCAATAATAACGATCGAAAAGGAAAGGACTATGAAGAAGGCTCTTACAACCGGCTTTGCCTCGTTGGTAATGACGGCCCTGCTGTCGGCACCGGCGGCTGCACTCACCGTGGAAGGTGTTGATGTTCCGGATACCTATTCAACCATGGATACTGAACTGAAGCTCAATGGCGCAGGTACCCGTTCCAAGTGGTTCATGGATCTGTATGTCGGAGGCCTGTACGTCCCGGAGACCATCGACGATGGCGAGGCCGTGATTAACGCAGATGAGCCCCAGGCGATTACTCTGCATATCATTTCCGGCATGATTACCAGCGAACGTATGACGGAGGCGACCCTGGAGGGTTTTGAAGCCTCTACCGACGGCGATATGGCGTCTATCCAGGAGGATGTTGACCAGTTCATGGCCGTGTTCGAGGAAGAGATCACCGAGGGTGACGTATTTGATCTGGTGTATCTGCCGGGCGAGGGCGTTCGCGTTCTCAAGAACGGTGAGCACAAGGACACCGTTGGCGATCTGGCCTTCAAAAAGGCCCTGTTCGGAATCTGGCTGTCTGATAAGCCGGCACAGAAGGATCTGAAAGAGAAGATGCTTGGCCAGCGCTGATTAAGCCTTGCTTCTGGAAAACGAAAAGCCGGCAACATGCCGGCTTTTTTACGACCTCAGTTCAGAGATAGTCCCGTTTCTGCTTGAACTCGCAAAGGTCCTCGATGATACAGGCGCCGCATTTGGGCTTTCGGGCAGTACAGGTGTAGCGGCCGTGCAGAATCAGCCAATGGTGCGCGTCCAGCAGGAACTCCTTCGGCACCAGGCGCATCAACCGGTTTTCCACCTCGAGAACATTCTTGCCCGGAGCGATGCCGGTTCGGTTCGACACCCGATAGATATGGGTATCCACGGCCATTGCCATGTGGCCGAAGGCGGTATTCAGGACCACGTTTGCGGTTTTGCGACCGACTCCCGGCAGTGCCTCAAGATCTTCCCGGCGTTCCGGTACCTGGCCGCCATGTTTTTCAACCAGGATGCGGCAGGTTTTGATCACATTCTCGGCCTTGCTGTTGAACAGGCCGATGGTCTTGATGTACTCCTTCAGGCCATCAACCCCGAGCGCGAGGATGGCCTCGGGCGTGTTGGCTACCGGAAAGAGTTTGTCGGTGGCCTTGTTCACGCCCACGTCCGTGGCCTGGGCCGACAGAATAACCGCAATCAGCAGCTCGAACGGGCTGGAATAGTTCAGCTCGGTGGTCGGATTGGGGTTGGCCTCCCGGAGACGGGTGAAGATCTCAATGCGTTTCTGTTTATTCATCAGCTCTCAGTCTTCTGCAACCAGGAGATCAGGAAACGTTGCCGGTAACCCGGACCCGTTTGCTGCCCGCTGCCACGGGTGCTGGTTCATTGGCTTTGCGGCGCTCTTCCAGGTGATTGTCGATTCCGTTCTTGAGGGCGATCAGCAGGCCGAGACCAATGAACGCGCCCGGTGGAAGAATCATGAACAGCATGTCCGGGTAATTGTCGAACGGACGTAACACCCAGTCGGCGGCAACGGGGCCGAGCAGCAGGTGCATGTCGACAAAAAGAGTGCCCTGTCCGATCAGTTCCCGAAGCCCGCCGAGAACCACCAGAACCGCGAGAAAACCGAGGCCCATCATGGCTCCGTCCAACAGTGCCGGGAGTGGAGGATTCCTCGAGGCAAAGGCGTCGGCCCTGCCCAGGATGGCACAGTTGGTGACAATCAATGGAATGAAAATACCCAGGATCAGGTACAGCTCATAGGTAAAGGCTTGCATCAGCAGCTCGGCGCAGGTCACGAATGAGGCGATGATCATCACAAACGCGGGCAGACGCACAGACTCGCTCACGAAATTGCGAATCAGCGACACCGCGAGATTGGACCCCATGAGCACCATGAGTGTGGCCAGGCCCAGACCGATGGCGTTAACAACGGTGCTGGTCACTGCCAGAAGAGGACAGAGCCCAAGCACCTGGACGAGGGCGGGGTTGTTGCCCCAGAGCCCGTCCCGGACGATTTCGCTGGATGATTTGGTTGCCATGATCAGGAATGCTCCGTATTGGACGATTCACCGGCAATTGCTTCAGGGTTCAGAGTGCTGTCTCTCGGTGACGGTTCTTCATTGAGCCGCTCACGAATAATCCGACGATTTTCCCGAAAGTAGATCAATGCCTTCTGAACAGCTTTCACCACAGCCCTTGGTGTGATGGTCGCGCCGGTGAACTGATCGAACTCTCCACCATTCTTTTTGACGTTCCACTCTCGATGCGGGGGCCTGCCCAGAGAGCGGCCATCAAAGCTCTTGATCCAGTCGGATTTCCGGGTCTCGATCTGGTCTCCCAGCCCCGGCGTTTCTTTATGGTTGGTTACCCGCACGCCGAGAATGGTTCCCTGCATATCCACGCCCACCAGGAGGTGGATTTTTCCGGAGTACCCGTCCGGGGCCACCACGGGCATGATCATGCCAATGGGGCGCTCGTTCTGTCGAGCCACCCAGACGGTCAGGGGGCCGGGCTGCGCCAGCCGCTCACTGGCGGGTAGCTGCACAGTGTCCCTGAGCAGATCGTTGTTGTGCCGGCTTTCCGGAATAATTTCATAGAGGGCCTGGGCCTCGGCACGGGCCGCCTGTTCACGAATGCGCTCCTCGGTGGCCACCTGGGTCACGGCGATGGTGCCACCGGTGATCACGGCGAACAAGCCGAGCCCGATGGCACTGCGACGAATGGACTGTGCAACTGCAGCCATGATTATCCCTGACTCCCCGGCACACCCCGACGGGCCTTGTGATGGCCGTATGTCCTCGGAGGTGTGTAATGGTCGATGAACGGTACGGCAAAATTCATCAGCAGAACGCTGAACGCCACGGCGTCCGGATAATTGCCCCAGGTACGGATCAGGTAGATCAGGATGCCAATCCCGGCCCCGTAGATCAGTTTGCCCTGGTGGCTGGTAGCGGCCGATACCGGATCGGTGGCGATAAAGAACGCACCCAGCATGGTTCCACCTGCCAGCAGATGCAGTGAGAGCGGTGTGTATAGGTCGGCATTGCTGCCAAAAGCCACGCTCATTACGATCAGGCCGCCAAGAAATCCTGCCGGAATATGCCAGCTGATAATGCGCAGACCGATGAGTAGCAGGCCTCCGGCCAGAAACGCGGCGTTGACCCACTCCCACCCTTTGGCGATCCCCGCACCAAAGGTCGGGTGATTGAGAACCTCGGCCGCGGTGTGGGTGTTTATCTTGTGTTTGTACTCGTCAAGCGGCGTTGCCATGGTCCAGCCGTCCAGCGCTGTTTGCTGGCCGGAGGCAATGGTCGCCAGGGTTTCACCAAAGCCGGGTGCTCCGTCCCAGAGCATGGCAGGTTCCGCCCAGTTGGTTGTCATGGCCACCGGAAATGAAACCAGAACCAGGGCGTAGCCCACCATGGCGGGGTTGAACGGGTTTGAGCCCAGCCCGCCGTATAGTTGCTTGGCAACAACGATGGCTGAAATCACCGCGACGGCGGAGACCCACCAGGGCGCAAACTGAGGCAGTGAAAGGCCCAGTAGAAGGCCTGTGACGGCTGCTGTATTGTCCTTGATGAAGAACGCCACAGGTTTCTTCCTGAGCTTCAGCAGGGCGGCTTCAGAGGCGATCGCCAGCCCGACACAGAAGACCACGTTAATCAGGTTGCCCCAGCCAAAGAACAGAGTCTGGGCCAGCAGGCCAGGCAAGGCCGCAATAAGCACCCACAACATCACACGGGACGTTGGCCGGGCACTGTGTGCGTGGGGCGATGACTGCTGAACGAATGCCATGGATGTGGTGCCTGATCTCGGTTAGTGGGTTGGCTGGGATTCAGTTGAGCCGGCGGCCAGCTTTTCTCTGGCTTCAGACAGCGCCTCTTCAGCCCGTTGTACCCGGTCGTGGTTCTTGGCAACGGCCCGCTCCAGCTTTTCTACGTTGTCTGCCTGCTGGGCTTTAGCATCATCAAGCATGCCTTGCATGGTTTCCAGCTTGGACCGGGCCTGAGTCAGTTGCTTTTCAAGGGCCTCAATATCCGGTTTTTGCTCTGCAGGCGGGGCACTGGGGGTCGGCTGCGCGCTGGGGGCAGGCGGCTGAGATGCCTCCGCCTTTGCTTTCTTGCGGGCCAGGGCCTGTTCAACCAGTGCGGACTTGGCGGCCCGCTCATCAACGGCCTCACCCTCGGCCGCAGCTTTCTCGGCTTCGGCCTGCTTCTTGGCTGCCGCTTCGGCTGCGGCCTTTGCGCGCTCCTTCCGCCTGAGCTCTTTTTCCTGCTGCTCGCGCTCCAGGCGGGCCTGGCGGGCCTCGAACCGTTCACGGGCCCGGTCTGCCTTCAACTGCTCGGCCTGTTGGGCACGGATTTCGCCCTTGGCGAATCGATAGTACTGAACCAGTGGAATGGAACTCGGGCACACGTAAGAACAGGCCCCGCATTCGATGCAGTCGAACAGGTTCAGGTGTTCCGCTTTTTCAAACTCGGTGGCCTTGGCGTGCCAGAAAAGCTGTTGCGGCAATAATTCCATGGGGCAGGCTTCGGCGCATTGCCCGCAGCGAATGCAGGGCTGCTCCGACGGGGGTGCCGGCAATTCAGTGGCGGTCGCGGCGATCACGCAGTTGGTGGTCTTGATCACCGGTACTGCTTCCGTGGTCAGCGTGTAGCCCATCATGGGTCCGCCGAGGACCAGGCGGCTGACGGTGTCCTGGTTGATACCGGCCTGCTCCAGCAGATGTTCAATCGGCGTGCCGATAAGAGCTTCGAAATTGCCCGGTTCCCGGACGGCTTCTCCGGTGATGGTCACCACACGGGAGATCAGCGGTGTTCCTTCAAAAACCGCCTGTGCCACGGCCACCGCGGTTCCTATATTCTGGCACATCACACCGATATCGGCCGGAATGCCGCCGCTGGGCACTTCCATGCCGGTCAGTATCTGGATCAGCTGCTTTTCACCACCCGAGGGATACTTGGTCGGAATAACCGCAATTTCGGTCTGGGTGCCTTCAGTGGCTTTTCGAAGGGCGGCAATGGCCTCCGGCTTGTTGTCTTCAATGCCGATCACGCAACGCTCGGGGCGCAGAATCCAGGCCATGATTTTCAGGCCGGCGACCACCTCGTCGGCTTTTTCCCGCATGGTCATGTCGTCAGCGGTGATGTAGGGCTCACATTCGGCACCGTTGAGGATGAGCGTGCTTACCTTGCGGTCCCGCGGTGGCCGGAGTTTGATGTTGGTGGGAAAGCCGGCGCCGCCCATGCCGGATATTCCGGCATCGCGGATGATCTGCAGAACCTGGTCCCGCTCCAGCGCACGGTAGTCTTTCACGGGACTGCGCTGGCACCACTGGTCCTCACCATCCGGTTTCAGGGTGATGCACCGGTCGGCCATACCGGAAGGATGGGGCACTGGGTAGTCGGCGATGCTTTCAATAACGCCGGACGTTGGGGCATGAACGGGAACGCCCATGCCCGTTTTCACATCGGCAATTTTCTGGCCCTTCAATACCCGTTCGCCCACTTCGACAATGGCTTCGGCTGGATCGCCAATGTGCTGCTGAAGTGGCAGAATCAGGTAGTCCGGCACGCCAGCGTTGCGAATCGGGCGGGCGGTGGAAACGTCTTTGTGTTCCGGAGGATGGATGCCGCCGGAGAAGTCCCAGAGTTGAGTCATCAGGCGCTGGCTCCCTGGCGATCGGTGGCAATGAGTCCGGATTTGGGCGGTGTCCAGGTCCAGGTGCGAATGTCCGGTTCCACCGTCACCATGTCGATGCAATCTACCGGGCAGGGATCAACACACAGATCGCAACCGGTGCACTCGCTCTCAATTACCGTGTGCATGTGTTTGGCGGCGCCGAGAATGGCATCCACCGGGCAGGCCTGGATGCACTTGGTGCAACCGATGCACTCGTCTTCGCGGATAACCGCCACCCTTTTGACCTGCTCAACGCCATGCTCGGCGTCCAGTGGCTCGGGCTCCACATCAAGGAGGTCGGCCAGTGCCTTGATGGTGGACTCGCCACCCGGCGGGCACTTGTTGATGGGGCCACCTTCGGCAATGGATTCAGCGTAGGGCCGGCATCCGGGATAGCCGCACTGGCCGCATTGGGTCTGGGGCAGAAGGGCATCGATCTGGTCGACCAGGGGATTTCCCTCTACCTTGAATCGTTCGGCCGCAAATCCGAGCAGGCCGCCGAAAATAACGGCAAGGGCCAGAAGAACCACAACGGCAACAAGAACGCTTGTCCACATAACCTGTTACTCCTAATCCCGCCAGCCGGTCAAACGCTGACCAGGCCGCCAAAGCCCAGGAAAGCCAGAGCCATCAGCCCGGCCGTAACCAGGCCGATGGCGGCACCGCGAAAGGCAACCGGCACGTCGGCCACGGCGATACGCTCACGCATGGCCGCAAACAGCACCAGAACCATGGAAAAGCCCGCCGCTGCGCCAAATCCATACAATACCGACTCAACGAAGTTATTGTTCTTGTTGATGTTCAGAAGGGCGACGCCGAGCACCGCGCAGTTCGTGGTGATCAGCGGAAGGAAAATACCCAGCACTCGATAGAGGAGTGGGCTTGTCTTGCGAACCACCATCTCTGTGAACTGCACCACCACGGCAATAACCAGAATGAACGTGATGGTCCTGAGAAACGCCAGATCCAGTGGTTCCAGCAGATAGGTATAGGCGAGGTAACTGCACACTGATGCCAGGGTCAGCACAAACGTGGTGGCCAGCGACATGCCCATGGCTGTCTCCAATTTTCCGGAGACGCCCATGAACGGGCACAGGCCCAGGAACTGAACCAGTACAAAATTGTTCACCAGAATGGTGCTGACCAGAATCAGCAGATATTCGGTCATTTACCTTGCTCCATTGGACCCCTGCCAGCGTTGCCTGGCCGCCCTTACATAATCCGCATGCCGGGGGTGGCGCCGGAATCCGGGGACAGGATAAAGATATCTTTGCCACCGGGGCCTGCCGCCAGAACCATGCCCTCGGACATCCCGAACTTCATCTTCCGTGGCTTGAGGTTAGCAACCATCACCGTCAAACGACCTTCGAGATCTTCCGGCTTATAGGCAGACTTGATACCAGCAAACACGTTGCGCTCGCCATGCCCTACGTCAAGGGTTAGGCGAAGAAGCTTATCGGCGCCTTCCACGTGCTCGGCTTTGACAATTTTAACAACCCGAAGATCCACTTTTGCGAAATCGCCAAATTCTATTTCATCGGCGATAGGCTCAAGATTGGCCTCAGGTGCCGGCTTGCCGGTCGCTGCAGGCAATTCCTCTTTGGAGGCCTCCAGCATTTTCTCGATCTGGGCCATGTCCACACGGCTCATCAGCGGCTTGAACTTGTCGATGCCGTGGTTCTCCAGCCGCGCCTTACGGTTGTTCCAGTCCAGGGGCGCATTCAGGAACGCCTCGGAAGCCTTGGCGGTTTCCGGCAGTACCGGCGCCAGGTACGTCATCAGAAGATGGAACATGTTGATGGCGTTGGTGCAGATGGCCTGCAGCTTTTCATCCTGGCCTTCCTGCTTGGCGATCACCCAGGGCTGTTCGTCGTTGACGTACTGGTTGGCGACGTCCGCCAGTTCCATGATCCGACGCATCGCACGGCCGAATTCGCGGGTCTCGTAGAACTCCTCGATTTCCTTGCCGGCCTCGATGAACTCCTTCATTTTGGCGTGCTCGGTCACCTGGCCCAGTTGGCCGTCGAAGCGCTTGGTAATGAAACCAGCACTGCGGCTGGCAATGTTGACGACCTTGCCCACCAGATCCGAGTTCACCCGTGCCGCAAAGTCTTCAAGATTCAAATCCATGTCATCCACGCTACCGGTCAGCTTGGCGGCGAAGTAGTAGCGCAGGTATTCCGGGTTCAGATGGTCCAGGTAGGTGCGAGCCATGATGAATGTGCCGCGGGACTTGGACATTTTCTTGCCGTTAACGGTGACAAAGCCGTGGGCCCAGACTGCGGACGGTGTGCGGAAGCCGGCATCGTGCAGCATCGACGGCCAGAACAGCGCGTGGAAGTTGATAATGTCCTTGCCGATGAAGTGGTAGACCTCGGCTTCGGAATCCGCTTTCCAGAAGTGCTCGAAATCGATGCCTTCCCGGTTGCACAGGTTCTTGAAGCTGGCGAGGTACCCGATGGGCGCATCCAGCCACACGTAGAAGTACTTTCCTGGCGCGTCCGGAATCTCGAAACCGAAGTAGGGCGCATCACGGCTGATGTCCCATTCCTGAAGTCCGGCGTCCAGCCATTCCGCGAGCTTGTTGGCCACCTGGGGCTGGAGCGTGCCGCTGCGGGTCCACCTGGCCAGAAAATCCTGGAAATCCGGCAGCTTGAAGAAATAGTGCTCGGATTCCTTCTCGATCGGCGTGGCGCCGGAAACCGCTGAGCGCGGATTGATCAGCTCGGCCGGCGTATAGGTAGCGCCGCAGGCCTCACAGTTATCCCCGTACTGGTCCTCGGTCTTGCACTTGGGGCAGGTGCCCTTGATGAACCGGTCCGCCAGGAACATGTTCTTTTCAGGGTCGTAGGACTGGGTAATCTTGCGCGTGGCGATGTGCCCGTTTTCCTGGAGCTGACGGTAGATGTACTCCGAGAACTGACGGTTCTCCTCGGAATGCGTGGTGTAATAGTTGTCAAAGCGGATATGGAACCCACCGAAGTCTTCCTGGTGCTCCTCGCGGATCCGGTCGATCAACTGCTCCGAGGTAATACCTTCCCGCTCGGCTCGCAGCATGATGGCGGTGCCATGGGCATCATCGGCGCAAACGTAGTAACAGTTCTGGCCCCGCATCTTCTGGTAGCGCACCCAGATATCGGTCTGAATGTATTCCAGCAGGTGCCCGAGATGGATAGGGCCGTTGGCGTACGGCAGGGCGCTGGTAACCAGAATATCGCGCTGTTGCTTGCTCGCTTGCGTCATGGTGATGTCCGAACCTTATGTTGACACGGGTTGGAGAGACAAAACGGGGAACTGGCGGCTGTCTTGATTGATTGCCCCAGGTAAAGACCCCATATGGTCAGAAACGGGCACAGATGATACCTTCCGAGCAGATAATTTTCACCCGAATCACCTGTTTCCGTGCTTAAAATCGAGCATGAGCTTATTCCGGAGAACCCGATGACACAGATTTCTGAGCAGGCCCTGCAAGCTGCGGTTCGCGAGTACCGCGATCCCTACCTCAACAAGGACCTCTACGAGCTGGGTGCCGTCAAATCCCTGAACGCCGACGACAACGGAAACGTCACCCTCATGGTGGAATTGCCGTACCCCTCAAAAGGCATTGCTGGCGCCCTGAAACAACTGGTCGGTAACGCCCTGGAAGACGTCGACGGTGTCGAGAATGTCGACGTCCACGTGGGCCAGAAAATCCACTCCTACAAAGTCCAGAAAGACCTGCCCTCGGTGCCCGGCGTGAAAAACATCATCGCCGTCGCCTCGGGCAAGGGTGGCGTGGGCAAATCCACCACCGCCGTCAACCTCGCGCTGGCCCTGCAGGCCGAAGGCGCCAGGGTCGGCATCCTCGACGCCGACATCTACGGCCCCAGCATCGGCATGATGCTCGGCGTGCCCGAAGGCAAACGCCCGGACACCCGCGAAAACAAATACTTCGTCCCCATGGACGCCCACGGCCTCCAGGCCAACTCCATGGCCTTCGTCGTTACCGAGAAAACCCCCATGGTCTGGCGCGGGCCCATGGTCAGCGGCGCCGTGATGCAGCTGCTCCAGCAGACCCTCTGGAACGAACTCGACTACCTCATCGTCGACATGCCTCCCGGCACCGGCGACATCCAGCTCACCCTGGCCCAGAAAGTCCCGGTAACCGGCGCCGTCATCGTCACCACGCCCCAGGACATCGCCCTCCTGGACGGCAAAAAAGGCATCGAAATGTTCCGCAAAGTCGACATCCCCGTGCTGGGCGTGGTCGAAAACATGAGCGTCCACATCTGCAGCAACTGCGGCCACGAAGAACCCCTCTTCGGCCACGGCGGCGGAGAACGCATCGCCGAAGAATACGACACAACCCTCCTCGGCCAGCTGCCCCTGCACATGACCATCCGCGAACAGACCGACGGCGGCACCCCCTCGGTGATCGCCGAACCGGACTCCGAAGTGGCCCGTCGTTACCGCGATATCGCGAGAAGAGTAGGGGCCGAACTGTCCACTCGGGAGCGGAACCTTTCCGGTTCGATCTCAAGCGTTTCAGTGACCGAGCATTGATCGATTTTTTCCTGCGGGTTTGCACAAGGCTTGCTCGCGGTTGCAGGGATAGCGTTCCAAAAATGTCGAAGGCCAGGGACGGCCTGAGACAAGCGCACATGGATGTGCTCGTAGCGGTTTTTGGAACGCTATCCCTGTAACCGCAGCCCCCTCAAGGCGGAACCTCCGTGGGCTTCGACAGACCCCAAGGGAACAGGTAAACTACGCCCCAATTTTCCCAGTGGATACGAGACTTCGCCAATGAGCATCAAATCCGACAAGTGGATTCGCCGGATGTCCGAACAACACGGCATGATCGAACCGTATGAAAGCGGACAGGTTCGTGAAACCGAAAAAGGCCGCGTGATCTCCTACGGCACCTCCAGCTACGGCTACGACGTACGCTGCAGCAACGAATTCAAAATCTTCACCAACGTCCACTCCGCCACCGTGGACCCGAAGAACTTCGACGAAAACAGCTTCGTCAACTACACCGGCGACGTCTGCATCATCCCGCCGAACTCCTTCGCGCTGGCCCGCACCGTTGAATACTTCCGCATCCCGCGCAGCGTCCTGACAATCTGCCTGGGCAAATCCACCTATGCTCGTTGCGGCATTATCGTCAACGTCACCCCGCTGGAGCCGGAATGGGAAGGCCAGGTTACCCTGGAATTTTCCAACACCACCAACCTGCCGGCCAAGATCTACGCCAACGAAGGCGTCGCCCAGATGCTGTTCTTCGAATCCGACGAGATCTGTGAAACCAGCTACAAAGACCGGGGCGGCAAGTATCTTGGCCAGACCGGCGTGACCCTGCCCAGGACATGAACGCCAACCAGTTCCTGAAAGCCGTTTCACAACTGCAGGGCTGGCGCGAATGCGCCTTCCTGCTGGCCCTGGCCGAGCGTTCATTCCCCAATTACGCCCTGTTTGCCGATGCCATGGACCTGAAGACCGGTGCCAAAATGCGCCAGCTTCTGGATCTTGGCTGGGATTTGCTCCAAAAGGACGTCTCCGAATCGGCGATCCCGCAGTTGCTTGCCAAGCTGGAAACCCTGTCGCCAGACGTAGAAGCCTACGACGCCTACGGTGTGTACCCGGCTTTCGACTTCTGTCAGCTTCTGGAGCAGGCCCTGCTGAACCGCCTGAACCCGGCCAAGCACCGTGCTACAGATGCCTCGCAAATGGCCACCGGCACTGTCATGAACTTTATCGAGCTGTCCGAAGGGGAGGAGCTCGAGGAAGACGAACTCGTTCGTCTGCTTGATCATCACCCGTTGATGAAAGAAGACAAAACCTTCCAGCGCGAGCTGGTCCTTGAGCTCAAGCGTCAGCGCACACCAACCGATCAGTTCGTGGCCCGTCTCCGGAAGGATGCGGCCAACGAGGGCGTCAGTAACCTTGGCATTTCGCTCAGCGAATAAACGTTGGGGATTGAGCAGGCTACACTTCTGGTATTACCCGTTTTTTCAGATTCAGGTCAGATGGATTTTATCCCATGAAACTCTCTGCTTTTGGTCGCAAGTTCACCGCCGATGCCGGCATCACCTCCCTGATGGATGACCTGGGGAATGCCATGGCATCCGGCGACGACATGATCATGATGGGAGGCGGCAATCCCGGGCACATTCCCGAGATCCAGCAGAGAGTTCAGGAAATTCTGGCGGATATGAGCCGCGACGAGGGCGATGTGCGCCGGCTGGTCGGTATCTACGATCCACCCCAGGGCGAAAAGCAGTTTATCGCCTCGCTGGCTGAACTGCTCAACCGGGAGTATGGCTGGGGCCTGAAGCCCGAGAATATTGCTCTGACCAACGGCAGTCAGGCGGCGTTCTTCATGCTGTTCAACATGTTTGGTGGCGATTATGGGGAAGGCAATCGCAAGCATATCCTGCTGCCACTCGCGCCCGAGTATATCGGCTACGCCGATGCCGGCATCGAACCGGGCCTGTTCCACGCGGTTCAGCCGGATATCTCGTTCACTGATGCCCACGAATTCAAGTATCGGGTGGATTTTGACGCCGTGGAAGTGACCGGCGAGACCGGGGCCATCTGCGTGTCGCGGCCTACCAATCCGACCGGTAACGTCGTTACTGATGAGGAACTCGCGCGACTAGAAGAGCTTGCTCGCCAACACGATATTCCACTGATCGTTGACGGCGCCTATGGCACGCCTTTCCCCAGCTTGCTGTTCGTCGACGCCAGCCCCACCTGGAACGACCAGATAATCCTCTGTCTGAGTCTCTCGAAGCTGGGCCTGCCCGCAGCGCGGACCGGTATCGTCATTGCGGCCGAGCCGGTAATCAAAGCGCTCTCCGGGATTAACGCCATTATGAATCTGGCGACGGGCAGTTTTGGCGCCATGCTCGCGGAGCCGCTGGTTCGCTCCGGTGAGATCCTGTCCCTGAGCCGGGATGTGGTTTGCCCGTTCTACAAAGCGAAGATGGAGCGGGCGGTGGCTGCCTTTCGGGAAGCCATGGGAGAGGACAGCTGCCGCTGGTATGTTCACAAACCCGAAGGCGCCATGTTCCTGTGGCTCTGGTTCCCGGATCTGCCGATTACCAGCCTGGCGCTGTACCAGAGGCT
>NZ_CAJXKQ010000038.1 GCF_913055835.1 uncultured Marinobacter sp. | reverse complement strand
AATCCGGAACGCCATAGAGTTCCTGGTCGATATCCGGCTCCATCAGATGAACGATGCTTCCTCGAGGAAACTCCTGTTTCTGCTCCCAGTCGTGAACCCACCAGTACTGATCCTCCTCAACACCGCGCCGGCAGTACTTCGCCAGAGCAGGCCGGATCCGTACCAGGTTGCCAAGCCGGTTGGTCAGCTGCTCACCATAGAGGTTGCCGAACACCAGGTAATCCAGCGCCATGCGAGAGAAATCCTGCCGGCTCAGGTACTGGGTAGGCTGGAAGGACTTCACCAGGATGTTCCGCTTCACCTGGAGCGCACTGCCATGGTGAGCGGTGGCGCGGTAAGACTTTGCGAGCGCCGATTGATCCACCGGCGGTTCGTAATAATCCATGCCAGCCATCCAGCAGCCGGTATACAGCATGTCATACCGGTCCATTACCGGTACCGGGTCACCGAAGGTGAAAGCTTCAACGTGCGGTTTGGTCATCAATAAATCTCCATCATGCTGCCACCTTGTTCGGTTGGCCCTTCGAGGGGTTCATTTGCCAGTGCGTGCATTACCGCCCATGCCAGATCGGCGTGGCCGGTGTCTTCACGACGGCCGGATTTGTATGTGATGTGGCGTTGGGAATCGGTCATCCCCCGGCGGATTGCCATAAAGCTCTGGGCCAGATCGCTCCAGCCGGCGTCAAACTGGAGGCGGCCGCGGTCGATGATGTTCTGGGTTTTGATCACCAGACGGGCTTTAACATCCGGGCTGTAGTTGAATCGTGTTACCGCGGGGAAGAACTTCTCCACTAACTCGGCGACAGCTTCACCCAGGCCGGTGGTATCGATGCCGATGTAGGCGACGTTGTAGCGATGAGTGAGCTTGCGGATCTCCTCGGCCTGCTGTTCATAGTCCAGGCCCCGGAAGCGCTGTTTCTCGATTACCCGGTGGGGCTTGAGGTTGGATCTTGATGGAGACACCACGGCAACACCGGCGCCGTCTCCATCCTCGCTGCCGCCTGCCGGATCGTAACCAATCCAGACCGCACCATCACCGAGCGGTCGATCGGTGTACGGCTTCAGGTCTCGCCATTCCACCCAACTGTCCACCATGCAGCGCTGCAGCTTGGCCAAGGGGAACACGGCGTGGGTGTCATCCACGAACTGGCACATCAGCAGGTTCGCGTATTCATCATCGGAGTACTCGAGGCGCAGCTGGTCGATATCGAACAGGTCGCACCCACCTGCCATGGCATCTTCGACGGTAACGATCTGGCGCCATTGGCCATCACCACACGCCATACCATTGGCAAGTGCCGCATGGGAAGTGTCGATGCTTACTCGCTTATCCTTGGCCCGGCGTTTGTTGAACAGGTCACCGGTCCAGAATGGGTAGGCATCATGGGTGATCGCGGAAGGTGTGGAGAAATAGGTCTGGCTCCACTTCTTGTGCATGGCCATGCCGGAGGCCACCTTCCGGAACTCCTGGAAGTTCTGGATCCAGAAGTACTCATCCATGTACAGATCGCCGTGGTAACTCTGGGCGGTTCGGACGTTGGTACCGAGAAAATATAGGGTGGCGCCATTGGGCAGCACCAGCGGATCGCCTCGAAGTTCAACCCCGCAAGTGTCCTTGATGAACTGGACGATGTACTGCCGGAAAACATGGGCCTGGGCCTTCGAGGCACTGAGGAAGATCTTGTTTTTGCCGGTGTGGAACGCATCCACGATCGCTTCCCGGGCAAAGTACCAGGTTGCACCGATCTGGCGTGACTTCAGAATGTTCCGGATCCGTTGGGTAAGGCCCGCCACCTTCCACTTGTGCTGGTAGTCGAAAAGCGATTCATCGAAGGCTTTTTCGATCAGTTCCAGGCCTTCCTCGCCGATATCGTTCTTGGCCTTTCTGGGCGCCCGGTTCCGCTCCTGGATCTTCGGGTTCAGATCCGATTCGCGGCCGGTCTCCTCATACTTATGGACACGAGCCAACCGTTCGAACTGCCGTCCTAGCAGATCGATTTCCTTGTAGTCCTTCCCTTCCTTCGGGTCCTTGAAGATCAGCTGAATCATCCGAGATTCAAGCGAACTCTCCACCCGTTCCATCGGTGGAGCGTCGTCCCATTTGAATCGCTTTCGCCAGGCGTTGATCAGCTGCGGGCTAATGTCCAGGTGCTCCGCAATGCGCGAAGGCCGCCACCCCATCCACAGCAGAGTGCGGGCGGAGACGAACTGTTCTCTGTATTCCGATTCGACGACTTTATCCATGCAGCCAGCGTAAAGGCTGCGCGCGAGGGTTCAGCGTGCGGTGTTTTGTATGGGGAATCGACACAAAGGCGGCAGGTTGGCATTGAATGCCCTTCCCACGAATCTGGGGGCACTTGCATGACAACTGAGTAAGCATCGCCCAACAGGCACTGGAGAGGCAACATGAAAAAATGGTTCCGAGTGGCCACCGAAGGCGCCACTACCGATGGCCGGGCTATCAGCCGGGCGTGGATCGAGCAGATGGCCAAGAACTTCAACCCGCAGAAGTACGGTGCCCGGGTTTGGCTGGAGCACATGCGCGGCATGTTTGCCGATGGCCCTTTCAAAGCCCTGGGTGATGTCCACGCACTTCGGGCTGAAGAGAACGCCGACGGCAAGATGGAGCTCTTTGCCCAGATCGAGCCGACCAACGACCTGGTCAGCATGAACAAGGAGCGTCAGAAGATTTACACCTCCATCGAGGTGGATCCGGAATTCTCAGATACCGGCGAAGCCTACCTGGTAGGTCTGGCCGTCACCGACTCCCCAGCGTCCCTCGGTACCGAGATGCTTCAGTTCAGTGCCAGCGCCAAAACCAACCCGCTGAACGACCGAAAGCAACGCCCGGAAAACCTGTTCACCGCTGCCCTGGAAACCGAGTTGGACTTCACCGAAGAAACCGGTGGCGAATCCGACAGCGACCCGGAAGAGCCCAGCCTGTTCGAAAAGGTGAAGGCTCTGTTCACCAAGCACCGGGAAGCCGGCGCCGCCAAATTCGCCGACTTCAAAAAGGATCTGGAGAGCACGCTGGGCCTGTTCGTATCCGAAGCGCAGGAGCTGCGGAGCGAACTGGAGAAAACCCAGGGGCATTACAGCCAGCTGAAGAAGGACCACGAAACGCTGGAACAGCAGTTCAACGAACTGAAGACCCAGCTGGAGAAATCCCCCCACAACCACAGCCAGCGTCCGCCCGCCACCGGTGGCGAAAACGCAATCCTCACCGACTGCTGAAGGAAGTCAGACTATGCGCAATGAATCCCGAGTACAGTTCAACAAGCTTCGGCAGCAGATCGCGAAGCTGAATGGCGTTGAATCCGCCGCCGAGGCCTTCGCGGTCACTCCCACCGTCCAGCAAACGCTGGAACGCCGCATGCAGGAATCCAGTGATTTCCTGGGTCGGATCAACATGATCGGTGTGGACGAGATCAAGGGCGAGAAGGTTGGCCTGGGCGTTGGCTCCACCATCGCCGGCCGTACCGACGTCAGCGCCAACGATCGGACCCCGTCCGACGTCAGTGATACCACCGGCAATGGTTACGAGTGTTTCCTGACCGAGTTCGACACCGCCGTGCCCTACTCCAAGATCGATGCCTGGGCGAAGTTCCCGAACTTCCAGGCCATGCTGCGTGATGCCATCGTTCGCCAGCAGGCCCTGGACCGCATCATGATCGGCTGGAATGGCACCAGCGCGGCAGCCGCCACCAATCGTTCTACCAACCCGCTCTTGCAGGATGTGAACAAGGGCTGGCTCCAGCATTATCGCGAGCAGGCTGCCGAGCGCGTCCTGAACGAGGTGGTTGCATCCTCTGGCCAAGTAACCATTGGCGACACCGGCGACTACAAGAACCTCGACGCTCTGGTCTTCGATGTTCTGAACAGCATGGTTGATCCCTGGTATCGCGAGAATCCGGACATGGTGGTTCTGGTCGGACGCACTCTGATGTCCGACAAGTACTTCCCGCTGATCAACCAGTCCAACGCCCCGACCGAACAGCAGGCACTGGATCTGCTGGTGAGCCAGAAGCGCATCGGCGGCCTGCAGGGCATTCAGGTGCCGTACATCCCGGACGGCACCCTGATGATCACCACCCTGGAGAACCTGTCCATCTACTGGCAGCAAGGTGGCCGCCGCCGTCACATCATCGACAACCCGCGCCGTAACCGCATCGAGAACTTCGAGTCCTCCAACGATGCCTACGTGATCGAGGACTTCGGTGCCGGCGCAGTCGTTGAAAACATCACGATGGTGTAAGGGGGACGTAATGGTCAGCCCAGCAAAGAAACGCTTTGAACAGGTCCGCGCCGCCCGCGAGGCGGCTGCGGCCGAGGATTTGGAAAAGGCCCAGCAGGAAGCCAAGGCCAAAGACCAGGAACGGGCAGAAGCCCCGGGCAAGGAACGGCCCAACCCCTACAACCGTGGAGAGGGTGGAAAACCCCGGCCGAGCCCTGCCCGCAAGCACTTCGACCGTGCCCGTGCGAAGGCAGAGGCATCGCAGGCCACGCCAGCCAGGCCTCAAGGAGATTCCTATGAGCTGCACAAGGCCGCGATCGTCGAGGATATCCGGCGCCTGTCCGACATCCAGAGCATTGAGCGAAAGATCGAAGCGAAGCGGGAGCTCCTGCCGAACTACGAAAGCTACGTTCAAGGCGTTCTGGAAGGTGGCAAAGGTCAGCAGGACGATGTGCTGATGACTCTGATGGTTTGGTACCTGGACGTGGGCGAGCTGAAAACGGCAATGGATATTGCCGAGTACGCCGCCAATCACGGACTGGAAACGCCGGACCGGTACCAGCGCAGCACCGCGGCCCTCGTCTCTGAGGAAGTGGCCGACTTTGCCCTGAAGCTGGATAAGGAAGCAGAGAACCAGGAAGAGGTTCTGGAACAGCTCCAACGTTGCCTGGCGCTGTTCGCGGATGCGGACATGCACGACCAGGTAAAGGCGAAGCTCTTCAAGGCTGAAGGTTCGATTCTGGACAACACCGGTCACACCGAAGCCGCAGTCGTCGCCTATGAGCGGGCGCTGAAGCTGAACGACAAGATCGGCGTGAAGAAGGACATCGAGCGCCTGAAAAAGGAACTCAAGAATTCCGGCCAATAACCGGACCCGAGTCGGCACCCCGACGCCAGGCGGCACGGGGCCCTGAGCCAAGGCCACGCCGGAAGCTCTACGGCCCCGTCCACCGCCTTCACCCGGAGGCAGTATGAGCCTGATCGCAGCCGGTGGCACCACCGAACCCGTCATCATCACCAACGCAGCTTTTTTCCCGGACCTGAACCTTCAGGAATTCCGCGATTCGATGCGCCTGGACGGCACCGTCACCGACGAGCGAGCCCAGCACGCCCTAGAGGCCGCGATGTTCGATGCCAACCGCTCTCTGGCCGATTACATGACTTCGCAGAAGGATCTCGGCTTCGACAGCTTGGAAAACGTGCCAGATGCCGACTGGCAACCATCGGGCACAAATGTCCGCCTATACCTTCGGGCAGTCTGGTGTCTGGCCAAGGCCAACCTGATCGAGCGGTACCGGGATTACGACTCCACAGGGAAAGGGGAAGCCAGGGCCGAGGCCATGGATCTGACCGGTGATGATCTCAGGCGTGACGCTGCCTGGGCTCTTTCCGATATCCGGGGCGCAAACCGCACCACAGTGGAGCTGATCTGATGGACGAGGTTCGAACTATCCAGGGCGACACCGTTGATCGTGTCTGTTTCCGCTATTACGGCTACACCGCCGGCGTCACTGAGTCCGTTCTTGCCGCGAACCCTGGCCTGGCCGATCTGGGACCGATATTGCCAACCGGCACCCTGATCAGAATGCCAGAGGTTGCGGCTCAACCCACCAAATCGACCGTTCAACTCTGGGAGTGATCGTGGCAGGCCCGCAAAACCAAACCTCTGAGGAAAAGCTGTACCGAGTTGTGGCGCAAGATCTGGCCGCCCGGCTCCGAGACCTGGAGAAACTGCACCCGCGAGTGAATGCCCTGGAACAGGCAGTGACCGAGATCCGGTATGACTTCCGGGAGGCGCGATCGGAACAGCAGGAAGCACATCGTGAAACCCACGCCGCTCTGAACGCTTTTCGCAGGCGCATGGACCACGACAACCGGGACACGGTCAATGCCCTTAACGAAACCGCAACAGCCACCACCAACGCCATCACCAGCCTGACCGAGAAGGTCGAAAAGCTGGCCCGGAAAGTGGCGTTCGCCGCCGGGGCCATTTGGATGGTGCTGGGTATTGGCGGGCTGATCCTCATGTTTCGAACTGAAGTTCTGCGCCTGGTGGCCATGGCGATTGGAGGATAAGCATGATCCTGAAGCACGGAGACGTCGGTACCGGCGTTGAAAATCTGCAGAATCGCCTGGTAAAAGCGGGAGCCAAGCTCGAAGTGGACGGCTGGTTCGGCGATGAAACCGAAAAGGCGGTCATCCGCTTCCAGCGCCAGCAGGGCTTAATGGTCGACGGCATCGCCGGCCCGGCAACCCTCGCCCGCCTTGACCCAGCTAACACCATCAGCCCAGACAAGCTACTGAGTGAGGATGATCTGAAATACGCGGCCCGCAGGCTGGGCGTTCAGCTCGCTGCCATCAAGGCGGTGACCGAGGTAGAGAGCAAGGAATCCGGCTTTCTGCCATCTGGCCGACCCGTGATCCTCTTCGAACGGCACATCATGTATCGACGCCTTCCTGACGCCAGGCGTGAACAGCTCGCAAGCGCTCACCCGGAGCTGGTAAACCAAAAACCTGGTGGTTATGTCGGCGGTGAATCCGAATGGCGCCGGCTCACCCGGGCCACCGCTATCGATCGCACCGCCGGCATTGAATCGGCCAGCTGGGGCCTGTTCCAGATCATGGGCTTTCACTGGCAACACCTGGGCTACGCCTCTGCGGCTGTCTTCTCCGAAGCCATGCACCGCAGCGAAGGTGAGCAGCTGGAGGCGTTCGTCCGGTTCATCAAAAAGGACAAGGCCCTGCACCAGGCGCTGAAGAACCGAGACTGGACAGCCTTCGCAGAGCGTTACAACGGCCCCGCCTACGCCCGAAACCAGTACGACACCAAGATGGCGGCCGCCTATGACCGGTTCCGCGCTGTGGGGCGAATCTCGTGAAACTGACACCCGAACAGCTGGACGCCTGGCGAGTAGTCCCCAGGCTCCTGGTGATCCTTTACGGCTGGCTCTGTTTCGACACTCACCAGTGGTTCATCGCCCTGGAAATGCCCACCACAGCTCAGCAATTCTACGCGAACGTGATCTGGACCGGCGCGGCCGCGTGGTTCGGGTTCTATGTCAACAGCGGGAGAAAGCAGGAATGAAGGTCTACCTGGTTATCGGCCTGGTCATTACCGCGCTTTGCGGTGCCCTTTGGGCCAGCATCGATAACAACATGGAAACCAGCGCAAAACTGGCATCCACCACTGAGGCCCTGAACCTGCAGGAGCAAGAGGCAAAGCAGACGCAGGCCAGACTCACCGAAATGACACAGGCCCGAGACCGCCTGGCCGAGCGGATCGAACGAATCGAATCAAAGGGCTCCGATCTGGCCGCTGCCCTTGAGGCTGAAAGGGCAGCCCGGGCCCAACTGGAGAAAGAAAATGAAGCCTATCGTAACTGGGCTCGCACTGAGCTCCCTGATGTTGTTGTCCGCCTGCTCCGGAAAGGTCCAATACATCCAGACAACGGAATACCTGGTGTGCAGCAACGTGAAGGCACTGGCGATTCGGGAGCGTCACCCGGGCCGAGAGTGGATGAACCAGAACGGCGACCTGCTGGATCTGATTGACCGGTACAGCATCAAACTCACCACCCAGAACGATCGCATGACTGAAATCTGGGACGAGATCGAAAGCTGCGAACAGATAGCCCAGCAGATGAGCACGCAGGAGCCAGAATGAAAAAACTTGCCGATCTCCGAAATCACATACTGGCCAATGTATCGGACCTCAAGCGGAACCCGGATAAGCTTCTGAGTTTCATCGAGGATGGAAACATCGAATTCTGGCAGGGTCCAAACCTCAGCCACATGTATACCCTGCCTATCCGCATCATCGTCACCGATTACAGCGGCGATCTTGACCACCTGATACTGCCCATTCTCTCCTGGCTGTCATACCGTGAGCCTGGCGCGGATCCGCAACGCTCCATCAGCTTTGAGGCCGAGCTCCTGAACAACAACAGCTACGACATCAGCATCACTGTGAACGTGACCGAGCGGGTGATCGTGACCGCGCTGGAGACTGGTTTCCAGACCGAGCACGTATTGCCTGAGCCAGAGATGCAAATGAACCCGGATGCCGAGTGGCAGATCATCATGGACCTCCACGGCCTGACCGAACAGGTACCGGGCGATGACTGACGACATCGACGCCCTCGCCGGCTGGGTAGAGCCACTGCTGCGAAAGATGGACCCGGCCGAGCGCCGCAAGCTGATGAAAACCATTTCCCGGGATCTCCGGAAAGAGAACCAGGAACGAATGAAAGCCCAGGAAGGGCCCAATGGTGAAAAATGGGACCCGAGAAAGAAAAGGAACCTGCGCGGTAAACGCGGCCAGATTCGCAAAAAGGCCATGTTTACCAAGTTGAGGACAGCGAAGTACCTCAAGATCAGAACCAGCCCGGATTCCGCTGGATTGGCCTTTGCCGGACCAGCAGCCCGAATCGCCGTGATCCACCACTACGGCCTTCGAGCTAAGGTGGACAAAAACGGCCCGATCTATGATTACCCTTCACGCCGACTGATTGGCTTTGGTCGGGGCGATCTGGAGCTCATCGCCGATCGCGTCCTGGAACACATACAGCCCTAAGCCCTACTTTTTGTTCCGCTGGCCGTTACAACGTCAACGGCTTCTTATTGTTGGGTCCAAAAATACAAACTGGCCCCATGAACACTCTCGCTGAAGCCTTCCGCCTGATCAACAACATTGTCCGAATCGGCCAAGTGGCCGAAGTCGATGTTTCGCGCGCGCGTGCCCGCGTCCAGGCTGGCGACAACCTGACAGGCTGGCAGCCTTGGGTATCTGCAAGAACCGGTACCAGTTTGGAATGGGATCCACCCACCGTTGGAGAACAAGTAGTTCTGCTCTCGCCGTCTGGCGACCTGGCCCAGGCAATCATTGTGACCGGGCTATACAAGCAGAACGCACCCTCCGACAGCGCCGATGAGCACAAGCGGGTGTACCCGGACGGGGCCAGCATCACCTACGACCATGTGAAGAAAGAGCTGGTCGCCAGCTTTCCCGGAAAGGTGAACATCAACATAACCGGCGACGCCACAGTCAACGTCGGCGGAAACGCCACCACAGCGGTGGCCGGAACCTGCAAAGTCAACGCTCTGAAGATTCATCACAACAACGGCAATCCCGTTGTCACTACGGGCCACATCTGCCATTTCACCGGCCTTCCGCATGGTGACGGGTCCAGCACAGTAACAGCGGGGAAATAGCCATGGCCCTAAGCAAGAGTCAGCTGAAAACCCGGATCATCAATGAAATGAAAGCTCAGGGCGCTAACGAAACAGGCCCCTTCAGCTGGGTTGAGAAAATGGCCGAGGCCATTTCCAACGCCGTGGTGGATGAGATTCAAGCGAACGCGCAAGTGCCAGTAACAGGCGGCTCCAGTGCCGGTACCTATAAGGTCGAATGATGGGAATGAATGCAGAGACGGGCCGTTACCTGTCCGGAACAGCGCATATCAGTCAGAGCATCGGTACCATTTTGGCAACACCGTTGGGATCTCGCGTTATGCGCCGGGATTTCGGTTCGTTGATCCCTGAGCTGATTGATAAGCCCCTGAATCGTGCCACCGTGCTCAGGCTTTACAGCGCGGCCGTTGTTGCCATTCAACAGTGGGAACCACGGGTTCGCGTTGGCAACGTCAACCGAACTATGGGTGAAGACGGCCGCTTTACCCTTGAGATTTCACTGACCAGGACTGACACCGGTGAATCCGCTCAGATCCGCGTGCCGGTAGGGGGTGCCTAGTGAGCGGACCCATTGATCTGTCCAGACTTCCCAAGCCTAATGTCATCGAGGAGCTGGATTACGAAACCATCCTGGAACAACGGAAACAGAAACTGCTTTCCCTGGTACCTGAAGATCGGCGCCAGGAGGTGGAGGAAACGCTCGCCCTGGAATCCGAACCACTCACCATTCAGTTGCAGGAGAATGCCTACCGGGAGCTGGTGTGGCGTAAGCGGGTAAACGAAGCGGCAGTGGCCAACATGCTGGCCTTTGCCGAGGACGAAGACCTGGACAACCTGGTTTCCAACTTCGAAACCGAACGCCTGATGGTTGATCCCGGCGATCCGAACGCCATACCGCCGGTACCACCAACCTACGAATCCAACGAAAGCCTGCGGCTGCGATCTCAGCAGTCATGGGAAGGCCTCAGCGTTGCTGGCCCCACGAAGGCTTACGAATTCCATGCCCTGTCTGCCGATGGCCGGGTTTCCGATGCAAGGGCAATAAGCCCAACGCCGGCTTATGTCGAAGTCACCCTGCTCTCCACCGAGGGCGATGGTACAGCTAGCCAGGAGATCATCGACAACGTCGACGCTGCTTTGTCTGCTGAAGACATTCGCCCGGTTGGCGATCGCTTGACCGTTCAGTCAGCCACCATCGTCAACTACCAGGTGGACGCCACCCTTTACGTTTACCCGGGCCCGGAACAGGAACCGATCCTGCAAGCCGCTCAGGATTCACTGGAAAAGTACATCAGCGCACAGCGCCGTATTGGCAGGGACATACGCATCTCTGCCCTACACGCAGCACTACACGTTGAAGGTGTACAGCGAGTAGAGCTTGCCTCACCAGTGGCGGACGTGGTCCTAGACGAAACCGAAGCGGCCAACTGCACCAACCTCAGCGTTGTGATTGGTGGTTCCGATGAGTGAGGACCGCACGCCGCTGCTACCCAGCAACGCCACGCCATTGGAGCGAGCGGCGGCTGAGGCTCTGGCAGAAATTCAGCGCGTACCGGTTCCGCTACGCACCCTATGGAATCCACAAACCTGTCCAGCCAGTTTCCTACCGTATTTGGCATGGGCATTCAGCGTGGACCGATGGGACCCGGCCTGGACCGAAGAGGCAAAGCGCGAGGTTATCGCGTCCAGCTTTTACCTTCACAAAAAGAAGGGAACCATCAGCGCCCTTCGAAGAGTCATTGAGCCCTTCGGTTTCGTGCTGAATATCAGCGAATGGTGGCAGATGGATCCCGAGGGCGAGCCTGGCACTTTTGCCATGGACATCAGCCTTGAAGATGAAGGCATCACAGAGTCCACCTTCGAAGAGATGGAGCGACTGATCGCCGACGCAAAGCCTGTAAGTCGTCATCTGGTCGGTTTGGCGATAAAGCTTAACGTCGGCGGCAAAGTGCACATTGGTGCCCAGGAATATTCTGGCGATGAACTAACGGTTTACCCATTACCTCCCGGCCCACTGGAAGTGAGCGGAAACAACCACATCGGAACCGGACAATACATAATCGATACAGTGAGCGTTAACCATGGCTGATTATTACGTTATCCCCACGAACATTGGCGAAGCCAAAATGGCGAACGCATTGGCTTTAGGAATTCCCCTAGCCATTACTGAAATGGCGGTTGGGGATGGCGAGGGAGCGGGAGCTCAAGGCACGCCAATACCGAACCCTAATGCCACAGCGCTGGTTTCAGAAAGACGTCGAGCACCGTTGAACTCATTTTCCGTGGATCCGGAGAATTCAAACGTCTTAATTGCTGAGCAGGTAATTCCTGAATCTGAAGGCGGATGGTGGATTCGAGAGATGGGTCTGTTCGACGAGGACGGGGATCTTATTTTTCTATGTAACACCCCTCCGACATACAAACCTCAAGTGGCCGAGGGAAGTGGCAGGACTCAAGTGGTTCGTATGGCCTCAATCGTTTCAGACACGGCTGCCGTAACATTGAAGGTCGACCCTTCGGTAGTACTGGCGACACGTGAATATGTGAGTCAACTCCTCGTTGCCCATAACAACGAATTTCACAGAATCAAAGATCTACCCGGTAACGATTTCAACCTAGCTACAGAGTCTGGCCGATACCTGGCGTTTGGAGATGACGCTGGAGTCCTTTCTTCAGCAAATGCCCCCGCAGGTAGTGGAAATGTCAGACTCATTCTTTATGTCGATGCCGGCGACCAGGTTATAACTCAAACTGCAGTTTCAGGTCGAGCTGATGGCAGTTTTATGTACCATAGATCTTCACAGGTTAGTAACGGGGATTATGAAGCAGCATTAACCGGTGCCGAATGGGTCGGAGCTCCGCGTCTTAACAAACCCAACGTCTTTCAAGATTCGGTTGGCGAGGCACGCAGCTTGATTGATATCGAGCATAACGCCGATGGATCGGGATCAGGTAACAATCAGACTTACGGGCTCGATGTCCACAACAACCCCGGTGCTAGATCGGGAATCGTTGGACACCAATATAGTAACGTTGGGCCTTTCATGTGGCTGGACAACACCGACAACCAGCCGATGGTTCGGATTAATAACACCAGCAATCCAACACGCAATCCCAACGGGCCTGCCACAGCACAGGGTGATTTTCTTGAGCTGATGACGAATCTCGCTACCAGAATGCGGTTGCGGCACGACTATGTATGGGAAATGGCAAACGCGGTGTTCACGGTCGTAGGAACCAATTCAAAGGGCATGAGCGTTCAGACTCCAGCTCCTAATGCCAACAGCACGCTCGAAGTTATTCGACAGCACGCGGCTAATGCGGGCATCGCCCTCGATGTAAAAAACTCGGGTGGAACAGGCATAAAGCTAACCCAGACCGGGCCTGGTATTCCGATGCAAATTTCTGCCGCCACCTTGGACTCCGACGGGTTTTACGCAGGCCAGGTTTTCGGCTGGGATTTCGGCTTAAACATTACAACCGAAGAAGACGGAGGGAACACTGTCTTTATCGACAAAAAAGGCTTGTCGAGTTCCCCTGTTGTAGTCATTCGGAACCGGGGAACAGGTTACGGATTGACTGTTGAAGACGCGGGTGGCAATGACCTGTTTTCGATTGACTCAAGTGGAAAACCCGCCTGGCGAACGGCCTCTAACGTCCAGGCGACGGTTGGTTCCGCGGGCGCAGCTGCAGCGTTGCCAGCAAGCCCCTCAAAATATTTAAAAGTGGTGGCTGAGGACGGGCAAGTTTATGTGATACCGGCATTCTTGCCATAGGACCTACACAGAGGGCTATCAATATCTCTCTGGCCATCGATCAGTATAGTGCGGTTGGGTGTCGATGGATTCGTCTATATACTCAGGTCAGTTTATGAATCCAATAGCTTAGGGGCAGGGATGAGATTTTCGACTGTAGTTTTATGGGTATTCGCAAGCACATTTATGTTGTCTGCCTGCGGCGGCGGAGGTAGCGGTGACTCTACCTCTGAGTTGGAAAAGGTTGATGATTCAGAGCGAGGCGGCCAAGAGAGCACTTCAATAGGACTGAAGTTGGACTTTGATACTCCTGCCGAGCTAGTAGCAGACTTAGGTCAGTTTTTGATTGAAAGTGCTTCTGAAAATAATATTCGATTTGACAGCTCAGAGGGGAACATCTGCGATCCGACCTTGTATGACAGAAAAGTAGATAATTTTAACTTCGACAGCCTTTATCGAGTAACAGTCAATAACCGGGATTATTTTTTCCGCCATGGCTGGCAGCGATGTGGAGATGAGTCTTCAGAATTGCTTTATGTTAATTGGGCAAATGGATCTGTGGCGCCGCCAGGGCAGTGGGAAGTCTCAGTCGTTCAGAAGGATATAGATCAAGATGGCACTTCAACCCTAGTCACAGTTGGAGACAGCATTACATGGTGGGGTCATGGTCAGTCACTCCGCGCCCGGCTTGATCGACTTAAGCCAAGCTTTATCTTCACCGGTTCCAGAACTGATGGTTACGGCTACGGTCATGATGGAGAGGGCGGAGATAACACAGAGAAGGTTATAGATAGGCTCGATGGTATCCCGGCGGCAGACTATTACCTTCTTCATATCGGCACTAATGACCGTGGAGACATTGAGGAAACCAAAGACAATATAAAGTTTATCGCCTCATCTTTACTTCAAAAGCAGTCAAACTCCGTTGTATATCTGGCAACTATTCTGCCTAGATCCGATGAGATAGACGCTCGAAATGCAAGCGTTAATTCTGAACTAAGGTCATGGTCTCAAACGCAGCCAAATGTCATGCTGGTCGACTTGGAGAGCGAGTTCCGAGCCGTTGCAAACTGGGAAAGTTACCTTCCGGATGGCATCCATCCCAACGCAGAGGGCTATAAAATTATTGCTCAGATCCTATCCGAGCGGCTTTAAGGCTTACGTTGAGTTTTCTAAATATAAGCTGCTATAAATGAAAGTCCGGTGGCTCAAGCTTTGCCACCGGAATTCCCCCTCAAAAACTCATCTTGGCTTCAGAAGCCCGGCTTCCCCAATAGCACCTCAACCTTGCCAATTTTGTTAGCCCTTTGCATACAAAGCCGCTTGCTGGCAGCCACTGGCTCAAGGTTCATCATGGCAGTTATTACCATGTGAACCACACCAGGAGGCGTCATGCCCGACCAATACCACCACGGCGTCCGGGTGCTTGAGATTAACGAAGGCACCCGTACCATTCGCACTGTTTCCACCGCCGTTATCGGCCTGGTAGCGACAGCCCCCGAAGCCCTGCCTGGCGTGGCGGCTGAAGCCGTTGTTCCGGCCATTGCCAACAATGCTGATGTGCTGATCACTGCAGCGGCCGTAGGTACCGCCGGCAACCAGATCCGCGTCCGCTACGTTGATCCAGCGGCGAATTCCGAATCTTTGGCGGTTAGTGTCAGCGGCAACGACATCACCGTAACCCTGGCAACTGATGCCTCCGGAGAGATCACTAGCACCGCCAACCAGGTGGTCACCGCCATCAACGGCAGCGCCGAGGCATCCGCGCTGGTCACCGCGGCCAACGATGCCGGCAACGATGGTTCCGGCCTGGTCAATGCCGTGGACTTCACCACACTGGCCGGTGGCGAGAACGAGCCCTTCCCGCTGAATACCCCGGTTCTGGTCACCCGAATTGACGAAGCGATCGGCAATGCCGGTACAACCGGAACCCTGCCCAAGGCACTGGATGCGATCGGTGACCAAACCTCACCGGTCATGGTTGTCGTTCGGGTTGCTGAGGGCGAGACTGAGCAAGACACCGAAGCCAACGTGATCGGCACTACTAATGCCCAGGGCAAGAAAACGGGCATGAAGGCACTGCTGGCCGCCGAGCAGAACCTAGGCGTAAAACCCCGCATTCTGGGTGTTCCTGGTCTCGACACCGAGAACGTCACTGCTGAGCTGATCACCATTGCCCAGCAGCTGCGGGCATTCGCATACGCCTACGCACACAACTGCCAGACCATCTCTGAGGCCATCCTCTACCGTAACGGCTTTGGCGCCCGGGAACTGATGCTAATCTGGCCGGATTTCATCGCGTTCAACGTCAACACCGCAACCGAAGAACAAGCCGCCGTTGTGGCCCGGGCCATGGGCCTGCGCGCGAAGATCGACCAGCAGGTGGGCTGGCACAAGACGCTGTCTAACGTGGCGGTAAACGGGGTAACGGGCATCGACAAGGACGTGCATTGGGATCTGCAGGACCCGAACACCGATGCCGGCCTGCTCAACGCCAACGAAGTCACCACCCTGATCCAGCGTGACGGCTTCCGCTTCTGGGGTTCCCGGACCTGCAGCTCGGATCCGCTGTTCGCCTTCGAGAACTACACCCGCACGGCGCAGATCCTCGCCGACACCATCGCTGAGGCACACATGTGGGCCGTGGACAAACCGATGCATCCATCACTGGCCAAGGACATCGTGGAAGGGATCAATGCCAAGTTCCGCGAGCTGAAGCTCCTGGGCTTGATCGTGGATGCACGCGCCTGGCTGGATCCGGAGATCAACACCAAGGACACCCTGAAGGCCGGCAAGCTGTACATCGATTACGACTATACCCCGGTACCACCGCTGGAGAACCTGCTGTTCCGTCAGCGGATCACCGACCAGTACCTGGCCGACTTCGCCGCCCGCGTGAATGCATAAGGAGCTGAACAATGGCACTTCCCAAGAAGCTGAAGCACTTTAACCTGTTCGGCAACGGCGATAACTGGCAGGGCCAGATCGCCTCCCTCACCCTGCCGCCCATGGTCCGCCAGATGGAAGAGTTCCGTGGCGGCGGCATGAACGCCCCGGTAGATATCGACCAGGGCATGGAAAAGATGGAGTTCCAGTGGACGCCGGCGGGCATCATCCCGGGCCTGTTCGACAACTTTGGTACCAGCCAGCTGGACGCCGACCTGTTGCGCTTTTCCGGCAGCTACCAGCGCGATGACACCGGAGAAACCCTGCCCGTGGAAATCGTGGTCCGTGGCCGTCACCGAGAAATTGCCATGGGCGATGCCGAGCCTGGCAGCGACAACACCCTGTCCGTCACCACCACGCTCAGCTACTACAAGCTCACCATCGGCGGTGAGGAAGTGGTCGAGATCGACGTGCCCGGCATGGTTGAGCGCATCCGTGGCCAGGATCGCCTGGCCGAACACCGCAGCAACATTGGCCTGTAAGGAACCCTGATTCATGAGTAAGCCCGTAACTGCAACCGTCGAGCTGGATACCCCGATCAAGCGCAACCAGGAGGAGGTGTCCAAGCTCACCCTCCGCAAGCCGGCCTCTGGCGAACTGCGGGGTCTGTCCCTGGCAGATCTGATCAACATGGACGTAGACAGCATCACCAAGGTGCTACCGCGTATCAGCAACCCCACCCTCACCGAACAGGAAGTGCGGGAGATGGACCCGGCCGATCTGGCCGCCTGCGGTACCGAGATCGCTGGTTTTTTGCTGCCGAAGCGGTTGAAGGGGTAATCCCGCACCGCGTAGATGAAGCCATGGCTGACATCGCCGCCATCTTCCATTGGCGGCCGTCAGACATGAACGACATGCCCCTTTCTGAACTCATGGAGTGGCGGGAACACGCCCGCAGGCGAAGCTCGACGGAGGAGTAATGGCCAAGAACCTCGACCTGCAGGTGGTACTCGCCGCCAGAGACAAGCTCACCAAACCCCTCAAGAAGATCGACGCAACCACTACCGGTACCGCCCGGGCGCTGAAACAGGCCCAGGCGGAAACCAAGCAGTTGCAGAACTCACAACGCGACATCTCGTCCTTCCGCCGGATGGACGATGCCCTGGGCAAGAACTCTAAAGCCCTGGCTGAATCACAGGAGCGCGTTCGCCGCCTGGGCCACGAACTCCGAACAACCAGCAAGCCCACCGCCAAACTTCGGAACGAGTACAACAAGGCCCGGCAGGAGGTGGAGAAATTCACCCGCAAGGGACAGGACCAGCGGAAGGAACTGGGCAAAGTCCGCAAGCGGCTGAGCGATGCCGGCGTGGACGTTCGCAACTTATCCGGCGAGCAACGGCGCCTGGCCGATCAGATGCAGACAACCAACAACCGAATCCAGCGCCAGAGGAAGTACCTGGATCAGCTGGGCAAGGCCGACATATCCGGAAAGTTCAGCAACATGACCGGTGAAGTAGGCCGGTTCGGCCGCCGCACAGCTCTGGCAACTTCAGTTGCTGCTGCTAGCATCTTCGGTATTGCCAACTCTACCGCCACCCTGGGCGACCAGGTAGCCAAGACGGGCGACAAAATCGGTATCGCCCTTGGCCCCTTCCAGGAACTACGCTACGCCGCTGAGCGATCCGGCGTGTCTACCGAGAAATTCGATTCCAGTCTGGAACGGTTCATCAAGCGAATGGGCGAAGCCACCCAAGGCACCGGCGCTGCCCGCAACGCCTACGAAGAGTTGGGGTTGTCCGCTGAAGAGCTGGCCAAGCTGACCCCAGAACAAAGCCTGGAAGTAGTGGCCGATCGGCTATCCTCCGTGGAGAACCAGTCACAGCGAGTAGCCATCGCCGCTCAACTGTTCGGGCGCGAAGGTGTGGCCATGGTCAACATGCTGAAGGATGGCAGTTCAGGCCTTCAGGCATTGAGACGCGATGCCCGAGCCACGGGCTATGTGCTTAGCGAACAGGCCGCCCGAGACGCGGAAGCCTTCAAGGATGCAATGCTGGACGCCCAGTTGGGCATGGCTGGAATGAAGAACACCATCGGCGCCGAACTGATGCCCGCGATCACCGATATGATGGGCGATCTGTCCTCCTGGATGCGAGAGAACCGGGACCAGATAAGCGCTTTCGCCTCCAACTTCGGTACCAAGCTCAAGAACGCCATCCCGGTGCTGCGTGACATCGCCGTAGGAGCAGCCTCCACCGCCAAAACCCTCGGCATGATCACCAGCAACCTGGCTGCCATGGTCGGCGGGTTTGATAACCTGGGGATGATCCTGGCCGTGGTTCTTGCCATGAAGCCCATCATGGCCATCCTCGCCTTCGGCAAGGCCATTTTCATGGCCACCAGTGCAGTCGTCGGCCTGGCCGGCGGTTTACCGGCCGTTGCAGCTGGCATCAAAGCGATCGGAGTAGCCCTTACCGCCAACCCCATCGGTCTGATCATCGCCGCGATCGCCGGCGCCGGTTACCTGATCTACAAGAACTGGGGCGCCATCATGGACTTCTTCAAGAGCCTGCCAGCCAAGTTCTCCGGCTTTGGCTCCATGATCATGGACGGTCTGGTGGGTGGCTTGTTGGGCGGCCTGAAAAAGGTGAAAGACACCATCGTGAACGCAGGCCAGAAAACCATCGGCTGGTTTAAGGGCGTTCTCGGGATCAAGTCACCGTCCCGGGTATTCATGAGCGCTGGCCAGGACACCCTCGAGGGATACCGGAAAGGTATCCAGAAACAGGAACCGGCGGCACTGAAGCAAGTCAGCGGGTTCGGCAAGCGAGTGCGCAGTGTAGGTGCCGGCATTGCCATTGGCGCGTCCGCCCTGCCCGCTGCGGCCGGCGTCCAGTTCGACAACCGCCCACCGATCGCCACCGGCACGCCTTCTGCAGCCACTGCTGGCGATAGCGTAACGATCAATGTCTATGCAGCACCAGGGCAAAGCGAACGAGAGATAGCGGCCCAGGTTGATCGGATCCTGCAGGATCGCGAACGCCGTATAGCCACCCGTGCCCGCAGTGCACTGTATGACAGGGAGTAATCCGCCATGATGATGACCCTCGGAATGTTCGTCTTCGAAGTGCAGTCCCTGCCCTATCAGCAGCTGCAGCGCAGCACCCAGTGGCGGCACCCCAGCCAAAGCCGCGTTGGTCAGCGCCCCGCTTACCAATACCTGGGCCCGGGTGAGGACACTATCACTCTCAGTGGCACCCTTTACCCGGAGATCACCGGCGGCCGCGTAACTCTGGACGACGTGCGCATCATGGCCGACGAAGGCAAGGCATGGCCCCTGATTGAAGGCTCTGGCCGGGTGTTCGGATTCTGGTGTGTCACTGGCGTTGAAGAAACCAGCACCGTGTTCTTCTCCGATGGGGTACCCCGCAAGATCGACTTCACCATCAACCTGGTGCGGGTAGACGAGGACGACTTTCAGGCCTTCCGCGACCGTGCCGCCACCAGCCGGGATGCCGCGATCGGGCTCGGGCTTTACCAGCCCAGGCGCAATAGTGGAGGCATCGCCTGATGCAGCACCGAGCCCCTGATTATCGATTGGTGGTAAACGGCCGCAACATCACTCCAACGGTGAACGGCAGGCTGATAGACCTTACCCTGGATGAAACACCAGGGGATGAGGCTGACACACTGTCCCTCACCCTCAGCGACCACGACAACGCCCTGGAGATCCCGCCCAAGGGCGCTGAGATCCAACTGGCTATTGGGTGGAGAGGCCAGCCGCTATTCGAGAAGGGCCTGTTCATCGTCGACGAGGCTTCCTACAGCTGGGCACCCAATGTACTGAACATCACCGCCCGCAGCGCCGACATGCGCAACGGCCTGCCCACACGCCGAACCCGCAGCTGGGACCAGGTAACCCTAAGCGATCTGGTAACCACCATCGCCCGGGAAAACGAGCTGGAGCCCGTAATCGGCGGCAGCCTGGCTTCGATCAGCATCGAACACCTGGACCAGACCGACGAATCCGATCTGAATCTGCTCACTCGCCTGGGAGAACGCCACGACGCGATCGCCACAGTTAAGGCCGGCCGGCTGCTATTCACTCCTCGAGGAGAAGCGGCCACCGCCGGCGGTACCGCCCTGCCCTCCATAACCGTAAGGCCTCGCAGCGGCGACAGCGGTACCTACCGCGAAACCGATCGCGACGGCTACACCGGTGTCATCGCTTTCTGGGACGATGTCGACGCCGGCCAGCAGGTTCAAGTGCAGGTGGGCACGGAAGAACGGGTGAAACGCCTGCGAGGCACCTATGCCAATGAGAGCGAGGCAAAGGCCGCTGCTCAGGCAGAGCTACGCAGGCTAAACCGTGGGGAGGCTGAGCTATCGATAACGCTGGCCACAGGTAGGCCGGATGTTGGGCCGGAGTGGCGACTACAGGCGGAAGGATTCAAGCGGCAGATCAACGGGCGGGAATGGGTGGTAACCAGGGCCAGTCACAATCTGAGTGATGGCGGCCTGGTTACGAGTTTAGAAGCGGAGACGCTTCAATGAATTTTGACTGGAAAGGCTAAGAGTTGGCGGCTTCAGATTCCGGTCGGATGTCTTCCTGCACGCTAATGAACTGAGAGTGCACCACATCGTCACTCTCCATTAAGGCGTGATGCTTGATTTTTACCGCTGAATGGTCTTTCCATGCTTTCAGGAGAGCATCAATTTCTGCCCCTTTGATGAGGTTCTTGTCAGCCTTCACTGTAAAGCTGTTGTCTTCCCGGTCGACCCGAACCACCTGAATGCTGATATATTCTTCCCCGTTTTTCAGGCCATCAACCATAACTTCGCTGACAATTTCTTCCCTTTCGCGCCGCACACTTTCGCTGGATGTAAGGAATTCTCTTTCCATGGACGATAGCGTTTTACCGGCGAACGAAATCTCACTGGCATCTGGCACCTTTTTGGCAACTGACCGGTATGCCTCATTGCTATGTTCCAGGAAACGCTGCGCTCTGGGCGCATCAGTTTTTTCTACCAATTCAATGGCCATCTCCTTCATTTGAGACAGCGCGTTACTCTGGCGTTCAGTCTCTTGCTCCTCTCGATGTTTTTCCTTGTCAGCGTCGACCTTTCCAGTCCACGCAGTAATACCCTTGGAGATCAGGTACGTACCGGATGCACCGACAATTAAGGCGATGACAACAGCGAGCTGGTATTCGGGAGGCATGCTACTCACCACTTCAAATGTGTTATCAAGAACTTGGTTTATGTAGTCAGAAATATCAATTTCACCGTCCGAAGATCCTTCGGAAATCTGGAAAACTAATTCAAGCTCTTTTTTTTCTGCGTTGGTCAATCGTTGCAGATTGGGAGAACCATACTTGATTTGAGCATAAGCACGGTAGAACTCTGTCTGGAAATCTAGGAACCCCTGCAGCAGACCTGGTGTCAGACTGGAGTGATATCTTGCCCCATCGACGACGATCGATACGGTAGGCCAACCTTCGAACTTCCAATCACTGAATTCCGGAAGATCGACCTGCTGGTTAACGATATTTTGAACCAGCTCATAAAACTGCTCTTCTGATTGAATTGAAACAGCTGAAGGCACTAAAACGCTCCTTTGTAATTTGAATTAACTTCCCTAATCAGTGAATGCAGATCGACGAACGCACAGAGATAACGCTGCAAATGATCCGCCACTAAAAAAGAGTTTCACCTGTATCGGCAAAACAAACGAAATCCATGCGATCAGACCGGAATGTCCGGAACGCTCTCCGCGATTGGCAGATACCCTTCAGATAAGACACGCCGTTCTTCTTTGTCATGGCGCGGAATTCAACCTCTCGATCCGAGGTATCACCGTTCGAGTCTGTGTATGCGAACGCCAGAATATCTCCCACTTCTGGTTTTCGCTGAGCGGTAACTGATGGCCTGGAAGCAACCTTCGAGCGCTTCGGTTTATGTGTCGATTTTGCTGCTGGCTTCTTCGGTAACGATTTTTTCTTTGGTTCCGGCTTGGCCGGTCGCGCGATCGGCCGATCGCAGATCTCGCTCAGGATCGCTTTTATTTCCTCAGCTTCTTCATTATCCAGTACGCCATCATCCAGGCTGGCGATTAGCACCTGGTGCAGTTCCCGGCAGGCGGGATCAAAGTCTAGGATTTCCTGCTTATCCAGCAGGTTTAAAAGCAGCTCAGCCTCGCGCTGGTCAACAACATCATCCGCCAGGATAAGTTCAGCCGTATCACGCAGCGAGAATGTCAGTCCCCCCCGACCCTTCGGCTCAGATTCTTTTTCGGTACCGGTGCCTGCGGGTTGCGTCTTGTGCTCTTGTTTTCTGGCTTTAGCCGTTCTCAGCTTCACCGGTGCGGTCCAAGTCTGCGTTGTTCGGTATTCAGCCAGGAAGAAAACAGCCAGTATCAACGAGCCAATCAACACATGAACAAAGGTGGCAGGTTCTTCCTTACCAGGAACAACTGGAAGAGCTGCAATGACACCTAACAGCGGGCCGAAAATGGCGCCAAGCCCGTGTCCAACCCAACGCTTTCCGCCCTTAGAGACTGTATACCGGCAAATGAGTCGCCAACTCATAATCATGTATGCCAGTAACATCAGTACAACTGCCAAGTCCATGCACCACTCCCTTTATCTCAGCTTCCCTCAAAACACCCGGCCCGCGCGCCAGTAGCACAGCCCGACGATCTCAATATTCCCGAAGTTCTCCGGATGAATAGTTTCAGGTTGATACAGCGCATTATCACTGGACACCCGCAGACTGCCATCAGCCATGGTCTGCAAACGCTTTATTCGGAGTGCATCCCCAATCCGAATAGCAAAAACACCATCGGGCTTCTTCCTGGAACAATCGATCAGGACTGTATCGCCATCAGAAAGTGTGCCGTCCATCGAATCTCCAGAGACTCGAATAGAAGCCAGGTCTTTTGCATGAAGACCCTCACGGGCGAGCCAGTCATTGCGAAATTTGATGTAGCTAATCACTCGCTCATGACTGAAGAAGGAGCCATTGCCAGCGCTTGCTTCCACGTCATAAAGCGGTACTTCGGTGTACTCAACATCTTGAGCGACTGGAAAACTGTCAACCTGACCGTCTGAGTCTCGGCCAATAATCAGCCAATCGAGACTAATACCTTTATCCATAGCGAGCTGGACACACTGATCGTATGGAACCGTCCCTCGCTTGCGCCAGTTATGAACACTTGCCTGCTTAATATCGAAATATGCCGCGACATCCTTGTCCATCGTGACACCAAGAACACTTTTCATTCGGCTTAATATACGTTCAGCCAAAAGACTTTTATCAGTCAGATAGTTTTCCATAGTTAAATTTCATCCGTCATTTGGTTGATTGTTTATCCAAATGGCGTTTATCCTTCTGTGTAATTCAGCGTTACACAGAGGATACACCATGCAAGGTGCAAAAAAACCCAGTCCCAGCCACCGCGCACCCGTCGGTGTTTTAACTGCGAAGCCGATCGCGCTTCGCCTTCTCACGGAAGAACGTTCCGCCCTGGAGCAGGCCGCCCTGGCGGAAGGCCGTTCCCTGGCATCCCAGGCCCGCATCTTCTTTCTGCAAGGCCTGAATGACTACCAGCGCAAAACGTCTGCCTGAAGCACTGAAGGAGTAGCCGCATGTATCAGGACCCCAAACGCATCCGCAAACACCGTGTGAGCCTCAATCTGGACGACTACGAGGCCGCCGTGATCAACGCACTGGTGGATTACACCGGTACCGACAGAGCCAGCCTGCTACGCCAGATGCTGATCGCTCAGGCTGAGGCGGCACTTCTGCCCACGTCTCCAAGCATGGCCGGTGGTGCGCCACTTTCCGAGGCCCACATTCGCACCATTTGAGGTCCTCAAACGATGCCGGAAATCACCCTGGAACTGACGGACCAACAGGCCGAACTGCTGGACACCATTCGAAAACAGCAGGGCCTGGAAACCATGGATCAGGCCGCAGAGTGGCTGATCAAACAACGCATGCGAGGAGCCAGCCTGAAGTTGACCGGCAGAAACCGGGCGCTTCATGCCGTAGGAGGCCCCAGAAAGTGAAGCTCAACCAGATAACCCGCAATTACCTGACCATCGGCTGCCCGGCTTGCGGCGAATCCTGTTCGATCCAGTCCAGCAGGGCGATCCAGCAGAAGGGCAAAGATGCCTTCGTTCAGTGCCGCAACATCGAATGCGGATACCGCGGCTCCGTGGAGGTCTCCTATGGGCCGGTGCTGCAGGCCAAGAACCCGAGCACCCCAGATGCTGAAAACCAGCAGCGGCTCCAGTCCGGAGTCCGGAACAACTTCCTCCGGATACTCTGCCCCCACTGCGCCGGTGTCTGCCGAGTTCGCACCAGCGTGCAGATGATCTCGGCACAGCGGCAGCTTTACGTGTTCTGCCAGGACGCGGACCACTGCGGATACAAAGGCGTGGTGTTCCTCACCCATACCGATCGGCTGTCTCTCGACCCAGACGGCAATGTCCGCCAGATCCCCCTCGCTCCAGAAGTCCGCGAGCAATGCCAGCAGGAAATGGAGCTGGCCTACGAGAAGTACTCACCTAAAAAGAAGGACGCAACGCGATGAACGCAGTAGCCCAAAGCATGACTGACGCCGCCTATTCCCAGCTTCTGGCCCTTCGCAAAGGCAGCACAGATGCCCGGGAATGCATCGAAATGACCGTCGATAGCCTGATGGAGGAATACCAGTGCTCCCGCCGCCGGGCGTCCCTGCTGGTTATTCGTGCCTGGCACGATCTGGAAGGCACCAAACAGCCGAAGGCCTATGTCGACGTGAGTCTCACTACCGGCAACACGGTGGTGGTTCACGACCAGTCTGGCCGCACCAGCATCTTCTCGGTTCAGGAGCTGCTGAAGCTCAGGGACCAGGCCACAGCAATCCATCTCCCCGCCTGATCCGGAGCGCTCCGAATGCAAGACCAACTACGGGCCGACATCCTGTACCGGCTCCAGAGCGACTTTGACGGAGTAGAACGGGGCTCATTCCTCCGCCGCCTACGCTGCCCTTCATGCGGAAAGCGCGAGGCCTTCGTGGGAACCGAGACCCCATGGATGGTGAAGTGTGGCCGCGAGAGCAAGTGCGGCGAGCAGCACCACGTCAAGGAGCTGTTCCCGGATCTGTTCGACAGCTGGACGGAGCGCTACGGCCGCCAGGATCGCAAGCCTGGCGAAAAGGAAACCGGTACCGAAGTGGCGGACGCCTACATGGTGCATGGCCGTGGCTTTGATCTGGCCAAAGTCCGGGGCTGGTACACCCAGGAGCAATACTGGGACCGAGACCGGAATATCGGTTCCGCCACTGTTCGCTTCAAGATCAACGATCGGGGCGACTACTGGGAGCGGCTGATCGACAAACCACACCGCTTCGGCAAGAAAAAGGCACATTTCAACTACGGCAGTAAAACCAAGGGCCTGGCCTGGGTACCGCCCGGGCTGGATCTGGCTCAGGGCAAAGAGCTCTGGATCGTGGAAGGCATCTTCGATGCTACCGCGTTATACCACGCCGGTATCGCTGCTGTGGCTGCCTTCAGCTGCAACAACTACCCGGATACCTTCCTGGCCGAACTGCAGAAGGCCCGGGAGGAAGCCGGCGAGGAACTGCCCCGCCTGATCTGGGCCATGGACGGCGACGAAGCCGGCGTTCGCTACATCCGCAAGTTCGCCAACATCGCCCGGTCACAGGGCTGGAAGGTTGGCGCCGCTGTTATCCCCCAGGAAGGCAAGCACAAGCGCGACTGGAACGATGCCTGGCAGCGCTGCGAGCTGATCAACGAGGACGGCGAGCCCACCACCAAGGAGTTTCTGTACCAGGGCGACCTGGTGATTGCCCGCAGCGCCCAGGAAAAAGCGAACCGGATGTATAGCCACACCGGGCGCAATGAATTCCCGTTCGGTTTCAACAACCGGCTGTTCTGGTTCAAGTTGAACATGGAGGAATTCCACAGGGCCATGCGGGACCTGGAGGACAGCGACGAGCCGCTGACAGACCGCCAGATGGTCGACCGGGCCCTGGAACAATGCAACGCCGTGGTGGAAATCGCCAACTGCTACCCCACCGCCCTGTACTACCTGGCCAACAAAGTCACGGACGAGTCCTGGTACTACTACCGCGTGGACTTCCCCCACGACGGCCGGCCCGTGAAGAACACCTTCAGCGGTGGCCAGCTGGCCAGCGCCAGCGAGTTCAAAAAGCGCCTGCTGGGTATCGCCCCCGGTGCCGTGTGGACCGGCTCGAGCCAGCAGCTGGACCGTCTGCTGAAACAGCAGATCAGCGGCATCAAAACCGTTGAGACCATCGATTTCATCGGCTACAGCAAAGAGCACGAGACTTGGGTGTTCCCGGAACTAGCCGTGCACGCCGGACAGATCCACGAGCTCAACAACGAGGACTACTACGACATCGGCCGCATGAGCGTGAAGACGCTCTCCGAGTCGGTTTCTCTCTCCATCAATAAAGATCGAGGCGACTACCAACGCGGATGGGCCCGGGATCTGGCCGAGTGTTTCGGCCCGAAAGGTGTGATTGCCCTGGCCTACTGGCTGGGCAGCCTGTTCGCCGAGCAGATCCGGAAGGAACACAAGAGCTTCCCGTTCATTGAGATCGTCGGTGAGGCGGGCTCCGGTAAATCCACCCTCATCGAGTTCCTGTGGAAGCTTGTAGGCCGGCAGGATTACGAGGGCTTCGACCCGAGCAAGGCCACCCTCGCCGCCCGGGCACGGAACTTTGCCCAGGTATCCAACCTGCCGGTGGTGTTGATCGAGTCCGATCGGGACCAGGAAGCCGGCGCCAAGCAGAAGCAGTTCGACTGGGACGAGCTGAAAACCGCCTACAACGGCCGCAGCGTGCGCAGCCGTGGCCAGAAGAACGGCGGCAACGACACCTACGAGCCGCCCTTCCGTGGCGCCATCGTGATCAGCCAGAACGCCCAGGTGAACGCCAGCGATGCGGTGCTACAGCGAATCGTTCACGTGAGCGTTACCCGCGAAAACCACAACGAGACCACCAAAGCACTCGCCGAGAAGTTGGAGCGGTGGCCCATGAACCAGGTCTCTGGCTTTGCCCTGCATGCCACCACATCGGAATCACAGATCATGCGCCTGGTGTGCGAGCGGGCGCCCCTGTACGAAAAGGCCCTAGCTGAACTTCCGGAAATCCGCATTCACCGGATTGCCAAGAACCACGGCCAGATGACCGCCCTGATCGATTGCCTGGGCCCTGAAGGGCTGAATCTTCTGCCCGAATCTTACCTGGAACCGGCCCGGGAAATGATCATCGACATGGCCAAGGAGCGCCAAACCTCCGTTAACGCTGACCACCCGATGGTGCAGGAATTCTGGGAGGCCTACGACTTCATCGAGGGCCTGAACGGCACCCCAACCCTGAATCACTACGGCGAGAACGAGAAGTTGATCGCCGTGAACCTGAAGCACTTCGAGCAAGTGTGCGCCGAGAACAAGCTCCGCATTCCAGCCATTTCTGAACTGAAACGGCACCTGAAAACCAGCCGGAGCCGCAAGTTCATAGACAGCAGCCGGACCGTGCGTTCGGCCATCCGTGAAAGCCTCAACTCGTCAGCCAGCCAGTCAGTCCGGTGCTGGATCTTCGAGAAAGAAGTGTAAGGAGGACGCCGTGGAATACACCTTCGACCAAGCCGCCGCCCTGCTGAACATGGGCCGCAACACACTGATTCGCCGCCTGCGCGAGGAAGGAATGCTGGGCAAAGACAACCTGCCAACGAGCCGCTGGCGTGGCCGGGGTGTGTTCCGCGTGATCACCAAGATGTACCGCCATCCAGTGGCCGGCTACATCCACTACGGCCGCACCGTCATCACTGTGAAAGGCCTGAATGCCGTAAGCCGGAAACTCGGCCTCGCCCAACACCAGCCGGAAGGCACCCGGAACACGGCGAGCTGGGTGAACTGACCCTTCAGGGGTTGCACTTTGAAAACACGTGATAGGACTGGGGTTACCCATTCTTCAAAAGACAGGAGAGCAGTATGGAACACGCAATCACAACACAGACCACCCCGGAAGCCCGCCTGCATGACGTTGGCGAACTCACCGTGATCAACGAAGACCACGGCCGCTGCCACCACCGCGTGGCCATGGTCTTGATCTTCGACTCCATCGAGGAAGCCGCCGCATGCATGGAAGCCGGCCTGGTGCGACTGGTACCGGCCAACGATCTGAACCCCGAAGCCACGGAGCACCTGAACCATGGATAAAGCCGATATCGCTGGCGACTACATAGAACAGTCAATCGAGCTGGCCCTGGAGAACCAGCGCAACCGGACAACCGCCACCAGCGACGACCCTTACTGCGAGGAATGCGGTGTCGAGATCCCGGCCAAACGGCGGGAAGCGCTGCCCGGATGCCCCACCTGCGTGGAGTGCCAGCAGCTGCTGGAAGCGAAGACCAGGAACTACCGATAAAGACAGGCCGGAAAGGCCGAGGAGAAATAATGAAAATGCTGACGCTAACCGAAGAAGAAATGATCGAAAACCTGCACTTGGCCACGGAGGAAGTGCTGCTGCAGTGCATGGTGCTGAACCGCCGCGGCATTGTTCAGGCTCACCTGAATATTCACGGCCATACGCAAAGCACCGATATCAGAATTATGCCGGCCAATACTGAATGGAGGGACGGCATTGAGTTGCCGGACAAGCTGGCCGAGATCGATATCAGACTGACTTTTTACGACTGGCTCAATAAGAACGAGATGAACGACGAATACCTGGCCCGCATGGCCAGTCTGGAACAATTCATCCGCTACCTGGATCACCTGATAGCACTGAACAAGCCCATCGAAGTCGAGCTGAAGGAGAAGGCGGCATGAGCATGCAAACAGTCACCAAGCAGGAGTTTGAAGAGGGGCTGCGGGAAGACGGTACCTGCCAACAGCGTCTGCATCGCCATTCGGTCTGCGTTATCGAAAAGGACATGCACAGAATGATCGGTGCGAGCGTCGCCGATTGTGAAGCGACACTCGACGGACTGCTTCGCCACTACCAGGCAGACGCGCTTCGCCGAATCACTGGTGTTCTTCAGCTGATGAATGAGCGCGGAGTTGAGAAAAGGAGCCACCGACAAGCGATCGCGAGGGCTGCGCGGGCTGTGATCAAGAATCTTGCGGAGGTCCCAAGCGATGAGTAGGAAACGAAACCGCAGAAAGAACCACAGCGCGATCGCCAGAGACCAGCGCCTGTTCGCCAACTCCCGGGTGTGGACCTGGGAGGGCCTGACCAGTCCGGTGGATAACAAACAATACACCACGGCTGAGCGGTGGTCCCCGTTTGGCTGGATCACAATGGGCGAAGACCTCGCCCACCACCTGGTGAATCGCCCCCGCAACTGGTTCGTCGGAGTCCGGGCCCTGTGCCGGGCGCAGGACGGCAAAAGCTGGATGGAAAGCCGCCTGTTCGACCTGCCCAGCTACAACATCCAGCAGGTGGAGAACCTGTACCACGAGCTCCGGGCCGATGCGCTCAACGCCCAACGCACCGACCAGGTGTATGACCTGGGCTGGATCTGCCAGACCTGGCACGGCAAGAAACCCGAGGATCCGCTGGAACTCTGGCACTACCAGTACGCGCCGGCCGAAATCATTCGCCAGGTCACCGACAACCAAAAAATCATCACCCGCATGGCCGGACCGGGTTTCAGCCAGGAGCGATACGACCGGTGGCAGCAGGTTAACCGAGATTACCTGGAAGACCGCAAGCGGGTTTTGGAACAGGAGAACGCAGCGTGAAAGAAGCAATGATCGACATGATGTTCGAAAACAACATCCGGGCAGAAGCCATCATCCACATCCCCACCATGCTGGCCCAGGATGCCTGGCCAGACATTGCCCGGGAAGCTTTCATGGAATACGAGCCAGACCGGATCTGGGAAGAGATCGGCATCGAGCCGCCCTACGACCTGGACGACGAAGGCCTGATCTTCGAGCACCTCACCGACAACCGGAAGTTCGGCTACCTGGTCAAGTTCGCCACGCCGGTACCACAAGATATCACGGCTGATTCCCACCGCCTGTCCTGGGGCTACTACAGCATGAAGTGGATCTATGCCGAGAGCTACGAGCAGGCCTGCGAAAAGGCGCTGGACTGGCGCCAGGAGTTCATCGATCGGAGACGGAAGAAGGCGCTAGCAGAAGGAGGTGATCAATGATCGATATCAGCAAAGCGATTGATCCAGAGGAGCTTCCACTTTGTCCTCTGTGTGACCAGCCGATCATGAGAGGTGAACTGGTCGATATTGGAACGGCAGCTGGCTCTGTCGCCCTGGTACATGAGGATTGCGCGAACCAGCTGAAGGAGTGCGAGTGATGAAGGTAGAGCTATCAACGGTTCAAAAGCTGAATCTGACCGAATTAATGGGCGAACCACACAAGCTGGATCCTGTGTCAGTGATCCTCGAGAACTTCGAGCCAGGCAAAGGCAAGATCATCATTGAATGCTATGGCCAGTCGTGGAGCGCATATTGGGGTGGAATGGGTGCAAAGGATATAGCAACTTTCTTTTGCCGATGCGATGAACACTACATCGCTGGCAAGCTTAGCTCGATCAGAGGTGGCATTGACGATTATGAGGCCTTGGCCTCAAAGGCTCAGTCGGAAGTCTGTCAAATGCGCCGGGATCAGGAGATTAATCAGCAGGAGGCCCGGGAACTTTTCGACGCCGCTGGCCGGCTGTCCAATGCCGAGTCTGCCCATGACCTTGATGATAAAGCCATGATTGAAATCTTCGGCCCCGAATGGTGGTACGCCATTCCAGAAAAGCCAAACCCGGATTACCAGTACCTATGCCGCATCATCAGGGCGGTTCAGGCAGGGATTAAGAAAGTCGGCCTGAACAAGGTAACGGAGGAACCGCTCAATGAGTGAATTCAAGCGGATGGTAAATGGTGCCGCTCTGGCTTTCGGTATCGGGTTCTGGTTCGCCGCCGGCGCGACACTTGGAGTGACCACGATGGCAGGGTTCGCTGGTTTTGGTGTCGACTACATCATGATCGTGGACCAGCCAGAGGAGTGTGAAGGGGGGCCATGTGGATAACGTCAAAGGCGGTCACCTGGCCCGATCGGCAGCCATGCTCTGCCAGAACCCAGAGTTCCGGCGCTACCTCGACAGGGCTCAGAGCCACAAAGGCGGCGTTCACATTCCGGATGGTACCCACTCGGAGGAAGACGCCCGGGACCTGATCCTGACCGCCTGCAACATCAGCAGCCGCGCCGAGCTGGACCACAACGTTCAGGCCGCCACCCGGTTCCGGCAGATCAAAGCACACTATCAGCGCTGGCTCGGACGGCAAAAACGGCGCGAAGGAAACCAGCAACACGAAAGCAAGACAGGAGCCTGATCATGATGCAAACAGAGACCAGCAAGCGGGAGGCGCCACCGGTCAAGCGGTTCGATCCGAAGTACGTTCAGGTCTCACGGAAGGAGGCGGCCGCGATCATTGGCAGAAGCCCCACCGAATTCGACCGTCTGCGGAAGCGTGACGACCGCTGTCCGAAGGGACACAAGGCCGGAAATGGCCGCATGGCACGGGTTATGTTCCGGCTATCGGATGTTTATCGGTACAGTGAACAGCTGATTGAAGACGCCGAGCAGGAGGACGACAGGAGCTAGCTTCGTGTACACCTATTTGTATACCTGAGCCAAAACCCACTGTAACCACATGTTTTTATTGGCTCCGAAAACTCCCTCATCAGGAGCTAGAGAGGCTAACCGAGTGTAACCGTACTTGGCTAGAACTCTCGTTGAAAGCTCGTTAGGGCTGGTATAGTGTTCACCTGATTTAACCAGGCGTCACCGTGCCAGCCCCTTTTTTTATGTATACCCCTTTGTATACCTGGCCCCGCCTTGTAGACCTGTGCTCAAACTACACCGGATCAATGCATGAAACGGTCACAGATCAAGCGACGGCCGCTCGCCGATACAGTTCTGGACAACCTGGAGCCTGAAAGCAAGGACTATCGCGAAAAAGACAGTCCTGGCCTGTATTTCCGGGTGAAATCCAACGGTACCAAGTCCTGGAACCTCAGATACAAACGTCCGAACGGTAAATGGGCATGGCTTGGACTGGGATCTTACCCGAATGTTTCCGGCGAGGCAGCCCGGGAAAAGGCTTACGCTCTGCAGAAGAAAGCGGCCAGCGGTGTCGACTTGAAAGAATACAGCGAGGGCAAACGCTCAAAACCGCTGTTCCGAGAGGTCGCCGAGGACTGGTACCGGCGCAAATCCGGCGATGATCTCGCACCGAAGACTCTGAGACTGATGCGGGATGCCCTGGACAATGACATCCTGCCGATTCTCGGCGACTACAAGATAGACACTGTGACGCGAGCTCAGTGCACCAAGGTCCAGTCACGCATCGAGGAACGAAAGGCCTTCGAAATAGCGAAGAAGGTCCGGAGCTGGCTGAACCAGATCTTCAAACTGGCGATCGCCCACGGCCACCGGGAATTCAACCCGGCCGGTGAACTGGGCGAGGTTGCCCGCAAGGCGCCACCGACAAAACACCACCCTTTCCTGCTGGAGCCAGAGCTCCCCGCTTTTCTGAACAGCCTCCACCGATCCAACAGCACGTTCAACACCAGAGTTGGTTTGTGGATGCTGCTGTTAACAGCGAGTAGACCAGGCATGGTTCGGCATGCCGAATGGCCTGAAATCGATCTGGACGAAGCGTTATGGACTATTCCAGGAACTAAAATGAAAAAGGACCTGGACATCGTCATAAGCTTGCCGACTCAACTCGTGCGATGGCTTGAGCTCTTATCTGACGTGACAGGCAATTGCCGCTGGCTGTTCCCTGGTAGCCGAGATTCACGCCGACCGATCAGCCACACCTCGTTCAACATGGCGCTGAACCTGATGGGATATAAGGGAAAGCTGGTCGGCCACGGAGCTCGACACACGGCCTCAACGCTGCTGCGCGATCACGGTTGGCGAAAGGACTTTGTCGAACGCCAGCTGGCGCACGTTGAGGGTGGTGTCTCTGGTGTTTACAACAAAGCCGAGTACCTTCGGCAACGGCGGCAGATGATGCAGTGGTACGCCGATTACCTCCACGCTCTGGCCGATGGCACCGCCCAGGAGAAACAGGACGACTTCTCCGTGCGTATTCTCCGCTGATACGATCTCTCCTCACATTCACGCCTGCAGACCAGCTCCGTTTATTGCCTGAACTCTGTTTATAAAAGAGCGGCGATTTTGAGTGATATACGCGCGTGTGTGCGTGCGCGTTGGGCGGGCTGGCTCAGAATGCAGGAGGGCTTCGGAAAAGTGTAACAACTGTAATAAGTGTAATATTTGCTTATAGCTATCTGATTTTATTGATAATTACTTGTTACATTTTTGAAGGTAAAAACGTAACGTTGTTACACTTTCTACCTGTAACAAATAGCTATCATCTACCCTAATAAAATCAACGATGTAGCATTTCCGTTACGTTTTGTTGCACTTTAGGTGTAACAGGATTTTTCTATATATATCAGTTACCTGAAAGCCATTTTCAGCCCCTGTTACGTTGTTACACTTTTCCGAAGCCCCCCCTACTTCTCAGGACCCGGCAGACCATCAATCAATGACTTACAGCTCATGCAGCGTTTGGAATTCCGGGCCGTTGAAAAACCTCGGTACCAAGAGCGCGCAGGCGGGGCGGGGTGACCGCGAGCGTCGGGTGTGGGCACCGCGCCCCGGGGGTGGCCTATCTCGGGCACAAAAAAAGACCACCCGAAGGTGGCCAAACGCTGACGCAGTCGTCGAAAGAGGTTCAGGCGGTGGGCTCGCCCAGGCTGTACGGCCGGAAGCGGATCACTTCCTTGCCCACGATGTCGTTCATTTCCAGCAACCGCTCCTGGAGTGGCTCCAGTTCATTGGCGGCGAAGACTCGGGCGGCTTTTTCCGAATCGCCAAAGCCGCTGGTGTTGGTGGGAATGATGCCCATGAGCTGGGGCGGCACGCGGTGGCCGGCCAGCTGGTCGTCACGGGTGGCGTTCTTGATGTTCCAGAATTCATCCTTGGCAGCGACCTCGCTCACCGGGATAACCTGGAGGCCTTCCTTCTTGCCGTTGGGCGCGTACATGAACAGATTCTTGAAGTTGCCAGGGCCCTTACTTTCCCTGAGCGCTTTCCGGAGCTCGTCGATGTCCTCCTGGTTCTGAGCTGCATCAGTCATGTACATGATGAACCCGGCGTGGCTTCCGTTCTGGTAGTACTTCCGGCGAAATAGCGTGGCGCTTTCGTTCAGCCAGGCAGACTGCAGGGATCCAATGTA
>NZ_CAJXKQ010000037.1 GCF_913055835.1 uncultured Marinobacter sp. | reverse complement strand
GGTACCGCCAGCATGCCCAACGCCACAATCTGCAGGAACAACCCGATGTTCATGGTGCGGTTCAGCCCCATGCGGGCGCCGAGGTAACCGCCCACCAGGTTGGTCACCACCCCGAAGAACTCGTAGAAAATGAACAGCAGGGCGATTTCCAGGGGCGAGTAACCCAGCTGGTGGAAATGCAGCACCACCAGCATCCGCAGGGCGCCATCGGTAAGCGTAAACGCCCAGTAGTTGCCGGTTATGACCAGGTACTGTCGAATGGCGACCGTCATATCAGGCTGAGCCCACCCTGCGCGCCAGTTCCGCGGTGCGGTTGGCGTAGCCCCATTCGTTGTCATACCAGGCGTAGATTTTCACCTGGGTGCCATTGACCACCATGGTGGACAGGGCATCCACAATGGAAGAGCGCGGGTCGGTCTTGTAATCGATCGACACCAGCGGGCGCTCTTCGTACCCCAGAATACCGTTCAGTTCACCCTCTGCTGCGTCTTTCAACAGCCGGTTTACGGTATCTCTGTCCGTCGCCGTTTCAACTTCAAACACACAATCAGTCAGCGACGCGTTGGTCAGCGGCACACGCACGGCGTGGCCATCCAGCCGCCCTTTCAGTTCCGGAAATATTTCGATAATCGCCGTTGCCGAACCGGTGCTGGTAGGAATCAGTGAACTCCCGCAAGCCCTCGCCCGACGCAAATCCTTGTGGGGCGCATCGATAATGGTCTGGGTGTTGGTCAGGCTATGGATGGTGGTGATGGAACCGTGCTTGATGCCCAGTTTCTCGTGAATCACCTTCACCACCGGCGCCAGGCAGTTGGTGGTGCAGGAGGCGGCGGTGATAATGCGGTCGTTGGCCGGGTCGAAAATAGCATCGTTCACACCCACCACAATGTTTTTAGCACCCGTCTCTTTCACTGGTGCCGTGACGACGACCCGTTTCACTCCCTGATCCAGATAGGCCTGCAAGACACTGACCTTCCTGTTCACGCCACTGGCCTCAATTACCAGATCGCAGCCCGACCAATCGGTTTCACCGATGGTTTTGTTGTGGGTCACGCGGATGCGCTTCCCGTCGATCTCGATCTCCGTTCCGTCTGCCGCGGCTTCCTGGCTCCAGCGACCATGAATGCTGTCAAAGTTAAGCAGGTGGGCCAGTGTGGCGGCGTCGGCACCCGGGTCGTTAATCGCCACAAACTCCATGTCTGGCCACTGCCAGGCCGCCCGCAACGCCAGGCGCCCAATGCGGCCGAAGCCGTTAATGCCTACCTTGATCTTGCTCATGTTCTTCTCCTGAAAGTGTCCATCCATCCTTTACATCACATGATGGTTACAAGTATTGGACAGTGGCTGCGTTTTCATCCTCGGTTTCCTGCATCGACATTTTCCGAACCATGATACTTGGCGCACAATAGGCGCGACAGAGCGACGAGTACAGGATTCCAAAACCACAATGGCTGCCAATTACGAAACAAAAACCACCGAGTCCCGCTCGGGCGGCATGGACCTGTTCGGCAGGTACCTGTCGGTGTGGGTGGCTCTGGCCATCATCGCCGGCGTGGCCCTTGGCCAGTTTGCGCCCGTGGTGCCGGAAACCCTGTCCCGTTTCGAATACGCGCAGGTCTCTATTCCCATCGCCATTCTGATCTGGGCAATGATTTTTCCGATGATGGCGCAGATTGATTTCAGTGCAGTGGTCGGCGTCAGAAAAGAACCGAAAGGTCTGGCGATCACCACCATCGTGAATTGGCTGATCAAGCCCTTCACCATGTTTGCCATTGCCTGGTTCTTTCTGATGGTAGTGTTCGAGCCCTGGATCGCGCCGGGACTGGCCAGCGAGTACCTGGCTGGCGCCATTCTGCTAGGCGCGGCGCCCTGCACCGCCATGGTGTTCGTCTGGAGTTACCTGACCAAAGGCGATGCCGCCTACACTCTTGTGCAGGTATCGCTGAACGACATCATCATGCTGTTTGCCTTCGCGCCTATTGTCGTTTTCCTGCTGGGCATTTCCGACATCCAGGTGCCCTGGGATACCGTGCTGCTGTCCGTCGTCCTGTACATCGTGATTCCGCTGACAGCCGGCTACCTGACCCGCCGCGCCCTGATCTCACGCCATGGCCAGCAGTGGTACGATGATGTCTTCATGAAGCGGCTCAGCCCCGTCACCCCGGCGGCACTGATCGTCACCCTGGTGCTGCTGTTCGCCTTCCAGGGCGAAGTAATCCTGAACAACCCGCTGCATATCTTGCTGATCGCCGTGCCATTGATCGTTCAGACGTTCCTTATTTTCTTCCTGGCCTACGGCTGGGCCAGGCTGTGGAAAGTCCGCCATTGCATCGCGGCGCCGGGCGCCATGATTGGTGCCAGCAACTTCTTCGAACTGGCCGTGGCCGCGGCCATCGCCCTGTTCGGCCTTCAATCCGGCGCAGCGCTGGCCACCGTGGTTGGCGTGCTCGTGGAAGTACCCCTCATGCTGATGCTGGTCAAAATAGCCAACCGCACCCGGGACCGGTTTCCCGCCTAAATCGCCGTGGTCAGCGCCAGACGTTGGGTCACGGCGCTGGCCTCACTCGCATTACCTGTTCAGCTCACCCCCACCCTGCTAATATCGCGCCCACATTTCTGATGCACTGAATCTGACGGAATCCACGCAATGGACGTTTTCCAGGCCCTTTTCCTTGGCCTTCTCCAGGGACTGACCGAATTCCTCCCGATCTCCAGCTCCGCCCACCTGATCCTGACCCCGGCATTGTTCGGCTGGACCGATCAGGGCGTGGGTTTTGATCTGTCCGTGCACGTGGGAACCTTACTGGCGGTTGTGCTCTATTTCCGACGGGATGTCTTTGGCATCGCCCGGGACGGACTGTTCTCCATTGGCCAGCGCAAAATCGTCGGCCAGGGCGCCCTGGCCTGGTATCTGGTGATCGGCACCATCCCGGCGGGTCTGGCCGGCCTGGCGCTGCTGGATATGATCGACAACGAATTGCGGGCCGTGGAAGTCATTTTCTTCACCACCCTGTTCTTCGGCCTGCTCCTCGGCCTGGCGGACTGGCTACCCAAACGCCAGCGCACCCTCGATAAACTGAATTGGAAAGACGCCGTACTGGTCGGTATTGCCCAGGCTATGGCCCTGGTCCCCGGCACCTCCCGCTCCGGCGTCACCATCACCGCCGGCCTGTTCCTGGGCATGACCCGGGAAACCGCTTCCAGGTTCTCATTCCTGCTGGCAATTCCCATCATCGTGCTGGCATCGGCGGTAAAACTGCTGGAAGTAGCGACTTCGGATGTGATTGTCGACTGGAATGGTTTCCTGATTGGCGGAGTAACTTCATTCCTGATGGCCATCACAGCGATTCACTTCTTCCTGAAGTGGCTGAACAAGGTGGGGATGTGGCCCTACGTTATCTACCGAATCATTTTGGCGGGTGTAATTTACGCAGTTCTTATGTAAGCGCGGCGTCCAGCAAAGAGTCTGCAGCGCAGGGTTGGGGTGGCCTTTCCAAAACTGTGCGGAGCCATGGATGGCGGAGCCCAAGCGCCACAGGGGTGAGGCCGAGCGCTTATGAAGCGAAGCTTCATGCGACAGCCGAACGACTGCAATCTATGATTGCAGGCCGGACCCCGAAGGGGGGCCGCAAGGAGCGTGTTTTGGAAAGGCCACCCCAACCCTGTGCACGCACTCAAACTAGCAGCCTTCTAAAGGCGCATAAGCCAAAACAAGCCACTTCGCGCCCTCATCAAAGTTTACCTGCACCCGAGTATGGTGCCCTGTGCCCTCTGAGTTCATCACGATACCCTCGCCAAACTTGGGATGGCGCACCCGCTGCCCCAGGCTGAAGCCGGATTGCTGAGCCGAATCCTGACTGAACATGCTTTCATTCGGGCGCCCAACCATCGCGGGACGGGTCACCGTATTACGTAGCCGCACTTCCTGCAGACAGTCGCCCGGAATCTCCCGCACAAACCGTGAGAGAGCATTGAACTTCTCCTGACCGTACAAACGCCGCGATTCGGCGTAAGTAAGCACCAGCTTTTTCATAGCCCGGGTAATGCCCACGTAGGCCAGACGACGTTCCTCTTCCATGCGACCCGGCTCTTCCAGAGACATGCCGTGGGGAAACAGGCCTTCCTCCACGCCGGCCAGGAACACCATCGGAAACTCCAGGCCTTTGGCAGAATGCAGAGTCATCAGCTGCACGCTGTCCTCATGGGCATCGGCCTGGGATTCGCCGGCATCCAGGGCCGCCTGGGCGATGAATTCCGCCAGCGGATCGACGCCATCTTCCACTTCATAGTCGGACAGGGCGTTGACCAATTCTTCAAGGTTCTCCACCCGCGCCTGGCCTTTCTCGCCCTTTTCGCTGGCGTGATAGTCCTTCAGGCCGCTGTCTTCGATGGTCTGCTTCATCAACCCATGCAGGGTTGCATCACCCACCATGCCGGACAGCTTTTCAATAATCGCAATAAACGACTGCAGCCCGGTTTTGGCCCGGCCTTTCACCTGCCCCGCCTCTAGCAGGCGCTCGGCAGATTCCCACAACGAAATGCTCTGCTCGGTGGCGTATTCCCTCAGTTCCGCCAGGCTCTTGGCACCAATACCCCGAGGCGGCACGTTCACCACCCGCTCAAATGCTGCATCGTCTCGCCGGTACTGGACCAGCCGCAGGTACGCCAGGGCGTTGCGGATTTCCTGGCGATCATAGAATCGTAAGCCGCCGTAGACCCGGTAAGGAATGCCCTGGCGCATCAGCGCTTCTTCCAGAAGCCGGGACTGAGCGTTGGAGCGGTAGAGAATGGCGCATTCACTGCGCAGGTTACCGTCCTGCACCCAGGCAGAGATGCTGTCGGCAATGTAGTTGGCTTCGTCCTGTTCGTTAAACGCCGCGTACAGGCTGATCGGTTCGCCTTCCGGACCGTCGGTCCAGAGCTCCTTGCCCAGCCGGCCCTGGTTGTTGGCGATCACAGCGTTGGCCGCCTTCAGGATCATCTGGGTGGAGCGGTAGTTCTGCTCCAGTCGCACCAATCGGGCATTGGGGAAATCCCTCTGGTACTGCTGGATATTCTCGATCTTGGCGCCCCGCCAGCCGTAAATGGACTGGTCGTCATCGCCGACCACCGTCAGCGGCACCCGGTTGCTGGCCAGCACCTGCAGCCAGGCGTATTGAATGGTGTTGGTGTCCTGAAACTCGTCCACCAGAATGTGCTGAAACCGGCCCTGGTAATGGGCCAGCAGCTCTGGCCGGTGCAGCCAGAGTTCGTGGGAACGCAGCAGCAGCTCGCCAAAATCCACCAGACCACCCTGCTGGCAGAGTTTTTCGTACTGGCGATAGATCTTCAGCATAACCGACAGGAACTGGTCGCCCGGGTTCTCCTGGATATGGTCCGCCCGCAGCCCCTCGTCCTTCTGGCTGTTGATAAACCACTGGGCCTGCTTCGGCGGCCACTTGCTCTCGTCGATCTGGTTTTCCCGCATCACCCGCTTGATCAGCCGCAGCTGGTCGTCGCTGTCCAGCACCTGGAAGTTCTCCGGCAGGCCGGCGTCTTTCCAGTGCGAACGCAGCAGACGGTGGGCGATGCCATGAAACGTACCGAACCACAGGCCACGGGCCGGAATCTGCATCATCTGCTCGATGCGGTAACGCATTTCCTTGGCGGCCTTGTTGGTGAACGTAACCGCCAGGATGCCGGTGGGCGGCACCCGATCCACGGTCATCAACCAGGCGATCCGATGCACCAGAACACGGGTTTTGCCACTACCGGCACCGGCCAGAACCAGAAGGTGATCGTTCTGTGCGGTAACAGCTTCACGCTGGGCATCGTTCAAAGGATCGATGATGTGGGAGACGTCCATAAAGAATCGGTTCGCTACTGGTTAAATAAACAGGTTAAGGAGTATAACAGGAGAAAAGGAGGTTTGTCGGGCGGGGATATTTCCAGCTGGTTTGTCGGATTACGCTTCGCTAATCCGACCTACCCAAGGCAGGCAAGGGATTTAATAAGCCTTCATCTGCTGTCAGAAAGAGCGCGGGGGAGGTTCCCCTTCAGGACTGTCTGTGGCCATGAATGGCCACAGCCAAGCGCACATGGGTGAGGCGGAGCGCTTATGAAGCAAAGCTTCATGCGACAGCCGAACGCCTGCAATCTGAGATTGCAGGCTGGACCCGCGTGCGGGTGCTCGTAGCGTGTCCTGAAGGGGAACCTCCCCCGTGCGACACCCCCATGGCTGAGGGCTTATAACTTAGAAACCTCGCGGTACGGTCTGAGCTTCCACAAACTCGAACAGACCTTCCAGGCCACCTTCACGGCCTATACCCGAGGCCTTCATGCCACCAAACGGCGCTTCCGGGGTCGGGCCGGTGCCGGTGTTCCAGCCGCAGTGGCCGAAACGAAGGCCGGCAGCGACGCGCTGGGCGCGTTCGGCATCGTTGGTGAACACGTATGAGGCGAGACCAAACTCGGTGTCGTTACCGGCTTCGATGACTTCCTCTTCCGTGCGGAACAACGCCATGGGTACCAGCGGGCCGAAGGTTTCTTCCTGATAGCAGCACATATCGCGGTTTACACCATGCACCACCGTGGGAGGGAAGAACAGGTCGTTGCCCAGCTCTTCCGGTTTCTTGCCGGCGACCAGCGTCGCGCCTTTTTCCAGAGCATCCTGGACGTGGCGTTTAACCTTGTCGTAGCCAGCCTGGTTGATCAGCGGGCCAAGGTCCACGTCGCCGTTGATGCCGTCGCCGACGGTCATCTTGTTGACCCGCTCGGCAAGCTTCTCACCGAAGGCGTCGGCCACTTTCTCATGCACGAAAATCCGGTTGGCACAGACACAGGTCTGGCCGCCACCGCGGAATTTGTTGGCGATGAGGTTGTCGGCTGCAGCGTCCAGGTCGGCGTCATCAAAGACGATGAACGGCGCGTTGCCGCCCAGCTCCAGGGCCAGTTTCTTGACCTGATCCGCCGTATCGACGATCAGTTTGCGACCCACTTCGGTGGAACCGGTGAAGCTGAGCATGGGCACATCCGGGCTTTCGCACAGAACCTTGCCGATCACGCTGGCTTTCCCCATCACCAGGTTCACCATACCGTCAGGCATGTCGGTATGCTTTTCCATCAGGCTGAACAGGGCAATCATGGTCAGTGGTGTTTCACTGGCCGGTTTGATTACCGACGGGCAGCCTGCCGCCAGCGCCGCGGAGAGCTTCTTGGCAATCATGCCAATGGGGAAGTTCCAGGGCGTAATCAGGCCGGTGACGCCGATGGGCCGGTAGTGAACCGTCCAGGTGCAGTCTTTCGGCTTTTCCGGGATGGTGTGAGCATCCAGGGCCTGAATGTGCTTGGAGCAGTAATCGAAAAAGCCGGCGGCGTAATCCACTTCCCCCTGGGCTTCGTGCAGGGGCTTGCCGTGTTCCATGCACAGGATACGGCCGACTTCTTCCTTGTTGGCCTTGAGGGCATCGCGGATGTCCTCCAGCCACTTGCGACGGGTCTCGATGCTGTAAGGCCTGGTCAGGCGCAGCGCGGATTTGCCGGCAGCGATCGCGGCGTTTACCTCGTCCTCTGACATGGAAGCGACCTGGGCGATCACCTTGCCCGTTGCCGGGTTATAAACATCGAAGGTGTTGCCATGCTCATTGTCAGTCCAGCGACCACCGATATAGCCGGTCAGCTTTTCCAGCAGGGGTGACTCGATCATCTCGGCTCCTCTTCTGTGATTGGCTCCGCCCCCGTGTGGGGCGCAGTCCGGGTAATCTGGTTGCGTCAGTGTTTTATGTCTTTCATAGTGGATGTTGTATCCCAACCTGTAAAGTCAAGGGCAGCCTTTTGATCATCCCACGAGTGTGCCTATACTCGGTGGATCAGACACCCAGGAGACCGGACAATGAAGGCATTTTTCCATCACGCACAGGATGAGCACATTCCACAGACGTACTTTACCCGGGGACAGATGCGCCAGCCCCAGGAGATTCCTGCTCGAACCGGCGAAATGCTGGGCGGACTGAAGGAAATGGGGATCTCCGTGCTGCAACCTGCGGACCAGGGTGCAGGGCCGATCTCGAAGGTTCACGATCTGGGTTACCTGCGGTTTCTTGAATCCGCTCATCGGCGCTGGAAACAGATGGATGACTGGGGCGATGAGGTCATCTCCAATATCTTTGTCCGTTCCCCCAACCATCTGACGGGCATCCTGGCCGAAGCCGCCCGTTATCAGGCCGATGGCAGCTGCCCGATAGGTGAGCATACCTGGCATGCGGCCTACTGGTCTGCCCAGAGCGCGCTAGGCGCCGCCGACGCATTGATTGCAGGGGATCGCACTTCCTATGCGGTATGTCGCCCACCCGGACACCATGCCCGCCGGGATGCCGCAGGCGGGTTCTGCTACCTGAATAACGCTGCTATTGCCGCCGAGCACATGAAAGCCCGATTCCCGCGGATCGTGATTCTGGATACCGACATGCACCATGGCCAGGGCATTCAGGAGATCTTCTACGATCGCAGCGATGTGCTCTATATTTCAATCCACGGCGATCCCACCAACTTCTACCCGGTGGTTACCGGCTTTGAGAACGAGCGTGGCGAAGGAGAAGGCTTTGGCTACAACATCAATATGCCGATGCCCCATGGTTCCACGGAAGACGACTTCTTTGCGAGACTGGACGAAGCCCTGGCGGCCATCAAGCTTTACCAACCGGATGCCCTGATCCTCGCCCTTGGTTTCGATATCTACAAGAACGACCCACAGGCCAAGGTGTCCGTTTCTTCCGAAGGTTTCTGCAGGCTCAGCACCCACGTGCGCCAGCTGGGGCTGCCGACGCTGGTGGTGCAGGAAGGCGGGTACGATCTGGACGCCCTGAGCGAGAACGTCCAGCAGTTCTTCAAGGGGCTGGCAGGCTGAGAGTTCAGGCTGCGGGCACGTAGACCTTCACGTTTTCGTGCCCCTCGGCCCTGAGATGCCCCGCATGCATGCGGCTCATGGTGCCGCGATCGCAATACAGCAGGTATTGGCGGTTTGCCGGCAACTCCGGTAACTGTTGGTTCAGCTCGTAGAACGGGATCTTCAGAATTTCGTTGTTGGTCAGCTTCAGGGGAGACTGCTCGCCTTCAGAAGGGTGACGCACGTCAATGATCACGTCATCCACCGATGGCGTCTGCACCAGCTCCACTTCTTCCGGTGTCACGGTCGTCTCCAGCAACCGGTTCACCGGCGTCTCCTCCCGGGCCTGAATCGCGTTCGCAAGTACCGAAGCGTCCATTTGAGCCTCATCTTCCTCCACCCGGTGCAGTTTGGCTCTGGTGGCCGGCTTCTGGGAGATTACACCGCAGTACTCGGGCATATTGCGAGCGTACACTTCAGTGCCAATTTCACGGGCAATTCGGATAATGGATTCCTTGTCCATTGACACCAACGGGCGCAGAACCACCTCGTCACTGGCCCGATCCACCACATTAAGATTGCTCAGGGTCTGGCTCGACACCTGGGCTACCGCATCGCCGGTCACCAACCCCACCGAGTTGTTTTTGCGAGCGATTTCGGCCGCGGCCATCAACATCTGGCGTTTCAGCACCACGCCCCAGTGTCGGTGGCTCACCGAGCGCATGATCTCTGCAACCACGCCCTCAAAGGGCACGGAGATAAACTTGGCGCTGTGGGAGGCACCGTAGCGGTCCCACAGGTAGTGCACCACCTGGCGTACACCGACCTCATGGGCGGCGCCCCCCAGATTGAAAAACAGGAAATGATTGCGCAGGCCCCGCCGCATCATCAGGTAGGCGGCCACGGAAGAATCGTAACCTCCTGATATCAGCGTCAGCACGTTTTCGACACTGCCTAGCGGATAGCCGCCCAACCCACGGTGCTTGCGGTGGGCGATGTGGAACTGATCGCCATGGACTTCAATCCGCACCTCAACCTGTGGCGATTTCAGGTCAACCCCCTTGGCCTCCGATGCCTGCATCAGGGCGGCACCTACCGTCCGTTCCAGGTCGATGGAACGGAAGTTGTGCTCACCGTGACGACGGGCCCTGACGGCGAAGGTTTTGCCATTCAACCGGTCAGTGAAGGCCTCAACGGCTTTGTCGGCAACATCGTCAAGACTGACGAATGGAAACGCCCCGATTTCCTGGATCGTGGAAATGCCCGGTATGCGCAAAAGCGCCTCCAGGGCCGGGCCTGACAAGCCGCGTCCGTCCGGCACTTCCACGTCAACCCGATCCCAGCTGCCCTCCACGCGAATCTCAGGATCCAGCCGTGCCAGCAGTTTTCGGATGTTCTGCCGCAGGTGACGCATCTGCTGACGACGGACAGGTTTACTCTTGATCGCAACTTCCGGAGCGGGACGAATAAGCAGTTTCATAAATCGGAATTTTGTCGGGTGGCGTATTGTATAGAAAGGCCTTAGTCTACCCTTTTGACTGCGTGCCTCAAAATCGGGCATTTCCGCAACACTCAGGAGTTTCACAGTTAATGCAGGAAACCACCATCAATGCCCTGGTCTCCCCCGAGGGCAGCCTTGAAATTCTCTCCAATCATGAGGTCAACCGCCTCAAGGACCGCAGCGAAGGGGGCCTGTACCGACTGTTCCGCCAGTGCGCCCTGGCGGTTCTGAATACCGGGGTAGAAACCGACGACTGTCAGGCATTGATGGAATCCCATGCCGACTTTGATGTCCGCCTGGTACCGCAGCCGCGGGGCCTGAAACTGGAACTGATTAATGCACCCGCACATGCGTTCGTTGACGGACAGATGCTTCGGGCGATCCGAGAACACCTGTTCTCGGTGCTGAGGGATATTATCTACTCCCATTCAATCCCCCAGTCTGCGGCTGGTTTCCGGCGGGACGATCCGGAAGACCTGACCAACTACGTTTTCCACATCCTCCGGAATGCCCGGGTGCTGCAGGCGGGAAGACAACCGGATCTGGTGGTCTGCTGGGGAGGCCACTCAATCGGGCACGAAGAATACCAGTACAGCAAGGATGTGGGCCATCAATTGGGGCTCAGGGCCTTGAGTATCTGTACGGGATGTGGCCCCGGGGCCATGAAAGGTCCAATGAAAGGCGCCACCATTGGCCACGCCAAGCAACGGGTAAAAGATGGCCGCTACATTGGCATCACCGAGCCGGGCATTATTGGCGCGGAGGCCCCCAACCCCATCGTCAATGAACTGGTGATCATGCCCGACATTGAGAAACGCCTGGAGGCCTTCGTTCGCTGTGGTCACGGGGTCATTGTGTTCCCGGGCGGTGTCGGCACCGCTGAAGAAATCCTCTACCTGCTGGGCATCCTGCTGCATCCGGACAACGCAGACCTGCCCTTCCCGGTGGTGTTTACCGGCCGGCAGGAGAATGCGGAATACTTCGAGATGATCGACAAATTCATCCGGAACGCCCTCGGGGACGAAGCTGCGAGCAAGTACGAGATCATCATCGACGATCCGGTACGCGTGGCGCAGACCATGAAAAAGGGCATGAAAGAGGTAGAAACGTTCCGGCGCGCCATGCAGGACGCCTACTACTTCAACTGGATGCTCAAGATTGACCCGGTATTCCAGTTTCCTTTCGAGCCAAATCACAACAATATGCGGGCGCTGGAACTCCATCGGGATCAGCCGGTACACCTGATCGCCGCAAATCTGCGCAAGGCCTTCAGCGGCATCGTGGCAGGAAACGTCAAGGAGAGTGGTATACGGCAGGTACAGGAGAAGGGGCCGTTCGAAATTGCCGGTGATCCAAGTCTGATCAAACCGCTTGAGGCTATGCTGGAACAGTTTGTCGCCCAGAACCGGATGAAACTGCCAGGAACCTCGGCCTACAGACCGAGCTATCGCATTGTCAGCGGTGCGGCCTGAGCCGCCCCGCTGACAAATAGAACTTACTTGCCGCCGTCCGCGGGAAGACTGGCGTAGTAGGCTGCCAGGTTGGCGATATCCGTGTCACTCAAGGCAGCAGCCTGACCCTGCATGATAGCCGCCTGACCGCCAGAACGCTGCTTGTTCTTGTACGCCTTGAGGGCGGATACCAGGTACTGCTCGTTCTGGCCCGCCAGGTTCGGGTAAGTGGGGATCTGCGCGATACCGTTCTGACCATGGCACGCAGCACAGACTGCCGCCTTGGCCTTGCCGGCTTCGGCATCCGCGGCAGAAACTACAGCAGGCACAGCAGCGCCAAGCGCAAAAATTCCCGCAACAGCGTAGTGTTTCAGATTCATTGTCATTACCCTCTCATCATCGTTTTCAAGATTTTCAGACCGGTTCGGAAGCCGGACAATAAACTGACTAGCACTTATAGCACAGAGCCGGGGAACCTCAAATGCGATAGGTCAAGGACGTCTTTTCGACGTTGGTCCTCTTTTCTACTCTGACTATTAGGGTGAAAGTACGTTCGATTCCGTATACAAGATCGATTTAAATCTTCGGAGATATCGTCAATGTCTGTAGAGGCTCAGGAACTTGCCTGTCGCGAAGGCCACATTGGTGTTCTGACACTGAACTCCCCAGGCACGCTCAACGCACTTTCCGAGCACATGATCCAGCAGACCCAGGAAATCCTTGATCGGTGGGCCAACGATGATCGGATCTGCATCGTGGTTATTCGGGGGGCGGGAGAAAGGGCTTTCTGCGCCGGTGGCGATATCCGCGAACTGTACGATGCGATTCAGGATCCGGAAGACCCCGAGAAACCGGTACGTTTTTTCAGCCGCGAATACCGGATGGACTACAACATTCATCGTTTTCCCAAGCCTGTGCTGGGCATAGCCCACGGCGTGGTGATGGGCGGCGGGCTTGGTGTGTTCTCCGGCTGCCGGTATCGGCTGGTAACACCGGATGTCACCCTGGCGATGCCCGAAATCGCCATCGGCCTGTTTCCGGATGTGGGCGCCAGCTGGTTTCTGAAAAGGTTGCCGGGCCGGCTCGGTCTGTTCATGGGGCTGACCGGCGCTCACCTGAACGTGAGCGATGCACTTCGGGTTGGCCTTGCGGACATGGCCATTCTGCCGGAAGACCGGGACCGTCTTCTGGACCGCCTGGCGTCGGAACGATGGACCGGGCAGACTGCCGCCGACGACAACCGTCTTTTCCGCTTGCTCAGTCAGATCCAGACACCGGATTACCGGGCACTGCCGCCCAGCCATCTTGCCAAACACGAACAACGAATTGCCCGGCTGAGCGCTGGCGATGAACTGCCGGAAATCGTTGATCAGTTGCTCACGGCAGAGGTGGACTGCGACTGGTGGCACGCCTGCATGAACACGCTGAGAACCGGGTGCCCCGTGTCGGCCTGGCTGGTCTGGACCCAGTTGCAAAAAGCCCAGCAGATGTCTCTCAAGGACGCCTTCCGAATGGAACTGGCGATGGTCTCGGAATGCATCCGCCGGCCAGACCTGGCCGAGGGCATACGGGCCCTGGCCATCGACAAGGATCGCCAGCCCAAGTGGAGTTATCCGGGCGTTGCGGACGTTCCGGAGGAGGTCGTTGCCGCCCATTTCAGCCCGGAATGGGATGACGAAACCGATCCGATGGGGCTGGAATAGCTTCCGGGAACTACAGCTGCGCACCCGCCTGCACCAGCAGCATTTCCAGATCCCGGTTGTTGGTGGCACGGGCGATGTCCAGCGCGGTCTGGCCACCCTTGCCCCGGTAATTCACGTCCGCCCCGGCGGCCACCAGACGCTCTGCGGTCAGCAAATCGCCATTAGCCACAATTTTCATCAGCAGGGATTCACCGCCCTGGCTGACATTGACGTTGGCACCGGCGGCCACCAGCACCTTCACCACCGACAAATGGCCATTCTCTGCCGCCCGCATGACGGGGGTATATCCGTTATGGTCACTGGTGTTTACATCGGCACCGGCGGAAAGCAACAGCTGCACACGCCGCTTTTCACCGGCTCCGGCGGCTGAGATCAGAAGTGCATCCGCCTCGGCAAGGGCCTCGGGGCTCAGAGTAACCGGCTGGTTTGGGGAAGCGCATGCAGACAGCAAAGCAAGAAGTGGAAACAGAATCAGCAAAACACGGAAGGCGCCGGTTCCCTTGGCCATAGCAAACAGTCTCTGTGGATCTCGTTGAAAGGATGCGAGGCACTATTCTGGTCAGACGCCACCGGAAATTAAATCGAGCGAGTCACAAACCCGGGCCGTCCTTCACAAGATCCCGAACCAGTTTCCGCAAGCGATCTTCGCCTTCTTTCTGGCCCCGGCAGAGTCTGTCGGCCTGCAGAGAGGACCATGGCCGCCCCTGGAGAACGCCTCGACACCACAACACCAGTTCTTCATGGCCCTTAAGCCTCGCCATAATTCCCGGCCTCTGGCTCAGTTTCCGCAAGACTGGAACGGTGACCTGAAACCCGCGGTGGCCATTGGCGAAATTCCAAAGATCCCTCAGATCGTCGCCATCCAGCGCCAGCTCCGGAGGTAGGTCTGCCGTTATGTCCGCCAATAGATCCGGCTCAAGGCCCGGCCAATTGTCCGGTACCAGGGTAAGCCAGTGGCCAGCCAATCGGTTGCGAATACGCTCTTCCAGCTCCAGGCCCGGCTGCGAGACGCCTTTGATCATCTGCAACGGATACTCGCCACTGGACGCCTCCTGCTGCAAGCCCATCCTGACCACGTGAAGACCACAGGTCTGCCAGAAGGCCAGCAGGTCGGCGCTGCCACCAAAACTGGTTCCCAGATAATCAATGCCCTGCTCGGCCGTGTAGGCCCGAGCGGCCTCTACCAGGCTTCGGCCAATACCCGACCGCCTGGCGGCGTCTGACACCGCAATCCGGACAACCCTGAGACCGTTCAGGACGGCGGCTTCCGGATAGCCGCTATGGCTGGCCAGCGATTGCGGCAGGAGATGACCGCGAACTCGGCGGGTGCCCAGGCTCACCTGTTCAGCCAGCTCCGGCGAAAGCCCTCCTTCGAGCGCACACCAGAGTATTCCAACCGTCCGGTCGCCAATCCGCGCCCGCCAGCTGCGGGCAGCCGGATCGTCTAGCCATTGCCGGAGATCGGCCGGGCTGGTCCGGTAATGGGCATCCACCAGCAAACCAAAGGCGTTCGACAGCGCCTCATCACCGGCGGCTGCCGGCTGCCATGGCTCGATAACCAGCTTACCGGTACCGCTTTGTTTTGTTCCGGCTGAACCACTGCCATCCGCCGCCAACAGAAAAATTCGGGAAATCAGGGCTTCCAGTGGATCACTCACGGCCCAGCGCACCGGCTCGGTCAGCGTCACCGACTGCCAGTGCGGCGTTGATTGCTCCAGCACCTGCCGAAAGCGAATGGCGAAGCCGCGGCCGGCGCCCTCGTAGCCATGCACCGTGGTGGCAAATGCCACCCGGGGCCAGCCCAACAGAACCGATTTCAGCAGGGGTGCCGGCAGGGCCGCGGCCTCGTCCACCAGAACCACCTCGGCCTCCGGCCGAACGGCCAGGAGCTCCCGAACCGGCACATACCTCAGGCGCCCGCCCGACCGGGTTGTCAGCGTCCCGGCGCTGACCTGCTCCAGTTGATCTGCCAGAGCTTCGCGAGCGTGACTGAACAGGGTATCCACGTTCTGTTGCAATGGTGCAGTAACAACGACTTCCTGCCTGCCTTTCTTCAGTAATTCAGCGGCAGCCATGCCCAAAGCTGCAGACTTGCCCCGACCCCGGTCTGCCGTTACAACCACCGGCCGGCGTCTCCGGCCCATGCCGAACCGGACCAGGCGCTGGATCAACTGCTCCTGGTCGCGGGTTGTGGCAATCCGGAAGCTTTGCTCCGGCACCTGGGGTATGGCCGGCGAGGGCGTATCTGCGCTGCCTGGGGCTATGCGGATGACGGCCTCATGATCGGCAAGAATGTCGGCCATGCGGGCAGCGAAAGGATGTTTGCCACCATGGTCCAGCCCGGTTCGCGGGTAATCCGGATCAGCAAAGCGGGGCCATTCTTCCAGCGGAGGCATTAACCAGAACAGCAGGCCGCCAGCGGTCAATGCACCTGAGAGGGCTGCGAAGGCATCCGGTGGGTTTCCCTGCCAGCCGTCCCAGACAATCGTGGAGACTTCACGGCCGAGCCATTTTCGGGCCTCGGTGGGAAGAATCCCCGTCAAGCGAGGATCAGGGCTCTGGTCTGCCGGACCGGTCCAGATGCCGGTGTGAATTTCGAGATCCGGTAGCAGGCCAGAGAGCCACCTGAGGTTGTTTTCCCGATCGCCCTCCAGCAGAACCAGACGGCGCTCGCCTCTGGCGGCAAGACTGGCCTGCAGGGCACACCACGCCGTCGTATCCGGCGTATCATCGGGTCGGGGATGGCTCATCAGCTAAGGTCGGCACCGTGGGCTTTGAGGTCATCGAGGGCGCACTTTTCCAGCGCGGCCTGGTGGGTGGCGCGCAGGCGAACCCTTGGTGCGCAGCCGGCTTCGAACGCTTCCTGCCAGCGGGCAGCGCACAGGCACCAGCTGTCGCCGGCTTTCAGGCCTTCGAAGCCGAATTCGGGTCTGGGTGTGCTGAGGTCGTTGCCTTGGGCTTTGGAGAATTCGAGGAATTCGTCGGTGACTACGGCGCAGACGGCGTGCAGGCCAAAGTCATCGGGGCCGACGTTGCAGCAGCCATCGCGGTAGAAGCCGGTAACCGGGTCTTTGCCGCAGGTTTCCAGTTTTTCACCCAGTACGTTTACGGATTCTGCTATTTCCATTATTCAGACCTTTTGGCTTGGGAGTTAGCGAGAGCTCGGGGGCAGCCAGTTGGTGAGCGGCCTTCCAAAACACGCTCCTTGCGGCACATCCATGTGGCGCTTGGGCTCCGCCATCCTTGGCTCCGCACAGTTTTGGAAGGCCGCTCACCAACTGACTGTCACACCTGTGAGTTGGCGTCCCCGCGCCTCAAACTGAGTCAATTATGCGGGAGCGGTATCCGCTCTACCAGCAGGCCGTTACAATACCGGCCATGCCGACCGAACCCCAAATTTCTGACGCCACCAACCTGCCGGATTACCTCACCGATGAACAGCGGGCGATTATTACTGCCGGCTATGAGCATTCGGTGATTACTGCCGTGGCCGGCAGTGGCAAGACGTCGACGCTGGCGTGGCGGATTCGGTATCTGCTCGAACAGGGGCATGATCCGGACCGGATGCTGGTGCTGATGTTCAACCGCAGCGCCCGGGTGGATTTCGAACGAAAGCTGCAGGAGGTGTGTGCCCAGAGCGGGTTGGCGCTGCCGGAGATCCGGACGTATCACGCCATGGGCCTTCGGCTTTACAAACGGTTTGTGCGGGAGGGTTATCTGCCGGGTTTTTCGGACAAGATTCTGACCGAGCAGGAGATCAGTTTTCAGGCCTGGCAGTTGACGCGTCGGCTGGCGCCGGAGGATCTAGCAGATGAGATCCGGCGCAACAAGAAGGATTTTGTGGAGACGGCGACGGGGTTTATCGATCTGGTAAAGACCACGCTGTCGCCGGCAGAGATTGTGTTTGAGGAGCTCGGGTATTCGGACAAGCACAAATACCTCGTTGATCTGTTCCACAGTTTTGAACAGTGGCGCAAGAGCCAGGGCCGGATCAGCTATGCCGATATGCTGTATGAGCCGGTGATGGCGATTCACCAGAATCCGCCGTTGCAGCGGCTGGTGGGCAACAAGATGGATCTGATTCTGGTGGATGAGTACCAGGACACCAATGAGATCCAGCATCTGCTGCTGCGCTATGTGGCCGGAGACCGGGCCAGGGTGACGGTGGTGGGTGACCCGGACCAGACGATTTACGAATTCAGGGGCGCGAAGCCGGAGTTTATTCTCAAACGCTTCAGCGATGAGTTTGAGAGTCCGCTGGAGCAGACCCTCAGCTACACATTCCGCTACGGCCACCGGGTGGCATTGCTGGCAAACCACCTGATCTGCCACAACACCGGGCGCAAGGATGTGCTCTGCCATTCCCACCCTTCAACACCAGGCACGGAGATCACCCTCCATCGGGCGGACAGCGATGCCGATACCGTTCTGCAGATTCTTCAGGGCCAATCGGAACAGGCCCGAGCCGGATCGGCGATCCTGTTCCGGGTCTGGAGCCAGAGTGTGCCCATTGAGCTGAAGCTGCTGGCCCGCCAGATTCCCTACCGGATTGATGCCGGCAAGGGCGCGCTTTTCAGTCGGGAGGTTCAGTCGATCACCTCACTGCTGATGGTGGTGACCGGCAAGCTGGAAAACCTGCCAGACGAGGATCGGCTGGAACTGGCGCGGCAGTTGTTACGCTTCCCCCACGTTGGTCTGAAAGAGCCCGAACTGGAGCAGCTGGCGCGGTTCCTGGCCGGTTTTTCCGGCGGCTGGCACGAGAGACTGCTAGCCATGGACTTTGATGCGCTGGCCCCGATGGCGGCCCGCAAGTTGCGAAAGCTGGGCGAGGTGCTAGCCCAGCTGCGCAGCTACGGAGGACCGGTGGCTGGACTCATAAGCGTGTATGCCGAACATACAGACCTCTACGAAGGCATCCGGAGCCTGGCCCTGACCCATGAGAGCGCCGAGGAGCGAATTGATACCGTGCAGGGATTCCGGGAATACCTGAAAAGCCTGGATGTCACTGCCGAGGGCGCTTTGGAGCATTTGAAAGTCCTGAAGCAGCAGGCGGGTGAAAAGCAGCAAGGAGGCGTGTTGCTCTCGACCATTCACCGCACCAAAGGTCTGGAATGGCCGACCGTGATTATCCCCGGTCTGCAGGAGAAATACCTGCCCTACAGCCCGCGGCCCCAGGACGATGCCCGGGGGTTTCTGGAGAGTGAGCGGCGGCTGCTGTATGTGGCCATGACGCGAACCCGCCAGCAGCTGCACCTGATTACCCGACCGGCCAGCAAGCAACCGCATCTGGACGGCGATCTGGGCCCGAGCCGGTTTGTGGAGGAGTTTTGCTTCCCCCTGGCCGAAGAGTTCGGGCGCTGGCTGGATGAACGAATCCCGGCCGAGACGTCAACGACCCGTTTAAGCGCTCCTCTCACCCCGGTCAGTCAGCGCTATGCCGCCAGGGAAGATGTCACCCTGGAGGGCCAGGCGGCAAAATCCGCAAGTTCGATGGAACCGCTATGGCACTTGAAGCGTCTTAGCCACGCCATTTTTGGCGCCGGCTCGGTAGTTTCCGAGGATGAAAGCTCGTTCGAAGTGCACTTCGACAACGGCGAGGTACTCAGTTTCAGCAAAAAGAGCGCACACCTGTATTTCACCGCGCTGGCCTGAAACGACTTCCGGCACGTAAAGGTCAACTGGGTATAATTGCGGACGTAACAATCCGTATCATTTTTTTGTTTTTTTTGGCCTACTGGCCTAAATTCCGGGTATGCAAGCACTTTTCGTGAAGAAGTGCGGTACCACAACGACAATGAACAGGAGGTTCTGCATGAACGTCATGCGTCCGATTTCCGCGGCTGTCCTGGCTGCATCTATGGCAACCCCGGCCATGGCCGATCGCCAGGAAACCGTCTACATCAACCCGTTTGCTGCCTTCCAGCTGTTTGACGACAAGCGCGACCTGAGCGAGACCGGCACTTTTGGCGTTGGTGTGGAATATCGCTTCCGCCCGCACTGGTCGGTAGAAGCCCTGTATTCACGTGCCGATGCGGATCGGAAATACGTGCCCGGCGAATCCGAATTTGATGAGGTGCGGGTCGATGGCACCTACTACTTTGCCGGCCCGGACGAAGCCTGGAACCCGTATGTGTCTCTGGGCGCCGGCCATGCAGACTTCGGTTCCGATAACAGCGGTGTTCGCACCGCCGGCAGCAACCACGACGAAACGCGCGTGAACGTAGGCACCGGTTTCCGCTACAACATCAGTGACGCCGTTTCACTGCGCGGCGACCTCCGAGAGTTCCACGGCATTGATGAGAGCACCTTCGACACCCAGGTCTCTCTGGGTATCAGTTTTGCCTTTACCCGCACTGTCGCCCAAGCTGCTCCGGAGCCTGCACGTCCTGCAGATGCTGATGGCGATGGCGTGCCGGATTCCCGTGACCAGTGCCCGGGCACACCTGCAGGAGCGCCCGTTGATTCCAATGGCTGTGAGCCGGATGGTGATCGTGACGCCGTAGCTGACAGCCGCGATCAATGCCCGAACACGCCTCGCGGTGCAGAAGTAGACAGTCGTGGCTGCGAACTGGACAGCGATAACGACGGCGTAGTCAACAGCCAGGACCAGTGCCCGAACACCACAGCTGGCGCAGACGTTGACGAGACAGGTTGTGAGGGTGTGACCGAGACGGTCCAGACCTTCACCATTGAAGTACAGTTCCCGAGCAACAGCTCGGTGATTGGTAACGCTTACGATAACGAGATCCGTCGCGTCGCAGACTTCATGCAGGCAAACCCGGAAACCATCGTGGAAATCGCAGGTCATACCGACAGCCTGGGCGCTGCCGACTACAACCAGTTCCTGTCCCAGCGTCGCGCTGAGGCGGTCGCTGGTCGCCTGACCGGTCCTCTGGGTATTGACCCGGCACGAGTAGAAGCCGTGGGTTACGGTGAAGAGCAGCCGGTTGCCTCCAACGAGACCGCAGCCGGCCGTGCCGAGAACCGTCGGGTTGAAGCGCGCATTCAGGTTCGCCGTTAATCGACGGTCTTTATCTGAGTGGATTGAAAAGGCGCCTTCGGGCGCCTTTTTCATGGGTGATCAATCGCGAGGAACCAATGATCAAAGGAATGGCTTTGATGCTGACCCTCTCTGTCCTGGCAGTGCCGGCGCAGGCCCAGGTTTTTCGCTGTGAACAAGATGGCAATACCGTGTTCTCCGACCAGCCCTGCGGCGAGGATGCGGAATCGGTTGAGCTGCGGGATAACCGCATCGGCGGCAGTTTCAATCAGAACCTCCCGGCGCAGGAGCCCCCTGATCCCGAAGAACAGGAAGAAGAATCGGAACCAGAGGAAGAGGCCGGCACCTGCCGGTTTATCAACTCCACCGATCTGCGCCGTTATCTGGTTCGGGAACAGGTGGTACAGGGCATGACCCGGGAGCATGTTCGCCGGGCTTTCGGCAATCCGCCAGAAACCTACACCAGCCCCCAGGAAGTCTGGATTTACCAGACCCGCTATTACGGGGCACTTTATGAGCTGACCTATGTGTATTTCAGGGATGGCTGTGTTGAGCGGGTTGAATACCGGAAACCCTGACCGCATCGATCAGCAGGTTACGGGGCGTCAGCGACCGGTCGCAGAAGTGGCCGAGACGTACCTGATAGCCCTGCTCTTCCAGAAAGAGCGCGTAGTCCAGCACCATCCAGAGTTCCAGTGGGCGCCGGAACAGGTGCCGTACCAGCTCATGGCGGCGAACCTCTGCCAGCCGACGCTCGCCAAACGCCAGCCAATGATCAAAATCGACCCTGGCGGGTAACTCCAGATGCTTTTTCGCCGCGGCCCAGCGACAAAAAGCCGGAAAGCCTTCGCTCAGCAGGCGCGCCGGATGTGAAGGCACCGGCAGGTATTCGTCATGCCCACGCAGAAATCGCTGCAGGCCATCGAACCCTAGGCGCCACTGGCTGATCAAACGGGTCTGTTCCCGCACTCGGGCAGGGGCTGTTACCGTTTCCTGAACCGCCAGCCGCAAGTCGTTTCGGCCTGGTTTCAGTGTTTTCTGATAGCCCGACGCTCGCTCTGACAGCGGCTGGTAAATATCCTTGTCGGTCAGGTGGTAACAGCAAGGTGAGATACTCAGCCTCGGCAACCCGGCCTCGCTGCCCCGCTTCAGCAGTTGTCGATGCAAGTCACCGCAGGCATGGAGGGCCACGCCGTGGTGACGGCTCGGAAGCACCAGATCCGTGGCCATCACATCCTGGCATTCAATCGAAACCCGATCCCCGAATTGTCTGGCCAGTCGGTTGCCGTCCCGGACCAACTCCGGATTCCACTCGAGCCCCTGTATCTCACCGGGACACAATGGAGCCAGCGTCCGCGACAGATGGCCCTTGCCACAACACCAGTCGAGGGCAGGGTGCTCCAGCGGTGCCAGTGCAGCCGCAAAGGCACCCGACTGCAGACGCTTTCGGCCGGGCATATCCGTGGCTCGAACTTCCGGCAGAGTCGTATCGGATGCCTCCTCGGCTGATGCCAAAAACTCCGGCAGCTGCACCATGTCGGCATAACGTTCCAGGGACGGGACCCATCGGGATACCCGCGCCGCCAGCTCAACCGGAGCGTCATCCAGATACTGGCACTGGGCATCGGTCAGCTCCGCCAGCATCGCGGCCAGTTCCGGATAAGCTCTTGTCCAGGCCGGCTGCGGTGTCATGAACGGCGCCGGCTGCCAGAACGCCTGGTGCTGCACAAGCCAGTCGTTCAGCTGCTGCCATCGCTGGTAAAAAGATTCCGCGCCGTGGTGTAAACTCGCCGCCGGAGGTAACGTCATGAAACTGGCCTTTGTACTTGTTGAGCCCAAGGTTCCCGAAAATGTCGGTGCGGCCGCCCGTGCCCTGTGCACCATGGGTTTCGGCGAGCTTTGGCTGGTCAACTCGGACCTGCACACCCGCCCCGAAGCCCACTGGCTGGCCCACGGCAGCGACCACATCCTGGACAATGCGCGCATTTTCCCCGATCTGGCAGCGGTAAGAAACTCCGTAGACCTGCTGATGGGCACCTCCGCCAAGACCCGGCATCAGCGCCAGGATTGGCACGGCCCCTCGGATCTGCAGAAGGTTCTGGCCACGAAGGGTGCGTCCGTGGCAACCGCAGCACTGGTGTTTGGCCGGGAAGATCGCGGGCTTTCCAACGAGGAGCTGGCACTCTGCGATCTGCTGACCGGCATTCCCATGAAGGTCACCTACCCTTCTCTGAACCTTGCCCAGTCGGTGATGCTCTACGCCTGGGAAATGTCCGGGCTATCGGAAGCTATGGATAACGAACCTGAGCCTGCCGATGAACATCGGCTTGGCGCCCTCCGCGGTCGGCTCGAAACCCTGCTACCAGAACTGGATACACCGCCTGAAGGGAAGCTGTCGCAATGGGTTTTCGAGCGGTTACCCTTGTTGTCTGATCGGGATATCGGGTTTGTTCATACGCTTTGTTCGAACATTGAGCGCACGGTTTACTCTCAGGCGCGCTCGGCTTCCGAGAAAGAGCCGAACGGATAAGCCTTCCCGGGATACGCAAGATTGACCTCCTAGGCCCGGGAGTCGGTCTGGTGGCCCTTTCCGGGATTGTCGAAAACCAGGGATGGTTTTCGTCAAGCGTACAGGGACGTATTTACAGCGTATCCCGGAAAGGGCCACCAGACCGGCTCGTGAACCGAGCCCGAAGTCTTACTCGGAAAACCTCCCAGGCCTGAAGGCATCCAGACAGATGGCGGGTTCCTCGCCTTCGATCACCTGTGCGATGACATCGGCACTGCCCGCGGACAGGGTCCAGCCGAAGGTTCCGTGGCCGGTGTTGAGGTAGAGGTTGTCTCGGGGACCTCGTCCGATAATCGCCGGGCCGTCCGGGGTCATGGGGCGGAAGCCGGTCCAGGTTTCGGCGGCATCAAGATCCGCACAGCCGGGGAAACGGGATTCGACCGATTTCTTGATAGTTGCCAGTCGGACTTCGGGAATATCCCGGTTGAAATCCGCCAGCTCGACGAAACCCGTAGCCCGTAGCCTGTTCCCCAGACGGGTGGAAACCACTTTGTAGTTGTCGTCGTGAATGGTCGATGCCGGACCGCGTTCAGGTTCTTTCATGGGGACAGTCAGGCTGTAACCTTTCACCGGATAGATGGGCAGCTCCAGGCCCAGGGGCTGCACCAGATGGTTGGACCAGCAGCCGGCGCTGATCACCACGGCATCGGCTTCCAGGGTTTCCATCACCCCATCGCTGTTTCTCAGTGAAACCGCACTGACCCTGTTGTCATCGGCGATCAGCTTTTCCGCTTCCACGTTGTAACGAACGACAACCCCCTTTTCCTCACAGGCTTTCGCCAGTTCCCGGGAGAACTGGTGACAATCGCCCGTGCCATCGGTGTCGTAGCTCAGGGCACCGTAGAGCGGGCCGTTGCCGACCATGCCGGGTTCGGCCTCTCGTACCTGTTCGGGTGTGAGCAAACGGGAAGGAATGCCAAGCTCGGTCAGCAGGTCATGAGTAATCCGGTAGCCTTCGAGGGCCTCCGGGGTGCTGGCCAGGTGCAGCAGGCCCTGGTGGTCGCCATCGAAGGCAAGACCCAACTCCTTTTCAAGGGCAAGAAACCGTTCCCGGCTATGGATGCCGAGGCGCAACATGGCACGGCGATTCAAGCCGAACAGGCCTGGCGACCAGGCGTAACGGAGGGTGGCGAACATGAATTTCAGGGTTTCCACAGACGGTGGAAAGCGCAGCTTCAGAGGGCCATCCTGCTTGAGGATCCAGGGGATGGCCTTGAACACTATCGAGGGGTCGGCCCAGGGGTAGACCACGCCGTAAGACCGCTGAGCCGCGTTGGCCTTGCTGGTTTCGTTCCCGGCGATTGCGTGGCGCTCCAGCACAGTCACCTGGTGGCCCCGGCGATTCAGTTCGTAAGCCGTGGTCATTCCCACCACGCCGCCACCGACTACAACAATGTGCATGCATTCCTCCGCTGTGTTTATTTCACGCCGTTTTTTGCCAACAGGCGTCGATATTCTTTCAGGACAGTCTCATCTTCTTTCGGGTAGTCCGGCGCCAACCGATTCAGCTGCTCAGCCAGTATCGCTGCAACAATGGCACGGGCCTGGGGTTTCCGGTCACCCGGCACAATGAACCAGGGCGCCTGCTCCGTATGGGTCGCGGCCAGGGCCTCCTCGGCGAAGGCTTCATACTGGCGACGCTTTTCCCAGCCGTCGATATCCGACTTATCAAACTTCCAGCGCTTGCGGGGTTTGTCCAGGCGCTTAAGAAGGCGCTGTCGATGCTCGTCTTCGGACAGGTTGAGCCAGATTTTGATTACCGTGGTGCCTTCTTCTACCAGATGGTTCTCGAAGTTCCGGATGGAGCGGTAACGGTTCTCCCAGTTGTAGCTTTCGGGCTCATGAACCGGCCATACCCGCTCGGCGATCACAGCCTCATGATGACTGCGATTGAAGGCCACCATCTCGCCAAAGCCGGGCAGAAAGGGCGTGACCCGCCAGAGAAAATCATGGCGGGTTTCGGCACCTTTGGGCCGGCTGAACGACCAGGCGTGAAAGCCGGCGGGGTCTGCAAAGGTGGCCAGTGTGCGGATCAGGCTATCCTTGCCGCTGGTATCCGGTCCGTGTGTGACCAGCAGCACCGCCCTGGCCTGATTCGCCCAGAGCCGGCGCTGGTATTCACCGATCTGTTCCAGGCTGGCCTCCAGGACGGGCAGCTCCGTTTCATCGCTGTCCAGCAACGTCGGGTAGTCCCGGAATCGAGGCTTTCCTAAGTCGAAAAGAAAACTACTGGCAAACGCCGACAGCTTCATCAAGGTGCTCCGTGCAACTCCCTATGGAGGTAATACAGGTCAACAATCGAACAAGCTGGTAAACTTGTGCGACCGAATTCACAGAATAGCAGCCTGGACGCAGGTTGCGATGGAGTGTAGTACCCGGCAATGAGTAAGAAACGTCGCGAGATTCCCGTATTCGATCACCCGATCATCGAAACCCACTGTCACCTGGATTACCTCAAGGACCGCCCTTTGGAGGAGACCCTTGAGCAGGCGAAAGGGGTCAATATCGAGAAGGTGATCACCATTGCGGTGTCCCCGGACAACCTTGCCAGAGTAAGGGAACTCAGCCAGGTCGCACCCTGGGTTTACGGTACTCAGGGGATCCACCCCCACGATGCTGAAAGCTATTCCGACGACGTGGAAGCGGAAATCCGTGCCCACGCCCGGGACGCAAAAGTCGTTGCCGTGGGCGAGATCGGGCTGGACTATTTTTATGATAACGCCGACCGGAACGTACAACGCGAGGTGTTCCGGCGTCAGCTTCAGATCGCCTGCGACACGGATCGGCCTGTTGTGATCCACAGTCGGGAAGCCGACGAGGACACCATCGAGATCCTTGGCGAGTTTGAGGCCACCCTCAAGCGCCGTGGCGTGATCCACAGCTTTACATCCGGACCGGGGCTTGCCCGGTACGCCCTGGACCAGGGTTGGTGCCTGGGCTTCAACGGCATCACCACGTTCAACAAGGCCGAGAACGTGCGGGATATCGTACGCATGGCGCCGATTGAGCAGATCCTGCTGGAAACCGATTCACCCTTCCTGACCCCGGTACCCTATCGCGGGAAGGAAAACGCACCGTTTTACCTGCCCTTTGTCGCCGAGAAAATCGCTGAGGTGAAGGAGCTGCCTCTGGACGAGGTTATTGGTAAGACTTATCAGAACAGCCTGAGGACGTTCTTCCCCGGCGAATGATCAAACGCGTCCCCATCTCGGCACTCAAGGTCGGCATGTATATAACCGACCTGAACAACGACTGGATTCCCCACAACACCCAGCGCAAGCGGGGTGTTATCAAAAAAGAGGAAACCATTGAGAAAATCCGCCGGATGGGGGTGGAATTCGTCTATATCGACGCCTCGAAGGGGCTCGACACCCAGGATTCGGAAACGGCTGCCGAAGTGGATCGCCGTAACGAATCGGCCCTCCAAAAAGCGGGTGAACTGACGCCGGGCCAGCGACCGCATGTTCCGCTGGCCGAAGAAATGGTGATTGCCCAGCAGATTCACAGCCAGGCTCAGGGGCTGGTGGGTGAGTTCATGAACCACGCCAAAGTGGGCAGCGCCATCGACGTTGCGCCCATCCATCAGCTAGCCGACGAGCTCCAGCATTCCGTGCTGCGAAATGCCAATGCTCTGAGCTGCCTTGGCCGCATCCGTGAGAAAGACAATTACCTGCTGGAACACTCGGTGAACCTGAGTGTGTTGATGTCCCTTTTCGGGAACTACCGGGGCCTGTCGTCCGATGTGCTGCACCAGACCATCGTGGGCGCGCTTCTCCACGACCTCGGCAAGATCCTCACTCCTGACGAAATACTGCACAAGCCCGGCCGCCTGACGCCCGAAGAGTTCGAGGTAATGAAACTTCACGCCCGCCACTCACGGGACATTCTGGCCACCACCGAGGGCATTGGTGAACTCACCGTCATCACGGCAGCACAGCATCATGAGCGCCTGGACGGTACCGGTTATCCGGAAGGCCTGAAAGGGGACGAGATATCGGAGTACGGTCGCATGGTCGCGATCAGCGATGTCTACGACGCCATCACCGCAGATCGGGTCTATCACAAGGGCATGACGCCAACACAGGGTCTGAAGAAGCTCCTGGAGTGGAGCGGCAGCCATCTGGATCCGGTTCTGGTCAAACAGTTTATCCGCTGCCTGGGGCTTTATCCGGTGGGCTCGCTGGTGCTGCTGGAAAGTGGCCGTCTCGGTGTGGTGGTTGAGGCCAACGAGAGTGATCAAAGACTGCCAGCCGTGCGCGTGATGTACCACACCAAATTCCGCATGCCGATCACGGTGGACACCATCGATCTTGCGAAACCGGGTACCCAGGACCGGATTCTTCGTGCCGTGGACCCGGAAACCTACAGGATCGATGTCCGGAAATTCCTCGCCTGAGTAGGCGACACCTCCTCCAGTCACGGGCTCTGCTAAGCTCAGAGAAAACCGGCTTCTACCCAGAAGAACCAATATGACTGCCACAGTTTTCCAGATTCTTGGTGGCCTGGCCCTGTTCCTGCTGGCCATGGAGATGATGACCAATGGCCTGAAGAGCGCCGCGGGGCATCAATTGCGCCATATGCTCGGTCACTGGACCCAAACTCCCTTGCGGGGTCTGGCCGCAGGCTTTCTGATTACCGGCCTGGTGCAGTCTTCCGGTGCGGTAACCGTGGCCACCATCGGCTTTGTGAACGCCGGCCTGCTAAACCTCAGCCAATCCCTTGGCGTCATCTTTGGCTCCAATATTGGCACCACGATGACCGCCTGGCTTGTCAGCCTGGTGGGCTTCGGATTCAACATCGAGGCGGTTGCGCTCCCGATTCTTGCCGCCGGTGTCGGGCTAAAGTTGATCGCCACCAATCCGCGCACCCGCTCGCTCGGTGAGGCGGTGGCAGGTTTCGCGCTGTTCTTCCTCGGACTATCCATACTGAAATCGTCGTTGGAGACATTGACCGGCGGACTCGACAGCAACTTTCTGCTGGACAACAACTATGGATTGCCCGCATTCCTCCTTATCGGGTTTCTGGCAACCGTACTTACCCAGTCCTCAAGCGCCGCGCTGGCCATTGTTCTCACTGCTGCTGCGGGCGGCCTGATTCCATTGAACAACGCCGCTGCGGCGGTAATAGGTGCCAATCTCGGCTCAACGTCTACAGCAGCCCTGTCTGCGCTGAAAGCGACAGCCAACGCCCGCCGGCTTGCGGTGGGACACATCCTGTTCAACGCAGCGACCGGGCTGATTGCGCTCGCCATTCTGCCCATCATGCTCTGGATGGTAGCCGTACTGGCGGATTGGCTTTCCATGGACGCCAACATAGCCGTTTCGCTGGCCCTGTTTCATACACTGTTCAACGTGCTCGGCGCGTTCATCATGTTACCGCTGACACCCCGCTTTGCCCGATTTCTCGGCAGACTCTTCCGAAGCAAGGAGGAAGACAGCGCCGAGCCCCGATTCCTGGATAACACTCTGGTTACAACCCCTGAACTAGCGGTTGGTGCCGTTGATCAGGAGATGAAGCGACTAATTGGGCTGACCCGAGGTCTGCTACGGGTCTGCCTTGACCGGGAGGACCTGAAACCCGCCCAGATACGCCCGAAAACCGATGCCTGTCTGAGCCTTAACCAGGCCATTTCAGATTACATTTCCCGGCTGCGGGCGGAGAGGATGCATCTGGCGACCGTTGATGTCCTCAGCAGGACCATTCTGACCTGTCGCTACCTGACCGAAGCCACCGTTCTGGCCCCTGCCCTGCTGCAGCTAAAAGAGGCCAGTCGGCTTTCCCAACTGGACTGCCTTGCTGAAGACTTTGAACACTATCTTGGCTTGCTGAGAACGCTGGTTGCCGCGGACAGTCCGGAACCCGAGACGTTCCATGATCTTGAGAAGGCGTACCACGTACTCAAATCCCGGATGCTGACGATGATTGTCAAAGGAGAATTCACTGCCATTGCCGGAGAACGGGCCCTGGACGACCTGAGCTCCGTTCGACGCCTCTGTGACCAGTGGAACAAGTCACTGGCTTGGAAGCCAGGAGTGGAACTTCTCAACAGCAGCCGTCAGGAAGACGGGGCCGAGAAGCGGACATAACGGTTACGACCCTGATGCTTGGCCTGATACATGGCCTGATCCGACTGCCGCAGAAGCTGATCTCCATCCAGATCACCGGTTTGCGGGAACAGCGTATAGCCGATACTGGCTGAAACCTCGACGCTGTGATCGGCAACCCAGACCGGTTCTGCCACCCGGGCCAGAAGACGCACCAACAGGCTTTCCAGGGAAGCGTCATCCTGGACATTCATGACAATCGCCGCGAACTCATCACCGCCGAGCCGCGCCAGGGTGTCTTCTTCCCTGAGCTCCGAACGCATACGGGTGGCTACCTCAACCAGCAACTGATCCCCCGCCTCATGACCGAAGGCATCGTTTACAGGCTTGAATTCATCCAGATCAATGTAAACCACTGCCAGTTTGCCGCCCTGTCTCCGGGTCAGGGCCATGGCCTGCTGCAAGCGGTCGGCAAACAGTACCCGGTTGGGCATTCCGGTCAGGGCATCATAGTGAGCCATGACACGGAGTTTCCGTTCCTGTTCCTTGAGCCGACTGATGTCACTGAAAATACCGACAAAATGCGAGACCTCGCCATGGTCGCCACGAACACTGCTGAGAGTCGCGGCCAAAGCAACGGGCTCACCATCGTTTCTTCGACTTGTGAACTCACCTGACCAGAAACCCTGGGCACGGGCGCTGGCGAAAATACCGGTTCCCTCGTCCACCGGCAAGGGCGGCAGACGCCCGATGCCCCGATGGCGTGGCCGACCGGTAATTGCCAGGTACGCCTCGTTGGCATCAATCACCACACCGTGATTGTCGGTAATGAATATGGCCTCGCGGGCATATTCGAATACACTCGCCGCCAGGCGCTGGCGCTGTTCTGCTCGCTTCCGCCGGGTGATGTCATACAGGGAGCAGAGAATCAATGCTTCCGGTTCATCCTCGGTGTGGACCGGCGCCATGGTAAGTTCAACCCAGATTTCCTTACCGTCAGAACGATTCAGAACCCACTCGCACTGCTCGACCTGACCCGCGGACACGCGCTCCAGCATAGGTGCCAGTTTCTGTCGGGAAATCTGTCCGTCCGGCTGATATTCCGGCGAAAAGACTGCCAGGTCCTTGCCAATCAGCGATTCACTGGATGTATACCTGAGCAGGTCGACAGAAGCCTGGTTGGTATCGCTGAACAGTCCACCGCGAATCAGCAATGCGGCTTGTGGCCAACCCCGAATAAGCTGGCGCAAACGCCTCTGTTCCGCGGCCAGTTGCCGCTTGCTCCTGGCCAGCCAGAGCGATGATGCCACCAGCAGCATTAGCAATACCAGAATGGTAAAAACCCAGAGCCGATACTGGTGCAACGCATCAACCCAGGTGAGTTGAGGCATCTGATCGTAGGGCGGCACGCGCAGGGTGCGCGCCAGGTACTCAACCGACTGGTAATCGGCGGGAGGCGAAAAGCCGGCAATACCAGCCGCCAGCGCAACATCGTCTTCCGGTTCTATGGCAAAAAGCGCCGAAGCGATCTTTCGCACAGACCTTTCGTTTACATGAGGCAAGGCCACCAGGGGCCATTCCGGGTAAAGACGTGTTGAAACAACGTAAGGGAAACCCGCCAGCCGCTGACGGTTCAGAACCTTCACCCTGGTGAACAGATCAGGGTCCGTCTGCGCCAGCTGTTCCAGAATGCTGGTGCGGATGAAACCCACATCGGCATCACCTGCCAGTACCGAGCGAACAACCCGGTCATGGGTGCCCAGAAAGCGAATCAGGTTCACTCGCCGGATATCAATGCCGGCGTCCAGGAGTTCCAGAACCTGGGTCTGGTAGCCACCGAGGAAATGAACGCCGGGTGAAGCAATCGTCTTGTCACGGAGATCGGCAAGATGCTCAATGTCGTTACGCCCTGCCCTGGTAATAATCACGCCGCCAAGACTGGCCGTCGAGGATTCGCCGGATCGTCTGACCAGGGTAGCCAGCACACCGGTCAGACTTCGCTCGCTCCGAATCAACAGGAAATGGCTGGGGTTGGTGAGAAAGAAATCCAGCCGGTTGGCGGCAATCGCCCTACTCATATTATCCTGGTTGAGCACCTCCAGCCTTATCTGGATCCCGGTTTGCTGCGACAGATAGTCAGCCAGAGGCTGGTAACGCTCCTGAAGTACCTGGTCCGGTCGATAGGCAAACACGCCCAGGGTCAGCGCCTCATCAGCACAGGCTTTCGCTGCCACCAGAAAATCCGTGGCAAACAGCAGGAACAGACTGATAGCAATGCGCCGAACGTTCACGGAACCCTCGACGGCAGAAACGAGGCATCTGATAAACGCTGGATGGCGGGATCCCGATCGATCATGCCCTCTGCCAGCATCAGGCGAGAGAGCGAACCGGCCATGCTTTCGATCGGGCCGGCTGCCGTGAGGTACCGCTGGTTTGCCGCCAGGTCCGGCAGCATGACTGTCGCAAGCGCTGAGCGGACCTCATCCGGATCTATTCCCTGACGGTCCGCGACCCGATAAACCGAATCGTGCAGGTTTCTGACCAGGTGCTGCAAACCGGCGAAGTGGGCGCCCACCAGATCACTAACCGGGCGTCGATGTTTCTCCGCGGCCTCGCGGGTCACAACCAGGACATCAAAAATGGTTTCCGGAACATCACTGCTGTCAAAAAGCCGGACCCCACCCAGGCTCTCGATCACGGAGGCCGTCGGCTCGTAGCATACCGAAGCATCCACTTCTCCGCGGGACCAGGCTTCCGCATGCTGGCTAACCGGCATATCCACCTTTATGACGTCATTTGGGCCAAGGCCCGCGACCTCGAGAATCTTCAACAGCATAATGCCGGAAACACCATTGAGCTCTACCGCAATTCGCCGCCCCTTTAAAGCCGCCAACTCGTCGATGCCAGCGCTGACCATCAGCACATCAGCACCGGCTGACACATCAGCCACGGCTACCACAACCAGCTCCAGACCTCTGGACCAGATTCGTATGGTTTCGTCCAGGGTGAGTGCCGCGCCATCAAGCGCCCCGGACAAAAGACCTTCCATGGAGTCGGTTGCAGAACTACCCGGCTGAAGCGCAACGGTCGCCGGTAACCAGTTGAAATCGTTGGCAAGGTATAGCGGCTCGTAGCCGATCCAGGGGTGGATGCCGAATCTCAGGGGGCCGGAATCGCTGCAACCGGGCAATCCCGCCGCGGACAGTCCGGCTGCTATCGAAAAACCAAGAAATTCACGGCGTTGCATCAGGATCCGGACCGGGTCAAGACATTAACATTTGTCAATAAACAGTAGTTTACTGTTTCACATACTACCCGTAAAACCGCAGCTTGCATTGCACCGGGTCAATTTATCCCAAAGACAGGAACACGCCCATCAACACCGGTGACAGGAAAGACAACAGAAAACCGGATGCGATGGCCACCGGCACACAGGGCAGGCCACCGCTGCTGCGGATAACCGGCAGGGTGAAGTCCATGGCGGTAGCACCACCGTAGCCAATAGCCATTGCCGGTCGACTGGCAATGAGCAGGGGAATAATGGCCAGAGCCACGATCTCCCTGAGTACATCGTTGAGGAAGGCAACCCCGCCCCACGCAGGCCCCAGGGCCTCGCCGATCACAATACCGGACAGCGAATACCAGCCAAACCCGGAGGCGACCGCCAGGGCATCGTGCCAGGGCAGCCCGAGCCAGGGAATCAAAAGCGCTCCGGCGGCCAGAGAGCTGAGCGTCAGGGCCAGTGCAATGCCCAGGCCCTGACGGTTCATCAGCAGCTTGCGCAACGACAACCCCGCATTGCGCAACTGCAGACCGATCAGGAACAGCAGAAACATCAGCGCCCAGGTCGCCAGCTCTTCTGCCATGGGCATGTCCGGCAAGAGGTAGTATCCGGCCAGGAGACCGGCAATTACCGCCACCAACGGTTTCAGGCCGGCCAGGAACAGCCTGCGGTAACCCGGGCTGACACTGCCCTCAACCCGCTCAACCGACATTGGCTGCCAGCGGTGAAACAGCCATAGCCCGAACATGTTGGCGACGAAAAGCACCAACACCAGCGCCATTACCTGGGTAGCCATGCCGCCCAGTTGCGCCGCCAGCCCCTCCATCTGGCCAAGCCCCAGGCCGAGCAGCAACAGTATGAAATAGACCAGCCCCTCCACGGTGTAATGGATGACAGTCATGGCCCGGCGATTTTCCAGGGCGATGGCAAAGCCCAGGAACAGGGGAGCAAGAATGAGCAGGGCTCCGGTCAGCATGGCGTCCTCAAGAAAACAGAAAAGTGAGTCAGGTCAGGGGCTTGAACTGGTCGGGGTCGGTTTCGGGGCCAGCTGGGGCATCCTCTGGGGTTCCGATGGTTCGGGCAAGGCGCTGGGCGGCCACGGACCACACCACATAGTCACCAGGTTTGGGTTCATAGCCCTTGCCCATCATGGTGCCTGCCACGCTCCTGAGGACGGATTCGGCACGGGTCTGGGTGGGCCAGGGGCCTCGGCAGAACTGGCCATCCGGTCGCCCCTGATCCGGGCCAGACAGAGCCACCAGCCCCCAGCGATCATCGCCGACAGGCTTGATATGCAGCTCAATCCGCTGGCCCTCCTTCACCATCACCAGGTCCCGAAGCGGACTGCGACCGTGAAAATAGTGAAGCTTCATGACGTCAGGGAGTCAATGCAGAACATGACCGGACCTGTCCTGGACCAGAACCCAGGGCGCGATGACCACCGCCCAGAGCTCAGCGTTGCGGTCGTACCAGTCTTGCGCGGTATCCGGCGCGACCTCGCCAACGCGACCGTCCTGCATCCACTGTTCGAATCGGGGTTTGTTATCGGCGGCCAACTCGGTGGCCACTTCGAGCAAATCAAGCTCCGGCACCACTCTGACCACCTGCCCACGGGCAAAGTAGGTCTGCAGTTCGTGCCAGCGGATACGGGAAGTCTCAAGGTTCAGCTTGCTTTTCAGTTCGTCCCGGGACTGGGAGGATGACATGAGTACCTCATCAATCAAAACAGCGCTCAGGCTGGCCAGACTACCGGAAATTGCGCCCGCCCGCACCTGTTCGCAGTCTGCCAGAAACAGTTTATGGCTCCATTCGGGCCCTGGCCAGAATCTCTGCAATCTGCTCTGCAAGCGTCATGGGGTCAAAAGGTTTTGGAATAACACCCACTGCTCCCAAAGCCCGGTACTCATCAATTTCGGATCGCTGCAGCCTTGCCGTCATGAAAATGACCGGCACGTGCCCCATGCCCGGCAGCTCCCTCAGCGCTTGCAAGGTTTCCGGGCCATCCATACCGGGCATCATCACATCCAACAGCACCAGCTCCGGGCCAAAGGCCGGGGCCACAGCCAGCGCCTGTGACCCTGACTCGCATAGCCGGGCGGTAAACCCACCCACATCCTGCAATGCGATTTCAGCGATCGCCCGGATATCCGGGTCGTCTTCCACATACATAACCCGTTGGGGCAAACCTTCCCGCTCAGCCACCAATACGCTACTCCTGTAACTGGTTTTCGGTTTCCAGACCAATACGTCGAAGCAGCTTCTGACACTCGCCCGTAGCCTGCTCATCAGCAGCGATCATCGCAGCCGCCCGCATGATCAACCGATCCTCCCGCGTGCAATCGCCCGGAATAAAATGGACAGATCCGATCAACTCCCGCAGACCGAGCGGCAAACGCCACTGGACCTTCAGACGGTTGCCATAGCGTTGCGACCACTGGTTCAGGGCCTGCTCTGCCTCGTTCTCTCCCAGGGAGCCACCAACAGCGACAAACTGATTGAGCACTTTAAGCACTGCCAGTTCACCTAACCGGCTGAGCAATCCCGCCTGCTGGAAAACAACAGCTGGCTTTTGAAGCCTGATGGCCAGGCGTTGTGCTTCCCTGGCCACCAGCAATGCCATCTCATGATGCGTTACCGCCAACTCCCGGAGCAGTTCGTGCTGCAGCTTCCTGGACACATCCAGAGATAAAGCCAGGGCCTGATTGAGAGCCAGAGCAACGCCAAGCGAGGCTATGGCGTCTCTTAGGGTCTCCACCGGTTTGCCTGTACGCCGGAACGAACTGCTGTTGGCAACATCCATCAAACGGGCGGTCAGGCTGGTTTCCTCTCGCCAGCGTTCTGCGAGTTGGGCCGGTGAGAGTTCATCCTGTCGGCTGATCAACTCCAGAATGTCCCGGGGATCTATCTCTGACGGCAGTTGAATCAGCTGTTCCAGGGAATTTTCCAGCAACTCCGGGAGCGCCGGCGGTTCCCGGGACTCGATCTTCAGCAACCTGGAGAGACGCTCATGCAGAAGCTGGACATCGAAAGGTTTGGTGATGTATCCATCAATACCGTAATGGGCCGCCTGCAGCACCGAATCGCGGTCCGAGCGCCCAGACACCATGACCACCGGCATATCCCGGTTTGAACTGCGAACCTTTTTGACCAGATCCAGACCGGATCCGTCGGGCAGATTCCAGTCAGCGATGAGCAGATCATAACGGTTTTTGACCACTTGTTGAGATGCTTCGGTAAGCGTTGGCACCACGGTCACCGCGACACCGGGGTAAAGCCCGGCCACCACCGTTTCCAGCAACTCGGCGATAAGATCATCGTCTTCAAGGATCAGTGCTTTCAAACAATCCACCTCGGATTTACCCGAAAAAATTATTGAAGTGAGTACACGGTTACGCCGTTCCGGCCGCTGCGCTTGCGCTCGTAGAGAGCCTGGTCGGCGGCCTCGAGGGCATCGTCGCCATTCGGAAAATCGTTGATGGCCGCCACACCGGCACTAAGCGTCACCTGGAAACTGCCTCCATCAGTAGAGAACACCAGTTCCGCAAAACTCTCGCCGATACCCTGAATCAGCTCTGCCGCTGCCGAAACCGTGCAATGCGGCAGCACGACAAGAAACTCTTCACCGCCGTATCGACCAATCATGTCGGTCTCACGCAGCCGGTTCCGCAACAAATTCGCAAGCGTGCGGATAACAATATCTCCGTACCGGTGGCCCCAGGTGTCGTTGATTTGTTTGAAATGGTCCAGATCAAGCATGACCACACTGGACGGATGCCCGTCCCGGCGACACCGGGCCAGTTCCTTCTCC
>NZ_CAJXKQ010000036.1 GCF_913055835.1 uncultured Marinobacter sp. | reverse complement strand
ACCAATTGGAAACAGAACGCCGAGCATCGAGAGGCTCAGCGATTGGGCCACCAAAAATGGTACTCCACCTTTCGGGTGCGTATTGCGAGGGTAGAGCGTGAGTACGGCATTTAACCAGCAAGTTGAGCGGCCGTCTCGGACTACATCTATTTTAAAAAGAGTTGTATGGACCAGCCTTTAAGCCTCAGACCCGGCACCGAAACCGACCTGCCCTCCATCGTTTCCCTGTTCACCGATTCGGTCCATCAGCTTGCAGCTCGCAGCTATACGCCAGAGCAACGGGCCGCCTGGGCGCCAGAAACACCGGACCTGGCCCAATGGCGATCCCGGCTTTCCAGGGTGGACACCGTAATCGCAGAATCCGATGGCACCATGGCGGGCTTTATCTCTTTCACCGCCGGCGGCCATATCGAGTTCCTTTTCACTGCACCGGCGTTCTCCCGCCGAGGCGTCGCGTCGTTGCTCTATGAGGCTGCCTTGGAACGCCTTCTTGGCAAGGGCGTCCGAACACTCACAACGGAAGCCAGTCTCGAAGCCCGTCCTTTTTTTGAATCCAGGGGTTTCTCGGTGGTTGAAGCCCAGACCGTGGAGCGCGATGGCGTTCAGCTCCAGAGGTTCGCCATGGCTCGGTGCCTGAGCCAGAGCGAATGAAAACCCATCCGGGAAACCCGAAAAGATCTGTTTGTCTCCGGACGAGCGTAAGTCGCGACTGGGTCTGAACAGATCTACCCTGTTATCGGGGCAAACACCAAACCCACACGGAGGCCAAACGTGAGCGAACCCAGAAGCGACGACGCCGACAAAGCCTTTCTGCAGGAAGCCGTTCAACTGGCCCTCGACTCCGTCGACCAGGGCGGCGCCCCGTTCGGCGCGGTGGTGGTTCACAACGGCCGGGTGATTGCCCGGGCGGGCAACCGGGCGAAGCAGGATTGCGACGCCACCGCCCACGCGGAGGTCGCGGCCATACGGATTGCGGGCCAGGCGCTGGGTAACGCCCACCTGCCGGAAGCGACCCTGTACGCCAGCTGCGAGCCCTGCCCCATGTGCCTGGCGGCGGCCCACTGGGCTCGCATTCCCCGCATCGTGTATGCCGCACCCCAGGAAACGGCCAACCGGGCCGGCTTTGCCGATGGCAACATTGCCGAGCAGCTGTACGGGCAAATTCATCCCGTAAACCCGGAACAGCTGGGGTTGTGTCATATCGAACTCGAGAACTCGGCGGCGCCTTTTCAGGCCTCGCTGAGAAAGCACGAAGGAGGTCTACGATGAACATTGAACTCACCGGTAAGACGGCCATTGTCACCGGCTCCACCCAGGGTATTGGCCTCGCCATTGCCAAGGGACTGGCCGATTGCGGGGCCACCGTTGTCGTCAACGGGCGGAAGCAGTCGAACGTGGATGCCGCTGTGGCCGAAGTTCGCGAGAGTGCGCCCGACGCAACCGTTCGCGGGGTCGCTGCCGATCTGGGCACGGCCGAGGGCTGTCAGGCGCTGGTGGATGCCGAGCCGAGCGCCGATATCCTGGTGAACAATGTCGGGCTGTTCGGCCCGCAGGACTTTTTCGATACCCCGGATGATAACTGGCAGCACTTTTTCGACGTCAATGTGATGTCTGGCGTGCGCCTGTCGCGGGCGTACTTGCCGGGCATGGAGAAGAAAGGCTGGGGCCGGGTGATTTTCATCTCGTCCGAATCCGGCCTGAACATCCCGGCCGATATGATCCACTACGGCTTTACCAAGACTGCCAATCTGTCGGTGTCTCGGGGTCTAGCGAAGCGCATGGCGGGTACCGGCGTCACCGTCAATGCCGTACTGCCCGGGCCAACCATGTCCGAGGGTGTGCAAGGCATGCTCAAGGAGGCTGCGGAGAAATCCGGCAAGAGCCTCCAGGACACCGCCATCGACTTCGTGAGAGCCGAGCGGCCCAGTTCCATCATCCAGCGCCCCGCGGAAGTGGACGAGGTGGCCAACCTGGTGGTTTATGTGGCCTCGCCTCTGTCATCAGCCACCACGGGCGCCGCATTGCGAGTGGATGGTGGTGTCGTCGACTCGATTGCCTGAGGGATCTCGATTTGGACGGGCGCTGCACGACAAGGGAGTACCACATTCGAGTTTGAACGGGAGGTAGACCATGCAGAACCTGGCAACCCCGAGAATCGTTCGTCGCGATGAGTGGGAGCAGGCGCGTGCTGAACTGCTGGCCCTTGAGAAGGCCCACACACGTGCTGGCGATGAATTAGCGGCAGCGCGCAGGCGTCTGCCAATGACGCCGATGGAGCCGGTCACGGTGGTAGGCCCGAATGGCGCCGTCCCCCTGACTGATGTCTTTGAAGGGCGGCGTATGCTGATCGTGTATCACTTCATGTGGACGCCGGGCGCCCCGCACGAAAAGCAGTGTGAAGGCTGCACGCACACTCAGGTGGCGATGAACTCGGCCGTGCGTGCGTACCTGGCAGAACGTGATGTGAGCTACGCCGTGTTTAGCAGCGGTCCTTGGGACGAGATAGCTGCCTACCGGGATTTCATGGGCTGGACAACCCCGTGGTACTCAACAGCGGATTCGTCAGACGCGCTGGCGACCCGAGACGGAGGCGACCTGCGCTGTTACCTCCGGGATGGAGACCGGGTGTTCCAAACCTATGAAACGTCGCAACGAGGAGTCGAAGCCATGATGCCCACGCTGCACTTGCTCGATCGTACGCCTTACGGCCGGCAAGAGACGTGGGAGGAATCGCCCGACGGCTGGCCCCAGGACCAGGCCGGCTCATGGTGGCGACGCGACGGCCGGCCAGTGGCTCAGTGGACACGTACCGATGAGGCAGTCGAGTCGGGTGCCAGCTGCTGCTCTCAGAATAGAGAAAACGATGCCTGAGCCCTGGAAGGCTTCTCGAACGGAACAGCCAATGATAAGTTTTTGAGGCTGCACCAGCGGCCAACTTTGATTATCGAGCGGAGAACACGAATGCCAGCCTACGTGATCGGTAACATCACCGTGAAAGACCCTGAAAAATGGGCTGAATACCGCAGCCTTGTGCCAGCAACGCTGATACCTTGGAGCGCGAAACTGGTGCTTCGGGGCAAGGAGGCGAAGGTACTGAGCGGGCAGTACTGCCACACGGATACCGTGGTGATCCGTTTTCCGGATACCGATTCCGTCGCCGGATGGCACAACTCCCCTGCGTATCAGGCAATTGTGCCACTGCGCACACAGGCGGCGGACGTGGATCTGGTGAGTTTCGAGGCGGATTAACAGGCAGGCAGATCCAGGCTCTACACAAAGTTAGATGCTCATACGGAAGTGCTTGGGTTCCCTATGGGCACCTTCGATACAGACCCGGGTAACGCCGGAGCGACATGTTTACGTGCGCAACAAGGCGTCGTGGTTTGAGATCACAGGCGACCTGCCCCAGTATACGGAAAATCCCTGACGCGGACGCCTTTAGCCTTTTAAATTCTGAAATGAAAATCAAGGAAGATCATGAAAGTATCCCCCCTCCCCCTCATCGTTCTCTGCCTGTTCATGGGCTTCACTTTCTGGGTAATGGCCGGGGCTGAGCAGTCGCTTCTGGCCTTTGGTGCCGAGCTGATGTCCAGTCCGGATACCGCCCAGGTTGTCATCGATCTCTACATTCTCGCTGCACTGGCTTGCATCTGGATGTACCAGGACGCTAAAAGGCGTGGCAAAGGACTGGGCTATCTGATTCCTTTTTTTATCCTGACGGCCGTATTTGTGTCTGCAGGGCCCTTGCTATACCTGGTGCTTCGAGGTGGGCGCGAGCCTGAAACCGAGCCCGCTTAGCTCTGATCGTGCCCATCAGCAAAATCGGCGTAGGGAATCTTTGAGCCCACGCGCTCCAATGATACTGTTTATTGGTATCAATGATGCAGATGCGGGAGACGCCCATGGCAGGCGGATGGTCACGTGATGGTGCGGTTCAGGAACAGATCGACGCCAGCGTTGAAGACGAGATCCAGCGCGCTCGCAGCCAGTTAGCCGGAGGCGAAAGCGCTGAAGAATGCGACGAGTGCGGTGCTCCAATTCCGGAGGCACGGCGCAAGGCCATTCCCGGTGTTCGGCTGTGCATTGAATGTCAGGCAGCCCACGAGAAAGAAAACCCTCACTCCGGCGGCATAAATCGTCGGGGCAGCAAAGACAGCCAACTCCGATAGCCCGATAATGCTGTTGTAACTGACATTCGGGAGGTGGCGCCCCGCCTTTTCCTGATTCGACTGATTTGTCTGAGAGAAACCGAACATGCTGGAAAAACGCATTCCACCGGTAGCGCTGGTGCTGATTGTAGGTTTGTTGATGTGGCTCATCGCAAAGGCAGGCCCGCGGATAGAGGTTGGCGAAACGCTGCGTTCGGCGATAGCAATCAGCCTGTTTTTGCTGGGCGTCCTGTTTGCACTCGCCGGGGTGCTGGCTTTCCGGTCCTCGAAGACAACCGTAGATCCCCGCAAGCCAGAAGCCACCTCTGCCCTGGTCAGCTCGGGCGTTTACCGGTATTCCCGCAACCCCATGTATGTGGGATTCGCGTTATGGCTGCTGGCCTGGGGCGTGTTCCTGGCATCCGCCTGGGCTCTGATCGGCGTGATTGTCTTTGTGATGTATATGAACCGGTTCCAGATTGCACCGGAGGAACGTGCCCTGCGGGAGATTTTCGGCGATGAGTTCCGGGATTATGAGCAACGGGTGCGGCGCTGGCTTTGACCGCATCTGAACCCGGACGGGTGTGTTTTTTTCAACTTCCCTTTCCTGATTCAATCTGAGGCAGGAGCGCTTCAAATCCCTCTCACAGCTGCTAAGTTTCCACGAAGGGGACACACGTTGATGAAGCTGCCGAGATGGGCAGGAAAGGGCTACGGGTATGAGACAACGGATCGGTTTCTGTACCACCACGGACGATGTGCGCATCGCTTATGCAACCACCGGTCGAGGCAGGCCATTGCTGCGGGTGGGCGGTTGGATGACCCATATCGAACATGATCTGGACAGCCCGGTTTGGAGTCACTGGCTGCGGGAGCTGACCCGCGATCACACGCTGGCCCGCTTCGACATTCGCGGCTCCGGCCTTTCCGACAGGGATGTGAAAAGCCAAACCTTGGACGCCTGGGTCCGCGACGTGGAGGCGGTGGTCGCCAGCCTCGGCTGGCGCCAATTCCCCATGCTGGGCGTGTGTCAGGGAGCGGCCATCGCCGTACTGTATGCGGTACGGCATCCGGAAAAAGTCACCCACCTGGTGCTTTACAATCCCTATGCGCACGGTGCCTTTACCGAAGGGATGGCCGGCTATCGCGTGGAAGAGGCGGAAACTCTGGCGCGCATGATTGAAGTCGGATGGGCTCGCAGAACTGGCGCCTTTCGGGAGGTGTTTGCCCGCCTGCTTTCCCCCTCGGATGCAGCGGATCAGATCAGCTGGTGGGACGAACTTCAGAGCCTGACCGTGGATCGGGCCATGGCCGCCCGGCTGTGGCGGGCCTTTCACGAACTTGATATCCGCGATCTGCTTCCGCAGCTGCACTGTCCAACTCTGGTGGCACACGTAAAGGGCGATTCCATGGTGCCCTTTGAGGCTGGGCGCAACCTGGCCGGGCGGATTCCCGATTGCCGGTTTCTGCCGTTGGAGGGCCGTAACCATATTCTCCAACCCCGGGACCCCGGTTGGCACCTGTTCGTCGAGGAAGTACGCCGGTTTCTCGCCGATGAGCCCGGTGAAGGCTTGCCGTCCGTTGCGGGTTTTCATGAACTGACCCGCCGGGAGCGTGTCGTTCTTGATCACGTTGCACGGGGACAGTCGAATGCGGCCATTGCCAGCGAACTGTCGCTGGCACCGAAAACCGTCCGAAACCACGTCAGCAACATCTGCGGTAAATTGGCCGTTTCCTCTCGGCCAGAACTGGTCATCGAAGCCCGGAACGCCGGCTTCGGCATGGAGTAAGCTCCGGATACTGGTCAGCTTTCCCCCTTCGGGCCATTCGTCCCGTTTTTCCCAATTTCGTTTCTGGAATTCGGGACAGACACCTCATGAATGAAAGGCCTCTCCTGCCCAAACTGAGACCGTAAGCAAGTAAGCAGAGGAGCAGAGGAGCAGGAGCCATGTTAGTAGCGAACGAATCATCCATCGTAGAACGCCAACACTCTCTGAGCCGACATTACGCGGAGGCTCCCGAGGATGCCTGGATTACCGACCACGCCCGGGCGCTGCCAAGTAAACACAGGGACGCCATTCACGGTGTGGTGGAGCCCGCCAACAACGATGGCGTGCTCCAGCCCTACGGAATCCACCGGGCGGTGGGCGGCGACCACGACGCCCCCAATCCAGGAGACCTTCTGTGCTCGGCCCTAGCCGCCTGCCTGCACTCGACGCTTCGCATGGTTGCCGAGCGGCTCGATATACAGCTCATCGGCAGCGAAGTCACGGTTGCGGCCAGCGTCGACGTTCGGGGCGCACTCATGGTGGATATGGCAGTGCCCGTCGGTTTTCAGCGCATGCACTGCGATGTACACCTGGAAGTTCCCGCGGAAACTGACGAGAAGACGATCAAAACCCTGATGGTCGGTGCAGAGGGCTGTTGCGTGGTGTTTCAAACCCTCAATGCCGGCACCAAGGTGACAACCGACTGGCGAATCGACCAGGTGGCCTGACACCGGCCACGTCGCCTCACAGGCCCAACCGCGGCGCTTGTGAGTCTGTAAGCAACTCGAATGAACAGGAGATGTTCTTATGTTCCGTAAACTCGATAAACAAGCGACTATAGCCGCCTTCGCGGCGCTGATTCTCGCAGTCTCCGCCAGCGCCGATGAACCCAAACCCATCGCGGCGGAGCCCCTGACCCAGCGGCACACCTTTGACGGCGATGTCGCGATCAAGATCTCGCAAGACCTGAAGGGTCTGCCAGAGCAGGTCATCACATTTGATGACGCTTCCCACCTCACGGTGGTGCGTTTCACCATCCAGCCAGGTGCCGTGTTCCCCTGGCATACCCACCCCGGCACCGTACTGATCACGGTTACCGAGGGCGATTTCGTGTTCACGTTCGCCGAAGACTGTGTCGATCGCGAATACGGACCCGGGGACGCACTGGTGGATCCGGGCGACACCGTCCACACAGCGCTTAACCCGAGCAGTAATCAGGAAACCGAGGTGGTTGCCGTTCTCCTGGGCGCACCCGCCGAAGGCGCGCTGACGATTCCGGTTACCGAGGAAAGGAACGCGGCCCTGGACGCCAAGTGCGGGATCGAGCGCAACGCTGAGTGATGCGGGTCGCCGGGCAGGGTTTTCCAACCGTGCCCGGCGACTTCACTGTGAATTTAACCACGGCCTACTCTTCCAGAGTGATTCCGGATCCACCAATGTCTTCAGGGGTATCCCGGAACTTCGGCAAGCCGTCGTGCACTCTCAGCACTTTTTCCTGGTAGTACACATGCACACCGGGCTTGAACGGCAACTCTGGCAGGATGGCCGCGTAAACGTCGGTCAGGCCAAGCTCTGGATGCTCCGTCAGGATGTGGCCACCGCAGGTCTTACACCATTTGCGATAGCTTTTCGGCGTCTTGTTGTATGAAACGAGGTTGTCCATGCCCTTGGTGACCTCAACCGCCTCCGGCTTCCAGAGTGTAAAGGCGTTCACCGGCCCCGCGGACCAATGCCGGCACGAATCACAGTGGCAATAACCCATGGCTTCGGGCTCGCCGCTGACGCTCAATTCAACCGCGCCGCAAAAGCAGCTTCCTTTGTAGGTAGTAGTGCTCATGATCTTAATCTCCTTGCCTTCGGAAATTGCGTCCTTTTGAGGATCCGCTCCTGGGTCCACCGTCAGTGGTGCTGGGTAAAGTATTTGCTATCTGCACCTTTCAGAGTAGTGGCTGCTACGCCACAATAAGGGGACATTTCGGACTCCCGAGGTGCAGGATGATTGATGTCACTGTCGTTCTGGTGGAGGGAGGCATGCCTTCAACGGCCGTGGCTCCGGTAGAGGTGTTCAGCACAGCCGGCGTGCTTTGGAACTCCATGCGAGGCCTGCAACCCGAACCTCAGTTCAGGGTGCGCACCGTTTCGCAGGATGGCAAAAATGTGTCCACCGCCGTGAACCTGAACCTGGAACCCTGCTGCCGTCTTGACGAGGTGGACGTCACCGATCTCATCATCGTATCGGCTGTGGGAACAGACCTGGAGGCTGCTTGCCGGGCCAACGCACCTCTCTACCCCTGGCTTCGCGATTGGCATGAAAGAGGAGCCAGAATTGCAGGGGTCTGTGCCGGCGTTGCATTGCTGGCTGAAGCCGGCCTTCTGAATGGACGGCCAGCAACAACTCACTGGGGCGTTGTCGATGCCTGTCGTCACCGATATCCCGATGTTCACTGGCAACCGGAGCGGTTTCTGACCGAAAGTGACAACCTGCTTTGCAGCGGCGGCGTTTACGCCTCTGTGGACCTAAGCCTTTACCTGGTTGAAAAGCTTTGCGGCCACACGGTTGCCATCCAGACTGCCAGAGCCTTGCTTCTGGAAACGCCCCGTGTCTGGCAGGTTGGGTACGCTGCCGATCCTCCGGCGGCAAACCACGAGGATCGTCTGGTCCGTCGGGCCCAGCAGTGGCTGTTCGAACACTACACTGGCCCCGTCCGCATTAGCGATCTGGCAGAGACCGTGGCCATGAGCCCGCGGAATTTTGCCCGGCGCTTCAAGCTCGCGACCGGAGAAACACCTACAGACTATCTCCACCGCTTGCGAATCAATGCCGCGCGGCATTTGCTGGAAAACGAGCAACAAACCATCCAACAGGTTAGCCAGGCCGTTGGTTATGAAGACCTTGCTTTTTTTCGTAGGCTGTTCAAACGCTACGTGGGCTCCTCTCCCAAATACTATCGGGAGGTGTTCACTGTCGGCGCTTCCGAAAATGTTGCAACTAGCGGGCGCAGTCCTCATCGATAATTCTTCGATTATCAGAAGGAATAATGGAGGCGTTCCGGCATCGCTCTATTATTTTGGTGATTAAGAATAAAAGTGCGTTTATTCAACAATCTCACCCAAGCACTGCTGCATTCCCCACTTAAGTCTCCGCTTAAAGCGTGGGCTCTGGTACCGGTGTTCGCAATCATCGCGGTGTCCGTCGGCCTCAGCACTGGATTATTTCGGCCGGGTTGGCTGGATTCGCCAATCACTCCCCTGCTTCCCTTCATATTGTTTGTGTTCCCCTCCTTGCTGGAAGAAGCTTTTTTCAGGGGCGTACTGATTCCGAGAAACATCCTGGACTCCGGTCAAGCAAAAGCGGCCTGGAGGGTTGTAATCAGCACGCTGGTATTCGTTGCCTGGCATCCGTTCAATGCACTGACCTTTAATCCCACGGCTGTTCCTCTTTTCCTGGATCCGTGGTTTCTGGTTATCGTGGCTGCTATGGGGCTAACCTGCGGCTACGCCTATGTGCTTTCCAGGTCTATCTGGGTACCCGTAATCATTCACTGGGCGGCGGTCACAGTCTGGGTGCTTTTTCTTGGCGGCAGAAATCTTGTGCTGGAACTCTGACCTTTCGTCCTGCCTGCGCTACCAGCTGCTAGCCTTTTAATGACGAAAGCGTTTTTGGAGGCGAGCCTCATGCCCTATAACAGCAACTCGGAATTACCAGCAAGTGTACGCAACAACCTGCCTGCCCATGCACAGGAGATTTATCGCAAAGCATTCAATTCCGCATGGGATGAATACAGTGATCCCGCAGACCGTCGGGACAACTCAGGACGCGAAGAGACGGCCCACAAGGTTGCATGGGCAGCGGTAAAACAGGAATACCACAAGGAAGGTGATAAATGGGTGAAGGATTAAACTTAGGCATAAACCAGCGCTTGCCTCAACTCCTCACCGATAACCTTCGTAAACTCCCGGATTCGCTTTACGCGTTTCAGGTCGGGATGGGTGAGAATCCACAGAGGGATATCCAGTTCTGCAATAGAATCAGTTAACCGGCAGAGTGAAGAATCATTCTCCCCCAAGTAGTCTGGAAGCACGGTCACTGCGTCACCTGCTCGAATGGCAGTTTGCATACCGAGCATCGAGTCGACGCGGTAATTGCAGACATCATTCAAACCCTTCCGAGCCATCCAGGTTTCAAGGGCCCTATTGCCCATATGCGTGTCCGGGCCAATCCACTGGTGCCCGGTTAAGGTGTCCAGAGGAGCCCGCCGGTTCTGCCAATAATGCCGTTGCCCATAGACGCTCTGCCGGATCACTCCAACCTTCCGCCCTACCAGGGTTTCTGGCGGATTCCCGGTGGGGCGAATGGCGACGTCTGCTTCGCGTTTGCTCAAACTGTGCACCTGATTCGAAATGACAACTTCCAGCTTGATATCGGGGTAGTCCCCACGAAACTTTTCGAACGATGTGGCCAACAAGCCCGCAAACAGCGTGTCGGTTGTGGTGACCCGGATGGTTCCGGAGAGCTTCAGGTCTTTTCCTGCAAGCCGGCGCTCAACGCCAGTGTATCTTCTTGCACCCTTCTCGCGACGGCGAAAAGGTCATCTCCGGCAGCGCTTGGCGTGTATCCAGTGCGCGATCGCTCAAACAACACCACGCCCAGCTGGTTTTCCAGATTGGTGAGGCGGCGGAAGACTGTTGCATGGCTGATTCCCAGCTTCCTGCCAGCTCCTGATAGCGTTCCGGTTTCAGCAATAGCCGACACAATCTGCAGATCATCCCACCGAATTGATTGTTCATTCATGCAAACTTAATTCGCGCATATTGAGAATTTATGTGTATTGAGGAACAGCTTAGGCTATTGCCAGATGAATGCAAAAGGAGTGATGGGCTATGAATGTGTTGATTATCTTCGCTCACCCCGAGCGCAAATCGTTCAATGGCGGGCTGGCTGATGTAGCGATAGAGTCCCTTCAGGCTGTTGGACACACGGTGGAACTCAATGACCTTTACCGGCAAGAGTTCGATCCGGTTGAACGTGCAAGCCACTACCGCGAGCACGTTGATGACACCTATTTCGCCCCGTTGACCGAGCAGCGGGCCCATTATGAACGAGGCGCGCTGGCTCCTGAGATTCAGAGGGAAATCAGCCACCTGGAGTGGGCCGACCTTGTGATATTCCAGTTTCCGTTGTGGTGGCACGCGCAACCGGCAATCCTCAAGGGGTGGTTCGATCGGGTTCTGGTATACGGGGGACTCTATTCCGGGAGCCGGCGTTACAACCGGGGATACTTCCGGGGCAAAAAGACCATGTTGTCGGTAAGCACCGGATCTCCGGAGCAGGCTTTCAGGCCCTTCGGCCGCGCTGGCAATATGGTGGAATGGCTATGGCCGATGCATTCCTCGCTGTATTACGTGGGGTTTGATGTTCTGCCGCCCCAGGTTAGCTATGGCATCCAGGGAGGCGGTATTCGTTACGAGGACGAGTCCAGGTTCAGGGAGCAGCTGGAACAAAAGAAAACCTTTTGGGCAGAGCGACTACCCGGATTATTCGACGAAACACCCATCCCTTTTACTGGCTGGGAAGACTGGGACGAGGACGTTATGCTTCAACAAACTCATCCTATGCGGTGGCGCCCATAGGAAATAGAGCTTTTTCAAAGAGCCCGATAGCCTCAACTGCGAAATGAACGCGACAAGGAATTAACAATGAAAGGCGAGTGCCTTTGCGGCGGAGTAAAATTCAGGATTGAGGGCGACATTCCCAACCTCTACCAATGCCACTGCTCCCTCTGCCGGAAGGCGACGGGCTCGTCGGCAAATGCGGCAACTTTCGTGAAGCAGGAGGACTTTCGCTGGCTGTCTGGTCAGGACAAAGTCTCTTCTTTCCAAAAGCCAACAGGCTATCGCAGTGATTTCTGCTCGGTCTGCGGTAGCCCGGTGCCAAACCAACTGAGGAGCATGGAGTTGGTTTGGGTTCCTGCAGGACTCCTGGAGGAGTCATTTGAAGCGGCCGTGAACGTGCACCTTCACGTGGGCTCAGCCGCCTCCTGGGAGCGTGATTCCGGCGAATGCATCCGCCTTGACGCGGGTCCGGAAAGCCTCACGGCCCTGAAGAACGCTATCAACCGGACATGAGGCGTGAAACGTTTGGCCAAATAACGGGCAGAAATCTTTTTTTCTTGAAAGTCTAAGAAGGGTTGGCGTTGAAAATGAAACAGCTCGCTCCAATCGCAATATGCCTGTTCTGTGCGGGCTGCGCCTCTACAAAAGTCGCGGAAGAAGACACTGGATTCGCAAAAACACCCAGCCTGGAAGCCTTTACGGGCTGCTACAGGAACTGCAGCGAACCTTCGGACGGCTCAGCGCCCGTCTGTTTGAGCTCGATCATCTGGCCCGACGAGTTTACGGCTGAAACACGACCAAAGGCGGTCTACATCCAGAAGGGCGATGGCAATAGTCTGGTCGCCTCCGCAGTATCGGATGGGGTGCTACTCAAGCAGTCCCGATTTCGGGAAGGCGAAGATTTCGAGTTGAAGGGCGGGCGAATTGAGCTGAAGCGGGACTACATTGCGTCCGGCGCCCGAGAGCCGGGCAATCCTTTCATCGGTGTGGTCACCAGCAAAACCCTTCTGGGGCTGGATGACTCGGGCCAGGGCCGCATCAGCCAGTCGACCGCCTTTGCCGGCACTGGTTTCCTGATAATACCCGTTGCCGGGAAAACATCGAACACACAGAAAATTGAACGGGCACCATCCCGAGCGTGTAGCATCGGTGGAACGTGAGTGTTCATGCAAATTCTTGAAAGGACAATTCCCTTGCCTGAACTGAAAACCGTCGGTCTGTTTCTCGTTACCGCGCTGGCTGAAATCGTTGGCTGCTACCTGCCCTATCTCTGGCTTCGCGAGGGAAAGAGCATCTGGCTTCTGGTGCCAGGCGCTCTGAGCCTGGCCGCGTTTGCCTGGTTGCTGTCCCTGCATCCTACAGCCGCCGGCCGGGTGTATGCTGCCTACGGCGGTGTGTATATCTTCATGGCCATTCTTTGGCTTTGGGCTATTGATGGTATCCGGCCAACTGTCTGGGATCTGGTGGGTTCGGGCGTAGCATTGCTCGGTATGGCGATCATCATGTTTGCGCCTCGAAGCGCATAGGCGGCAGATAATTCGCGCAGATCTTTTCGAAGCATGAGCCTCTCGCCGTGCACTGACGTACTGTTGTTGTGTGTTCGACTTTATTGTCCCAAACCAAAGGCGATGGCGATCCCTTAAACCATGCAACATTTCTCAAATTGGCTTTTCGCACTGCTGCTACTGATTCCCCTCTCAAGTCACTCAGCGACGGGCGACTGGCGAACTGAGGTTTCGAGGGAGGCTGCGAAACTCGAGCGCCTTCACACGCTGATTGTTGTCCATGAGGGTCAGGAAGTCCTGGCATTGGATCTGAAGAGCACCGGCCTGGGTACGCCAACCAACATCAAGTCTCTCTCCAAGACCGTGCTTGCTGCGCTGGTAGGTATCGGCATCGAAAAAGGCGTTTTCGAGGGAACCGATCAACCGGTTGTCGAAACCCTCGGTGACCGAGTGCCGGCCTCCGCCACCGAGGGCGTGGAACGTATTACTCTGGGTCACCTGTTGTCTTTGCAAGCAGGGTTGCAGCGCACATCAGGTCGCTACTACGGGCCGTGGGTGAACAGCGACAACTGGGTGCGCCATGTGCTCACACGCCCTTTCGTCGATGAACCGGGCGGGCGGATGCTCTATTCCACTGGCAGCAGCCACCTTCTCTCGGCGGCGCTTACCGAAAGCGCCGGCAGGAGCACACTTGCCCTGGCCCGCGATTGGCTTGGTGAGCCGCTAGATATCGCGATCCCGGCCTGGGATCGCGATCCGCAGGGTATTTATTTCGGTGGCAACAATATGCTTCTCTCGCCCCGAGACCTGGCAAAAATAGGCGAGCTTTATCGCAATGAGGGGCGTGTTGGCGGCCAGCTCCTGTTTCCTGAGGACTGGGTTAGCGAATCGTGGGTGGAGCGTGCCAGATCTGCCTACACCGATGATCCCTATGGCTACGGTTGGTTCCAACAACCTCTCGCAGGCGAAATGGGATACTACGGTCGAGGCTATGGTGGCCAGGTGCTTTATGTCATGCCTGCTCGTCAATTGACCGTGGTGATGACATCAGACCCTACCCCACCCTCGCCGGGTTCGGCCTTTTTGCGCCGCCAGTTCCAGTTAATTGAGGACCACATAATTCCCGCCCTCGAGAACTGACCACGGCCGTCATAACTTGATTTCCTCAACTATACTGACCTGTGGCAAACACCAGGGAGGAAATGAGATGAACAGGATTGCAATTCCGCTGCTTTCAGCTCTTTTGATCGCGCCTTTGTCAGCGCTGGCAGAGAGCAAGATGTCTGAGGCCCCGGCCAATGCCGGTGTGTATTTTGTCCAGCCAACCGATGGCGCTACCGTTGACCAAACCTTCAAAGTTGTCTTTGGCCTGCGAAATATGGGCGTGGCGCCTGCTGGAATTGAGAAATCCGGCACCGGTCACCACCACCTGCTGATCGACACCGACATACCATCGGATTTGAGCCAACCGCTTCCGGCGACGGATCACGTCAAGCACTTCGGCGGTGGGCAAACCGAAACCGAGATCACGCTATCGCCGGGTAAACACACGTTGCAGCTTTTGGTGGGTGACCACATGCACGTGCCGCACAACCCGCCAGTGGTTTCCGAGAAGATCACGGTGATGGTGGAGTAAGGCTGCACCCTGAACGAAATGGCCAGTGCAGAGCTGCATTTCAGTCAATCCCCTGGGCGTTCGATCATGGTACTGTGAGCGCAAATAACCCGAATGAATCCAGGGGATAACTGATGCGAAAGAACATTCTGATTACCGGTGCCAGCACCGGCCTTGGGGAAGGCATGGCCCGGGAATGGGCCGCCAAAGGATGTAATCTTGCGCTGTGCGCGCGGCGGGCCGACAAGCTGGAAGCACTTCAGCGGGAATTGCAGCAGGCCCATCCAGATATTCGGGTGCTGGTCCGCGGCCTGGATGTCTGCGATTACGATCAGGTGTTCGAAGTATTCCGTGGCTTCCGGGATGAGCTCGGCAGTCTGGACCGCGTGGTGGTTAACGCAGGTATTGGCAGCTCACAGCCCATCGGCCGTGGGCACTTCGCTGCCAACCGCCACACCGCCGAGACCAACTTCATCGCCGCCATTGCCCAGAGCGAGGCGGCCATGGAGATCTTCCGCGAGCAGAACAGCGGCCACCTGGTGCTGATGTCCTCAGTCAGCGGCGTGCGTGGTTTCCGTGGGCCTCTGAACGTATATGCTGCCACCAAGGCTGCCGTGGCCTCTTTAGCTGAAGGCCTCCAGCTCGATACCAAGGGCAAGCCGATCAACGTCAGCAATATCATGCCCGGCTATATCCTCACCGACATCAATCGCGACACCAAAAACGCACCCTTCCGGGTGGATCTGGAAACCGGCGTGAAGGCCCTGGTGAAAGCCATCGAATCAGAAAAGCGCCGCGCCTATGTGCCCTGGTGGCCCTGGACGCCGCTGAGTTACGTGTTGAAGTCCTTGCCCTTTGGCATCTTCGCGAGAGCCATGTAACCCGTTTGAGATCCATTCAATGATCAAATCCATTTCCCTGGCCACCCTGCTTGCCCTGTTGGTGGCCTTTCTGGGTTTTCAGTACTACATCACGTCGGTGCCGGATCTGGCGGAGCCCATTTCGGTAGAGGAAGCCCGGTTTATCGAACGGGACAACTCGCTCCTGGTAACGCTCAGGGGTAATGACGGCCGCCACTTCACCCTGGGCCTGCGGGGAGACATAGAGAACGAACCGGAAGAAACCGCCCTGTTTTTTATCAGCAACCCGGATTTAGTGCCCTATGTTTACTGGCCAGGACTTCGGAGCAACGACGAAAAAAGGGTTCTAGAGTTGATCGAGGATGTTCTGGAGAAGGAGCCGGAGGTAGAAGCTTTGCCTGAGATTTACGAGGTTCTGAAAAACCGGAACTGATGCAGGTGGCTTTGCGCCAGGATTACTGAACCGCCTTCCGGGGCTGGAAAAATGGCTGGGGAAGCGGGTCCAGTAACTCCCCCAACCAGCACCACGTCTGTGGCGACTTTCTAGCGCACCTTGGAGAGGAACTTCTGGGTGAGCGGGTTTTGCGGATCGGTAATCACCTGCCTGGCTTCACCGATCTCGGCAATCACGCCCTGATGGAAGTAGGCCACCCGGTCAGACACATCCCGCGCAAAGCCCATTTCGTGGGTTACGCAGATCATGGTCATGCCCTCTTCCGCCAACAGGCGCAGGGTATCGAGAACCTCGCCAACCAGCTCCGGATCAAGCGCGGAAGTTACCTCATCCAGCAACATGTAGTCGGGCTTCATGGCCAGCGCGCGGGCAATCGCCAGGCGTTGCTGCTGGCCGCCGGACATCTTGGTGGGGTAAACATCCAGTTTGTCGCCCAGGCCAACGTGCTCGAGCTCTTTCTTTGCGATTTCCATCGCCTCTTCCTTGCTCATTTTCTTGACGATCCGGGGGGCTAGCGCGGCGTTCTCCAGTACCGTCATGTGGGGAAAGGAATTCCATTGCTGGAACACCATGCCCAGCTTCTGGCGCAGCTTGTCCTTGTTGGTCGACTTGGCGTGGACATCCACATCATCGACCAGGATCTTACCGCTGTTGATGGTCTCGATGGCGTTGATGCAGTAAAGCAGGGTCGATTTACCACTACCAGAGCCCCCGATAACACTCACCACTTCGCCTTTTTGTACATCCAGGCTCACGCCTTTCAGGACTTCAAGATCTCCAAAGGATTTGTGGACATTCTGGACGCTGATCATATTGCCATTTTCCTCTCGACATACCGGCCGTAGTAAGACAGCGGGTACGAAATAATGAAGTAAAAGATACCAACCCCGATCAGGATCTCGAGCGGTTGCTGGGTTCTTGATATCAGTTGCTCTGAGGTGCGAAGCAGCTCCATGTAGCCAATCACCGACACCAGGGCTGAATCCTTGATCACACTGAGAGAAACCCCCAGCCATGAAGGAAACACGGCGCGCAGGCCGATGGGCAGACGGATATGGTAGATGGTTTGCCACTTGGTCATACCCAGTGAACGCGCCGCAGTCTGCATGGAGGGGCTTACGCTCTCGAACCCGCCACGAAATACCTCAGCCATGAATGCCATGGTGTACAACGACAACACGATGGAACCGGCCACAAAGGGCGCCAGTGGGCTCCCGGCCGCACCCATGAAGGTGGAGAACAGAATCAACTGGATGATCAGCGGTACGCTCCTCAGAACATCCAGCAAGCTGCCGAACACCGCGTTAACAACCTTGTTGCTCTCAGAGCGGGCAAAGCCCACGATCAGCCCCAGGATGGTGCCCACCACGATGGCAACTACGGAGATGATCACCGTGTTCCAGACACCGGTCAGGATCAGGCCGCTATCACTCCAGGACAGGGGTGTGAACAGTGAATTCATCAGATTTCCCCCTTGAAGAGTCTGCGAGCCAGGAGTGATGAAGCGAACAGCACCAGTTTGGTAATGATGAAATACATCACGGCCGCCACAATGAAGAATTCAAGGGTTCGGAAGCTCAGAGACTGAAGCCGCTGAGTGGTGCCGGACAGTTCGCTCATGCCCACCAGAATACCCAGCGAGCTCATGAGAATTGACCACACGAACTGGTTGGTCATCGGGTGGTAAATACGCCTGAGCATCTGCGGGAGGATGATATACCGGTAACTCTGGATGCTGGTCATACCCAGAGACTTGGAGGCGCTGTACTGGGTACTGGGAATCGACTGGAAGCCGCCCCGGAACGTCTCCGTCAGGTAACCCGCATTGATGAAGACCAGTGCGCTCAGTACCGCTACATAGGGGCTGAGGTGAATGCCAAATGCCCCGAGGCCGAAATAGGCCATGTAGATCTGGAACAGGGCTGGCGTATTCCGGGCAATCTCTACCCAGACCGTCGCCACCTGGCTGAAGAACTTTGTGTTGTTCATTTTGGCGATCGCCAACAGTATTGCGATCACAATGCCCAGAAGCATGGCTAAAACGGATACGTGCAGGGTAACGAAGGCTCCGTTTAGCAGCTGGGGCATGTTCTGGAACACTACGTTCCAGTGAAATTCGTAGTCCATACCTTGGCCATTTAATGAATGGTAGGAAACTCGACCAGAGCCCGGTAAGAAGGGCCTTGATCAGAATTTAAGGTCACGACACCCGAGGGTGAGTGCCCGACCCGGAAACCAATGCAATGACGGCCGCCTATTTGGCGGCCGTCGGTTCGGCGCTTACTTGTTGTCCCGGAGGGACTGAATCAGATCGGCCGGCGCATCGGTGCCGAAGTGCTTGTTGTAAGCTTCGTTCATATTGCCATCGCGAATCTGGCGCACGAGGAACAGGTTCAGATAGTTGATCCAGGCAACTTCGTCACGCTTGGCAATGATGCCCACAACGTCGTCGTAGTTGGGAACGTAGGGGCCAGCTTCAAAATCTTCGAACTCTTCGCTACGCAGTTTGGTCGCGATGTTTGTGTTGGTAGAGATGATTGCGTCGACCTTGCCCTGGTAAAGACCCAGGTACGCATCGTTCTCGGATTTGAAGGAGGTGTAGTTGTCCTTGCCCCAGCCCTGCTGCTCCGCATAGGCGAGGTACTCGGTTTCGTAGGTGGTGCCCAGAGCCGCGCCAACCTTCAGGTTCTTCAGGTCATCAAAGGAGTCGATGTTCTTGTCCTCGTGAGCGATTACCTGGAATTTGAACACGAAGTACGGGTAGGTGAAGCCAACGGTCTTGGCGCGCTCGAGGGTATCTGAAGTAGAACCGATTACCACGTCGGTTTTGCCGGAAACCAGGGAGGGAATCCGCTCGCCCCAGGTCAGGTTGAGAACGTTAACATCGACGCCGAGCGCCTCGCCCAGATCGTTACAGTAATCGACGTCGAAGCCGGCCGGGTTATTGTTCTCGTCAAAGTATCCCATCGGTGGGAAATCCAGAACCACGCCACAGTTCAAGGTGCCACGTTGAATCACGGTGTCCAGCTGATCGGCTGTTGCGTTAACAGAGGTTACCGCAGCACAGGCGAAAACAAGCGGTGCTAGTTTGCGAATCATAGTTATTCTCTCTTTTATCTTTCGTGGGCGAAAAGTGTGTGTCTGTCATGCCTACACAACACAGTTATGTGCAGAAAGCATACGTAAAAATACTACCGTAGATTATTTAGTGAAAATTTTTGAAATTTGCCATTTAGTAGGCAATTTTCCTAAATTTCAACAACTCAACCGGATATTTTGAACCTACAACTCATAATTCCGGTCAAAAAACGAACAAAAGCCAATCTTTTCCAATACTAACTGTTTAATTTAAATGATTTTTCCCTCCCTTCAACATAAAAGACGAATTTATTGCCACAGCAGGCCATTTTAATTGTCTCTCAGCAACACGGCGGGGTTGAGCCGCATTGCTCTGAGCGTGGGCAGCAGGCCCCCCAGTAGCGCAAGAGTGCTGACACCTCCGGCAACCAATGCCCCCAACCACCATAAGTCGCCTGCGGGGAGTTTCAGCGCGAGGTCTGCCACTGGTAAAGCAATTAGCGCACCAAGCAGTGTGGCGAAAACCGTTGCCAGAATGGTAAGCAGGCCCGTTTCCAGCAGCATGGATTGGCGGATAGCTCCGTGCCGGGCGCCGAGACAGTGCAACAGGTTGGCTTCGTAGAGTTGCCGCCTGCGACTGACACTCACCACACTGGAAAGCACGAGCAGACTCGCAAGCAGGCTCACGGAGGCAACCGCAGCAAGGCCTGCGGCGGCCTTATTCAGCAGAGCACCTGCGGTTTCAAGCCAATCTGCGGTGCGTAGCGTAATCACGTTGGGGATATTTTGTGCCAGCCACTGCTGTGACTCCCTGGCGGCCTCATCACTTTGGTAGACCGCGCCAACGTACAGACTGATCAGATTGTCGAGCCCACCCTGCTGCAAGATCCCCTCGAACCAGAATCGGGTCTGGAGTCCTTTTTGCCGGTAAATTGCACGGATTTCGACGTCGATGCTCTTATCCTGTGCAGTGAACGTGAGCCGATCCCCTATTCCGAGGCCAAGCTGATAGGCCTCCCGGTCTTCCATGGCCATGAAGGCGGGCTCGCCGTCAGGGGCCGGTGACGTCCACCAGCTTCCTTCCACCAGTTCGAGGGCTTCCGGGTTTCCCGAGAGATAACTCAGTTTGTATTCATCCCCCATGGCCTCGCGCCTGGCCTCAGCGTCATTAGCGAGAACCTCGGCAATCGGTCTCTGATTGATAGTAGCCAGGCGGGAACGGACCATTGGTAGTAGCTCAATGCGGCTTGAGTCATCCAGCGTCTCCAGGCCAGACCGCAACGGTTCTATCTGGTCCGGAAATACCTCGTACAGGATCAGCGCCGGTGATTCTTCCGGTATGGTGGTTTCCAGGGCCCTAAGGAGCGTCGTGACCATCAATGTGCAGGCCACCACAAGGGTCAGGGCCGTTCCCAGCGACAGCAGCGTGGCGCGCAGCGGTGAATCCGGTCGGTGGAGATTGGCCAATGCCAGACGACGAGCAAACCTTCGATCGGCGAAGCCGCCGTTTTCCAGTGCCTTGGCGCCGCGCCGCAAACCCTTGATCAGGCCTTCCAACAAGCCCCAGAGGATGATGACCGCCAGCAGGAACAAAAAGCCCAGGTGCGGCGATGGCAGCCAAAAGAGCGTCACACCAATGTAGACAGCGAGTAGAAGATAACTGGCAATCCGCCAGCTGCGGGGCTCATTCGGGGCGGCCTGAACCTGGCCCCGGAAGAGCCCGGCAGGTGCAGTAGCCAGGGCTCTGGCCAGCGCCGGCAAGGCAAAAACGTAGGCTGTAAGCACCGCGAACAACCAGCTCAGCAGCAAGGGAACAAACCACAGGGACAGCCACCCTCCTGCCCCCTCGGGGCCCGCAAGCGCAAAGGCGTCACCCGCCATACCGATTGCCAGGGCAGAAAGCCCAAGGCCGACACCGCCGCCGATCAGCCCGGCCAGGCTACCGAGAATGCCGATCTGCAGCAGATACAGGCCCACAAGCGGTTTGCGGCGCAGGCCGAGTGTTTGCAGCGTGGCAATCGTGCCCAGCTTTTCATCGAGGTAGGCATGGATACTGTTGGCAACGCCGAGGCCACCGATGAACAGGGTGGTGAAAGCGATAAGGATCAGGGCGGTGGCAATCTGGTCCAGTCGCTCTGAAATGCGTTCGCTACGCTCGGCGAAAGTGGTGATGTCCCAACGAGTGTCCGGGAAAGCCTGTTCGAACTGTTCAAGCCAGGTATCCAGATCCTGGTCAGTCTGTACCCGGTATTCGTAATCCACCCGACTGCCCGGCCTGATCAACCCCGTTGCCTCAACCGCCTGCTCAGAAATCATGATCGGCAGGCCGCGCCAGTTGGCGTTCAGGCTCCGGTCAGGCTGCTTCTGAATGAGACCGCTGATTCGGAAGGTGGCTGCGCCAATCTCGATTCGGTCACCCACCGACTGGCCCAGACGTTCTGCCAGCAAAGGATCGATAACAGCACCCCACTGCCCCTGCTTTTGGGCCGTCAGGGCGTCAAGGGGTTCATCTGGTGTGAGCTCCAGCTCACCATAGAGGGGATAGAGGGCATCGGGAACCAGTATCTCGGCCCGAAAGAAGCCGTCACCACTGCTGCCACTGACAATGGTATCGAATTCCCGAACCAGCGAAATGTTGCCGGTTGAGCGAACCCACTGGCGCACAGCGACGGGCAGAGGCTCGCTGGTATCCAGCTCTACGTCGCCACCCAGCAGCGCCCGGGTGTCCGCCAGCAGACTCTGTTCAATGACACGGTAAAGGCTGGCTGTCGCCGCCACCAGGGTGACGCCAAGAATCAGACAGGCCAGGAAAACCTTCAGTGCGGAGATCCGTGATCGCAGATCGGTGATGGCAAACCTGAGCATCCAGACCAGGCTCGTGGAACGGGCTTGTCGAGAGCTTTCAGGCTTCATAGAGACGACCACCGTCCATGCGGACCCGATGCTGGCACCGCTCGGCAACGCGCTCGTCGTGCGTCACGAGCACCAGAGTAGATTTGCTTTCTTTGTGAAGATCGAACAACAGAGAAAGAATTTTTTCACCGGTTTGTTGGTCCAGATTGCCGGTGGGCTCATCCCCCAAAAGAAGACTCGGCTGGTGCACCAGTGCTCTGGCAATGGCAACACGCTGCTGCTCACCGCCGGAAAGTTGCCCCGGATAATGCTGCAGCCGATGGCTCAGACCAACCGCCTCCAGCATGGCAAGAGCACGCTCCCGGGGCCTTGCCTCGCCGGCAATCTCAAGGGGCAGACTGACATTCCCCAGAGCCGTCAGGCCAGGCAACAGATGAAAGGATTGGAAAATAATGCCAAGGTGCTCACTTCGCCAGTCCGCCAGAGCATTGGCGTCCATGTCGCCCAGGCGTTGATCGCCCACCAGAATCTCGCCGCTGGTTGGGCGCTGCAGGCCAGAGAGCAACAGAAGCAGGGACGTTTTGCCGCTGCCGGAAGGGCCTGTGATTGCCAGTGTTTCTCCCGGCGGCACCATGAGAGAGGCGTTTTGGAGTACGCCGACCTTGCCGGACTCGGTGGGGTACTCCAGAAAAATCTCAGTCATTTCAACACTGGTAGACACTGGCGCTCCTCTGGTTTGATGAATTTCCTGTTTTCGCGCGTATCAATAAATCATTAATGGCAGGATAAAGTTTAGAGTACGAACCCTTTTCAAGAGTGGCGCACTCCCGTTAGTTGACGCCGAAAGTGTAAAACAGGAGCCATTCTCCATGACCGGACCGCTTGATGGCATCCGCATTATTGATCTGACAGCCATGATTTCAGGGCCTCTCGCTACCATGATGTTGGCCGATCAGGGGGCTGAGGTCATCAAGGTCGAAAACCCGGTGGGAGGTGATTTCACCCGCTCCGCTGCCAATCGGCAGGGGGAGATGTCGGCGCTGTATCTCAACAACAACCGCAACAAGAAATCAGTGGCGCTTAACCTGAAAGAGCAGGAAGGACGGGACGCGCTGCTCCGCCTAGTGGCAACGGCCGATGTCTTTGTGCAGAACTTCCGGCCGGGAGTTATTGAGAGGATGGGGCTTGGTGAGGAGCAACTGCGCAGGGTGGCCCCGAATCTGATCATGGTATCAATCAGTGGTTTTGGTGACACCGGCCCGTATTCCGAACGACCGGTATACGACCCGCTGATTCAGGGCCTCTCCGGATTGGCCACCGTGCAGGCCGGCGCGGATGAGCTGCGCCCGCAACTGGTAAGGACCATCCTGCCCGACAAACTCACCGGTGTGACCGCAGCCCAGGCAATCACGGCCGCACTGTTCGCCCGCGAACGCACCGGGGAGCCCCAGCATGTCCGGCTTTCCATGCTGGATGCGATCATCGCGTTTCTGTGGAGCTCCGACATGGGCAGCCAGACCTTTGTTCATAGTGAGGTGCCACAGCAGGAGGCTGCGAGCCTTCAGGATCTTATCTATGAGACCACAACCGGCTACATCACCATTGCGGTTCAGAGCGACCGTGAATGGCAAGCCCTCATTCGTGCACTGAACCGCCCGGATTGGACGAAGGATCCACGGTTCCTGACCGCCGAGTTGCGCCAGGAGAATATAGACGCCAGGCTCGAGCTGATTCAGTCGGTCATCAAAACCGATTCTGCGGAACACTGGCTGGCCAGGCTTGAGGCCGAACGAGTGCCCTGTGCCCCGGTGTTAACCCGCACCCAATTGCTCGACCACCCCCAGGTACAGGCCAACGACCTGCTCTCACACTATGACCATCCCCAGGCCGGCCGCCTCCGCCAGGCCCGCGCCCCGTCGCGGTTCTCGGCGACGCCAGAGCAGCACTGGCAAGGCGCGCCGCGTCTCGGCGAGCAAACCCGTGAACTGCTGGCAGAATGCGGGTATTCCGTAGAAGAGATTCAGGCGATGTGTGATTCAGGCATCGCATCCGTGCCCGCCGAGTAACAATCAGTCATCATCACTGAAAGCAGACCGATGGAACTCGGCTGCCTCCTCGGCCTCTGGCACACCTATTTCATGAACTTCCGGCACCTCCCCTCCTGCCAGCACTTCGAGCACGGCATGCACCCCCTTGGCCAACGAAGTCAGGCTGTATCCGCCCTCCAGAACGAGAGCTAACCGACCATCGCAGTGTTTGCCGGCAATAGCCTGAACAATGCCTGTAATCACTTTGAAGCCATCGTAAGTAAGGTTCAGAGCCATGTCGTTCCGGTGTGGATCGAAGCCCGCGGAGACCAGCACCAGATCCGGTTCGAAGTAATCAGCCGCCGGCATCAAAATCTCCCGGAACACTTTCTCGAAGGCGACATCGCCAGCCGTTTCCGGCAGAGGAACGTTGATAGTGTAGCCTTCGCCAAGGCCATCCCCGACTTCCTCCAGATGACCGGAGCCGGGGTAAAAAGGCGCTGCGCAGTGGGTGTCGAAGAACAGGACATCAGGGTCTGCCCAGAAAATATCCTGGGTTCCGTTGCCATGGTGGGCATCCCAGTCAATGATAAGAACCTTCTCGCAGCCGAGTTTGGCCTGGGCATGTGCCGCAGCGATGGCAACGTTGTTGAGCAGGCAGAACCCCCTGGCGCGAACAGGCTCAGCGTGATGTCCGGGCGGGCGTATCAGGGCAAACGCGCTTTCACACTCCCGTTTAACGACACTTTCCACGGCGGCAATGGCATTACCGGCTGCAGCGGTGGCTGCTTTGATGCTGTCTGGCGATACCGCTGTTGTATCTTTATCAAGCCAGGCCCGCTTGCCCGCCAGTGAAAAAATGTGATCAAGATAAGAGGTGGTGTGTACCCGGGCTAGCTGATCGTATGTGGCAGCAGGGGCACCGGATATGATTTGAACCCCCGCAACAGGGTTTTCATCCAGATACTCCTTGATGGCACTTATCCGCCCCGGATGCTCGGGGTAGCTCCACTTGAAATCCAGCCCCTGAAGAATGGAGCGCACGCGTTTCTCCACCCGGCTGGGCATGAACGGTAGATCCACCTCCGGGTTGTGCCCCAACATGACCTCATCGTAAAACACATTCACACTGCGATCGCCGATCATGGCCTGATTCCTTTTCTTATCCTTGTGATTCGGTCAGCGCCTGCTTCACCACCGAAGTGAATGCCGCCGCGCGCACCCCGGTCGGTTTGAAACCCAGTTTGGTCCAGGCGGCCTTGGCCTCCTTGTTTGAGGCGGAGTATTCAAGAATCAGTTCCGATGCGTGGTGCTGCTCAGCAAATGTCACCAGATCCCGCAACAACGCCTTCAGGATGCCGCGCCCCCGGTATTCAGGCTCTACCCAGATATCGTCGATAACACCAGACTTGAACTCGGTGGGCTCCGACTGCTCCCAGATGCCCTGGCTTCGCCAGATGTAAACGTAACCCATGCCCACCAGTCCCGTGCTTTTGCTTTCAGCCACTATCAGGCGCTTGTTCGGGTCGTCCAGCGATGAGTGCAAAGTACGGAGCAACCGCTTGTATTCACTCTCCTTCAAATCATGGGGAGGTGCGCCCGAAACATGCAGGGCCAGTTTGGCGAGAAACCCCACCATTTCAGGCAGGTCTTCTTCGCGGGCCTCTCTGATTAAAAATCCACGCTTCGCTTGCTTCTCAGCCACGCGCCACTCCCGTTGCACCGACATATCAGGGGAACCGGGTGAAACCCGAATGATCTGAATTTTCGGGTGACATACATTTGAGCTACTCTCCAAAGCGTAGTCTCTGGTTAGTCCCGCGACAAAAGCGACGTTCACAAACTGTTCTGGGAATTATCCCCCTGGGGTTGGTTTCGATAGCGCAGGCGGGTTGTACATATCGAAGCGAGGAATGATGAGAAAACTCCTGGTAATTCTGGGGCTCGCGACGCTCATTGCATTATTGGCGACGGTCACATCCCGGCCCATGCTGATTGAAGAAAGGCTGATCCAGATTCAGGCGGAGGATACGCTACGGGAATTTCCTCGTATCGAGACGGAGCCACTGGAAGTTCAAGCAGCTTTGCTGGATATGGCTGATGACGAGCTGTTGCTACTGAAAGCCCGCGCGGCCTATTTGCGATATCCGGAAATGACCCGGGAGATCCTTCCGGTTTACGGGCCCGAACCGGAGTTCCGGGAAGTTCTCCGACTGTATGGGGAAAACGTTCTTCCGCCGATCCACTACTTCCTGAGCAATCCTGTTGGGTCCATCGAACTGATGAATGATCTTGCCAACAAATACCAGGCGGCAGTGGAGTTCTTCACCGGCAGCGGAAAAACCGACACCAATACTGCCGAGCAACCAAACACCCCGCAGAAAGAAAAGCTGACCCGGGAAGAGCGCGGATGGTATGCCGTTCGCTTTATCCAGGAAGAGGGACACGATTTCCTGGGCCAGTTTGTTGTGAACGACCAAGGCGACATTATCTGGGTTAGAACGGAACGTGTACTTGAGAATATCAATCAGTTTTTCGCCAGTGGAATCCGCAACCTGGAGATTCAGCACCGTACGGGTGAAGATGTGTCCGCCGCTGACCTTGGCTGGGCTTCGGTCGATGTGCTGGTATTCGCCAGTGCACTGAAGGTTCTGCGCGCCGGACGGGCGGTTGCGGTTTCTTCACGCACCGCTGCTGCCGGTAGCCGGTCTGCGGCAATTGGTGCTCGTCTCGCCAATAGCGGGCGCCTGTTGATGGCAACCGCCCGATACGCAAAGTGGCCCGCCGTGATTGGCGCCGGATACCTGGTGGTCACGCACCCGGGTATTATCAATGACCTTCTGGCCGAAGTATCAGAAATACTGGGTTACCCTGAAAAGCTGGTGCAGTTTATTGGATGGATGGTGATACTGTTGCCCGTGTTGTACATCGGCAGCTGGATATTCCGATTTTTCCTGCGCCCTGCTCTTGGATTGCTGGCTGTCTCGTTCGCCGGCTTATCCCGCATAGGCCGGCGCAAATCACTTAACAGACTGGACTGATTCAGAAACCGCTATGTCTTTCTCCCGTATTTACGAACAGGCCGTTCTCCAGAAAGGCGGCGAGAGCGAGGTTCGCGCTAGGCTACCGAAAGTGGCCGAACTCGGCGAACTGGAGGCTCTTGGCGACGATCGCTACCTCTCGGAAATCACCCGATGCATTTTCAAGGCGGGGTTCGTCTGGCGGGTGATTGAAAACAAATGGCCGAAATTTGAAGAGGCGTTCGAGGGGTTCGTCCCCCTTTACTGGCAACAGGTGCCACCCGAGGTTCTCGAGCGGCTGGCTGGCGATGAGCGGATTGTCCGCAACGCCCAGAAAATTCAAACCGTGCCCGAGAATGCCCGGATGATTGTCGATGCTGCCCGGGAACACGGCAGTTTTGGCAAGTTCCTGGCGGGTTGGCCCAACAGTGACCAGGCCGGTTTACTGCTTTGGCTCAAACGCAACGGTGCGCGGCTCGGTGGCAACAGTGCCCAGTATTTTCTGCGCCGCGTAGGCTGGGACGGCTTTATCCTCTCCCGCGATGTGATTGCCGCACTGCACCGGGAGGAGTTGCTGGATGCGTCTCCCGCCAGCAAGAAGGGGCTTATGCAGGCCCAGGAAGCCTTCAACCGCTGGCATGAGGAGAGCGGCATGCCTTACAGCCATCTTTCAAGAATTCTTTCGTTGACTGTGGACTGACCTCATCCGGCAAAGTGCGCCAGCTCTTGCAACTTTAATGATAATTGTTATCATTCGCCTCCGTATTAACAACCGAGGCGTAAATACCTATGAAAGCCCCAAGCTCCCGACGCTGCAGTTGCGTGGCACTCGCTTCCCTGCTCGGCGCCAGTTCGCTGGCTACTGCACAATCCCAGACTGACGACACAACCACACTCGAGGCTCTCGACGTGGTCTCCGACGCCATTACAGCCCCCGACTACATGCCTTTGGAGAAGACGCCTGAAGTCGGCAAGCTCAGTGTTCCGGTAGAAGAACAACCTTACTCGGTATCGATCGTTGATCGCGGATTTATCGAGGACTCCGGCGCCAAGAATATCCAGGATGCCCTGCTCTACACTCCCGGAGTTTATGCTGGCAACTTCGGTTTTGACACTCGAATCGATTCCGCAAAAGTTCGTGGTGTTGATGCCGGGCGCTATCTGGATGGTCTGCGTCAGATCTATGGCTCCTACAATACCGTCCGCACCAATGTTTACGCCCTGGAAAGCATCGAAGTGCTGAAAGGCCCGTCCTCCATGCTTTATGGCCAGAGCGATCTGGGTGGCATCATCAATGGGGTATCCAAGCTCCCGGAAGATGAGCAAGCCGGTGAAATCTGGGCCCAATACGGTACCTTCAATCGCAAGCAACTGGCGGTGGATGTAACCGGCCCAGTCAACAAAAGCGGTGATTTGCTGTACCGGCTCATCGCACTTGGACGCGACAGCGACACCCAGGTGGATTATGTGGAAGACGACGGCTACTTGCTCTCCCCTTCCCTGACCTGGCGCGCCACTGATGACACAAGCGTTACCCTGCTCCTGAACCGCCAGGAGAACAAAGGCCAAGTATCCGCCCAGTTCCTGCCTCAGGTCGGCACCCTGGAACCCGGCTCACAGGGCTTTATCGGTTCCGAGCGGTTCGTTGGCGAGCCAGGGTGGGATCGTTATGACCGGAAAAAGACCGAAGCTACCTTGTTTGTCGATCATCAGCTGAACTCCAACTGGGCGGTTTCCGCTACGGCCCGTTACACCCGTTCCAGCACAGAAACCCGCGAACACTGGATCACCATTCCAAGCGTGCCCGACGCCGACGGAGAAGTGCCGCGTACCATTTACACGGCAGATGCTGAAACTCGCATTTTCAACATGGACGCTCGCCTTGAGGGCGATGTGGAGCTGGGCATGACCCGCCACCGCCTGATTATCGGCGCCGATCGCCAGGACGCACTCTGGGAACAGGATAACTACTTCTATGGTTACGGCCTGGGTGGCACCTTCGATGTGTATGACCCACAGTACGGCAACCTGAACGACGGCGTTATCAACCCGACAGACCGGCCGGACAACGAGATCGAACAAATTGGTCTGTACATTGCCGACCACATCGAGATCGGACCCGTCGTTGTGTCCGCAGGCCTCCGCCACGACTGGGCCGAGAACCGCCGACTGGCCGTCTCCGGCTCAGACACCGTCAGCGAGGAAGAAGCTACCACTGGTCGTGCGGGTGTGATGTACCGGTTCGAAAACGGGATCTCCCCCTACATCAGTTACGCTGAAGCATTCAGCATGAACCTGGGAACCGACGGCACGGCCGCAGCGAATACCCTGAAGCCAACCACAGGCGACCAGCAGGAGGCGGGCGTGAAATACGTGTCGCCGGACCAGTCCCTCGGTATTACCGCAGCCTACTTCGACATTACCCAGAAGAACCGGATCAGCGACGGCAGCACGCCAGGTGGTGTGGAGCAGACTGGCGCGGTGATCGACGGCTGGGAGCTGCAGGTGAACAAGCGCTGGCAGCGTTTCGAAACCCAACTGGCCTACACGGATATGAACGCAAAGGACGACGCCTCCGGCAACCGTCTGCCCTATGTAGCCGAGCGCCAGGCCTCCTGGTGGAACCAGCTCTATATCGCCAGCAACTGGCGGTTCGGCGCCGGGGTGCGCTATGTGGGTGACAACGTCGGCTCAGGCGGCGGGCCCGTCGTTCCCTCCGTTACCCTCTACGACGCCATGATTGGCTACACCTGGCAGAACTGGGACTTCACCTTAGATGCCAAGAATCTGGCTGATGAGGAGTACATCACCTGGTGCCGCTCCGAGGGTGCAGACTGCGGTTATGGCGAGCGACGCACTGTAAACGCCAACGCGAAGTATCGTTTCTAAGGCTTCATCCTGAAGTCTCTGGTCGCCGCAGCCTGAGGACCTCTGCGGCGATCAGCTCTTCTTTTTCTTCTTCTTTTTCGCCTTCTCGTACAGCTCGCGCAATGCTTTGGGATTCTTCCCTTTACCTGAGCCGTGAGACTCCAGGATACGTGTCCAGATCGCCTGCTTCTGATCGGGAGAGAGCTGCTTCCACTCCTTTTTCTCCTCCTTGGTTCGGCCACACGCTTTGCAGACGGCCTTCTTGTTGAACTCACAGACATCGATGCAGGGTTTCTTGGTAACGGGCTCCATGGGCTCTGCTTTTTCCTCTCACTGAAGACTTGGCTTGGTTCAAGCCTGAGGACTGCACCCCGGAGTTACAAGATACATAGCCCGTGGAAAACCGAGACTAGTAGGGGATAAAAGCCTCCTCATCACCCACGACTTTTTCAAACCGCCCCGCTCGCCAGTCTTCTTTGGCCTGGTCGATTCGGGACTTGCTGGAAGAGACAAAGTTCCACTCGATGAACCGTTTCCCGAGCGGCTCCCCGCCAATAACGACAATGCGGGCATCCTTCGTGGCTGTAATGGCAACACCGGGCTCACTCGAAAAGACTGTCATGCTATGGGTGGAAAGTTCAGAGCCGCTGGCTCGCAGTGCGCCGCTGGCCACGTAAACGGCACGTTCAGGCGCCTTGGGTAATGTCAGGGTTCGGCCGGCTTTAAGGGTGGCTTCCAGGTACAGGGTTTCGCTGAACTGGCGCACGGGCGACGTTACTCCGTAAGCACTGCCGATCATGATTCGAACCGGAACACCGTCGATTTCAAATGAAGGAATATCATCGCCTGAGTAGTGGTGGAACCCTGGCTCTGTTTCCTCGTGGTTTTCCGGCAACGCCAGCCAGAGCTGAAGCCCATGCAAACGGTGATCTGTGGCAGTGACTTCCGGGCGCTCCCGCTCGGAATGGGCGATCCCCCTGCCCGCAACCATCAGGTTGATATCGCCCGGCCGGATTGGCTGGTAGCTGCCAACGGAATCCCGATGCAGTATCTCGCCCTCGAACAGGTAGGTTACGGTGGCAATGCCAATATGCGGGTGCGGCAACACATTGATGCCCTGGCCCGACGGGAAGTCCGCCGGGCCTATTTCATCAAAAAAGATCCACGGGCCAACCATTTTCCGTTTTGCCGTTGGCAACAACCGACGTACGGAGAATCCGCCGAGATCGGCAACGCGGGGGCTTAAAATGATTTCAATGGCGCTCCACGGCACCTCGGCCGAATCACAGTTCTGTTCAACAGAATTCATCAGATTGCTCATGCATCGCTCCCGTTTTGCTCCGAACCAGTTACCTGTTTTTCCTGAAGCTATTATAGAACCCGGAATTTTTGTCTGGGCAGCGATATTCCTCCTGGCAATTCCTCGGCCGCTATAGTTAGCGTAGGGGACTTAACCAATTGCAACAGTTTGAGGCCTTGAGTGTTTCCATCACTGACTATCGGCATCATCGCTTTCGCCATCGCATCCATCGTCATTGTGACTGCGGGCAGCCGACTTGCGCGGGTGGCGGATGAACTGGCTGATCGGACGGGTCTGGGCGAGGCCTTGTTCGGCATTTTTCTGCTGGCCGGGGTAACCTCTTTACCGGACTTCGCTGCCACACTCAGCGCAGCTATGGATTCAAGGCCGGATCTGGCCATGAGCAATGTCATGGGCAGTATGGCCGCGAACCTGGTGTTTCTTGGCATTGCGGACATCATTTACCGAAAGGCCAACCTGGAGCACGCGGCTGCCTCTTCCACCAACCTGATGCTGGCTGCGCTATTGATTGTTCTGCTGGCTCTGCCGCTACTGGCAATTGCCAGTCCACCGGTTTCCTTCTGGGGAATACACCCAATCACGCCCGTGATTACCGCGGCGTATCTGTTCGGTCTGCACCTGGTTCGCACAACCGACAGCAAACCCATGTGGTTTCCCCGACTGACTCGCCAGACCGTTCCCGATAAGCCGGGCCATTATCTTCATGGAGGCCTTGCCCAGGCCTGGGTCACTTTTATTGTTCTGGCGGCAATCACGGGCGTCGCCGGATGGATATTGATGGAAGGAGCCAAAGTCATCAGCGACGAAACGGGCCTGTCTGATACTCTGATTGGCGGGTTGTTTACCGCGCTAGCTACCTCCTCGCCCGAGCTGGTCACCACCATTGCCGCCATTCGCAGGAACGCGCTGACTCTGGCGGTGAGCAATATATTCGGCACCAACTGTTTTAACATGCTGGTGATCGCTTCAGCCGACGTGGGCTACCCTGGCGGTTCCATCTATCACGACATTACCCCGATACAGATGACCTGGGGTCTGGTAAGCATTCTGATGACGGCCACACTGCTGATGGGCATGGTCCGACGCCAACGGTACGGAATCGGGAAGATCGGATTTGAAAGCGCTTTAATGCTGACGGTCTACGCGGTGGCGCTATCAATTGTTATGGCAAGCGGATAATACGGAGGTTAACCATGAAAACCATTGGTCTTCTGGGCGGCATGAGCTGGGAATCCACGCAAACCTATTACCGGCTGATCAACGAGGGCGTCAAAAGCCGTCTGGGCGGGCTGCATTCAGCCAAACTGGTGCTCTTCAGCGTGGATTTCGCGGAGATTGAAGCACTGCAGCACAAAGGCGACTGGCCGGCCACTGCCGACATCCTGTCCGGGGCCGCGCTGTCAGTGCAGAAGGCCGGCGCGGACTTCCTGGTGATCGGTACCAACACCATGCACAAGGTCGCTCCGGAGATCGGACAGGCCATTCAGATTCCGTTGCTTCACATCGCGGATGCAACGGCAGAGGTGCTCAAGAGAGATGGCGTAAGTCGCGTCGGCCTTCTGGGCACCCGGTTTACGATGGAGCAGGCGTTCTACAGGGAGCGACTGGAAGCCGCCGGTATCGACGTTCTCACCCCGGATGAACCTCAGCGGGATGAAGTGCATCGTGTTATCTACGAAGAGCTTTGCCGAGGCGAGATCAGGTCTGACTCGCGCCATGCCTACATGGATATTGTCTCGTCGCTTTCCGGGCGCGGTGCGCAGGCGGTAATACTGGGTTGTACCGAGATTGGCTTGCTGATCAGCCAGGCCGATACCGATGTTCCGCTCTACGACACCACGGAAATACACGCCGCTCATGCGGTCGAGCTGGCGTTGGCTCATCCGTAGAAGACCGACCAAGACGAACGCGGGCAAAAACTGGATAATGGCCGCCATTGAAGCCATGACGCGCCAAATTCTCCGATCCAGGACTCTGTAATGGAAATCAACGTCAACTTTCTCGAGAACCTCAGACTTGAAGCCAAGTTTGACGATTTCACCGTCGTAACAGACCAGCCTATCCGCTATAAGGGCGACGGCTCGGCTCCCAGCCCGTTCGATTACTTCCTGGCCTCCTCTGCCCTGTGTGCCGCCTATTTCGTGCGGGTTTACTGCCTGGCGCGGGACATTCCCACGGAGAACATTCGCCTGTCCCAGAACAACATCGTGGACCCGGAAAACCGCTACAACCAGATCTTCAAGATTTCGGTGGAACTTCCCGAGGACATTTCGGAGAAGGACCGCCAGGGCATCCTGCGCTCCATCGACCGCTGCACCGTGAAGAAAGTGGTCCAGACCGGCCCCACCTTCGAGATTGAAACCGTCGAGAACCTGGATGCCGACGCCCAGGCACTGCTGATGACTCAGCCGGAGGGTGGCAGCCAGACCTTTATCGAAGGCAAGGACCTGCCCCTGGAGCAGACCATCGCCAACATGACCGGCATCCTCGAAGAACTCGGCATGAAGATCGAGATCGCCTCCTGGCGGAACATCGTGCCGCACGTGTGGTCCCTGCACATTCGCGATGCGGCCTCCCCCATGTGCTTCACCAATGGCAAGGGGGCCACCAAGGAAAGCGCCCTGTGCTCTGCCCTGGGCGAATTCATCGAGCGGCTCAGCTGCAACTTTTTCTACAACGATCAGTTCTTCGGTGAAGAAATCGCCAACAGCGAGTTCGTCCACTACCCGAACGAAAAGTGGTTCAAGCCGGGCCCCAACGACGAGCTACCCGAAGGCATTCTGGATGACCACTGCCTGGCCATCTACAACCCGGACAGCGAGCTGCGTGGTTCCAACCTGATCGATACCAACTCGGGAAGGTCTGATCGGGGTATTGTCTCCCTGCCCTACGTGCGCAAATCGGACGGCGAGGTGGTGTACTTCCCCTCCAACCTGATCGAGAACCTCTTTCTCAGCAACGGCATGAGTGCCGGCAACACCCTCAACGAAGCACAGGTTCAGTGTCTGTCGGAGATTTTCGAGCGGGCGGTCAAGAAACAGATCATCGAAGAGGAAATTGCCCTCCCGGACGTGCCCCGGGAGGTTCTGGAAAAGTATCCGGACATACTGGAAGGCATTGAAGCCCTGGAAGCCCAGGGCTTCCCGACCCTGGTAAAAGACGCCTCCCTCGGCGGCCAGTTCCCGGTGATGTGCGTTACCCTGATGAACCCGCGAACCGGCGGAGTATTTGCCTCCTTCGGCGCGCACCCGAACTTTGAAGTGGCACTGGAGCGTAGCCTGACCGAACTGCTGCAGGGTCGCAGCTTTGAAGGCCTCAACGATGTGCCACCGCCGACATTTAATAGCCTGGCCGTGACCGAGCCGAACAACTTCGTGGAGCACTTCATTGACTCCACGGGTGTTGTTTCCTGGCGGTTCTTCAGCGCCAAGTCCGATTATGATTTCGTTGAATGGGATTTCTCCGGCACCAATGCCGAGGAAGCCGAATGTCTGTTTGGTATCCTCCGGGACCTGGGCAAGGAAGTGTATGTCTCGGTTTATGAGGAACTGGGCGCGCCGGTTTGCCGGATTCTGGTGCCGGGCTATTCCGAGGTGTACCCGGTTGAAGACCTGATCATGGACAACACCAACATGGCCCTGGACTACCGGGAAGACATCCTAAACCTGCACCGACTGGACGACGAGCAGCTGGCCGACCTGGTGGAACGCCTGGAAGCCAGCCAGCTGGACAACTACATGACCATCATCACCCTGATTGGCGTGGAGTTCGATGAGAATACCGTTTGGGGGCAGCTCACCATTCTTGAGCTGAAGATCCTGATCTGCCTGGCGCTGCAGTGGCACGAAGAAGCGCTTGAGTTCGTGGACATGTTCCTGCAGTTCAACGACAACACTGTTGAACGCGGGTTGTTCTACCGCGCCATGTATGCAGTTCTTGAAGTCACCCTCGACGATGAGATGGAACTGGAAGACTACATCACCAACTTCACCCGCATGTTCGGCGAGAAAACCATGGAAGGCGTTGTCGGTTCGGTGGATGGCTCCGTTCGCTTCCACGGTCTGGAACCAACCAACATGCAGCTGGAAGGCCTGGAAAAGCATCAGCGGTTGATCGAAAGCTACCGGAAACTACACGCAGCGCGCGCCGCCAAGGCAGGTCTGACAGCCTGACCGCAGACATCGTAGCCCTGATTGTAGCGGCCTGACTCAGCCCCGCCGCATTGGCGGCGCGGGCATTCCTGATCCACACTGGACCATTACAAGTAGCCTATTTGCGTTTAATGCCCGTACACCTTCGTACATTGACCGGCATACGCCAAACAAGGAGCTTTGCAATGAGCAATCCGGTGATCGCGGATAACAAGCCCAAGAAAGTCAGCCTGAAGAAAGGCGAGGAATACGCATTCTGTGTTTGTGGCCGTTCCAGCAACCAGCCCTTCTGTGACGGTTCCCACGGGGACACGGGATTCAAGCCCAAGGTATTCAAGGCAGAAAAAGACGAAGAGGCGGTGCTGTGCCAGTGCAAACAGACCGGCAGCGCTCCCTATTGCGATGGTACCCATCAGCAGTTCAGCGATGATCAGGTTGGTAAGGAAGCGCCGGATTCCGATGATGATGGCGACGACGAATCCGATGCGGCACCGAAAGCCAAGTCCACCAAAGAAGAACCCACCGTAGAATTTATTCACCAGTTGGCGCGTGAGGGGCTGAGCAATATGGGCCACCATGGCCCGACGACTGCGATGGGCGTACCCCGTCACACGTTACCCCATTGGGACGACCTGCAACTGATGGTAGCGCAGATGGCCAGCAAGCCGCTGGCCGATGACGCTGACGTGTCAACCGAACTGGTGATCGGGCCTGAAGCCAGAAAGCCCCTCACCCTCAGTATGCCCCTGTTCGTTTCCGACATGAGTTTCGGCGCTCTTTCTGAGGAGGCGAAGATTGCCCTGGCTCGGGGGGCCGAGCTTGCAGGCACCGGGATCTGCTCCGGCGAAGGCGGCATGTTGCCTGAGGAGCAGCAGGAGAATTCACGGTATTTTTATGAGCTGGCCAGCGCCAAGTTCGGCTACAAGGAAGAGCTGCTGAAGAAAGTCCAGGCATTCCACTTCAAGGGTGGCCAAGGCGCCAAGACCGGCACCGGAGGACATCTGCCCGGCAACAAGAACACCGGCAAGATCTCCGAAGTTCGGAACATTCCCGAAGGGGAACCGGCCAATTCCCCGCCCACGTTCGAGGATCTGCGCTCGGTCGAGGATTTCCAGCGCTTTGCCAGCCACGTCCGGGAAATTACCGGCGGTATTCCCGTCGGATTCAAGCTCAGCGCCAATCACATTGAGCGGGATGTGCAGTTCGCGCTGGATGCCGGCGCCGACTACATCATTCTGGACGGCCGTGGCGGTGGCACCGGTGCTGCCCCGGAAATCTTCCGGGATCATATCAGTGTGCCCACCATTCCGGCCCTGGCTCGCGCCAGACGCTATCTGGATGATCGTGGCGCCAGCGGACGAGTCACATTGATCGTAACCGGCGGTCTTCGGGTACCCATTGATTTCGTGAAGGCCATGGCCCTGGGCGCCGACGGTATTGCCGTTGCCAACAGTGCCATGCAATCCATTGGCTGCGTTGCGGCCCGCATCTGCAACACCAACAACTGCCCCGCCGGCATCGCGACCCAGAACAAGGATCTGCGCCAGCGGTTGAATGTGGACCAGTCTGCCAAACAGCTGCAGAACTTCCTCGAGGCCTCGGTCTCACTGATGCAGGTGATGGCAAGGGCCTGCGGCCATGACAGCCTCAGCAAACTGAACATAGATGATCTGTCCACCTGGCATCGGGAGATGGCCCTGCTCAGCGGCGTTCGCTACGCCGGTGTGCTGGATCCCTCTGCCTGAGGTTCTTCGGCACTGGCCGCCAGGACTCGAACCCGTTCGAAGTCTTCCTCGGTGAATACACCGTTCACCCCGGAAATGGCGGCCAGTTTCATGCCGTGCTTCAGGCCCAGCTTGTAGATCTCCCGCACCTTCTCCCACTCGATGTTCCGGCCCAGGGTGAAGTTCTCGAAGCGGGCTTCCAGAGCCAGTACGATGGTTTCTGCCAGGCAGGCGTAGGCAATGCCTTTGGGCAGACCGATGTCTTTCATGCGCACTTCACCCGGTAGCTGGATTTCACCGGACTCGATCACCAGCACATCCGGGCGTTTCGCCACATCTTCCGCCGGAATATCCAATGGGCGGGCAACGTCCGTGATCACGCAGCCGGGCTTCACTTTCATGATATCCAGGATGCGTTTGCCGGCACCGGAGGTGGCGGTTACGATCATATCCATGTGTGCCAAATCCCGTTCCGCTGACCCGGCAACATGCACGATTGCCCCTGGCGTTTCCTGTTCGATGCTTTCCTTCAGCGCCAACAGTTTGGCCGGCTCCGGCGCCGCCAGGTAAATCTCATCCACGGCCTTGGCCAGCAATCTTGCACAGACCGACCCGATCGCACCTGTAGCACCTACCACCATGGCTTTGCCGGCCGCTTTGCCATTGGGGCCAATGCTTACCCGCCCTATTTTTTTCATGGCATCGTGAGCCGCCCAGAGTGCACCGGAAGCGCTATAGCTGTTACCAGTTGTGATCGGCAGTGGTGCGCGCTTGGCCACCGTAATCCCCGCGTCCCCGACAACCTTGGTGAACGCGCCCAGTCCCATGATCTGGGCCCCGAGCTTCTTGGCGAGTTTTGCCGCCTGCAGCAGCCTGGCGTAGGTAAATTCCGGCCCGTGGGCCATGATTTCCCGAGGGGTGCCGCCAACGGTAATGAGCCAGCCCTCCACCTCATCGCCATTGGGGGAGCGGATTCCGGATACCTTCGAGTAGATAAAAGGTGGCGTGTAGGCCACCGCCTTTTCAACCAGGTTCATCACTACCGGCGGCGACACATTGGCAACATAGTCCAGCGGCGGTGTTTTGGTGAGATATTGCTGTGACAAGGGATGAATCACGAACGCAAAACGGTTCACCCGACGGTAGCCATCCGGATAAAGGATACGTGGTTCAATACCGAGGTTCTGGATAACATCCAGATAGTCATCGGGGCCCAACTGATCCGGAGTTCTGGAGAGCGCCGCACTGATCATCGCCTCCATCACGTTCACACCCACGGGCCGGCCCTCCAGCCAGGGGCTGTAATCCACCACCATGGCAACCTTGCGGGACCGCATCCAGTCGAGCGCCGAGTCAGTCACCCGTGAGGTTATGACGGTCTTGCCATCCAGCTCTTTCTGCGTGAAATGCTCCAGGTCTCCGATGGCGCCCACAATCACATGTGAGTCGGCCACGGCGTTGTGCAAAGACCCTTTAACGAGGTTTTCGCCCAGACGATACAGCGGTGTACGGAGAATGGTTTCTACCGCCTTCACAGCCGCCGGCCTGAACATGATCGGAGCGGTCAGCGAGGTATAGGTTTCAAGCTGTTTCAGGGAAGTCAGCAGCCTGGGGACACCAAAATCCGTATAAGGATCGGCAAAGAAAAGGTTCTCGGTATGTTCCGAGAGGGACCGGGCAATTCGATAACCGGCCTGCCCGTTCATGAACATTACACGGGCATTGTCGAAGAAATGCCCCAGTTCGGATTGGGTATGGCGGACGGCCCATTCCTGAAGGATCGCACGCAGGCCCGCACCGGTGGTAACGGGCTTGTCCGGTACACAGGCTTCCAGACGAGCGGTATCGGGGTGTTCAAGCTGTTCCCGGCCCACCTCATAGTGATCGTGGACCATACTCAACCCGATGGCGTCTGCCTGCGTATGCACCGACTCCAGAACCGCTTCGGCACGGGAAAGATCGCCATCCGTGCCGATTCGGATAATCCGGAAAGTCTGATCGAGGAACGAGGTTTCCAGATCGTAATCATATTCGGAAGATCCCAGGCTGACACTGACAACGGTTTTCATATTCAGGCTTCCCTTTTCCTGTTGTTATGCTTTGTAGCGTAAATCAGGACACCGGTTTCTGCCTTAGCCCAGATCAAATTCCTGTGCGCGATTCAACGTCTACAATAAGGTGACGGGCCGAACGACTACTCAGATTTTACGGATCAACCAGGAGCTCACTATGACCATTCAGGAAGAACTCAACGCCACTGTCCGGGAACTGGTTCAGCCCGGCAAGGGAATTCTCGCGGCGGACGAAAGCCACCCCACGATCGCCAAGCGCTTCAAGGCCGTTGGCGTGGAGTCGAGCGAAGACATGCGCCGGGAGTATCGGAGCCTGATTTTCTCCGCTTCCGGATTGGGAGAATTCATCAGTGGGGTCATTCTGTTTGAAGAGACACTCGGCCAGCACAGCCTGGATAATGTGCCCATGCCAAAGCTGCTGGCCAGCAAGGGCATCGTGCCGGGCATCAAGGTCGACAAGGGCAAGGGTCCGCTTGTGAATGCCCCCGGCGACGAGATCACCTTTGGCCTGGATGGTCTCGAAGACCGCCTGGAAATCTACAAGAACCAGGGGGCGCGGTTCGCCAAATGGCGGGACGTGTTCCATATCTCGGACACCTTGCCCTCCCGGCACGCGGTTGAGGCGAACGCCGAGGTTCTCGCCCGCTATGCAGCAATCTGCCAATCCCTGGGCATCGTGCCCATTGTCGAGCCGGAAGTTTTGATTGACGGCAGTCACACTATTGAACGCTGCGCGGAAGTCAGCGAAGCGGTGATTCGCGAGGTTTTCCACGCCCTTTACCGTCATAAGGTGGAACTGGAACACATGATCCTGAAACCCAGCATGGTGACGCCGGGCAAGGAAAACCCGAAGGCGTCGCCGGAAGACGTGGCAACAGCAACCCTTGATGTCTTTCGCAGGGCGGTACCGGCAGCGGTACCCGGCATATTCTTCCTCTCGGGCGGCCAGACTCCTGAAGAAGCAACCATTAACCTGAATGCCATGAACAGCATGGGGCCTCAGCCCTGGGAGCTCAGCTTTTCCTATGGTCGGGCCCTTCAGGAACCCGCCCAGAAAGCCTGGGCCGGCAACCTGGACAATGGCCCTGAAGCCCAGGCGGCGATACTCAAGCGCGCCCGGCTCAACAGTGCAGCACGCTCGGGCAGTTACCGATCAGCAATGGAAGATTGATCGGCAATTGCCCGGCGGCAGTTGCTCCTCAGTTACAGCCAGAGATGCAGCTGGCCATACCGTTGAACGCCATGGTACGGCCACTGAGGGGCACATGAACCGGCACGTTCACTGAATCCCGGAACAGCGCCGTGCGCGTGCCTTCCTGCACCTTGCCACCGGAGGTAGCCGGTTCGTTGGCATGGGAGGCGATAACCGCCTTCGGTTGCACCAGATCGTTAATCACGTATGCAGCCTGTTTAGGCCCGGTGGTGAAGGTATCTCCGATGTTCATCACCACAAGCCCCGCACCATAGTGATCTCTCACAACCAGCTGCTGCTCGGCGGTAATGCCGGTATCACCAGACAGGTAAACCACCAGGCCATTGGAGAACTTCAGTACGTAGCCTGTAGGTGGTCCGACACTGGCTCCAACACCGGCGGCAGCAAGGTACTCTGCCAGCGGGCCGGTCAGGAATGAAGGCGAAACGCCGTTGCTGTGGACCGCAGGCACCGTAGTGATGGCCACTCCGCCAACCTCACGTTCGCCTCCGAAACGCACCAGCATGGAGTTGGCGGGATCACCGCCAGCGTCCTTGAGCTTGGCGGCAAAGAAGGCAGGCATTTCACTGCCTGTCACGATCTTCGCGTTGTGTTTCACTGCAATATCGACGGTATTGGATTGCGGCAGCGTTGAAACGCCGGTGTCGGGGGATCCGCAGGTGCCTTCATTCGTCTTGCTGATACGCTGGTCCCCAACGTGATCCCCATGCATATGGGAAACCAGAACAATATCAATCTTGCCCAGGCGCGGATCGTCGGGCCCGGCGACGGTCCTGCCGGCATCGTAGAGAATCCGGGTGCCATTCGGATCTTCAAACACCAGCGCCCGGTCCCGGCCACAGAACTCACCATCGTGGCTACCTAAAGGTGTGACTTTCACCACATGGTCGTCTGCGGCAGCCGGCATTGCGGCGCCAAGGAGCATACAGGCAGACACGCCGGCAGAGGCCAATGTGCTGCGCAAACCTGGTTTGAACATGTTGTTCGTCCTCCCTCTCGTCTTTTGTTGGTATAGGCAGTAATACGAACGACAAAGCCTTTAGTACCAGTGTAGCCGGGGGGAAGCGAACGAGAGGGAAATCGGGATCAGGCCGCGCGGGAATCTGAAACCGGTACCTGCTGATCAAGACAGGCCATCATGGGTGCTACCTGGCGGATCTTGCGGGCCTCGGGCCAGAGGATTTCAGCCTCCGCAAAGCCCTGGCGAAGGAAGTTGAGCCACTGCTTGATGCGACCGGTGACGTAACGGTCCTCAAGCCATCCCTGTAGAACTGTCGCGTACTCGTGGACCAGCGCCACGGCCTCTGGCCAGGTCATATCAGCCACGGTTTCGCCCTGCTGGCTGGCCTTGATCTGGCGGGCAAGATCTGGCCGTGCGATCAGGCCACGGCCAATCATCACATCGTCACAACCGGACACTTCACGGCAACGCCAGTAGTCTGCAACCGTCCAGATCTCGCCATTGGCGATGATGTGGGTCTTTACCGCTTCCCTTGCCCGGGCAATTTCCTCCCAGTAGGCCGGCGGTCTGTAGCCATCCACTTTGCTGCGGGCGTGGATGACAATCTCTTCCGCACCTGCCGCTTCCAGTGCCTGCGCACAGGCCACGCCCATGGAACGGTCATCGTAACCCAGCCGCATCTTGGCGGTAACGGGTACATCGCGAGGCACAGCCTGGCGCACAGCAGCCACAATTTCGTGCATCAGCTCCGGTTCCCGCATCAACACGCAGCCGCCCTTGTGCTTGTTCACGGTCTTGGCCGGGCAACCAAAGTTGATGTCCACCTGGGTGGCGCCGAGTTCTGCGGCACGCACGCCATGGCGTGCCATCTGATGAGGGTCTGAACCCAGCAGCTGAACGGCAACGGGGGTACCCACTCGAGTGAGTGACCGGTTGTGTAGCTCGGGGGCGTATTTGTAGAACACTCTTGGAGGCAGCATGCCATGGGTCACCCGAACGAATTCGGTTACGCACCGGTCAATACCGCCAACCCCGGTAAGGGTTTCACGGATAGGTGCGTCGACCAGCCCTTCCATCGGGGCAAGGATGATTCGCATGAAGGCTCCAGAGCTTTGACCAAAAGGGATAACGGTTGCGGCTGATCAAAAATCAGACGGAGCGGATTGTAGGGAATTTGGCGGGAAGTTGGTAGCCGGGCATCCCGCAATGGAATGCCCGGCTGGTTACTGCTGGTTTACTTCTTCACATCGAAGCGGTCGTTGTTCATGACCTTGGCCCAGGCTGCGACGAAGTCTTTCACGAACTTCTCTTCGTTGTCGTCCTGCGCATACACCTCTGCGTAGGCACGCAGGATAGAGTTGGAACCGAACACGAGATCAACCCGGGTCGCAGTGAACTTGGTGTTGCCGCTCTTGCGATCCACGATGTTGTACGAGTTCTTGCCAGTTGGCTCCCAACGGTTGGCCATGTCGGTCAGGTTCACAAAGAAGTCGTTGGTCAGCTGGCCAACGCGATCTGTGAACACACCGTGCTTGGTGCCACCGTAGTTGGTGCCCAGCACCCGCATGCCGCCCAGCAGAACGGTCATTTCCGGCGCGGTCAGGCCCATAAGCTGGGCGCGGTCCAGAAGCATTTCTTCCGGCTTGACCACGTAGTCCTTCTTCTGCCAGTTGCGGAAGCCATCCGCCAGCGGCTCCAGCGGTTCGAAGGATTCGGCATCGGTCATCTCGTCGGTGGCATCACCACGGCCTTTCAGGAAAGGAACGTGAACTTCGTGACCGGCAGCTTTCGCCGCCATCTCGATACCCAGATTACCACCCAGCACAATCACGTCCGCAATGCTGGCGCCTGTGTCGGCAGAGATCTGCTCGTAGACCTTCAGCACCTTGTCGAGACGATCAGGCTCGTTGCCTTCCCAGTCTTTCTGGGGAGCCAGACGGATCCGGGCACCGTTGGCACCACCACGCATGTCCGAGCCGCGGTACGTGCGTGCGCTGTCCCAGGCGGTGCAGACCATTTCGTTCAGGCTCAGGCCGGCTGCGGCAATTTTTTCTTTGACCACCTCCTCAATGTAGTTGGTCTCACCCTGCGGCACCGGGTCCTGCCAGATCAGATCTTCAGCCGGTACGTCCGGGCCGATGTAACGAGCCTTCGGACCCATGTCGCGGTGCGTCAGCTTGAACCAGGCGCGGGCGAAGCAGTCCTTGAAGTACTCGGGATCTGCCATGAACTTCTCGCAGATGGCGCGGTACTTCGGATCGACCTTCATTGCCATGTCAGCGTCAGTCATCATCGGCTTGACACGGGTGGTCATGTCGGTCGGGTCAACCGGCATGTGCTCTTCTTTAATGTCGATCGGCTCCCATTGGTTGGCGCCCGCCGGGCTCTTGGTCAGCTGCCACTCGTAACCAAACAGCAGGTCAAAGTAACCCATGTCGAACTTGGTCGGGTTGGTTGTCCAGGCACCTTCGATGCCGGAGGTCACCGCGTTCGTCGCCTTGCCAGCCATGTTGGGGTTGATCCAGCCAAAGCCCTGGTTCTCAACGTCTGCACCTTCCGGCTCGGGCCCGAGGGCTTCCGCATCGCCATTACCGTGTGCCTTACCAACGGTGTGACCACCGGCGGTCAGGGCAGCGGTTTCTTCGTCGTTCATCGCCATTCGGGCGAAGGTTTCACGTACCTGCTCACCGGTTTTCAGAGGGTCCGGATTGCCGTTCACACCTTCCGGGTTCACGTAAATAAGGCCCATCTGGACGGCGGCCAGCGGATTTTCCATGGTGTCAGGCTTTTCCACGTTTTCGTAACGCGTGTCAGACGGAGCCAGCCACTCTTTCTCGGCACCCCAGTAAATGTCTTCCTCCGGGTGCCAAATGTCGGCTCGGCCGTAGGAGAAGCCGAAGGTTTTGAAGCCCATGGATTCATAGGCAATGTTACCGGCCAGAATGAACAGGTCAGCCCAGCTAATCTTGTTGCCGTACTTTTTCTTGATCGGCCACAGCAGACGACGGGCCTTGTCCAGGTTGCCGTTATCGGGCCAGGAATTCAGCGGTGCAAAGCGCTGGTTACCGGTGCCGCCGCCCCCGCGGCCATCGGCCAGACGGTAGGTGCCCGCAGCGTGCCACGCCATACGGATCATCAGGCCGCCGTAGTGACCCCAGTCAGCCGGCCACCAGTCCTGGCTGTCGGTCATCAGGGCGTGCAGGTCTTTTTCAAGCGCTTTGTGGTCGAGCTTCTTGACCTCTTCCTGATAGTCGAAATCGTCGCCCATCGGATTGGTTTTGCGGTCGTGCTGGTGAAGAATATTCAGGTTCAGGTTCTCAGGCCACCAAGCCTTCACATCAGACTTTTCCTGAGTGTTGGAACCGTGCATCACAGGGCACTTTCCACCAGAGCTGTTGTTGTCCGTCATTTCTCTCTCCTCATTGGGTTTGGCAAAACGACACTTCTTGAGATCAAGGCATCACTAACTATAGGACAGAAAAAATGCTCTGCTCTGAGATTTTCTTATACCCTGAATAGTGAATGCCTATAGGGATTCCCGCTGGCGCCGGAGGCCTTAAAGCGGCTACTGCGAGCAGGCAAAATTGCTCGAGTAATCCGCCAGGATTCCAACCAGATCACGCCACGCCACACTTTGACTGAGTAAAGCCGTTCCTGACATAGGGATACTCCTGTCTGACGAGAACAGATTCACTGTAGCCCGGGGAAGACGACACGATACAATTAATTAAAAATAAAATTGTGAAAGTTTTTGTTTATCGAAAGTGAGCTTCTATTGAAGGCGCTCAATGGAGGAGAATTTGCCGGCATCGTCGAAAACGATGCGGAAACTGCCGCGAATACCATCGCGGAGATAGAAACGGGAGAGGATACGGGCCGGGAAGCGGACAGAACGTCCGTCCCGGGCCGTGGTGTGAACATCGTTGGCAACGCCCTGATAGAGTTTGATCCACTCATCAGGGCTGATGCTGATATCCACAATGATCTGCTGCATCTGATTGCGTCCTTTTTGTCGGATTACGGCTTCGCCTAATCCGATCTACCAAGGCTAACCGGCTTGCCTGACCTATTGTCGGATTACGGCTTTGCCTAATCCGACCTACCAAGGCTAACCGGATTGCCTGACCTATTGTCGGATTACGGCTTCGCCTAATCCGACCTACCAGGACTAA